>NZ_JADWYU010000143.1:59765-94893 GCF_016786325.1 Frankia nepalensis | reverse complement strand
CCCCGCCCGCGCGCCACCCGGGGGGGGGCGCGCGGGGGGGGGCGGCCGCCCCGGCGGGCGCCCCCCCCCCGGCCGGGCTCGGCACCCAGGTCGGCGCTGACCGGGGAGTCCGTGGACCAGGTCATGGCCAGCGCCGCCGGCGTTTCCCGGACGTGCCGCCAGAACAGGTCGGCGACGGTCCGCGGCTGCGCGCGCCCCGCCGCGGCCGCGTCCGGGGTGGCCGTGTGTGGCGCGGCCTCGCCCGGCGTGATCGCGTCCGCCGTGTCCGTGTCCGTGTCCGTGTCCGTGTCCGGCGCGGTCGCGTCCGCGATGGCCGCGTCCGGCGCGGTCGCCTCCCCGGCGTCCGGAAGCCGGGGAGGCGCCGCCGGGGCGAGCAGTGTGGCGCGCTCGCCGGGCAGGAGGATGTCGAGCGTGTCCGGGTCGGCGTCGGCGTGGCTGGGCAGGGTGCGCAGCACCCCCAGCAGCCGGGCGCCGAGCTCGCCCGGGTCGACGGTGGGCAGCAGGTCGGCGCGGTGCTCCAGCACGACGCGCAGCTCGCCCTCGGTGATGTAGGGCACCAGCGTGAGCGGGTAGTGGGTGAGGCTGTCCAGCCGCAGCGGCGTGAACACGACGCCGTCCGGGGCGTGGATCACGTCGGCCATCGACCCGCGCGGCGCGTTCTGGAACACCATCAGGGTGTCGAACAGCTCGGGATGGCCAGACAGCCTTTGCAGGGCGGCGAGCCCGACCCCGCCGTGCGACCGCATGGCGACCACCCGGCGCTGCAGGTCGGCGCAGCCGGACGCGACGGTGGCGGCGGTGTCCAGCCGGGCCCGGACCGGCACCGTGTTGATGAACAGGCCGACCATGTCCTCCACGCCGGTGAGCTGCTCGGGGCGGCCCGCGACGGTCGCCCCGAACACCACGTCGCGGCGGTCGGTGAGCCGGCCGAGCAGCACCGCCCAGGCGAACTGGGTGAGCGTGTTGACGGTGAGCCCGCGCTCGCGCGCCCAGCCGGTCAGCCGGGCGGTGTCGGCGGCGTCCAGGCCGACCTCGACCGAGACCGGCAGCGCGGCGGCCGTCCCGCGCCGGCCGGGGGCCAGGATCGACGGCTCGGCGAGACCCGCGAGGTAGTCCCGCCAGGCGGCCCGCGTCTGGGCGGGGTCCTGGCGGCCGAGCCAGGCCACGTAGTCGCGGTACGGCCGGACCGGGGGCAGGTGGTCGGTCCGGCCGCCGCCGAGGTAGCCGGCGACCAGGTCGCGCAGCATCGTCGGCACCGACCAGCCGTCGACGACGATGTGGTGCACCGTCCCGATCAGCCGGTGATGGCCGGGCTCGGTCCTGGCGAGGGCGAAACGCATCGCCGGGCCGGCGGCGAGGTCGAACGGGACGCGCCGCTCCCGGTCGGCCAGTGCGTCGAGCTCGGTGCGGGCGCAGACCACCTCCCGCCAGGCCGGCGCGGCGCGGTCCGGGACGATCTGCACCGGGTGCGGCAGGTCGCGGTCCCAGAACGACACCCGCAGGTTCGGGTGCCGGTCCAGCAGCCCCACCGTGGCGCGCCGCAGCAGGTCGACGTCGAGCGGGCCGTCGATGTCGGCGACGAACTGGATGGTGTATGGGTCGACGGCGCCCGGCTCGCGTGCCTGCGCGAGCGCGTACAGCCCGGTCTGCAGCGGGGTCAGCGCGAGGACGTCGACGATGCGCCGGCCCGGCGCGTCGGTGGTGCTCATCGGGTCCTCCAGGCGCGCTCGAGCGCGGCGAGGTCGGTCGCGCCCAGTCCGGACGCGCTCATCGGGTCGGTCTCGGGGGCCAGCCAGCTGTCCGTCCCGTCGCGGTCCGCGCCGCCCGGTTCGCCGTCGCGGTCCGCGTCGGCGTCGGCGTCGGCGCGGGCCTCGTCGATCGCGGCGGCGACCGCGGCGACCGTGTCGTGCTCGAACAGCAGCCTGGGCTCGAGCGGCAGGCCCGCCTCCCGCGCCTTGGCGGACACCTGGATGGAGACGATGCTGTCGCCGCCGAGGGCGAAGAACCGGTCCGAACGCCCGACCTGGGGCACGCCGAGCACCTCGGCCAGGATCGCGGCGAGGGCCCGCTCGGTGTCGGTGGTCAGCTCGTCGGCGACCGCGGTCGTGGCCAGGTCCGGCGCCGGCAGGGCCGGTCGGTTGATCTTGCCGGATCCGGTCAGCGGCAGGTCCGCCAGGACGACGACGACCGCGGGGACCGCGTAGCTGGGCAGCCGGTCGGCCACCCGCGCCCGGACCAGGTCCGCGAACGCGCGGTCGTCCAGTCCGCTGGCCGTGCCGTCCTCAGCGGTCTCTGTGTCGGCGGTGCCGCGCACGACGTAGCCGACGATGGCGTCCGCGCCGTGCAGCGGATGCAGGCGCGCGGCGGCGGCGCTGACGCCGGGAACGGCCCGAAGCGCCGCCTCCACCTCGCCGAGCTCGATCCGGAAGCCGCGCAGCTTGACCTGGTGGTCGGCCCGGCCGGCGAAGCGCAGCCGCCCGTCGGCGTCCCACCAGCCGCGGTCGCCGGTGAGGTAGAGGCGCCCGCCCGGTTCGGTGGCGAACGGGTCCGCGACGAACCGGCTGGCGGTCAGGCCGGGGCGGCGCCAGTACCCGCGGGCGAGCTGCGCGCCGGACACGCAGATCTCGCCGACGGTGCCCGGCGGCACGGGGCGCAGCACCTCGTCGACCACGACGATCCGCACACCTGGCACCGGCCGGCCGGCGGCGAGCCGGCCCGGCTCGACGGTCGCGCGCACCATGGCGCCGGCCGTCTCGGTCGCCCCGTAGGAGTTGACCAGGTGGCAGTCGGGCGCGGCGGCGCCGAGCCGGTCGAGCAGCGGGTCGAGCAGCGGCTCGCCGCTGCACACCCAGCGGCGCACCGAGTCGACGGCGTCGGGCGCCGTGTCGACGAGGGCGCTGACGGCGCTCGCCACCATCGTCACCTGGCCGACCGGGTGCGCCCGCAGGAGTTCGGCCAGGGCCGACAGGTCGCGGGCCTGCTCGTCGTCGGCGAGCAGGATCTCCGCGCCGGCCGCGACGGCTGCGAGCAGTTCCAGCGGGCCGTCGAGGAAGCTCAGCGCGCCCTGCGCGAGCCGGACGTCCGGGTCGTCGACGGGGTAGCGCCCGGGCTGCCAGGCGAGCCGGTTGGCCATGGCGCGCTGGGTGCCGACGACCCCCTTGGGCACGCCGGTCGACCCGGACGTGAACAGCAGGTAGGCGGCGTGGTCGCCGCGCAGGCCGAGCTCGGCCGGCGGCGGGCCGGCGGCGGCGATGGCGGCCTGGGTGGCCGGGTCGTCGAGCAGCACGTGGGGCGAGTGGGAAGCGGGGGCGGCGCCGTCGGCCTCGCGGCCGGCCTGAACCTGGCCGTCGGTTTCGCCGCCGACTGAGCCGTGGCCGTCGGCTTCGCCGCCGGGCGGGGGTAGCTGGGCGGCGACCGCCTCGGTGGTGAGCACGCAGACGGGCCGCGCGTCGGCGAGCATGAAGGCGAGCCGCTCGGTGGGCAGCCGCAGGTCGAGCGGCAGGAAGGCCGCGCCGGCCTTCATCACGGCGACCAGCGCCACGAGCATGTCGAGCGTGCGTGGGAGCGCCACCGCGACGAAGGCGTCCGGGCCCGCGCCGAGCGCGCGCAGGTGACCGGCCAGCCGGTCAGCGTGCTCGTGCAGCGTCGCGTGGTCGATCGTCGCCGCGCCGCACCGCACCAGCCGGTCGGTGGGCGCGTCGCGGCGGGCCCGCGCGAGCAGCTCGGCCACGGTCGCCGGGAAGGGCTCGGGGGTCGGGCCGGGCTCGGGGTCGGGCCAGCTCCACGTCTCCACCACGGCGGCGCGTTCGTCCGCGGACAGCACGTCGATCGCGGGCAGCGGGCTGTCGGGGGCCGTCGCGAGCGCGTCGAGCACCCGCAGCAGGCGGTCGGCCATGGTCTGCGCGGTGGCCCGGTCGTAGAGCTCGACCCGGTAGTTGATCCCGCCGCCGAAGCCGTCGCCGTCGGCGTAGAAGTCGAACGTCAGGTCGAACTTGGCCGTGGTCTCGGTGGGTGCCTCGGTGCGCAGCGTAGCGCCGCGCTCGTCCAGTGCCGCGCTGAGCAGCCCGGACTCGCGCAGGTGCACCAGGACCTGGAACAGCGGGTGGCGGGCCGTGGTGCGGGCCGGGTTGAGCACGTCCACCAGCCGCTCGAACGGCAGGTCCTGGTGGGCGAGGGCGTCGAGCGCCAGCGCGCGGGTCCGCCGCAGCAGCTCCCGCCCGGTCGGCGCGCCCGACAGGTCGTTGCGCAGCACCAGGGTGTTGACGAACATGCCGACGGTCTGGCCGACCTCCGGGCGGGTGCGGCCGGCGACCGGCGTGCCCAGCGGGATGTCGGTGCCGGCGCCGAGCGCGTGCAGGGTGAGCGCCACGGCGGTCTGCAGCACCATGAACTCGGTCGCGTCGGTCTCCCGGGCGAGCGCGGCGAGCCGCTGGCGCAGCGCCGGCGGTACCCGCAGCGGGACGGTGTCGCCCTGGTCGGACTGGACCCGGGGACGGGGCCGGTCGCGGCCCACGGCGGTGTCCTCGGGCAGGTCGGCCAGGGTCCTGCTCCAGAACGCGGCCTGCTCGGTGTCGAGCTGGGGCTCGCCGTCCGGCGCCGCGAGCGGCCGCGCCGGGTCGTCCGAGTGCGTCTCGGGGGCGCGCGGGGTGAACAGGTCGCGCTGCCAGAGGGCGTAGTCGGCGTACTGGACGGGCAGCGGGTCCCAGCCCGGGGCCGCGCCGCCGAGCCGGGCCCGGTAGGCGGTGATCATGTCCTGGAACAGCACGGGCGCCGACCACTCGTCGGCCGCGATGTGGTGGACCACCACGGACAGCCAGTGCAGCCGGGGACCCACCCGCAGCACGGTCGCCTGGATCGGCGGCGCGGCGGCGAGGTCGAACAGGTGCCCGGCGAGACCCGCCAGCCGGGTCCGCGCCGCGGCCTCCGGGTCCGGCTCCCCTGCCAGGTCGACGACCGACAGGTCCGGCCGGAACGCCGGCCAGATCTCCTGGTGGGGCACGCCGTCGACGTCCGGGTAGCTGGTGCGCAGCACCTCGTGCCGGTCGGTCAGGTCGCCCAGCGCCGCGCCGAGGGCGGCGACGTCGAGCTCGCCCTCGATCCTGGCGGCGAACGGGATGTTGTAGGTGCTGCGCGGCCCGTCGACCCGGTAGCCGACCCACTGGCGCAGCTGGGCGAACGACAGCGGCGGCCGCTCGGGGCGGTCGGGGCGGGCGACGATCCGCGGCAGCTCGGGGCGGTCCGGGGCGGCGCCGGCCAGCCGGGCGTCGACGAGCGCGGCGAGGCCGGCCGGGGTGGGCGCCTCGAACGCGTCGGCGAGCCGTAGCCGCACGCCGATGCGGGTCTCGACCGCGGACAGGAGCGAGGTGGCCAGCAGCGAATGCCCGCCGAGCTCGAAGAATCCGGCGTCCACGCCCACCTGGTCGCGGCCGAGCGTCTCGGCGAAGGCGGCGCACATGAGCCGCTCGGTCGCCGTCGACGGCTCACGGTCGGGCCGGCGCGTGTCCAGGTCCGGGGCGGGCAGGGCCGCCCGGTCGACCTTGCCGTTGGCCGTGACGGGGATCTGGCCGACCCGGACGAACGCGGTCGGCACCATGTGGGCGGGCAGCGCGCGGGCGAGATGGTCGCGCAGCTGCCCCTCCAGCCCGTCGGGGCCGGCCCACTCGCGCTGCCAGCGCTCGGCGGACCGGTGGCTTTCGGGCACCACGTAGGCGACGAGGACGGTCCCCAGCCGCTCGGCCGTGGTGGCGACGACGACGCACTGGCGCACCTCGGGGTGGCGGGCGAGGACGGCCCCGATCTCGCCCAGCTCCACCCGGAACCCGCGGATCTTCACCTGCTCGTCGGCGCGGCCGACGAACTCCAGCTCGCCGTCGGCGTTCCAGCGGCCCAGGTCGCCGGTGCGGTACACCCGGCCGCCGCCCGGCCGGACCGGGTCGGCGACGAACCGGGACGCGGTCAGGCCGGGCCGGCGCAGGTAGCCGCGGGCCAGCTGGCCGCCGCCGATGTAGATCTCCCCGACCGTGCCGGGCGGCACCAGCCGCAGCCGGTCGTCGAGGACGTAGACCTGGGTGTCGCCCTTGGGGGAGCCGATCGGCACGGTGCGGGTGCCCTGCGCCGCGTCCACGATGTAGCGGGTCGCGGCGAGCGTCGTCTCGGTGGGGCCGTAGAAGTTGTGCAGGCTGGCGTCGAACGTGCGCCGGAACCGGTCGGCGAGCTCGCCGGACAGCGCCTCGCCGCCGATGGGAACCAGGCGCAGCGACTTCCAGTCCGCCGTGCCTGGCAGGCTCAGGAACAGGTCGAGCAGCGAGGGGACGAAGTGCATCCAGCTGATGCGCTCCTCGTTGAGTAGCGCGGTCAGGTACGGCAGGTCCTGCAGGCCGCCGGGGCGCGGGATGACGAGGCGCGCGCCGACGCACAGCGGCCCGAACAGCTCGCCGACCGACACGTCGAAGCTGGGCGAGGCCACCTGCAGCAGCGCGTCGTCGGCCCCGACCGGGTACTCCTCGGCGAGCCACGACAGGTGGCCGCAGATCGCCGCGTGCGAGACGGGCACTCCCTTGGGGGCGCCCGTCGAGCCCGAGGTGTAGATGACGTACGCCGTGTTGTCCGGCAGCAGCGGCCTGACCCGGTCGGCGTCCGTGGGCTCGGTGTCGGGCAGCGGCGGGTCGTCCAGGTCCGCCGGGCCGTCGAGGTCCAGCGGGTCGAGGTCCAGCGGCCCGTCCAGGACGAGGCGAGGCTGGGCGTCGGCCAGCATGTACTCGATCCGGTCCGCCGGATACTCGGGATCGACGGGGAGGTAGGCGGCGCCGCTGGCGACGACGCCGAGCGTCGCGACCACCATGTCCAGGCCGCGCGGGTAGCGCAGCGCCACGAGGTCCTCGGTGCCGATGCCCTGGCGGATCAGCCGGTGCGCGAGCCGGTAGGCGCGCGCGGTCAGCTCGGCGTAGGTCAGGGTGCCCTCGGAGGTCACCACGGCCGGAGAGTCCGGGGTGCGCCGGGCCTGCCGGGCGACGAAGTCCGGCAGCGTCGGCGCCACGAGCGTGCCGGGCCGGCCGGTCGAGAAGCCGACGAGCTCGGCGCGGCGCCGATCGCTCAGCACCGGCAGGTCGCCGACGGGGGTGTCCGGGTGGCGGACCGCCGCGGTGAGCAGGACGACGAGCTGCTCGAGCAGCAGGCCGGCCACCGGGCCGGACACGACGTCGGCCTGGTAGGTCGCCTCCAGCAGCCAGGAGTCGTCGGCGGTCGGCTGCGCCATCACCTCGAACGGCAGCTGCGCGACGGCGCCGTGCAGGTCGAGCCGCTCGGAGCGCAGGCCGGGTACGGCGAGCCCCGTCCACGCGCCGGAGCGCGCGCCGAACCCGACGCGGGCCAGCGTGTCCAGGCCGTCGCCCCGGTCGGCGAGCGCCTCGGCGACGATGCGCTCCAGGCCGACGCCCTGATGGGCGAAGGCCCCGGCGCACACGTCGCGGGTGTGCTCGACGAGCGCCTGGAAGGAAGCGGGCGACGTGACCTGGACGCGCAGGGGCAGCGTGTTGCCGAAGTACCCGAGCGCGCCCGCCGCGTGCCGGCCGGGCCGGTCGACGACCGGCGTGACGACGACCAGGTCGCCGGCGCCGGTGGCGCGGTGCATCAGGGCGGCGAACCCGGCGGTCAGCACGGCGAACGGGCTGGCCCGCAGCGACCGGGCCAGCGAGCGGATCTCGGCGGCGACCTCGGCGGGCAGGCCCACCTGACTGTGCCCGCTCGCTCCGGAGGAGCCGATCGTGCCGGTGGGGGCCGGCGCGCCGTGCGCGCCGGGCAGCTCGAGGGGCTCGATCGACCCCGCGAGCGCGTCCCGCCAGTAGGCGAGGTCCGCGGCGTCGGCCTCGCCACCGGGGCGCGCCGACGGGCCGAGGACCTGCAGGTCGAGGTACTGCGCGGGCGGGGCCGGGTCGGCGGCGCCCGCCTGGTACGCCTGGGAGAGGTCGGCGAAGAACGGCTCCCAGCAGTCGTCGTCCCACGCGATGTGGTGCGCGACCAGCAGCAGGACATGCTCGTCGTCGCCGGTGCGCAGCAGGGTCAGCCGCAGCGGCGCGTCGCGGGTCAGGTCGAACGGGCGGGCGAACTCGTCCGCGGCGAGCGCGTGCACGCGCTGGTCCTGGCCGTCCGGCGGCAGCGGGCGCAGGTCGTCGGCGGCGAGCCGGAGCGCCGGCTCGACGTGGACGACCTGGTAGGGGAGGCCGTCGGCGTCCACGTGATAGGTGGTGCGCAGGATCTCGTGGCGGTCGGCCACGGCGGTCGCCGCGCGGGCCAGCCGGTCCTGGTCCAGCGGGCCGGACAGCCGCATGGCCACGCCGACGTTCAGGTCGGCGCGGTCGGTGTCGACCTGGTACAGGAACCACATGCGGCGCTGGCCGGACGACAGGGGGTAGCGGGCGTCGCCGCCCCGGCGCGGGGGCGGCGCGGCGGCCGGCTCCTGGCGGGTGAGGCCGCGTTCGGCAATGGTTCGTCGCAGCAGGGCGAGCCTGCGGTCGGTGTCGTTCCCCATGCCTTTTCGGCCTCCGGCTCCGCGAAGTCAGCTGGTCACGTTGTCTGGGTACGGCGGTGGTGGACGGGCGTTCGTGAGGTGGCTCCCGCGCGGCGGTGACCAGGCGAGCGCGCGGCCCCGGGGCGCCGCCCGCCCGGTTCCTGCCCGCCTTCCGGCCGTCTCGCGGGATGACGCGGCGCGGCGGGCCGGCGGGCAGGAACACGGTCAGCCGGCGGGCGCGGAGGCCTCGAGGCTCTGGTAGGCGGGCGGTGCGTCGTTCGGGTCGCGCGGCAAGGCGTACAGCGCGATCTTGCGGGTGGGCATGTGGTGCATGCCCAGCTGCTGGCAGCCGGCCCGCTCGCAGACCAGCCGGGCGGGGGTGTTGCGGTGGTCGGGCTCGAACATGACCCGGCGGCAGCGGGCCTCCGCGCGGAACGCGCCCTCCACGAGGCCGCGCAGGCCGTCGGCGACGCCGCTGGCGGGCATGGCCGAGCGCACCACGACCGCGGCATGCAGGCCTAGGTCCCAGGGGTCGGCGGCGTAGAAGGTGGAGATCGTGTCCCGGGACGCCCGGTACAGCTCCAGGTAGCCGACCGTGGTGCCCTCGTAGCTCAGCATCAGCGGACGGGAGAAGTCACTGTCCAGCTGCGCCCGGATGTAGCGCCGCCAGCGCTCGGCCGGCCAGGCGGAGTTCCAGGTGTGGATCAGCAGGTCGTGGCTCATCCATTCCGACACCAGCTCGGCGTCGGCGTCGGGGTCGGCGAGCCGCAGGTCGAACGGCGCCGGCATCGTCGGCAGCGGCGGCGCCGGGACCGCGAGGACCTGGGGGGAGAGGCCCGCTACCCGCAGCCGTGGCAGGAGATTGTCCTCGTCGGACTCGGTGGCCGCCGTCGCGGCGGGCGCGGATTGCGCGGGCATGGTTGATGACCTCCGTGAGGATCGGACTCCGGGTGGCCGCGGCCGGCCGCGGTGGCCGGGAGGCGGCGGTGGTGCGGCCTCGGCCTCCTGGGCCGGGGCGGGCCGGCTGGTGCCGTGGGCAGGCGCCCACGGTGATCCCGTGTCCCGGGGGGAAGCGGCGATCAGCGGCAGTCGGTGACGGTCAGCGCGTCTCCTGCCGGGGGCGGTCCGGCACCAGCGTGGCGAAGGAGGAGAAGTCGAGCCCGGCGTTGCCGGACCGGATGTTCTGGGCGAGCAGGTCGAGGACGCGCAGTGCCGAGAGCGGCGGGGCGCCGACCCGGTTGCCGTGGGCCCAGGCGAGGTCGATGTCCTTGTGCATCAGCGCCGTCGTGAAGTCCGGCCGCCAGTCGTTGGAGGCCGGGCTGTGCGGCGCCACCCCCGGCACGGGGAACCGGGAGCGCGCGATGAAGCTGTCGCCGGTGGAGTGGGCGAGCGCGTCGTGCAGCGCCTGGGGGTCCACTCCGGAGGACTGGGCCAGCTCGGCGCATTCGGCGAGCGTGAGCAGCTGGGCGCACACCAGCACCTGGTTGCAGAGCTTGACGACCTGGCCGGCGCCGACGTCGCCCGCGAGGGCGAGGTAGCCGGCGTAGGCGTCGATGACCGGGCGCGCCGTCTCGAAGACGTCCGGGTCGCCGCCGACCATGACGGCCAGCGTGCCGGCCTCGGCGCCCTGCGGCCCGCCCGAGACGGGTGCGTCGAGGTAGTGGCCGCCCGCCTCCCGCACGAGTTCGCCCAGTTGCGTCTCGGTGGCGGGGCCGACTGTCGAGTGGTCGACGATCACGCGGCCGCGCACGACCGGCAGGCATTCCCTGACGACCGAGCGGACCGCCTCGTCGTCCGGCAGGCACAGGAAAGTGATCTCGGATCGCGCCACGACGTCGGCGGCGGTCGGCAGGGGTTGTGCCCCGAGGGCGGCGAGCTCGCGCACGGGCCCGGGGGACCGGGACGCGCACGCCAGCTCGTGGCCCGCGGCCAGCAGCCGCCTGGCCATGGGGCGTCCCATCGTGCCGAGTCCGACAAAACCGATCTTCACCACACCTCCCGAAACCAGCCGAGTTGCCTTAGGTTAACTTAACCAAACCTCGGCGTCATCTTTCGGGTGGTAGCGGTACCATTCGCGCGCCTCGGCGCGCTGGGCGTCCGGGAGGAGATGCCACCTCGGAGCCGGACCCGGACGATGTCCAGAAGATCGATGCCCGGTCGGGATACGGCTGCCCTGCCTGCGTCGCGCGGATCCCGCGGCCCGATCTGGCGCCTTGCTCGGCCGGACCGGGCCGCGCGGCTCAGACCTCGAGCTCGACGCGCTCGCGGAGTCCCGGGTCCGTCGGGTCGCCGCCGGCCGCCAGCTCGGACCCGTAGCGCACGAGGTCGGCCCCGTCGCGGGCGTCGCTGTCCAGGCCGGCCTTCCAGTAGGCGGTGGCATGCAGGTCGTCGATCGAGACGGCGAGATCCGCCAGGGCCCACCGGCGCAGCGCCCGGACCACGCCGGCCTCGGCGGCGAGCCAGGCCTGGACGCGCCCGCCCGGGCGCTCACGCTCGCGCAGCGCCTTCTCCAGCGGTGAGCCCGCGCCGGCGGGCGAACCGCCGGCCACCCGAACGACCTCGACGCCGTCGCGCGCGGGCACGAGCGCCAGGTCGGCGTCGTGGTCGACCGCGAGGTAGACCGTCGCCCGGACGCCCGGGTCCAGGGACTCGACGATGGCCGCCACCGCGGGCAGCGCGCTCGAGTCGGCGGCGATCACATGGCGGGTCACCCCGTCCCCGGCGTAGAAGTCCCGCCGCATCCCGATGAGGCCGATGGTCGCGCCCGGCCTTGCCCGGTCCAGCCAGGACCGGACGAGTCCACCGGCGTGCAGCATGGCGTCGAACTCGATGCGCCGGGCGGCGGGATCGAACCGGCGGACGGTGAACGCCCGGGGAAGCGGCGCGCGGCCCGTGGACGGCCACCGGGGCAGGCCGTTCGCGTCCCATTCGACGCCGTCGACGGTTGACCGCGCGTCCGGGGGGAGCATCGCCTTGAACGCGTCGGCGGGCATGACGTCGCGGTACGCGTCGAGCCCGTCGCCGCGAACGGTGACCCTGGCGAAGCCGGGGGACACGACGGTCACGGACTCGACGCTGACGACGCAGGCGAGCCGAGCGGATCCGGTTCGCGTGATGCGGCGGATCTCCTGCCGGATCCCTGCCACGACACCCTCCTCCTATCGGTCTGACCGATAAAGGAAGGCTAACCTAAGGTGTGTTGGCGTGGGAGGTTTCGTCCCCTGTCCGGGCGTTGGAGGGCGCCGATACTCCGACGGTAACGGCCCGCGCCGCCGTCATCCGCCGAATGGCCCAACGGCGGCCCGCGCCAGCAGCAGGTACTCAGGCGCCGACGTAGGCCGCCAGGTGCTCGCCGGTGAGGGTGCTGCGCGCGGCGACGAGGTCGGCGGGGGTGCCCTCGAAGACGATCCGGCCGCCGTCGTGGCCGGCGCCGGGGCCGAGGTCGATGATCCAGTCGGCGTGCGCCATGACCGCTTGGTGGTGCTCGACGACGATGACCGACTTGCCGGCGTCGACCAGCCGGTCGAGCAGGCCGAGCAGCTGTTCGACGTCGGCGAGGTGCAGGCCGGTGGTCGGCTCGTCGAGGACGTAGACGCCGCCCTTCTCGCCCATCTGGGTGGCGAGCTTGAGGCGCTGCCGCTCGCCGCCGGACAGCGTGGTGAGCGGCTGGCCGAGGGTGAGGTAGCCGAGCCCGACGTCGGCGAGCCGGCCGAGGACGGCGTGCGCGGCCGGCGTGCGTGCCTCGCCGGCGCCGAAGAACTCCCCGGCCTCGGCCACCGACATCGCGAGCACCTCGCTGATGTCGCGGCCGCCGAGACGGTATTCGAGGACCGAGGCGTCGAACCTCCTGCCCTCGCAGTCCTCGCAGGTGGTGGCGACGCCGGCCATCATCGCCAGGTCGGTGTAGATGACGCCCGCGCCGTTGCAGGTGGGGCAGGCGCCCTCGGAGTTGGCGCTGAACAGTGCCGGCTTCACGCCGTTGGCCTTCGCGAACGCCTTGCGGACCGGGTCGAGCAGCCCGGTGTAGGTCGCCGGGTTGCTCCGGCGGGAGCCGCGGATCGCGCCCTGGTCGATCGACACCACGTTCGCGCCGGCCGGGCCCGACAGATGCGGCAGCGAGCCGTGCACGAGCGAGCTCTTCCCGGAGCCGGCGACGCCGGTGACGACGACGAGCACCCCGAGCGGGATGTCGACGTCGACGTCGCGCAGGTTGTGCTTCGTCGCGCCGCGGATCGCGAGCCTGCCGATGGGCGTGCGCACCGTCTTCTTCAGGGCGGCCCGGTCGTCGAGATGGCGACCGGTGATGGTGCCACTGGCCCGCAGGCCCGCGACGGTGCCCTCGAAGCAGACGGTGCCGCCCGCCGTGCCGGCGCCGGGGCCGAGGTCGACGACGTGGTCGGCGATCGCGATCGCCTCCGGCTTGTGCTCCACGACGAGCACCGTGTTGCCCTTGTCCCGCAGCCGCAGCAGCAGGTCGTTCATCCGCGCGATGTCGTGCGGGTGCAGGCCCGTCGTGGGCTCGTCGAAGACGTAGGTGACGTCGGTCAGCGACGACCCGAGGTGCCGGATCATCTTGGTGCGCTGCGCCTCGCCGCCCGAGAGCGTCCCCGTGGGCCGGTCCAGCGACAGGTAGCCGAGGCCGATCTCCACGAACGAGTCGAGGGTGCCCCGCAGCGCCGCCAGCAGCGGCGCCACGGACGGCTCGTCGAGGGCGCGCACCCAGTCGGCCAGGTCGCTGATCTGCATCGCGCAGGCGTCCGCGATGTTGATCCCCTTGATCTTCGACGACCGGGCCGCCTCGGACAGCCGGGTGCCGCCGCACTCGGGGCAGGCCGTGAACGTCACCGCCCGCTCGACGAACGCGCGGACGTGCGGCTGCAGGGAGTCGACGTCCTTGGAGAGCATCGACTTCTGGATCCGGGGGACGAGCCCCTCGTAGGTCAGGTTGATGTTGTCGACCTTGATCCTGCGGGCCTCGCCGTACAGGAACTCCTCGCGCTGCTTCTTGGTGAACCTGGCGATGGGCACGTCGCCCGGCACCACGGCCGAGAAGATCCGCCCGTACCAGCCGTCGGCGCTGAAGCCCGGGACCGTGATCGCCCCCTCGGCGAGGGTCTTGGTCTCGTCGAAGAGCTGGGTGAGGTCGATGTCGGAGACCTGTCCCATGCCCTCGCAGCGCGGGCACATGCCGCCGGTACGGCTGAAGGTCGCCGTCACGGTCTTCTTGTTCCCGCGCTCGACCGTGATCGCGCCGCTCGCGCGGACCGAGGGGACGTTGAAGGAATACGCGTTCGGCGAGCCGATGTGCGGCAGCCCGAGCCGGCTGAAGACGATGCGCAGCATGGCGTTGGCGTCGGTGACGGTGCCGACGGTGGAGCGGGAGTTGGCGCCCATCCGCTCCTGGTCGACGATGATCGCGGTCGTCAGCCCTTCGAGCACGTCGACCTCGGGCCGCGCCAGCGTCGGCATGAAGCCCTGCACGAAGGCGCTGTAGGTCTCGTTGATCAGCCGCTGCGACTCCGCCGCGATGGTGCCGAACACCAGCGAGCTCTTGCCCGAGCCGGAGATTCCCGTGAACACCGTCAGCCGGCGCTTCGGGATCTCGATACTGACGTCCTTGAGGTTGTTCTCGCGCGCGCCCTGCACGCGGATCAGACCGTGGCTGTCGGCGGCATGCGGCGCGGGCGACCGCGTGTCCGTGCCCGAGGCCGTGCTCGTCGCGTCTCCAACTGTGACCATGGCAGCCACGCTAACGGCGGCCCAGGGATCCGCGCTTCTCCATTCCTGACCGGTGTGTGGTCCCGTGCCGCCGGCCGTGTGTGACGCGCCGTGACGGTCAGTGGCCAGGAAGGCGGACCACGCTGATGAAGAAGTCGTCGATGTGCCGGACGACGTCGACGAACCGCTCGAAGTCCACGGGCTTGGTGATGTAGGCGTTGGCGTGCAGGTCGTAGCTGCGCAGCACGTCCTCCTCGGCCTCGGACGTGGTCAGCACGATCACCGGGATGCGCCGCAGCTTGTTGTCCGACTTGACCTCGGCCAGCACCTCCCGGCCGTCCTTGAGCGGGAGGTTGAGGTCGAGCAGGATCAGGTCGGGCCGGGGACTGCCGGTGTACTCCCCCTCGCCGCGCAGGAAGCTCAGCGCCTCGACGCCGTCGCTGACGACGTGCAGGTTGTTTTTGACCTTGTGGTCCTCGAACGCCTCCCGGGTCATCAGCACGTCGCCGGGGTCGTCTTCGACGAGGAGCACCTCGATCGGCATCACGGGCTCGGGAAGCGGGTTCGTCACACTGCTCCTTGATGTGCGGCGCTCGGGGGAGCCACGGTCTCGGTGATCGGCGGAATGGAGACGCGCGTCACGTTCTTGGGAAGGGTCCAGCGAAAGGTCGTGCCGGACTCCACATCGGTATCCAACCAGATCACCCCGCCGTGAAACTCGATGATCTTGCGGACCAGCGCCAGGCCGATGCCGGTTCCCTCGTAGCTTTCCCGCCGATGCAGGCGTTGAAAGATGACGAAGATTTTCTCGGCGTAGTCGGCCTCGATGCCGATGCCGTTGTCGGAACAGGACAGCTCCCAGGTGTCGTCCCGCTCGGTGACGCCGATGTGGATCCGCGGGGTGTCCTTCCCCTGGAACTTGATCGCGTTGCCGACCAGGTTCTGGAAGACGGCCGCGAGCAGGGACGGGTCGCCCGCGACCGTGGGGAGCTGGTCGGAGGTGATCTCGGCCCCGGACGCCTCGACCGACGTCGCGAGGGCCTGCGTGGCCCGGCCCAGCGCGTCGCGCAGGTCGACCGGCACGAACGCGTCGGTGGTCCGCCCGACCCGGGAGAACGCCAGCAGGTCGTTGATGAGCTTCTGCATCCGCTTGGCGCCGTCGACCGCGAAGTCGATGTACTGCTGGCCGCGCTCGTCGAGCTGGTCGCCGTACCGCCGCTCCAGCAGCTGGCAGAAGCTGGCCACCTTGCGCAGCGGTTCCTGCAGGTCGTGGGACGCGACGTAGGCGAACTGCTCGAGGTCCCGGTTGGACCGGCGCAGCGCGTCGGCCTGCTCCTCCAGCTTGGCGGCGGCCTCCCAGACCGTGCCCAGCTCATGGACGAGCTGAAGCCGCATGTTCTCGACGTTCTCGGCCAGTTCGGCGACGTCGGGCGGCCCGGCCCGGGCCACCGTGTGGTCGAGCTTGCCGCCGGCGACGGTCCGGGCGTCCTGCCCGATCCGCCCGAGCGGACCGGTGACCCAGCCGCGCAGCGCGCGGACGAGGCCGGCCATCAGCGCCACGAAGGCGACGCCCACGACGATCAGGATCACGACGAACTGGCGCAACGTGGCCGACACCCGGTCCCGGGCGGCCACCGCCTTGGCCGTCAGCTCGGTGTCGAAGCGTTCGTTCGCGGTCCGGACCGCGTCGAACGCCGGCTTGCCGATGTTCACCGGGTCGATGGCGCGGGCGGCGTCCGCGTCGCCGCGCCGGGCCGCCTCCGCCACCGGGTCGGCGTACTGCCGGTGCCAGTCGGCGACCCGGGCCCGCAGCGCGCCGAGCTCGTCGGCGAGGTCGGGCCGGCCGCCGACGAGCTCGTCGAGCCGGGCCAGGTGGGCGTCCTGATCCGCGCGGCCCTCGTCGTACGGCTGGAGCGAGGCGCCCCTGCCGTCGAGGAGGTAGCCGCGCAGGCCGGTCTCCTGGTCGACCAGGCTGGTCATGAGCTGGGCGGACCGAGTCCTGGCCGGCGAGAGGATGTCGGTCCGCTCGTGGATCGACTGCTCCAGCCGGACCAGGCTGGTGGTGATCAGGCCGACGCCGGTGAGCAGGACGATCGACGTCAGGGCCAACGCCGCCGCCAGGCGACGTCCCAGCGGCCAGGAGCGGGCGATCACCCCCAGCCGCCCTGTCCCGCTGGGTCCGGCCGGGGCCGGCGCGGGAAGGGCCGGCGGCGGGGGAGCGTCGGTGGCCGGGCTGGCTGGCTTCGTGGCCGGGCTGGCTGGTTGCGTCACGTCGTGTTCCGTCACGTCGTCGGCCCTCTCAGGAGTAGCAGGGCGACGTCGTCGGTCAGCGGGCCGCCGTTGCGTCGCTCGACGCGGTCGATGAGCGTGTCAGGGAGGGTGTCGTCGCGGGGTGGCGGGCTGATGCTGGCGATCTCGGCGAGGACGCCGTCCCAGCCGAGTCGCTCGCCGTCCGGGCCGTCGCGTCCTTCGAGGAGGCCGTCGGTGGCCAGGAGCAGTTCCCAGCCGGCAGGCAGCGGGATCGTGATCTGCTCGCTGGCGAGGTCGTCGAGCACCCCCAGCGCCGGGCTGACGGCGGTGTCGGGCAGCGCGGCGAGCGTTGGGTGGATCATGGCGGGCGGGGGGTGGCCGGCCAGTCGCATGCTGACCGATGCCCGGTCGGGTGCCACCGTCAGTGTGCAGACTGTGGCGAACAGCTCGTCGTTGGTGCGTTCACTGACGAGGACGTCCTGAAGATAGGCGAGGCGGTCCGGTTCGGGAATGCCTGCGAGGACGAGGGTGCGCCAGGCGATGCGCAGGCTGGCGCCGAGGGCGGCTTCGTCGGGGCCGTGGCCGCAGACGTCACCGAGCAGGACGTGGACGACGTTGTCGGGGGTCTCGACGACGTCGTAGAAGTCGCCGCCGAGCAGGGCCTGGCTGCGTCCCGGGCGGTAGCGGGCGAGGTGGCCGAGCCGGGTGTCGCGCAGCAGTGGGGTCGGCAGCAGGCCGCGTTCCAGGCGGGCGTTCTCCTCGGCCCGCAGCTGTGACTCGCGCAGGGCCTGGGCCGAGTGTTCGGCGTCGCGGCGTTCGAGGGCGTAGCGCAGCGCGCGGACGAGGGTCTTGCCGTCGATCTCGCCTTTGACGAGGTAGTCCTGGGCGCCGGCGGCGAGCGCTTCGATGCCGCGGTGCTCGTCGGCCAGCCCGGTGAGGACGACGATCGCGGCGCGGGGCGCGAGGCGGCGCATGGTTTCCAGCGCGGACAGGCCGTGGCTGTCGGGCAGCCCGAGGTCGAGCAGGACGGCGCGGGCGCCGTCGGCCAGCGCGCGGGCCTCGGCGATGCTGCTGGCCCGTAGCAGCTGGACGGGGGCCGAGGTCTCCTCGAGGAGTTCCTGGACGAGGAAGGCGTCGCCGTCGTCATCCTCGACGAGCAGTACGGGCCAGTCGGTCTCGTCGGGCTTGGCTGCCACCTGCGCCGGCAGCTCGACCACGCTCCGCATGGTGGTTCAGGCATCCTCTCGGTCTCGGTCTTCCCGCTGGATCGGTCCGGATACTGGCGCAACCAGAATTCCGACCCAGTTCCTACCGGCCTGAACCGGTAGGCCAGCATGGCACGCGGTGGCCCGGGTGACGTAGTTACCCTGCGGTAAGAGTACGTCGGGGGGCTGGACTCCCTGTCCTAGGCGATCTTGGATGGCCTTTGGTCCGTCGCGGGCAGGCATGGGGCACCGATGCTTTCGGGCATTCCGACCGGGATCGCGCCGCCATACCGGGCGATTGGCTCCATCCAGTCAGGTGCCCGGGTTCGGCGCGAGCCCGCCGCCCGGGCGCGAGCCCGCCGCCCAGGACTGACAACGACGCCAGCGCGCTCCATACGGGAGCGCGGGGGGCTGGGCGTAATTAGACCTGACCGTATGGTTTATGGCATGCTGGGCCCGTCTGCTGGGCAGGTGCCCGGCCCGTTTCGGGTTTGGCCGGCGCGATGGGCGGCGGGACCGGCCCGGTGCCCCCCGTCCCTCCCGCGCCTGGCCGGTGCGGGCCGCGGCGAACAAGCCGCGAACGCGGCGGGCCGCGACAGGCCGCGACGGGGCGCCCAGCCGGCGGCCGTCGGGTCGGCCGCCTCAGTCGGTGGAGGAACGGAGAGAACCATGGCCGTGACCGTCACCCCGGTGAGCCCGGGGATCGGCGTCGAGATCTCGGGCCGTAGCGGGCCGGAGCTGGCAACCCCGGAAGTCGCCGCCGAGGCGCGCAAGTACCTCGACGAGCACGGAGTCGTGATCTACCGCGAGGCGCGCATCGGTGACGCCGACCTGGTGGCGCTGTCCCGGATGCTCGGCGAGGTGGTCGTCGCGCCGATGGGCGGTGAGAAGGAACACCCCGAGGTCTCGGCGATCTCACTCGACCCGGCGCAGAGCACGCTGGCGGCCTACCGGGCGGGCACGTTCTACTGGCACATCGACGGCGCGAACGACCTCGTGCCACAGAAGGCGACGCTGCTGACCGCCCTGGAGGTCGCCACCGAGGGCGGGGACACCGAGTTCGCCAACCTCTACGCCGCCTACGAAGCGCTCTCCGACGAGGAGAAGGCCGCCTTCGCCGAGCTTCGGGTGGTGCACAGCTTCGCGGCCACCCAGCGGCTGTCCAACCCGGACGCGTCACCGAAGATGCGCGCCGCGTGGGACAAGGTGCCCTCCCGGGAGCACCCGCTGGTCTGGACCCGGCGCAGCGGGCGCAAGTCACTGCTGGTCGGCGCCACGGCCGACCACGTCGTCGGCCTGGCGGCCGAGGAGAGCCGGGCGCTGCTCGACCGGCTGCTCACCTGGGCGACCCAGCCCGACTTCTCACTGCGCCACCACTGGCACCACGGTGACCTGGTGATCTGGGACAACACCGGCATCCTGCACCGCGCCCAGCCCTACACCGTCACCTCCCGCCGCCTCATGCACCGCACCACCCTCGTCGGCGAGGAAGCCGTCGCCTGACGGCGGAGCCAGCCTGACGGCGAAGCCAGCCTGACGGCGAAGCCAGCCTGACCCGCCGGGCCGGCCGCCTGCCTCGGCGCGGCCGGCTCCGAGCGGGACCATCTGGCCTGCCCCGGACCGAGCGGACCCGGGCCCGCCGGTCAGGAACGCGCGCAGGTGACGACGGCGCCGCGCAGCTCGTAGCTCATGAGGCCGTCGCACCAGGTCATGTCCGGGGTGCGCTCGAGGCGCAGGTCGGGCAGGCGCATGAGCGCGTCCAGGAAGACCCGGGTCTCGGTGATCGCCACCTGGGCGCCGGGGCAGCGGTGGCCGCCGTCGCCGAAGCTCATGTAGGCGCCGACCGCCTTCTGCCGCCTGGCCCGGTCGGGGTCGAGCGCGTGCGGGCAGGCGCCCACGGTCTCCGGGTCGACGTTGGTGGCCCGGATGTTGACCGCGAGCAGTTCCCCCGCCTTGACGGACTCCGACTCCAGGTCGGCGTCCTCGGTGGCCCGCCGGTGCAGCATCGCGGCCACGGGCTCGAGGCGCAGGATCTCCTCGAGGATCGCGGTCTGGTCGGCCTCGTCGCCGGCGGTGAAGCGGGCGCGCAGGGCGTCGTCGTCGAACAGGTGCCAGGCGGCCATCACGATGAACTCACGGGTCGTCACCATGCCGGCGACGGCGTAGGTCATGCACTCGATGAGGATCGCCTTGTCCGGGTAGCCCTCCTCGAGCAGGTGGGAGATGACGTCCTCCTGCCGCTGCTCGCGCCGGGCCTTGATGGCGGGACGCACGTCGCGGCTGAAGAACCGCATCGCGTGCACGGCGGTCACGCCTTTGGCGCCGAACCGGATGACGGGGTGCATGCCGCGCAGGCGGGTGCCGAGCAGCGTGGCCTGGATGCGCTTGGCCATTCCGGCCTGGTCGCTGTTCGTCAGGCCGACGATCTCCGCGGCCACGGCGACGGCGAGCTTGTAGCTGAGCTCGTCGAGCCGGCCCTTTCCGTCGGCCCGCACCTGGGCGAGCAGTTCCTCGGTGGTGCGTTCCATGACCCGCAGGTGACGGGCGCTGATGGCCTTCGGCGTGAAGAAGCGGGCGATCGCCGTGCGGCGGCGGCGATGGGTGTCGCCGTCGAGGAAGAAGACCGGGCAGAACTCGTCCTCCGGGTTCATCTGGTCGGAGCTCGCGCCCGCCTGGCGCATCTGCGCGCTGCGCAGGATCGCGCGGCCTAACCGAAAGTTGCCGACCTCCCGCGCCCCGGCGTCGGGATGCACGCGCTGCGCCGCCAGCGCCGCCGACTTGCGGTCGTCGCGGGTCGGGTCCATCGGACGCGCGGGGAGCTCCGTCGTGGTCACAGCCGCCTCCAGACACGGGCCGAACCGGTAGATGTCAGGCATCGACCGGCACAGCGTAAGCCATCTCGTGCAAGAAGTCTTGCACGAGATGACGCGGGAGCGCGGACCGGTGGGGCGCGGATCCGGCAAGGCGGGTGACCTCGCCGGACGGCGATGTCGACGGGTCGAAGGGTGGGCGACTAGGTTCGACGCCGAGCTCGCCCTCCCGCTTGTGGCGAAGGATCACATTCCGGGCAGTGGCCGCCTCCGGTGGTCGGTCGGCGACGCCCGGGGCAAGCCTCGCGACGCGCACGGACGGGAGACCTGGTGGTTGTCGGCGGCTCGGAGAACGGTCAGGCCGCTGGCGGGCCCGGAGACGTCAGCCATTCTCCGAGACCCCACTCCTACGAGAACTCGCAGCGGTCCAAGCAGGCCGCGGCGACCCGGGAGCGGATCGTCGCCGCCGCCACCGACCTGGTCCACGACCTGCCGAACTGGGACTGGCGAAGCCTCACGGTCCGGGCCGTGGCCCGGCGGGCCGGCGTGAACGAAAGCACGGTCTACCGGCATTTCGCGACCGAGCGGAACCTCCGCGACGCCGTCCTGCGCCGGCTCGAGACCGAGGCCGGGGTCGAGCTCGACAACCTCCGCCTCGACAACTTCGGCCAGACGATCGCCCAGACCTTCGCCTACCTGGCAACGTTCCCGATCAACCGGCAGCCGCTCGACGACCCGACGTTCGCGGCGCTCGACCAGCGCCGCCGCGCCGCGCTGCGGGCCGCGCTCGCCCAGTCGGCGTCCGGCTGGACCGAGCGCGAGCGCGAGATGGCCGCCGCGGCGCTGGACGCCTACTGGAGCGTCTCGACCTTCGAACGCATGATCACCACGTGGAACCTCGACTCCGCCGAGGCGACGCGCGCGGCGACCTGGGTCATCGGCCTCATCGAGGCCGCGGTCCGAGAAGGGCGCAGCCCACAGCGGCCAGGCGACCGGGCATAGGCACCCGTGTCCGCGACGGTCCTTGCCGGGCTGTCCTTGGCGGGCGGAATGCGTCGCGTGCCGGAGCTTCTTCTACCGGGCATGACCGCCACGTCGTTCAACCCACACGCGCTGCTCGCGGAGAGCCGACTCGGCGTCCTCGCGACGATCAAGTCGGACGGCCGCCCGCAGCTTTCCCCCGTCATGCCCTTCTACGACCAGGAAGCCGGCGTCCTGTACGTGTCGATGACCGAGGGACGCGCCAAGACGGCGAACCTGCGCCGGGATCCCCGGGCCGCCCTGGAGGTCACCAGCCCGGACGGCTGGGCGTGGGCCACCGCCGAGGGAGACGTGACGCTCGTGGGGCCGGGAACCGACCCCGACGGCCAGGAGGTCCAGGCCTTGGTGGACTACTACCGCCTCGCCGCCGGCGAGCATCCGGACTGGGACGAGTACCGCTCGGTGATGGTGTCCGACCGCAGGGTCCTCATGGCCATGGCGGTCGACCGCGTGTACGGCGCCCAGGTCCGCTGACGGCGCCGCCTTCTCCAGGAGCACGGTGGCGGCGCCGCGCGGCCTCTCACGAAGCCGTCGGGGCGCCTGCCCGACGCTGACGGGCAGGCGTGGTGCTATCGGGACGCGCCTCTCGAACGGTCGTCGTCCTCGTGGTCGTCCCCCTCCCACGCCTCGTTGCGCTGGTCGACGCGCTCGCGCCAGGCGGTGGCTTCGGCCGCGCTCGCGTACGGGCCGAGCCGGCGGTGGCCGGGGACGTCCGGCGGGTTCTCCGGGCGCTGGTGCTCCATGCACCACCACCAGCCGGTCGGGTTCCATGCCCGCCCGTCCGGGCTGCCCGACCCGGTTCGCCCAGCCCGGCCACCCAGTCCGACGGCCGCCGCGGCGCGGCGCAGGATGTTCGTCATGATCGGAGCAGTACCCCGACCGGACCATGATCGATCTTCTTCTGGGAGACCCGCGAACCGGGGCGGGTGGGTCATGGGTCGGCAAGGCGGGAGGTGGGAAGGTCGACGGCATGGACCTGCCCGTAGTCCCGACGAGGATCGTGTGCGCGCCGATGGCCGGTGGGCCGTCGACGCCGGAACTGGCCGCCGCGGTCAGCGGCGCCGGTGGTCTCGGCGCCCTCGCCGCCGGCTACCTGAGCGCCGGGCGGTTCGCCGAGGACATCGCGCGGACGCGTGAGCTGACGGACCGCCCGTTCGCCGTCAACCTGTTCGTCGGTGGTTCGGCGAGGCCCGGCGGGCTGCTCGCGTCACGCGGGGTCCCGTCACGCGAGATCTCCTCACCGACGCCGTCACCCGGTACGCCGTCACTCGGTACGCCGTCACCCGAGGCCCGCGCGGGGGTAGCCGACGCCGGACCGGAATCCGGCGTCGGCGAGCCGGTCGGGGCGCGGGGCGTCGCGGCGTACGCGCGCCGGCTGGGTCCGCTCGCGGCACGTCTCGAGGTGAGCCCGGGTGAGCCGTGGCCGGCCGGCGAGGCGGACGACGACGGGTTCGCGGCCAAGCTCGAGGTGGTGCTCGCCGCCCGGCCCGCGCTCGTCAGCTTCGCCTTCGGCCTGCCGTCGCCGGAGACGGTCGCGCGCTGCCATGGCGCCGGGATCGCGGTCGCGGTGACGGTCACCGACGAGCGGCAGGCGCTGGCCGCGACGGCCATCGGCGCGGACGCCCTGGTCGCGCAGGGCTGGGAGGCCGGCGGGCACCGCGGCGGCATCGACCCGGACGACGTCGAGGGCGGCGAGGTACGGCTGCCGCTGCTGCCGCTGCTGGCCCGGGTGCGTGCCGCGGTGGACCTGCCGGTGCTCGCCGCGGGTGGGATCGCGGACGGCGCGGGGGTGGCGGCGGTGCTCGCGGCCGGCGCGTGGGCGGCGGTCGTCGGCAGCGCCTTCCTGCGCACCCCCGAGGCCGGCACGTCACTGGTGCACCGGGAGGCGCTGGGCAGCGGGCGGCGCACGGTGGTCAGCCGCGCGTTCACCGGCCGTCTCGCGCGTGGCCTCGACAACGCCTTCACCCGGGAGCACGGCCCGCACGCGCCAGCGGCGTATCCGCAGGTCCACCGGCTCACCGCGCCGCTGCGGGCCGAGGCGCGCCGGCGTTCGGACCCGGAGTTGGTGAACCTGTGGGCGGGGGAGACCGCGTCGCTCAGCCGCGCCGCGCCGGCCGCCGACCTGGTCGCGGCGTGGCACGCCGAGGCGCGGGAGGCGCTGAGGTCGGCGGCCGGTCTGCTCGGACCGGTCGGCGCGGCACGCTGACCGCGCCGTGGGGCCCGTCCGGCGCGCGCCCGCCTCGCTGACCGCGCCGGCTCACGACGTGGGCTCGACCTGGGCGAGGAAGCGGTTGGCGATGGCCTGCTTCGGGTAGCCGGCCGGGTCCTTGACGCATTCCGGGCACCAGTGGCCGGCGGCGAGGATCAGCCGGGGGCTGCCCAGGAACTCGTGCCCCTGGGCGCAGCGCCACCGCAGCCGCGTCGCGATGTCTCCTGGCACCAGGGCTTCGGACAGCAGCTGGCCGCCGCGGAAGTCCGCGACGCCGGCGAGGTCGTCCCGGTTCCACCGCGCTGGTTGCTTGGTCTCGTCGTAGCCGTGGTCGAGGAGGCGCTGGGTGGGATCCGGCGCCGGGGGCTGGAAGGTGGACCAGTCGCCGATGGCGCGCCACTCGGCGTGGGAGCCGAAGTAGGCGCGGATCCGCGCGTCGTCGTTGTCGCGGATCCAGGCCATGGTCCCCCTGGGCTGGCGGGTGAGCGGGCCGACCACGAGGTTCTTCACGACCGCCGCCGGAACCTTCCCGGCCAGGCGCACCGCGCGCGGGGAGGCGCGTACCGCGCGGGCCAGCGCCTCGTCGACGGTGTCGCGCCGGAACGGGACGAGCCGCTCCAGATCGTCCGAGTCGGTGTACCACTGGCCGTGGAAGTTGCGGATGGCGAACCAGTTGCGCTCGTACCAGCGCCGGACGTCCCGCACGCCGAGCGCGCCGGCCAGGCGGACCTGGAACTCCCAGTTGGTCAGCCTCCAGGCCTCGCCGCCGCCGATGTTGTAGACGCGGCCCCAGAACTCGTCGGGCACCCCGTCCTCGCAGAGGTTGGCGAGCAGGCGAGCCGAGTCCTCGGCCGAGACCCACTCCATCACCCCGCCGCAGGGCACGTGGGTCATGATGGCGTCGCGGATCTGGAGGAGCCCGGGGTGGAAGATGCCCGTCTGGCGCAGCCACGCCCAGCGCGGCAGCCGGGACTCCACCAGGGCACGCTCGGCGGTGATCTTGGTTTGGCCGTACTCGTCGAACTGGGAGACCCGCAGCGGGTCGCCGACCCGGCCCCAGTGATGCGGAGGATTGCGGTCGCCGGTCTGCGCGACCGATCCGATCATGACCACGCCGATCGCCGCGGGGTCGGCCTGCGCCCGCACCGCCCTGATGATGTTCCGGGCGCTGTCGACGTTCACGCGGCGCGCGAGCGCCGGATGGTCGTCGGCCTGCGGGGAGACGACGGCGCCGACATGCAGGACGTGGTCGCTGCCGCGTACGCAGGCCTCGACGACGCTGTAGTCCGTCAGGTCGCCCCAGACGACCCGCAGGTTCGGCATGCCGCTGAACTCGCCGATGGCGGCTCGGTCGCGCCGGGTGGGCAGTACCAGCGCGACGACGTCGAACCGGTCGGCGCGAGCGGCGAACTCGCGCAGCACGCAACGACCCCAGTTCCCGGTCGCCCCCGTGAGGAACACCCGCCGTCTCCCGCTCACGCCCGCCAGCTTCCCAGGTTCGACAGGCCAGGCGCATAAAACCCCAGGTCATCACCTGTGTCCGGATCTGGCGCGCCGTAGCTAGGACAAGAGGTGTTACGGGCGGCAGGGCGGGCATGTCGTGAGCAGGCCGGCGACAGGACGACGAGGTCCGGACGTACGAAGGACACGACGAAGCCCGAGGAGGAAACGATGAGGTTGCTACGACGGCTCCGCAATGAGGTCCGGCGTGACGCGAACGCGGCCGACCGGTCGGCGGCACGGGGTCTGCGGCGACTGCGCCGGCGGCCGCGGACCCGCTCGACGACGAGCGCCCGCTACTGACCGACCACGACGCCGGCCGGATCTGCCGCCCGCCCCCCGCACCGCGGGGGGCGGGCGGCGGCCGTTTCGGGCGAGAGCGAACGTAGCCCGGCCACGGCGGCAGCTTTCGTCCGGCCAGCATGCGCTCAACCTGCGCGCATGATCGTAAGATGCCCGCGGAAATGGCTCGATGGGCAGCCAGCCTCCGCACCATTCCCACGAGCAATCGGTGATCATCCCTGTCGCGCACCGCTTTGAACCGAGGGCGAACCATGCGGCCGCGGCGCTGATGCCGCTGTTCTCCTTCTTCCTGCCGTGTCGCTCTCCGGCTCCTCGCCGTGGCCCGGGCCGCTCGCCGCGGGACTCGCCGTGAACGCGGCGGGACCGGCCGCCGGGCGCACGTGGGCCTCACCCCTCGCCGGCCGGGATCGCCTCGTAGTAGGGGACGCGGATCGCGCCGTCGGGGAGGTCGGCGGTCAGGGGCGCCATCATCGGGTGGATGACGTCGGGGGCGATGGTGACGTCGAGGCAGGCGGACCGGCCGCTCTCCCGTGCCCGTCGCAGGGCCGGCCCGACCTGGTCGAGGTCGGTGACGCGTTCGGCGTGCAGGCCCATGGCCGCGGCGATGTGGTCGTAGCGGGTGTCGGGGAGCTCGACGGCGACGCTGGTCTTCTCGCCGTAGATGGCCTGCTGGCCGTGCAGCGACATGCCCCAGGACAGGTTGTTGTAGACGACCGTCGTCACGGGCAGCTGGTGGCGGGCCATCGTGTCGAACTCCTGGAGGTGGAAGCCGACGCCGCCGTCGCCGGTGACGAGCACGACCTGGGCGCCGGGGCGGGCGCACTGCGCGCCGATCGCGAAGCCCTGGCCGACGCCGAGGCCGCCCATCATGCCGAGGCCGAACCAGGACCGCGGCCGGTGGGCGCGGGCGAAGAAGCTGATCCAGCCGGCGGTCTCGCCGCCGTCGAAGACGACGACCGCGTCGTCCTCGAGCGCGCCGGTCAGCTCCCGGGCCACGTGGTAGGGATGCAGCCGCCCGCTGGGCGTGACCGTGGGCGCGTCGGCGAACATCATCGCGTGCGCGCCGACGGCGGCCCGGGTGGCGGCGTTCCAGGCGTCCCAGCCGGGCAGTTCGTCGGCGACGGTGGCCAGGGCGTGGATCGTCTCGCCGACGTCGGCGACCACCGACAGCTCGACCTCACCGACGCGGCCCGGTTCCACCCCGTCGACGTCGACGTGGATGACCGGCGTGCCCGGCGGGATCATCGAGCCGGTCCGGGCGCCGAGCGAGATGCCGCGCCGCGCGCCCAGGAGCACGAACAGGTCGGGGCGTTCGGCGAGGAACGGCAGCGCCGCGAGCGCGCCGGACCCGCCCAGGGCGCACGGATGGCCAGGGGAGAGCTGCCCATGGCCCCAGGACGTCGTGACCACCGGGAAGCGCACCCGGTCGAGCAGCGCCTCCAGCGCCGGGCGGGTGCCCGGGCTGAGCGCGGCGCCACCGCCGAGGATGAACACGGGCCGGCGCGACGCGCGCAACAGCTCCACCATCCGCCGGACGGCCGCGCGGGCCGGGGCGGGCGGCGTCGGCATCGTCAGCGACGGCTTCGTCGCGACCGCCTCGTCGATCTGCCGGTACATGACGTCGATCGGGATGTCGAGCACGGCCGGGCCGGGCACGCCGGTGGTCGCGTGCCGCACGGCGAGGGCGACCAGGTCGGGCAGACGCGCGGCGGTCGTGGCCCGGTGCGCCCACTTGGCGACCGTGCGGGCGGCCGCGACCTGGTCGAGGCCGCCTTGGAGGACGTTGAGTTCCGCCTCGCGCAGCGGCGGCGAGCTGGTGAGCAGCAGGACCGGGATCCGGTCGATGAAGGCGTTGGCGAGCGCGGCGTAGGCGTTGGTGAAGCCGGGGCCGGAGGTGGCGAAGGCGACGCCGAGGCCGCCGGTCGCGCGGGCGTAACCCTCGGCGGCGTTGCCGGCGGCCGCCTCGTGCCGGGTGTCGACGAGAGTGACGCCGAGCCGGTCGAGCGCGGTCAGCAGCGGGTCGAGGTGGCCGCCGTGGACGCCGAAGGCGTGCGTCACCCCCAGGTCGACGAGGGTACGGGCGACCAGCTCGCCACCGGTGATCATGCCCACGGGCTTCTCCTATCTGACTGCTGGCGGTGCCGGCTGGCCGCGCCACGACCGGCGGGGCTGGGTATGCGCGGCGCGGCGTGGCGTGGCGTGGCGCGATGGTCGTTCCGGCCGAGGACGACGCGGGGGCCGGCTCCTGACGGGGCGCGGAGGTCTGCCGGAGGAAACGGCTCGCGCGGTGGGCCGGTCAGGTGGGCAGGCCGGTCACGCGGGAGACGCCGACGGTCTGACGACGACCTTGCGGCCCGCGTCGCCCGACAGCAGGCGGGCGAAGGCGGCGTCGAGGCCGTCGAGGCCGACGGCGGTGGCGCGCAGCGCGTCGGGGTCGAGCTGCCCGCTGGCGACCAGCGCGGCCGCGGCGCGGAACTCGCCGCGCCGGTAGTAGACGGCGAACCGCACCTCAAGCTCCTTGAGCAGGGCGGTGAGGGGAAGGATCGGGTCTGGCTTCATGCATACGCCGGCCACCACCACCCGGCCGTGCACCGCGGCGGCGTCGAGGGCCGTCTGGATCAGGTTCGGCGCGCCGACGCACTCGACGACCACGTCGAAGCCCGTGGGCGGCGCCCCGTCCGCCGGGTCGTGCGTCCCGGTCGCGCCGAACGCGGCGGCGCCGTCCCGGCGCGGCGCGGCCGGGTCGCTCACGACGACCTCGACGGCGCCGAGCCTGCGGGCCCAGACGGTGACGGCCGTGCCGACCGAACCACCGCCCAGGACGAGGACCCGGTCTCCCGGCCGGATCCCGGCCGTGACGGCGGCGTGCAGCCCGACGGCGAGCGGTTCGACGGCGGCGCCGACGTCGCCGACGGACGTCGGGAGTGCCACCGCGAGGTTGGCGTCGACCCGGACCAGCTCGGCGAACGCGCCGGCGGCGCCGCCGACGCCGAGCAGGTCAGCCCGTTCGCAGTGGGCCGGCTCGTCGGCCAGGCACCAGCGGCAGCGCCCGCAGGCGCGTACCGGCATCGCGGCGACGAACTGGCCCTCGCGCCAGGTCTCGCGTGCCCGTGTGCCGGCGGCGACCACCTCGCCGCAGAACTCGTGGCCGAGCACCGAGCCCGCCGGCAGCGCGGAGTACGACTTGAGGTCGGACCCGCAGATGCCGCAGGCCCCGACCGCCACGACGAGTTCGTCCGGGCCGGGGGTCGGGTCGTCCACGGTGACGACCTCGAAGTGGTGATCGGCGGTGAGAGCGGCGACACGCATCGGTAGCACTCCACGAAAGGGCGCCCGCGGAAGGCGGCGAGGGAAGGCGGTAGGGCGGCGGGTCCGGAGACGCCCGGCCAGGGAGCGCGCGCCGGCGGACGGCGGTCCCGCGCCGGCAGTGGCAGGCCAGAGGTGGGCGCGGCCCGAGCTTTCCGGGGTCAGGACCTGGCGCCCCGGAACTCCCGGAGTCAGGACATGGCGGGGCCTGGCGCCGTGAGCCGTTCGATCGCGGCGATCATGTCGGGGTAGCGCCTGGTCCGCGCGCCGCCGTCGACGCCGTACAGGCCGCCGCTGACGAACGACGCCTGGTCGGAGGCGAGGAAGTAGACGAGGCTCGCGACCTCTTCCGGCTCGGCGAAGCGGCCGAGCGGGGTGTTGTCGACGAACTCCTCGACGAGGCCCGGCAGGCTCCACATGGGGCCGGTGGCCGCGGTCCGGACCAGGCCGGGCGCCACCGCGTTCACCCGGATGCCGTGGCGGCCGAGTTCGAGGGCCGCGACCTCGGTCAGGGCGACGACGCCGGCCTTGGCGGCGCAGTAGGCGCCCATGCCGCGGCCGGGCTGCACGGCGTTGAGGCTCGCGAGCGTGACGATCGCGCCGCCATGGCCGGCGTCGCGCAGGGCGCGGGCGGCGTGCTTGACGGTCAGGAACGCGCCGTGCAGGCACAGGTCAACGACCCGTCGCCACTCGGCGAAGTCGTGGTCGGCTATCTGCGCGTTCGAGCCGCCTCCGGCGTTGGCGACCACGGCGTCCAGGCGGCCGAACCGGGAGCCGGCCAGGTCGACGAGCGAGGCCACGTCGTCCTCGACGGTCACGTCGCAGCGAGCCGCGGCGAAGGCGTCTGGGCCGAGCTCGGCCGTAAGCGCGGCAAGGCCCGCCTCGTCGACGTCGCCGCCGACGACCCGCCAGCCCTGGGCGACGAAGTGCCGCGCGACGGCCCGCCCGATGCCGTTCGCGGCTCCGGTGACGACACCCACCTGGCCCGGCGGCGTCGCGCTGGGCACCTCCAGGCCGGCCGACGACGGTAAGCGGTCAGAGGCATCGCGCGCCGCGGCTGCCATCGGCGTCTCCTCGGTGAGTGGCGGACTGACGTGGTGGGCACCGCGGGGATCCCGCGCCGGTCGAACCGGACCTGCCCGTCGTTTGACCCTCGCAGGATGCGATGCCCAAATCAACGGTGGCATTATGCAAACGCCTGGCGGGTGGGTCGGTTATCGTCGGGGCGCCATGACCAGACCCTCACCGCAGACCGAGCGGCTCCTCGACCTGGTGGACCTGCTCGCGGCCCGTCCCGGCGACGGCTACACGCTGGCCGACATCGCCCGCGCCGTCGGCGTCGACAAGGCGACCATCCATCCGATGGTGGTCGCGCTCGCGCGCCGCGGCTGGCTGCTGCGCCATCCGCGCCGGCACACCTACCGGCTGGGCCCCGCGCTCGTCGCGGCCGGCCGCGCGGCGGCCCGCGGCCACCCGGTGGTGGAGGCCGCCCGGCCGGTCGTGCGCGAGATCGCCGAGGCCACCGGGCTGATGTGTCTCGCGCTGGTCGCCGGCGCCATCCCGGGAGAGCACGACGACCTGCTCGTCGCGGAGATCGGCCGGCCGGCGGCGCGGGGCGCGGCCGGCCCCGCGGCCGAGCATGCGCTCACCGCCTACAACGGCCTGCGCCTGGGCCAGCGGATATCTCCCCAGCCACCGCTCGGCGCGGTCTGCGTCGCCTGGGCGGATGACGCCGCCGTCGAGCGGTGGCTGGCGCGGCTCGGGCCGGACCGGCCACCGGACGCGCTGGCCCGGGTGACGCCGGGCCTGGCCGGCGTCCGCTCGCGCGGCTGGGCGCTCGAGGTCGAGAACCGGATGCGCGAGCGGCTCGGCACGCTGGCCGCCGAGCTCGGCGAGGACCAGCGCCACGCGGAGCAGGCCGCGACGCTTCGGCGGGTGATCGGCGAGATCGGCGGCATGTTCGACCTGGCGGACACCCTGCCGGCGACGATCGACCCGGCCGCCGGCTACCGCGCGTCCGCGGTCAACGCCCCGGTCTTCGACTCCGACGGCACGGTCGTCGTCATCCTGTGCCTGGTCTGCGCGGCCGGCGACGGAATGCCCGCGCGCGCCGGCGCCGAGATCCTCGCACTCGGGGAACGCGTGCGCCGCGCCGCCGACGCCCTGACCGCCGCGACCCACGGCCGTCCGCCGGCCTCGCGCCAGCCCTGAGCGCGGTGGCGCTCGCGCCCCGGCCTTGCGCGGCCGGGGTTCGCGAGGTGGACCGCGGGTCAGGAAGAACTAGAACGCGATTGCACCCGGTCGACGCCGTGAGCGGGCATGCCTGCGGCTGAGGCATTCCTATCGCTTGACGTTCTTGAAACCTGATTCTAGGTTTTGGGATGAGGGGAGCTGCGCTCCTTCGACAGGCGGCACGGCGACGTGGGATGAGGAGCTGGCATGGTGGTGGCAGGGCTGCGTGCCTTCGACGCGGACAATCACTACTACGAGACGTTGGACGCGTTCACCCGTCATATCGAGCCCGAGTTCGCCAGGCGCTGCATGCAGTGGGCGCAGGTGGACGGCAGGACGCGGCTGCTGGTCGGCGGCAAGGTGAACCGGTTCCTGCCGAACCCGACGTTCTCCGCGCTGGCCAAGCCGGGTGCGTTGGAGCAGTACTTCCGGGGTGAGGTCGGCGGCCCGGTGGTCAAGTTGTTCGGCGAGCTGGCGCCCCCGCGGCCCGAGTACCAGAACCGGGACGCGCGGCTGCGGGTGATGGACGAGCTGGGGCTGGACGGGGCGTTCTTCTTCCCGACGCTGGGTGTCGGCATGGAGCGGGCGCTGAAGGACGACCTGCCGGCGGCGCGGGCGGCGTTTCGGGCGTTCAACCGGTGGCTCGACGAGGACTGGGGGTTCGCCTACCAGAACAAGATCTTCGCGGCGCCGTACGTGTCGCTGTCGGACCCGGCCGCGGCGGTCACCGAGCTGCGCTGGGCGCTGGACCGGGGTGCGCGCATTCTGGTGATGCGCGCCGGGCCGGTGCTCACCGAGCAGGGCCTGAAGTCGCCGGCGGACCGGATGTTCGACGAGTTCTGGGCGTTGGCGAACGAGTCGGGCGTGGTGTGCGCCTACCACGGCGGCGACGACGTGTACGCGGAGCTGATCGGCTGGTGGAGCGAGAGCGACGAGACCGAGGCGTTCCGGATGACCCCGTTGCGCGCCCTGCTGTCGGCGACGGGGGTCGCCGACACGTTCGCGGCGCTGCTGGCGCAGGGCACCCTGCGCCGCCATCCGAACCTGCGGTTCGCGGCGATCGAGACCGGCTCGGACTGGGTGACCCCGCTGTTCAAGCGGCTGAAGAAGTCGTTCGTGCAGAACCCGGCGGCGTGGGCCGAGGACCCGCGTGAGACGTTCCGCCGGCAGGTGTGGGTCTCGCCGTTCCACGAGAACGACCTCGACGAGCTCAAGACGCTGATCGGCGCCGACCGGATCCTGCTGGGCTCCGACTGGCCGCACGTCGAGGGCCTGGCCGACCCGCTGGCGTTCACCAAGGACCTCGAGTCCGCCGGCTACACCGACGCCGAGATCCAGCTGGTGATGCACGACAACGCGCAGGCACTGATCGGCGCCTGAGACCCTGGCCCGGCGGGTCTCGTGCTCCCCGTTCCCGCCGCCTGAAGGGGGAGGCAGGGACGGGGGAAGGCCGAGGCCCGGCGCACGCCGTAACCGCGAGGCCGTTCCGTGGTCGCTCCGGTGCGCGTGGGGCGGTGACGACCCGGCCGGGCCCGCCGGCGGCCGGGCTTGCGGGCAAACCCGAAAAAACGGGTCGACATGGTCGATTGTCGCCCTTAGCATGACGCGAAACCGCGAGGAGTGGAGACCGGAGATGACAGCCCCGCGCCCCCGTCACCGCGACGCGGCCCGTCGGGCCGCGCTGCCGGTCGGGCGCATGCTGCACCGGTTCACGCTGGCATCCATCGCCGCCCGCGGTTAGGCCCGGCGGCGTCTCGCCACAACCGCCGTATCGACGCGCGCCCCGTCCCGGCTTCGGCCGGGGGGTTTCCGCGTCCCGTCCGCCTGACCGCGGGCTCCCACGTGTCCATTGATCACGAACACGTTCTGGGAGAACCCGCGATGACACCGGCACGCACCGACCACACCGGCCTGGCACGGCTTCGCACCATCGGCATCATGGCCCACATCGACGCCGGCAAGACCACCATGACCGAGCGGATCCTGTTCTACACCGGCACCACCCACAAGATGGGCGAGGTCCACGACGGCACGACGGTCATGGACACCACCGCGCAGGAACGGGACCGAGGCATCACGATCACCGCGGCGGCGACCCGCTGTGAATGGCGTGACCACACCATCCAGATCATCGACACCCCCGGCCACGTGGATTTCACCGTGGAGGTGGAACGGTCGCTGCGGGTTCTCGACGGCTGCGTCACCGCCTACGACGGGGTCGCCGGTGTCGAACCGCAGACCGAGAACGTGTGGCGGCAGGCCGACAGGTACCACGTACCGCGCATCTGCTTCGTCAACAAGATGGACCGGGTCGGCGCCAACCTCTTCCGCTGCGTCGAGATGATGGTCGACCGGCTCGGCGTCACCCCGCTGGTGACGCAGTTGCCGATCGGCGTCGGGCCGGACTTCGCCGGCGTCGTCGACCTGGTGGAGATGACCGCGCTGACCTGGCCCGGCGACGACCTCGTCGTCGGCGAGATCCCGGCCCGGCTACGGGAGGAGGCCCGCCACCACCGGGAACAGCTGCTGGAGGCCCTGGCCGCGGTGGACGACACGGTGCTGGAGCGCTATCTCGCCGGCGCCGACCTGACGGCCGCCGAGATCAACGCCGGCATCCGCCGCGCCACGATCTCCGGCGCGGCCAACCCGGTGCTGTGCGGGTCCGCGTTCAAGAACAAGGGGGTGCAGCCACTGCTGGACGCGATCGTCGACTACCTGCCGAGCCCGCTGGACGTACCGCCGGTACCTGGCACGACCTTGGACGGACGGCCCGCCGTGGAACGTCCGTGCGCGCCGGACCAGCCGTTCACCGCGCTCGCGTTCAAGGTGCAGGTCGACCGGCACCTCGGCAGGCTCACGTATCTCAGGCTCTATTCCGGGCAGGTGACCGGAGGCACTCAGGTGATGAACACGACCCGGGACCGGAAGGAAAGGATCGGCAAGATCTACCAGATGCACGCCGACCGCCGCACCGAACGGGCGACGGCGACAGCCGGTGAGATCGTCGCCGTGCAGGGCCTCAGGCACACGACGACCGGCGACACCCTGTGCGACCCGGCGCATCAGGTGCTGCTGGAGTCCATGACGTTCCCGGAACCGGTGCTCGCGGTCGCGGTCGAGCCCAGGAGCAAGGCCGACGCCGACGGGCTCTCGGCGACGATCGCGAATCTCGCCGCCGAGGACCCGACGTTCCGGGCCCACCGGGATCCGGAGACCGGGCAGACCATTCTGTCCGGCATGGGCGAGCTGCACCTGCAGGTACTGGTCGAGCGGATGCGCGCCGAGTTCGGCGTCGAGGTCACCACCGGCGCCCCGCGGGTGTCGTACCGGGAGACCATCGGCCGGGCCGTGGAACAGGTGACATACATGCACAAGAAACAGGACGGAGGGCGCGGGCAGTATGCGAAGGTCGTCCTCAACCTGCTGCCGCTGCCACGTTCCAGCCCGGACGATCCGACGTACGAGTTCCACAACCTCGTCACGGGGGGCGCGGTGCCGAAGGAGTACATCCCGGCCGTCGAGGCTGGCGTCGGCGACGCGATGCAGGCCGGAGTGCTGACCGGCCATCCAGTCGTCGGGGTTCGGGTGGAGCTCGTCGACGGGCAGTACCACGAGAAGGACTCGTCCGACCTGGCGTTCCGCGCCGCCGCCGCCATGGCGTTCAGGATCGCGGTCCGCCAGGCCAGCCCGGTGCTGCTCGAGCCGGTGATGTCCGTCGAGGTCGTGACGCCACCGGAGTACCTGGGTGACGTCGTCGGCGACCTCGTCGCCCGCCGGGGCACCGTCCGCGCCCTGGACGAACGTCGCGGCGCCCGGATGGTCTGGGCCGCCGTTCCCCTGGCGGAGATGTTCGGTTACGTCGGTGTCCTGCGTTCCCGCACCCAGGGCAGGGCGACGTATTCGATGCCCTTCGACCGTCACGGCGAAGCCCCGGCTCACGTCACCCGTGAGGCCGTGGCGAGGTTCGTCGGCTAGGAACCCGACGGACCAGGCGAAGCACCGTCGTGCCGCCGGGCCGGTCGTGGCGGGGGCGGGGCGGGCCCGGCGG
>NZ_JADWYU010000143.1:0-59755 GCF_016786325.1 Frankia nepalensis | reverse complement strand
CCCCCCGCGCCCCCCCCCCCCCCCCCCCCCCCCCCCCGGCCGGGGGGCCCCCGGGGGGGGGCCCGCCGGGGGGCCCCCCCCCGCGTCCGCGGTCAGCTGACCGGTCAGAGCACCAGGGCGCCGGCGTCGATCGGCAGGGCCACCCCGGTGATGTAGCGGGCCTCCTCCGAGGCGAGGAAGAGGACGGCGTTGCTCACGTCGATCGACTCGACCCAGTCGATCGGCAGCAGGATCGTGTCCGACGACGCCTTGCCGAAGTCCTCCCGGGTGGGGTTGGGGATGTCCGGGCAGAAGAGGTGGTACATGCTCTCGTTCTGGATCATCGGGGTGTCGACCTGGGTCGGGTTCACGGTGTTGACCCGGACGCGGTGCGGGGCGAGCTCCTGGGCCAGGGTCTTCATCAGGCCGACGACGCCGTGCTTGGCCGAGACGTAGTGGCTGACGCCCGAGTAGGAACGCAGCCCGGCGACCGAGCTGACCAGGATGACCGAACCGCCGTCGCCGGTGGCCACCAGGTGCGGGATGGCGACCTTGCAGGTGCGCCACACCCCGCTCAGGTTGATGTCGATCATCTCGCCCCACGTCTGCTCGGTCAGCTCGTGGGACGGGCCGTTCGACAGGATGCCGGCGTTGGCGACGACGATGTCGAGCCGGCCGAGCTCCGCGACCCCGCGGTCGAGCGCGGCGCGCAGCGACTCGGTGTCGCGCACGTCCGCCTCGGCCGCGACGATCCTGCGGCCGACCTTCTCGACCATCGCGACGGTCTCGGCGAGATCGTCCGGGGTCGCCCCCGCGTAGTCGGTGGTCTCGACCTCGGCGCACAGGTCGACCGCGATGATGTCGGCGCCCTCCTCGGCCAGGCGCACCGCGTGGCTGCGGCCCTGCCCCCGGGCCGCCCCGGTGATGAACGCGACCTTGCCGTCGACTCGGCCCGCCATGTCCGCCTCCTTGCGTCGTGATGTCACTTGACCAGTACGCCGGCGTCGACCGGCAGGGCGACCCCGGTGATGTACCGGGCTTCGTCGGAGGCGAGGAAGAGGACCGCGTTGCTGACGTCCTCGGGCTCGACCCAGGGGATCGGCAGCGCGTTCATCGCCCGCGACACCGGCGCGAAGTCCGCCCGGGTGGGGTTGTCGACCTCCGGGCAGAACAGCCGGTACATCGGCTCGTTCATGATCATCGGGGTGTCGACCTGGGTGGGGTTCACCGTCGTGACCCTGATCCGGTGCGGCGCCAGCTCCTGGGCGAGGGTCTTCATCAGGCCGACGACGCCGTGCTTGGCCGCCGTGTAGTGCGCGATGTTGGCGTAGGCCTTCAGCCCGGCCGCGGAGCTGGTGAGGATGATCGCGCCGCCCCGGCCGCCGGCGATGACATGGGGGATGGCCGCGCGGCAGGTGCGCCAGACGCCGTTCAGGTCGACGTCGATGATCTCCAGCCAGATCTGTTCGGTCATCTCCACCATGGGCGCCGGCGTGTTGACACCCGCGTTGGCGACGACGATGTCGAGCCGGCCGAGCTCGGCGACCCCCTCGTCGACGGCGGCCGTCACCGCGGCCAGGTCGCGCACGTCCGCGCGGCGGGCGACGACCCGCTGGCCCAGCGCCTCGACCAGCGCGGCGGTCTCGGCCAGCTCCGCCTCGCCGGCGAGCCGGTAGGGCACGGTGCTCATCGGCGCGCAGGCGTCGAGCGCGATGATGTCGGCGCCTTCGGAGGCCAGCCGGACGGCGTGGGCGCGGCCCTGCCCGCGCGCGGCGCCGGTGATCAGGGCGACCTTGCCGGCTACCCGCCCGCTGCCCGCGCTCATTTGATCAGTCCATAGCGGCGGCGGTCGATGGTGATCGCGACGGCCGCGATGACCACCGCGCCCTTGACGATGAGCTGCGTGTACGGGTCGACGGCGGTGATGTCCATGCCGGCGCCGAGGATGACGATGACCAGCGCGCCGAGCAGGGTGCGGTGCGGCCCGCCGACGCCGCCGGACAGCGCGGTGCCACCGACGACGATCGCCGCGATCGAGTTCAGCAGGCTGGGGTCGGCGCCGAGCGGCACGCCGGTGCTGGCCTGGCCGGTGAAGATGATGCCGGCGACGGCCGCGATGACCCCGGCGAGCGCGAAGACCAGCAGCTTCACGGCCTGCACCCGCACGCCGGACAGCCGCGCGGCACGCTCGTTGCCGCCCACCGCGTAGAGGTGCCGGCCGAACGAGGAGGCGAACGCGAGCACGGTCAGCAGTGCCGTCAGCACCAGGGCGATGAGCGCGCCGTTCGGGATGCCGGGGATCGACGACTCGTTGACGAGCGTGTGCAGCAGCCCGGAGCTGAAGGCCACCGGGCCGCCGTCGGAGATCGTGTTCGAGACTCCGTTGAGGACCGACATCATTCCCAGCGTCACCAGGAACGACGGAACCCGCAACATGGTGGTGATGAGCCCGTTGACCAGGCCCACCAGACCGCCGACCGCGAGCACGGCGACGATCGCCAGCGGCCCGCCGAGCGAGTCGATCCAGGTGGCGATGAGGATGCCGGCCAGCGTCGCGTTCGCCGCCACCGACAGGTCGATGCCGCCGATGAGGATGACGAACGTTCCCGCGAGCGCGATGACGGTCAGGAACGCCATCTGCCGCAGGATGTTCTGCGCCGAGTCGGTCGACAGGAACGCCGAGTTCTGGCTGCCGAAGTAGATGATGAGCGCCAGCAGCGCGATGATCGGGACGGCGACCGTGCGGCTGCGCGACAGCGTGGCGGTGACCGCGGTGAGCGCGGTGAGCCCGGAGCGGTCGGGCGGCGCCGAGGGGTCGCCCCGAGGGCCGGCGACCTGCGGCGCCGCCAGATCGGTCGAGTTGTGGGTCACGGGGTCCTCACATCATGTGACTGATGACGTCGACGTCGGTGGGTTTGCTGGTCGCGGGCGACGCGATCTCGGCCGTCACCCGGCCGTCCTTGAGCACGACGATCCGGTCAGCCAGGCCGATGATCTCTTCCAGCGACTCGGCGCACAGCAGCACGCCGACGCCGTCCCGGGTCAGGCCGCGGATCATCGTGTAGATCTCTTCGCGGGTGCCCACGTCGATCCCGCGGGTGGGGTCGTCGAGCACGAACACGCGGACCTTGCGGGCCAGCCAGCGGGCGAACACCGCCTTCTGCTGGTTCCCGCCGGAGAGCTCCCGGATGGGAGTGGCCAGCGAGTCCGTCTTGATGCGCAGCCGCGACGCCAGCCCGGCCGCCCGCCCGCGCTCGTCCCGCAGCCGGAGCAGCCCGGACCAGCGGGAGGTGAGCAGGTCGAGGAAGCCGATGGAGATGTTGCCGCGCACCGACATCGTGACGAAAAGGGAGTCGTTGGCCCGTTCCGGCGGGACGTAGCAGACCCCGGCCCGCACCGCCCGGCGGACCGACCAGCGGTCGCGCCGGCGCCCGTCGACGGTGAGCGAGCCGCCGTCGAGCGACCTCGCGCCGGCCACCGCGGCGGCCAGCTCCGACTTGCCGGAGCCGATCACGCCCGCCACGCCGACGATCTCGCCGGGCCGGATCGCCAGGTCCACGTCCGTGAACGCGCCGGCCACCGATCCGCCCCTGATCTCGAGGATCGGCTCGGTGGCGCTCGCGCCGGTCTGGTCGGTCTCGCGGTAGTAGTCAGCGCTGCGCTCCCGGCCGACCATCAGCTCGTGCAGCCGCCGGTCGGTGACGCCCTCGTTGTGGACGTCGTCGACCACCTGCCCGTCCCGCAGCACCAGCAGCCGGGTGGACAGGCGCAGCACGTCGGGCAGGATGTGCGAGACGTAGATGAACGACGCCCGGTCCCGCCACCGCTCGATCAGCGAGAACAGCAGCTCGGCCTCGTGCTCGGACAGGGCGCTGGTCGGTTCGTCGAGCAGGATGAGCGGCGGGGTGTCCGCGGTGCGGGCGTCCGCGAACGCCTTGGCGATCTCGACGAGCTGGCGCTGCGGGTAGGTCAGGTCGGCGACGAGGGCGTCGGCCCTGACGTCGTCGACGTGCATGTCCCGCAGCAGCGCCGTCGCGGCGGCCCGCAGCCGCCGTTTGCGCCCGGGCCCCCGGCCACCGGTCCGGATCTCGCGGCCGAGGTAGATGTTCTCGTAGACGCGCAGCGACTCGACGAGGGCCTGTTCCTGCACCACGACGGCGACACCCAGGCCGCCGAGCGCCCGGGGGTCGCCCAGCGGCGCCTCCCGGCCGCCCACCGTCATGGTTCCGGTGTCCGGCCGGACGGTGCCGCTGAGCACCCCGATCAGGGTCGACTTGCCGGCGCCGTTCTCGCCGATGAGGCCCAGCACCTCGCCCGTGCCCACCGTCAGGGACACGTCGCGCAGCGCCTGGACGGGACCGTAGCGCTTGGAGATCCCCGCAAGGGCGACGGTCGACTGCGTGGGCACGGCTGGCTCCACCCCTCTTTCTGTCTGCTTGGCCTTTCTGCCTGCCTGGCCCGTCAGGCGACGAGGCTGTCCTTGAACTCGAACAGCGGGCCCGACTTGAAGGCGTCCGCGTAGGTGGTCCGCACCGAGGCGATGTCGGCGGACGCCCAGGCGGAGTTCAGCTTGTACTCGTCCTGCGGGACGCCCTTGTAGAACTCGTTGGGGTCGATCGGGTTCAGCAGGGTCTGCGGGTCCCAGTCGTCCGGGTGCAGGGCCTTGCTCATCAGCTGCCAGTCGAACGGCAGCTTGTCGGCGTAGACGGTGCTCAGCACCTTGTCGGCGGACTCGGGGGTGACCAGCAGCGCGCCCTGGGAGATGAACTTCTCCGGGAGGGAGAACTCGACGTCGTTCAGCACGTCGAAGACGGTGATCCCGAGCAGGCCGGCGGTCAGACCGCCGATGGTCGCGCTGGTCAGGTACTGCTTGCCCTGGGCGATGTACTCGATGTTCTGCCGGTTGCCGTCGAACCCGACGACGATCTTGCCGGTGATGCGCTGGGCGTCCAGCGCCGCGATGACGCCGGCGGCCTCGCTGTCGTTCTGGGCGAAGACGCCGACGAAGTCCTTGACCGACGGCAGGATGTTCGTCAGCGAGGTACGGGCGTCCTCGGAGGTCCAGTTGCCCGGCGACGCGGTGACGATCTTGATGTTCGGGAAGTCCTTCAGCGCCGCGTTCAGGCCCGCGGTGCGCTGGTCGTCGGCGGAGGAGCCCTTCTGGCCCGGGACGTGGATGATCGTGCCGGAGCCGCCGACCTTCTCGAACATCGCCCGCGCGGTGGCCTCCGCGATCTTCACGGACGGCGGTGTCATGAACCGGACCCACTTGTCCGCGTCGGCCGGGGTGTACCAGGCCGGGGCGGTGTAGGAACTGGCGTAGAGGATGCCGGCGGACTGGCAGGCCTTGGTGACGGCCGCCGCCTGGGCCTCGGTCGCCGGGGTGCCGAAGATCGACGCCCCGCCGGAGGTCCGCACGTTGCCGACCTGCCCGATGGCGGTGTTGACGTTCCCCTGGTCCTCCAGGGTGGACATCTTCACCCCTAACGCGGCCATCGCCTGCTTGCCGCCCTCGTTGAAGGCGACGAAGAAGTCGTTGGACAGCGTGGTCACCTGGGAGAAGGTGCTCTTGCGGACCAGGTCGTCGCCGCCGCTCCCGCCCGCGCCGGCGGGAGCGGCCGACGAGTCGGAGTCGGAGCCGCAGGCGCCGATACCCAGAGCGATGCCCGCGGCGCCCATGGCGGCGAGGAACGAGCGCCGTGAGGTGGGGTGCGAGAATCTCGCGTTTCTCGCGAAATCGACGATTCGTGACTCGTTCGAAGCCATCGTGCTGTCTCCTTGATGAGCCGGATGTCCCGCCTTGGCGCGGCGGCGACGGCCGGTCGGGGCGCGCGCATCCGCGATGCCGGTCGCGTTGGCGGACCCGGTGAATCGGTCGGTGAATCGTCTGCTCGACGCGTTTCCGGCCGGCCGGGTGATGCCGTCGCGTGATAGCGCGGGAAGGTGAAGGGGCTTATGGGTTCCGAGCCGGGTGTCGGGCTCGGGGAATAGCCGGGAGAACGGTTGGTACGGGTCAGCCGGACGTGGCGGCGGGTGCGCCGAGCAGCTGGGCGGCGAACCAGCGCGACGCGTGCGCGGCGGCCCGGTCGAGCTTCGACCGGTCGCTGTAGAGGGTCATGTGCGTCGTGTGCGGAAGGACCACGAGTTCCTTCTTCGCGGTCGGGAGGCGGTTGTACACGCCGATCTCGAGGTCCCACAGGGTGATGTCGTCGCCCTCGGCCACGATGACCATCGTCGGGGTGTCGTAGATCCGGTCGGCGAACGGCGTGATGTCGTAGTTCAGCAGCAGGTCGACCGACTCCATGGTGCTGCGGTTCTGGTACAGCGGCGCCTCGGTGGCCTGGAGCGCGGCGAAGGTGGTGCGCGTCTCGGGGAACGGCCAGCTCGACAGCTCCGTGTCGGGTGTCTCGCTGGCGTGCGGGATGTACAGGCGTTTCGCCGGGTCCTCGTAGCGCAGCCGCCGGTCGGTGAGGATCGCGTCCCACAGCTTGCGGTAGCCGACGCCGCCGTGGACCCGGCGCATGTTCCGGTAGCCGTCCACCACCGGGATCTGGCTGACGACCGCCTTCACCCGCGGGTCGGTGGCCGCGAGGACCAGCACGTGCCCGCCGGAGTAGGAGATGCCCCAGGCGCCGAGCCGGTCCGGGTCGATGCCGTCGGCGCGCTCCAGGAAGCTCAGCGCGTTCTGGTAGTCGCGGATCTGCGCCCACGGGTCGAGGTGCTGGCGCGGCTCGCCGTCGGAGACCCCGAGATTGCGGTAGTCGAACACCAGCGCCGCGATTCCCAGGGCCGCGAACGCCTCCGCGTAGTAGGGCATGACGAGTTCTCGCACATAGCACCAGCCGCCGGCCAGGACGACGGCGGGAACGTTTTCGGTGCCCGCGTCGACATCCGGTCGGTAGAGCCAGCCGCGCACCGTGGTGCCCTCACTGCTGAACTCGACGTCTTCTCGGCGCATCGGAAGTCCTCCGGCGTGGGCGGAGCGGATGGAATGCTTTGTCTCAGGCTTTCGCCCGCCCCGGCCCATGGTCTTGGGGCTGGTATCGGAAGCGGCCGGGGCGACTTTTGGTGTCGCGGCGGCCGGCAGATTTCGGGTGCGTTACCCGTGGGCGTGTCGACCATCGTGGATGGCGTCCGTCACGTTGTCAAGTGGCACTTGACAGTCGGTCCGGGTGGCCGACTCTGGTCACTCTCGGTGCCGACCCGGCCAGGTGTCAAGTGCCACTGGACACCCGGGTTTGGTCGCGGCTACGTTGACCGCCACGACCGCGTTGACCGCCACGACCCAGTCGACCGCCACGACCGACCCACGATCGGGACCATCACCGCCCGTCACGGCGGTCGGTGGGAAACCGCGGCGGGCCGGGCCGTCCTGCCCCGGCGAGCGGCCGGGCAGTCGCCCTGACCCGGATGGGAGAGCCAGATGGATCGCGCGCGCTTACTCGCCGCCTACGAACGCATGGTGCTGATCCGCCGGGTGGAGGAGCGGGTCGCCGTGCTGTACCGCGACGGGCTCGTACCGGGGTTCGTCCACACGTCGGTCGGCCAGGAGGCCTGCGCCGTCGGCGCGCTCGTCCACGCCCGCGCCAGCGACGTGATCACTTCGACGCACCGGGGACACGGCCACGTCCTGGCCAAGGGCCTGCCCCCGCGACAGATGCTGGCCGAGCTGATGGCCAGGGAGACCGGCGCCTGCCACGGGCGCGGCGGCTCCATGCACGTCGCCGACCCGGGGCTCGGCATCTTCGGCGCGAACGGCATCGTCGGCGCCGGCCTGCCGATCGCGCTCGGCGCCGCGCACGCGCTGCGCCGGCGCGGCGCCGGGGACGCCGTCATCGCCTTCTTCGGGGACGGCGCCGTCGCGACGGGGGCGTTCCACGAGGCCATGAACGTCGCCGCGCTCTGGCGGCTGCCGCTGGTGTTCTTCTGCGAGAACAACCGCTTCTCCGAGTTCTCCCGGGCCGAGGACCAGCATCCGGTGCCGGTGCGCGAGCGGGCCGGCGCCTACGGGATGGCGTTCGTCGAGCTGGCCGGCAACGACGTGGAGGCGGTCGCCGACGGGATGCGCCAGGTGCTCGACCAGGCACGGGCCGGGGACGGCCCGGTGCTGGTCGAGAGCGTCACCACCCGGGTGCGCGGCCACTACGAGGGAGACGAGCAGCGCTACCGGGAGCGCTCGGACCTCGACGACGCGACGGCCCGTGACCCGCTGCTGGTCACCCGGGCGCGGCTGCTCGGCCTGGGCGTGCCGGCGGCGGATGTCGAGCGGGCCGAGCGGCGGGCGGAGGCGGACGTCGAGGACGCCGAGAAGTTCGCCCGCGAGTCCCCGGAACCGGCCCCGGCGGACGCCGCGGAGTACGTCTACGCCCCGCGGCGGCGGGCCCGCCCCGACCAGGCGGCCGTGCCGGCCGGCGGCACCAGGGCCGACGGCACCCGGAGCGCCGCGGCGGCGGGTGGGGCCTCCTCAGCTGGGACGCCCCCCGAGGGGGCCGGCAGCCGGCCGTCCTCGGGCTCGCGCATCCTGCGGCAGGCGATGCGCGACGCGCTGGCCGCGGACCCGTTGGTCTTCCTCGCCGGCATCGACGTGGCCGGCGGCAACGTCTTCGGTCTCACCCGGGGCCTGGCCGGCGAGTTCCCCGACCGAGTCCTGGACACGCCGATCGCGGAGACCGCGATCATGGGGCTGGGGGTCGGCGCGGCCATGGCGGGCCTGCGCCCCGTCGTCGAGCTGATGTACCTGGACTTCCTGGGTGTCTGCCTCGACCAGATCATGAACCAGGCGGCCAAGCTGCGGTTCATGACCGGCGGGGCGGTCACCGTGCCGATGGTCGTCCGCACCCAGTTCGGGTCCGGCCGCTCCTCGGGCAGCCAGCATTCGCAGAGCCTGGAGACCCTCTTCGCGCACATCCCGGGCCTGACCGTGGTGATGCCGAGCTTCGGCGACGACGCCTACGGCCTGCTGCGGACCGCCATCGAGGACGACAACCCGGTGGTGTTCATCGAGAACAGGCTGCTGTACGAGCGGAAGTGGGCGATGCCCGCCGACGACCACCGCGTTCCGCTGGGCAAGGCCCGGGTGGTCCGCCCCGGCACCGACGTCACGATCGTCTCCTGGTCGCGGATGGTGTTCGAGGCGCTCGCCGCCGCCGAGACGCTGTCGACCGAGGGCATCGACGCGGAGGTCCTGGACCTGCGCACGATCGTCCCGCTGGACCGCGAGGCGGTGCTCGCCTCGCTCGCCCGCACGAACCGGCTGGTCGTCGCGCACGAGGCGGTGGTCGACTTCGGGGTCGGCGCGGAGATCGCCGCGCTCGCCGTGAACGAGGGATTCTGGTCGCTCGACGCGCCGGTCCGCCGCGTCGGGGCCGCCTACACGCCGGCACCGTACGCCCCGTCGCTGGAACGCCGCTGGGAGGCGGGCGCCGCCGACATCGTCCAGGCCGTCCGGGAGGTGACGGCATGCTGAGCCCGACCAGGCCGCACGCGGTGGACTACCACCTTCCCCGGGAGACGCTGGCCGACCGGCTGCGCGCCGCGGTGGCCGCGCGCGGCGACGAGCTGGCGGTCCTCGAGGGGGAGCGCCGGCTGAGCTACGCCGAGCTCGCGGCGGCGGCCGGGCGGGTGGCCGCCGGGCTGCGGGCGCACGGCGTCGGCACCGGAGACACCGTGCTGGTCCAGCTCCCCAACTGGTGGGAGACGAGCGTGGTCTCCTGGGGCGTCTTCCTGGCCGGCGCCGTGCTGGTGCCGGTGGTGCCCATCTACCGGGAACGGGAGCTGGCGCACATCGTCCGCCAGACCCGGCCGGCGGCGGCGTTCGTCCCCGAGGAGTACCGCTCCTACCGGCACGCCGAGGCGCTGCGGGAGGTGCTGCGCGCGGCGCGGCCCGCGGCGTGTGGATCGGCGTCCGCCGACGACCGGCCGGACGTGACGGTGGTCGCCGTGCGTGGCTCGGGTGACATGGGAGCCACGGGTGACGTGGGCGTCGAGACGCTGGCCGACTGGCTCGCCGGCCCGTCCTTCGGCGGACCGGAACCCATCGTCCCGGAAGCGCCGGCCGGCGCGGGCGACATCGCGGTCGTCCTCTACACCTCGGGCACGACCTCGGCGCCGAAGGGCGTGCTGCACAGCCACCAGACCCTGCTCGCGGAGACCCGCGCCATGGCGGCCGCGGCCCGGCTCGGCCCGGCCGACCGGGTCTTCATGGCCTCGCCGCTCAGCCACATCACCGGCCTGTCGTACGGCGTGCTCCTGCCGGCGGACCTCGGCAGCCCGGTCGTCCTGCAGAGCCGGTGGGACGCCGCCGCCGCGGTCGACCTGATCGAGGAGCACCGCTGCGCCTTCACCGTCAGCGCCACGCCGTTCCTGCGCGGGCTGACCGACGTCTACGCCGAGCGGCGGGCCCGAAGCGCGCTGCGGGTGTTCGTCTGCGGCGGCGCCGACATCCCGGCCACGCTGGTTCGCGAAGCCCACACGGTGATGGGGACGCGGGTGGTGCGCACCTACGGCTCGACCGAGCTGCCGACGTCGTCGATGGGCGACCCGTACGGCGACCTGGACGCCGCCGCGACCGGCGAGGGACGGCCGATGGGGGACAACGAGCTACGCCGCGACCCCGGCGCCCTGGCCGGCGAGCCCGGCGGGACCGACGGGTCTGACGGGTCCGCGCGGGCCGGGGACGTCGGGCAGGACGGAACCGCCGGCCCGCCGGCCGCCGCCGCCGTCAACGACGCCGCCGCCGGTGGTGAGGGGGAGCTGCTGGTGCGCGGCCCGGAGCTGTTCCTGGGCTACCTCGACCCGGAGCTGAACCGGGACGCGTTCACCCCGGATGGCTTCTTCCGCACCGGGGACCTGGCCCGGATCGGCGCCGACGGCACCCTGGTCATCTCCGGGCGGATCAAGGACATCATCAACCGCGGTGGCGAGAAGTTCAGCGCCGCCGAGGTGGAGTCGGTGCTGCTCAGCCACCCCGCCGTCGCCGACATCGCCGTCGTCGCCAGCCCCGACCCGACACTGGTCGAGCGTGCCTGCGCGTTCGTCGTGCCGGCGGCGGGCTGGACCCCGCCGACCCTGGCCGACCTGCGTGACCACGTGACCGGGGCGGGCCTGGCCATCCAGAAGGCCCCGGAGCTGCTGGTCGTCGTCGACGACCTGCCGCGCACCCCGAGCGGGAAGGTCCAGAAGTTCGTGCTCCGGCGCCGGGCGGTGGCTGGGTCCCCGCCGCCCCCGTCGGTCGGTTCTCCGCCGCCCGCGCCGGGCGGCACCGCGGAGGACCGGCCCGCGACGGAAGGACGCTGACCGCCATGGCGTGGACGGGCACCAGAACGAGGAGCACCCGGCCGATGGGCACGGCGTGCGTCGGCGTGGCCCCGGAAAGTGGGGCATCCCGGCGCGGGCCGCGTACGCTCAGTGGCGGCTTTGTGGTCGTCATATGGAGGAGCCCCACGTGGCCAGCTCACGCAAGGCCGATCGAGTCGGCCCTGGGGGTATGAGCGTGTCCGTCGGTAGCAATGTCCGGCACGCCCGGGAACGCGCGGGCCTGTCCGTGCGGGAGCTGGCGCGCCGCCTCGGGGTCTCGGCGAGCTTCCTGTCCCAGTTCGAGCTGGGCCAGAGCCAGGCGGCGGTGAACACGCTGTTCGCCATCGCGCGGGAACTGGACATCTCCCTCGACGAGTTGCTGGGCCACAGCGTCACGCCGCGGGCAGCGTCGCCGGCGCCCTCGGAGGCGACCATCGCTGGCGACCGGCCAGGCGCGGACGGCGCCGCGTCGAACGGTGTCGCTCCGGGCGGCGTCGTTCCGAACGGCCTCGCGCCGGAGCCGCCGCCGGTGCCGGAGTATCTCGCCTTCCAGACCGGCGTCCGCTGGCGCCGCCTGGTCGAGCCGGTCGACGAGCACGTCGACTTCCTGCTGACCGACTACGAGCCGGGGGCGGACTCGGCGCCGGCCGACCAGCCGCAACGACACCGGGGCACCGACTACGGGTACATCCTCGAAGGAACGCTGACCGTCATCATCGACGGCTGCCCCCGCCAGCTCGGGCCGGGCGAGGCGATCCGGATCAGCGGCGACGTCCCCCACCGCCTGCGCAACGAGACCGACCGCCTCGTCCGCGCCATCTGGTTCGTCACCGACTAGATCCACTGCCGCTGGGACTGGGTCCGCGGCGGAAGCTGCTTCCGCCGGCCGTGCCAACGGCACGGACGCGGCCGGCGCGCTGATGTGCCGGTGCCCGCGCTGATGTGCCGGTGCCGTTGCCGTGCTTGCGGCCGGTCATGTCTGCCCGTTGGCTGGGTCCGCCGGCGATACAGGACGAGGCTGGGCGTGAGAGGACGGCCACCGTCGCATCGGGCTTGTGCCGCCCGACTCGAGCCACTTGCGCGCACTTTGACGCTGGTCGAGTGGCATGGGCAGGGCTTCGGCATTTATTGCCGAGAGTTGCGCCGATTAACTTCATTCCGGCACTGCCGCGGCGCCAATCCTCATGAAGGAATTCCGGGAACCCGTCGATCGGGGGTGACGCCCCCCGATTTTGCCGGGCTGGACAGATGTTCGAAATCGTGATTTCGTTGATGAATGCCCGAGGTGCCCTTTCCCGATGACGCGGCTGAGGTGGTGCCGGGAATCCCGGCCGGGCTGGCGGACGAGGCAACCACGGGTCCGGCCACGGCCGGGATTTCCGCCGGCCGTGGCGACGCGGTGGAAAACGGCGCGGAAAACATGGGCGAGCGGTCTTTCTCTGGTGATGGCGTGGCGGCCGGGGAGAGCGGGCCGACCACGAGCCGGCCGTGGCTGGGGCGGCATCACCTGCTGTGCGTGGTCGACGAGGTGATGGGCGGGCTGGAGAAGCTGGGCGGGGCCAACCTGTGGGCGCTGTCCGACGTCGAGGCGCTGGAACTGCTCGACCAGGCCGAGAGGGCCTCCCGGTTGCTCGCCGCCCTGCAACTGGCGGTGGTCCGTGACCTGGGTGGCCGGGACCTGCGCCCGGTGTTCGGCGAGGAGGACCTGCCCTCCGTCCAGGACCTGCTGCGCTGGCAGCTCAAGATGCGCCCCGCCGACACCCGCCGGCTGGTGGGCCTCGCCCGCGACCTCGACGGCCCCTGCCAGCGCACCGGCCAGGCCCTGGCCGCCGCGGGCATCAGCCGCGACCAGGCGTCGGTCATCGCCGGCGCCCTCAACTCGTTGCCGGCGGACACCCCCGCCGAGCAGCGGGACTGGGCGGAGGCCTTCCTGCTGGCCCAGGCCGCGATCCTCGACGCCGACGACCTGGCCACCCTGGGCAGGACGATCCGCGACCGGGTCCGAGACCAACTACACCCACCCGGCGCGGACCCGCGCGACGACGGTGACCAGGCACGCCGCCGCGAGCTGCACCTCACCGACCAGCCCGACGGCACCACCCGCATCCACGGCACCCTGGACGCCGAGGGCGCCGCCGCGCTACGCGCCGCGCTCGATCCGCTGTCCAAGCCGCGGCCGCTTGGCGAGACCCCGGAAGACCACCGGACCGTTCCCCAGCGGCGCGCGGACGCCCTTGTCGAGATCACTCAGCGCGTCCTGGGTGCCGGCGCCCTTCCGTTGTCGCACGGCACCCGCCCGCACATCGCCGTCACCACGACGATCGACGCGCTCCTCGGCATGCCCGGCGCCGTCCCCGCCACCACCGGCCACGGCCAGCCGCTGTCGCGCGCGACCCTGGAGCGGATCGGCTGCGACGCCCACCTCACGCACATCCTCCTGTCCCAGGAGGGCACCCCGCTCGAGCTTGGCCGCACCCGCCGCCTCATCCCGCCCTCGCTGCGCCGCGCGTTGGAAGCCCGCGACGGAGGCTGCGCCTTCCCGAACTGCCGAAAGCCCGCCGCCTGGACCGACGCCCACCACATCAAGCACTGGGCCCACGGCGGACCGACGAACCTCGACAACACGGTCCTGGTCTGCCGCTATCATCACCGCGTCCTTCATCGCGAAGACTGGAAAGTCCTCGTCGGACCGGACGGTCACCCATACTTCATACCGCCCTATTCCGTCGACCCCAAGCAAAAACCACGCCGAAACCCCCTCCACCGGACGCTCGATCACCTATATTCCGGAATCTGGGGGCCACCCGATCATCCGGCTGGCGATTCTCCCTGACACCGTCAGTGCCCGGACATGCCTCCGTCGACGGCGAGGGTGCTGCCGGTGATGTAGGACGAGGCGGGGCTCGCGAGGAAGACGACGGCGGCGTCGAGCTCGTGCTGCAGGCCGAGCCGGTCCAGCGGGCTGGTCTGCCGGATGAAGGTCATGAGCTGGTTCTCGGGGATCTCGGCCGTCATCTCGCTGGCGAAGTAGCCGGGCGCGATCGCGTTGACCCGGATGCCGCGCCGCCCCGACCACTGCTGGGCCAGGTCCCGGGTGAGGCCGATCAGCCCGGCCTTGCTGGCGGCGTAGGCGGCCTGGGGGGCGTAGGACTTGATCAGCCCGAGCACGCTCGCGATGTTGACGACGCTCGATCCGGGCTTCATGACCCGCGCGCAGGACTGCGCCGCCCAGTAGGCGCCGTTGAGGTTGATGTCGATGACGCGCCGGAACTCGTCCGGTGTCTCGCGGACGGCGGGGACCGCGGTGCCGATGCCGGCGTTGTTGACCAGGACGTCGACGCGGCCGAACTCGGCGATCGCCGCCCGCGCGAGCGCCTCACACTGCTCCGGGTCGCTGACGTCGGTGGCGACCGCGAGGGCCTTGCGGCCCGCCTCCCGCACGGCCTGCGCCACATCGGACAACCGGTCCACGCGCCGGGCCGCGAGGACGACGTCGGCGCCGGCCTGGGCGAGCGCGCGGGCGAAGCCGGCGCCCAGGCCCGAGCTCGCCCCGGTGACCACCGCGACCTTGCCGTCGAGCCGGAAGAGGTCGAGGACGTTGCTCACGCCGAGGCCGTTGGCGAGGCCGTCGTTGTCGAGGACGTTGGTCATGCGGTCTCCTGCGACGCGGTCGACGTCAGGGTGGCGAGCCCGGCGGCGATGAGCGGCTCGACGGCCTGGCCGGCGAGCTCGAAGCCGGTGCCGACGGTCGCGCCCTGCCGGAACCGGGAGTAGATGCCTTCGGCGATGATGGCGATCTTGAAATAGCCGAGGCCGAGATAGAACCGCTGGTCACCGAGGTCGCGTCCGCTCGCGACGGCGTAGCGCTGGGTGAGCTCGTCGATGCCGGGCAGCCGCGGGCTGCTGGACGCCGCCGAGCCGCCGAGCACCAGGGCGATCGCGGGATGGGAGTAGGCCAGGTGCAACCCGAGATCGGCGAGCGGGTCGCCGAGGGTCGCCATCTCCCAGTCCACGACCGCGCGCACCGTGCCCGGGTCGGCCGGGTCGAGGATCGTGTTGTCGATCCGGTAGTCGCCGTGCACGATCGAGGCGCCGCTCTCGGCGGGGCACAGGGCGACGAGCCGTTCGTGCAGCCGGTCGACGTCGTCGAGCTCGCGGGTGCGCACGCGCTGCCACTGCTCGTGCCAGCGTTTCACCTGGCGGGCCAGGTAGCCCTCCGCCCGGCCGAACCCGGCCAGCCCCACCTCGGCCGGGTCGATGGCGTGCAGCCGGGCCAGCACGTCGACCAGGCCGTGCGCGCAGCGGGTGATCTGCTCCTCGGGCAGGGCGTGCAGCTCGTCGAGCGCGCGGATCACCAGGCCGTCGACATACTCGACGACGGTGAACGGCACCCCGAGCACGGCCGGATCCCCGAGCGCGACGGCCCGGGCCACCGGAACATCGGTGCCGGACAGCGCCGCGACGACCCGGAACTCCCGCGGCATGTCGTGCGCCGACGGGGTGAGCCCGCCCAGCGGCGGGCGGCGCAGCACCCATCGCGTCCGCCCGTCGGACAGCAGGTAGGTCAGGTTCGAGCGGCCGCCCGCCACCACCTCGGCGGTGAGCCGGCCGCCGAACCCGGGAACGTGCTCGGCGAAGTACGACTCGAGCGCTGGCAGGTCGAGCCCGTCCACCTTCGCCGGCTCGCCGCCCGCCGCCGGCTCGCCGCTTGTCGGCTCGTCGCTCATCGCTGCGCCGCCCGGTCGTGCTGGCGCAGGACCCGGCGGGCGATCGCCCAGCGGTGCGTCTCGGACGGGCCGTCGTAGATCCGGAAGGGGCGGACCTCGCGCAGGAACCGGCCGAGCGGGATGTCCCCGGACACGCCGAGGGAGCCGCAGAGCTGCAGCGAGCGGTCGACGACCCGCCAGATGGCCTCGGCGCAGAAGGTCTTGGCGATCGCCGTGGACTGGGACGCTGAGCGTCCCTGGTCGAGCTCCCAGCAGGCCTGGAGGATGAGGCCGCGGGCCGCCGCGATGTCGATCTCGTTGTCGGCGATCATCTGCTGGGCCATGCCGAGCTCGCCGAGCCGGGAGCCGAAGATCCGCCGTTCGGCCGCCCGCGCGACGGCGATGTCCTGCGACCGCTGGGCGATGCCCAGCCAGCGCATGCAGTGCGTCATCCGGGCCGGGCCGAGCCTGACCTGCGCGTAGCGGAAGCCCTGGTCGGGCGCGCCGAGCACGGCCGAGTCCGGCACCACGCAGTTGTCGAAGACGAGCTCGAGGTGGCCGCCGTAGAGGCTTTCGTCGAGGGTCTCGATGTGGCGGATGGTCTTCATCCCCGGGTTGTCGGCGTCGACCAGGAACATCGTGGCGCCGCCCTGGTCGCCGGGCGCGCCCGCGGTCCTGGCCATGCAGATCGCGAAGGCCGCGCCCTCGGCGCCGGTGATGAACCACTTGTGGCCGTCGATGCGCCAGCCACCGGGAACCCGCTCGGCGCGGGTGCTCAGCGCGCTGGGGTCGGAGCCGGCGCCCGGCGCGGGCTCCGTCATCGCGAAGCAGGACCGGACCTCGCCCGTGGCGAGCGGCCGCAGGTACTGCTCCTTCTGCTCCTCGGTGGCGATGGCCTCCAGCATGTGCATGTTGCCCTCGTCGGGCGCGGCGATGTTCAGCGCGAGGGGGCCCAGCAGCGAGTAACCCGCCTGCTCGAACACGGCGGCCCGGCCGAGCATGTCGAGCCCGTGCCCGCCGAACTCGGCGCTCACATGCGGGGCGAACACGCCGGCCTGCCGGGCGGCCCGCTGCAGCTCGATCCGGACGTCCTCGGAGCGCGCGACCCCGTGCTCCCGCTCCTCGACGGGGATCACCACCTCGCGGACGAACTGCGCGGTGCGTCGCGCGAGCTCCTCGACGGCTGGGTCCTGGGTGAGGTCGACTGCCATGACACCTCGCTGTGGCTAATGGGCATTAGCCGGGATCCTAAAGGTGTATATTCCGATCAACAACAGTTCTGTGTGATCGCTCATGGAGGCGCGGCCGGGCCGGCTAGCGTGGGTTAGCCTGGGAGGGAAGGAACGTGAGCCGGTCCGACGACATCCGCGCCGCGGCGCTGGAACTGTTCACCCGCCGGGGCTACGAGGCGACCACGATGGCCGACATCGGCGCCGCGGTCGGGATCCGCGGCCCGAGCCTGTACAAGCACGTCGCGTCCAAGCAGGACCTGCTGGCCCAGATCATGACCGCCACGATGGCGGAGCTGCTCGCCCTCCACCAGGCCGCCGTCGCCAGCAGCGACGACCCGACCGAACGCCTGCGCAGGGCCGCCGAGGCGCACGTCCGCTACCACGCGCGGCACCGGCTCGAGGCCTTCGTCGGCAATCGCGAGATCCGCAGCCTGACCGAGCCCCATCGCGGCAAGGTGCTGGCGCTCCGCGCCGAATACGAAGCGTGTTTCCGGGAGCTCATCCACGCGGGAGTCGCCGCGGGGCGCTTCCACGTGACCTCGGCGCGCCTGGCCTCCTACGCCGTGCTCGACCTCGGCATGGGCGTCGCGACCTGGTACCGCGAGGACCGCGAGCTCTCCGAGGACGCGGTCGTCTGGCAGTACAGCGAGTTCACCCTCCGCCTCGTCGGCGCGTGCCAGCCGTCGTGACCGGCGGCGCGTCCAGCCGGCGCGACCGCGTTGTCGAGGCGGGCGCGCTCCGACCCTCGAAGCCGCCGGGCCTCACTCCGGCATCCTGAGCCGCCGGCCCGCGTCGCCGTGATCACTCCGCCGCCTGGAGGAAGACCAAAGACCAGGACAACCGAAGGTCAGCCCGACGACGCTTCCCAAATCCGGGGACGAATCCGCCGCAACGGTCGGGGGCGGGCTGCGCGTCTTCCTTTCGGAGGCCAGCCAGCTGGCCCTCCGCATGTTCCGATCCGGGCCAAGGAGCGGCGCCCATGCCCATCCCTTGTGACGACCCGCCCTGTGACGACCCGCCGGCGTGGCGGCGGCCGTCGGCCGCGGACCCGAAGACGGTCGACTCCGTCGAGGCCGCCTGGCGGGTGCCGGGCGTCGCGGTGGTCCTGCGCGGCTCGCTCAGCCAGCCCACCCTCATCTCCTCCGGAGCCTGGGCCGAGTTCCTCGCGGCCGTGAAACGAGGCGAGTACGACGATTTGCCGCGGGTGGCGTAGCCGCGCCGACCGCGGCCGCCCCGGGGTTTCAGGGCGGCCGCGGGCGGGCCGGGCCGATGCCGCGCCGGCGGCGCTTCGTCATTCAGCGGCGGGCGGGCGCCGATCCGGGGCTGGACGCGGGTCGGGCAGCTCGGGGCGGGAAAACATGCGGAACAGCATCCACAGTGCGGGGACCAGCGCCACCATCCCGAACCCGATCGCCAGCAGCAGCGCCTGGATGTTCGCGGCCGGGGCCGCGGCGTCGCTCACCGTGGAGTGGCCGACCACCAGGTCGGGATACTGGGCCGCGGCCCAGCCCCAGAGCACGGCGGCGACCGCCAGCCCGGCGGCGAGCCGGGCCGCGACGAACCGGTGCCGCCACACCAGCGTCAGCGCGCCGATCCCGCCCGCCGCGGACAGCGCGACGAACAGCGGTGAGCGGTCGGCGAAGCGGTCGGCGACCACCGGCGCCTCCCGCCACAGCAGCGGCAGCAGGACCGCGGCGAGCATGCCGGCCACCACCGCGCCGCCGAGAGCGCGCCGCCGGAAGTAGGGCACCAGATGCGCCGTCGCGGGTGACGAGGCCGCGTCGCGGCACAGGTAGACGGCGGCCAGGAAGGCGGTGACGACGACGGCGAAGACTCCGGACACCAGGCCGAACGGGTTGGTCAGCGGGGCGAGCGGGTCGTCGGTCGCCAGGTCGCCGGTGGCCAGCGCGGCGCCGCAGACGCCGAGCGCGAACGGCGTGACGGTGGAGGCGGCGGCGAACACATGCCCCCACCACTGGTCCGGTCCGGCGGCGCCGGCCCCGTACGCCCGGTACACGTAGGCGGCTCCCCGCAGCACGATGCCGACCAGCGCCAGGACGAGCGGCAGCTCCAGCGTGGACCCGACCACGCCGAACGCCGGCGGGAACCCGCTGAACATCGCGACGATGACGAAGATCAGCCAGACGTGGTTGGCCTCCCAGACCGGCCCCAGGGCCCCCGCGATCAGCGTCCGGGCGTCGCCGGCGTCGCGGCCGCGGGCCAGCAGGTCCCACACCCCGGCGCCGAAGTCGGCGCCGGCCAGCAGGGCATACGCGGTCAGCCCGCCGACCATGACGAGCAGCAGCAGATCGGCGGCGCTCACCGCGCGCCTCCGGCGGGTCCGGCCGACGCCCGGACGGCCGGGAGCGGGCCGGGTGACGCACCGTCGGCCGGTGGCGGGCCGTCGGCCGGTGGTGGGCCGTCCACCGGGGGGCCGGCGGCGGTCTGCTGCTGGGCGGGTCCGCCGGTGGCCATCCGGCGGAGGATGAGCACCAGAGCCGTCGCCAGGCCCAGGTAGAGCGTCAGCGTGCCGGCGAACGCCCAGCCGATGCCGGCGCTGCTGGTGACCGCCTCGTCCACCCGCATCCGCCCGTAGACGATCCAGGGCTGGCGCCCGCCCTCGGTGACCTCCCAGCCGGCCAGCATGGCGAGCATCGACGCGGGACCGGTCGCCGTGGCGGCCAGCAGCCAGTATCTGCCGGTGGGCACCAGCGGGCGCGCGCCGCGGCGCCGGCGGCGCAGCGCCGTGACCGCCACCAGCGCGGACAGCCCGATCATCGCCGTGCCGAGCCCGACCATCAGGGTGAACGCCGAGTGGACGAGCAGGGCGTTCGGCCGGTCGGCCGCCGGCACCGCCTCGAGGCCGGGCACCACGTGGTCCCGGCTGAAGCCCTGCAGCAGCGACAGGCCGCCAGGGATCTCGATGCCGTACCGGACCTCGCCGGTGGCCTCGTCGTAGATCCCGCCGATGGTCAGCGGGGCGTGCGCGCCGGTGCGGTACAGGCCCTCCATCGCCGCGAGCTTCATCGGCTGCGCGTCGCCGACGACCCGGGCGGCCCAGTCGCCGACCACCAGCTGCAGCGGCGCGCAGGCCAGGACGGTGACCAGCCCGACCCGTAGCCCGGCCTGGTGGTAGGCGTCCCGCCGGCCGCGCAGCATCCCGACCGCGTACACCCCGGCGACCGCGCCGCCGGTGCACATCAGGGCGGCCAGCATCATGTGCACGACCTGGTGCGGGGTGGACGGGCTGAGAAACGGCGCGAGCGGCTCGGCCGAGACCACCGTGCCGTCGTGCTCCCGCACCCCGCGCGGCACGTTCATCCAGGCGTTCGCCGTGATGATGAACAGCGTCGAGAGGGTTCCGGCGATCGCGATCGGCCACAGCGTCAGCCAGTGCGCCCGTGGCGGCATCCGCCGCCAGCCGTACAGGTACATCCCGAGGAAGATCGCTTCGACGAAGAACGCGAAGCCCTCCAGGGTGAACGACAGCCCGAGCGCCCCGCCGTAGCGGGACATGAAGGCCGGCCACAGCAGGCCGAACTCGAACGACAGCACCGTCCCGGAGACCGCCCCGACGGCGAACAGCACGGCGAAGGCCCGGGCCCACTTGCGGGTGAGCGCGTACCAGACCTCGTCGCCGGTCCGCAGCCAGCGTCCCTCGGTGTACAGGAGCAGCCACGGCAGCCCGACGCCGAACACGGCGAAGCAGATGTGGAACGCGAGGCTGAAGGCCGTCTGCCCGCGGGCGAGATCGGTCGACGCGAGGATCACCGGTGCCGACGCCAGCTCCATGAGCTCACCCCAAAGATCTTCTACGCTCTGTCGAAGATATCTTCTACGCTACGTCGAAGATCATGGGTCGGCAAGCGCGCTGAGCCGCTGTGACGCGGTCGACGACGCGGCGGGCGGGGCGGTGGGTGTGGCGGTGGGTGTGGGACGAGGGGGCGGCGAGGGGACGGCGAGGTCCCGAGCGCGTGCGCGGAGCCGGCACCTGGGCGGACACGGCGGCGCATTTGCGGAATCGCGAGGTTTGTGCCGGCCCGCACGGGAATAGGCCCCGCGGTTGCCCTTCTCAACCTGAGCGAGGTCCGATGTCGACGCGTTCCGCGCAAGCCGCCCCCGTTGGTCGCCCTCCGTTCACCCGCCCGGAGCCGGACTCCGCGCTCCCTCTGCCGCTCGGCCGCCGGCTGCCCGGCGACGGTGAGGCGGCGACTGTCCTTGACGCGACCCTCGTTCCCGAGCCCATCGAGGGCGGTCTCGACGTCGACGCCGACCTCGACAACCTCGAGAACGTCGACAGCCTCGACGGAGGTGACGCCGAGGGCGACCTCACCGACTGGCGGTTCGGCGCCGCCTGCGGACCGGCCGACGTCGAGATCTTCTACCCGCCGGAGGCCATCGACGCGCAGGAACGGCGCCGGCGCGAGGCGGTCGCCAAGGAGATCTGCGCCGGATGCCCGGTCCGCGTGCAGTGCCTGCTGTGCGCGGTGGTCGCGGGGGAACGGCACGGGATCTGGGGCGGTACCACGCCGGCCGAGAGGTTCACCAACGCCGAGGGGCCGCTGCTGCGGCCGAGCGCGGCGTGAGCGAGTAGATCCGGCCGCCGATTCCCGGTCGGCTGGCGCTTCCCTGGTTCTCGGCCAGGTTTCGCCGGCCGCCGGCCGCCGGCGGCCGGGGCGGACCGGCACGGCGACCGCGTCGGCTACGTCGACCGGCCCGAACTCCTCACGGGCCTTTGGGGCCGAATCCTGCCAGTCGACGCGAATCTGTGAAGGGACTGGCGCCATGGCGACGACGGAGGACGTGTCCTCGCCGGGCACGGGTCAGCTTCCCATGACGGCGACGGGCCGGGTGCCCTCCGAGCGCCGCGGGGAGCCGGACGACGTCGTTTCGTTGGCCGCTCGCCAGGCCGGCGCGCCCGTCGAGACGGCGGCGTCCGGTCCCGCGCTCGAGGCCGCGCGGGCCTGCGCGCTCGAGACGCTGCGTTCCAACGACGGCGGGGGATTCACTCGGCCGTCGGCGCGGTTGTATGGCCACCAGTGGCTGTGGGACAGCTGTTTCGTCGCGATCGGTCTGCGTCATGTGGACGTGGAGCGGGCCGCCGCCGAGGTGGTGTCCCTGTTCACGGGGCAGTGGCCCAACGGGATGCTGCCGCACATCAGGTTCTGCCCGGCCGCCGGTGAGCCCTACCACGCGGACCCCCGGCTGTGGGGCGTCCGGAAGGCGGTCGAGGCTCCGCCGGCGGTGGAGACCAGCGGGGTCACCCAGCCGCCGCTGGTGGCGGAGGCGGTTGCCCGCGTCGGCGAGGTCATGCCGGCGCGGCGGCGGCTGGCGTTCTACCGACAGGTGCTGCCCGGCCTGATCGCCTATCACGAATGGCTCTACCGGGAACGTGACCCGGGGGGCAGTGGCCTGGTCGCGGTGGTGCATCCGTGGGAGTCGGGCATGGATGACACGCCTCCCTGGTCGGCTGCTGTCCGCCACCTCATACCGGCGAGGGTCCGTGCCGTCAGGGACTCGGGAGCGGTGGACGTGCTCGACGGGCTTCGCCGCGACAACAGGACGGTGCCGGCCCGGGAACGGATCGCGGCGGACGAGCTGTTCACCCTCTACGAGCTCACCCGCCGGCTGCGCGCGGCGCATTACCGGTTCGCCGAGATCGAGGCGGCCGGGCTGCCAGCGATCCGGGACGTCGGGTTCAACGCGGTGCTGGTACGCGCCAACCACCAGCTGGAAATGGTCGCGGCCGACGCCGGGCAGACCCTTCCCCCGGGGCTTCGCCGGGCCATGCGCACCACCCAGGACGCGTTCGCGAACCTGCTGGCCGACGGATTCCCGCGGCATCAGGACGCCCGCACCGGCCGGCCGCTGCCGGACGAGACGGTGGCGGGCTTCCTCGCCCTGTACGCCGGAGCCGTGCCTCCCGAGCAGGTCGGTCACCTCGCCGGGCAGCTTTTCGGCCCGCGGTGGACCGGTCGGTACGGGCCGGCCAGCGTGCCCTTCGACGCCCCCGCGTTCGACCCGTGCCGGTACTGGCGGGGACCGGTGTGGCCGATGGTGAACTGGCTGCTCGCCGACGGGCTCGCCAGGTCGGGGCGGGCCGTCGAGGCACGAAGGCTCCGGGAGGACACCGTCGAGCTGGTCACCCGTTCCAGCCGGCCCTACGAGTACTACTCGCCGGTCGACGGCGCCGGACACGGAGCGCCCGACTTCGCGCCCACCGCCGCGGTCGTCCTCGACATGCTCCGCGCCGAATGATCCGTTCGGTGGACCGGCATCAACGCTCACCGGTCTGGCACCGTGGACCGATCTAGAAGTACGGCCGGGCGTGTCCCGATTCGCGCCGTGGTGCTTGGCGTCGGTGACTTTTCCGCGGGCGAGTGACCACTTTGCTGGTCAGCTAACCACCCGTCGGTTCCCCGGCATTGTCTGGAACAGCGCGAATCTCCGCGAATGGCGGCCGTCCTCCGATGTGGTTCGAGAAAGTGGCTACCCGTTGAACGTCCGCTGTTGGCCGCCCGGCGTACGGGAACGACTCGCCGGTCACGCGGCCAGCCCAGGTGTGCCGGGATCGGGAGTTACGATCGCGGACCGCGGCCCGGTCTCCGTGAACCTAGGCCCTTCGAACGGCGTCGTGAGGTGATCCGGCTGACCCGTTCGAAAGGGCCAGCGTGCCGCCGACGCTGACGCACGCGAGCGCGGAGGGGTGGTTGTGCATCAATGGGGCCGTCGCGAGGACCAGCGCCTGACCATGGGGAAGGGCCGATTCGTCGCCGACATCGAGGTCCCGGGCTGTCTCGACGCCGTGTTCGTGAGAAGCAAGACCGGGCACGGAACCCTCAGGTCGGTGGATTGCGCGCCGGCCCGGGCGGTACCGGGCGTCGTGGGCGCCTGGGCGGCCGCGGATCTCATGGACATGCCGGCGTGCGCGCATTCCGCGTCGGTCCTGCAGGATCTGCCGCCCGTTCCGCACTCCGTGCTCGCCCGACTGTCCTCGGATGAGGCGGTGGCCGGCCGGGAGTGGCCGGCGCTGGTGAAGGAGCGCGTGCGCTACGCGGGCGAGGCGGTCGCGGTGGTCGTGGGGGAGGACCGTTACCTGGCCGAGGACGGCGCGGCCGAGGTCACGTTCGAGGTCGAGCCGCTGCCCGCGATGGTGCGGCCATCCGACGCGGCGCGGGATTCGTTCCCTCTTTTTGACGGGCTGAGCAACGTCGCCCTGACGGGGGAGGCCGGCCAGCCGATCGACGATTCGGTGTGGCGGGACGCGGCCGCCGTGGTGGAGGGCCGGTACCGCCAGAGCCTGCTCCTGCCCACGCCGATGGAGTGCCGGGCGATCCTCGTCGCGCCGGACGCGGACCGGCTGACGGTGTGGGCCGGGCACCAGGCGCCGCACCGCCTGCGGCGCGAGCTGGCCGCGTCGCTGGGCTGGCCCGAGGACCGGGTGCGCGTCGTGGTCCCGGACACCGGGGGAGCCTTCGGCTCGAAGAGCGCCACCTTCCCGGAGTACGTCGTCGTCGCCTACCTGGCGGTGAAGCTCCGCCGTCCCGTCCGCTGGATCGAGGACCGCCTCGAATCGATGATGGTCGCGACGCGGGGCCGAGGGCAGGACCAGCGCGTCCGGCTCGCCGCCGACGCCGATGGACGGCTGCTCGCCTATGAGCTGACCATCGAAGCCGATGTCGGCGCGTACCCGCACCTCGGGGTGGGGCTGCCGATGCAGACGGCCTGGATGGCGACCGGTCCCTACGCCACGCCCAAGGTGCACGCGACCGTCCGCTCCGTCCTGACCAACACCATGGTGACCTACCCCTACCGCGGCGCCGGCCGCCCGGAGGCGGCCATCGCCCTGGAACGATCCATGGACACGATGGCCCGGCGCCTCAGCATGGACCCGGCGGAACTGCGGCGGCGCAACCTCATCCCGCCGGAAAGCTTCCCCTACGAGACACCCACCGGGCGGCGGTACGACAGCGGGAACTACGCCGGCGCCCTCGAGCTGGCGCTGCGGACCGTCGACTACGACGGGTGGCGGGCCGAGCAGGCCAGGCGCGGGAAGGACCCGGGCGCGATGCCGCTGGGGATCGGCCTTTCGTGCTACGTGGAACGCAGCGGCGGTGAACCGGGCGGACTGTTCGAGTTCGGCGGCCTCGAAGCTGGCGAGGACGGCTCGATCACCGCGCGGTGCGGCGCGGCTTCCAGCGGCCAGGGCCACGAAACGGTCTTCCCCGCGCTGGTGGCCAGGACCCTGGGCGTGGCGCAGTGGCGCGTCCGGCTGATCGAAGGAGACACCGGCGAGCAGCCCGAGGGCCTGGGGTCCTTCGCCAGCCGCACGGCGCAGGTGGTGGGCGCCCTGCTGTGGCACGCCTGCCAGCTGCTCATCGACGAGGCCCGGCGGCGGGCCGCGCGGATGTGGGGCGTGCCGGTCGAGCGGGTGGAGTGGTCCGACGGCACCGTGCGGGACGCCCATGACCGCTCGGCGGTCCTGGATCTGTCCCACCTGGTCAAGGCCACCGGGCCGCTGAAGGTGGACGACCGGTTCGAGACCGGGATGGCGTTCCCGTTCGGCACCCACGTGGCGGTGGCCGAGGTCGACCCGGAGCTGGGCACCGTGCACCTGCTGCGCCTGGTCGCGGTGGACGACTGCGGGGTCGTGCTCGACCCCGAGATCGTGCACGGGCAGGCCTTCGGTTCCTGCGTGCAGGGCATCGGCCAGGCCCTCTACGAGGGAATCCCCTACGGCGACGACGGCGTGCCCCTGCTGGGCAACGGTCTGCTGGACTATCTGCTGCCGACGTTCAGCGAGGTGCCGCCGATCGAGGTCAGGCACACCCGCACCCCGAGTCCCGGATCCCCCCTGGGCGCCAAGGGCGCTGGGGAGTCGGGCTGCATCGGCACTCCGGCGGCGGTCGTCAACGCCGTGATCGACGCGCTCCAGGTCGCCGACCCGGACCTGCTCCAGATGCCGCTCACCCCAGACGTGGTGTGGCGCGCGGCCCGGGCCCCGAAACGGGGGGAGCCCCGGTGAAGCCCGCGGCCTTCGACTACGTCGCGCCGCGCACGGTGGCCGAGGCGGTCGACGCGCTCGGCACCGGCGGCCGAAGGGCCCAGGTACTGGCCGGCGGGCAGAGCCTGATCCTCGAGATGCGCCTGGAGCGCATCCGTCCCGACCTGGTGGTCGACATCAACCGGATCCCGGCGCTCGACGAGCTGCGGGTGCGCGACGGCACCCTGCGGGTCGGCGCCCTGGTGCGGCATCGCGCGTTCGAGTCCGCGCACGCGGTGCCGGGTCCGCTGGGCGCGCTGTTCGCGCGCGCCGTCGGCAACATCGCCCACCCACCCATCCGCGCGCGCGGAACCATGGTGGGCAGCGTCGCCTGGGCGCATCCCGCCTCGGAGTGGTGCGCGATCGCCGTGGCGCTGGACGCCGACGTCGAGATGGCGGGCCCGCGGGGCGCGCGGAACCTGGCAGCCGGCGACTTCTTCCAGGGGCCGTTGAAGACGGCGGGGCAACCGGGGGAGCTGATCACCTCCGTGCGCTACCCGCTGCTCGGCGACGACACCGGAGTCGGCTTCGTCGAGCACCGGCGCACCCACTTCTGCTTCGCCCAGGTCGCGGCCGCGGCGGCCCTCACCGCGCGAGGCGGCGTGATCAGCGAGGCGAGGATCGGCCTCGTCAACTGTGCCGACCGGCCCCTGCGGGCGCACGCCGCGGAGGCCGCGTTGACCGGGGTCGAGATCGGCCCGCCGCTGGACGGGTACCGGCTGCCCGAGAACCACCCGTTCGCCCGTGCTGGCCGGATCGCGGCGGAGCGGGACGCCGCGCCCGTCGCGGAGCCATACGCCGACCTGGAATACCGCGGGCACGCCATCGCGGTCGTCGTCGCCAGGACACTGTGCCAGGCGGCGAGCGACCAGCGGTCGCGCGCCCGCGCGCTCGAGGGAGAGAGCCGGTGAAGATCACCCTCACCGTCAACGGCGAGGAGTTCCCCCTCGACGTGGAACCCCGCCGCGTTCTCGCCGACGTGCTGCGGGAGGACTGCCGGCTGACCGGCACGCATCTGGGCTGCGAGCACGGTGTCTGCGGGGCCTGCGGCGTGCTGGTGGACGGCGAGGCGGTCCGCTCCTGCCTGATCCTCGCCGTGCAGTGCGACGGCAGTTCTGTCCGCACGGTGGAGGGCCTCGCCGGACCGGACGGCGAGCCCAGCGCGCTGCAGCGGGCGTTCTCCGCCGAGCACGCGCTGCAGTGCGGCTTCTGCACCCCCGGGTTCCTCATGGTGGCCACGGGAGCGCTGGAGGCCGACCCCACCCTCGGCGACGATCCGGATCGAATCGAGGACCTGGTCCGGTCCAACCTGTGCCGGTGCACCGGGTACGAACCCATCCGGCGCGCGATCACGCGCGCCGCCCAGGAGGCACGCCAGCTCGCGCCCTGAGCGCGCTGTCGCGCCCCGGACAAACTTTGACTGCCACTCAAGCGAAATGCTTGACTGGCACTCAAGCGAATCGATCCGGGGAGGGCTCGGCGCATGGGGACCAGGGCGGACGCGGTGGCGGCGACCAGGGAGCGGATCGCGCGGGCCACGCTGCGGTTGCTGCTCGAGCAGCCGTACGAGGACGTCACGCTGGCCGAGATCGCCCTCGGCGCGGAGGTCTCCCACCAGACCGTTCTCAACCACTACGAGTCCAAGGAGGGCGCCGCGCTGGCGGCGATCGAGCTCCTGAGAGCCGAGACCGAGGGGCTGCGGACGTCGGTGCGCCGGAGCGATCCGAAGCACGCCGTCGAGGTTCTGGTCGAGCAGTACGAGCAGTTCGGCGACCTCAACGTCCGCTGGGCGATGTCCGCCGAACGGCTCGGGCGCCTGGCCGTCCTGCTCGACCACGCCCGCGCGGCCCATCGGAACTGGCTGGAGGAGGTCTTCGCGGCCCGCCTGCCCGCCGCGCCGGCGGCCCGGCGGCGCGCCGTCAACGCGCTGCACGCGGCCACCGACGTCTACACGTGGAAGCTGCTGCGCCGCGACCTGAACCTCAGCCGGCCGGAGACCGCCCGCACGATGACCGCGCTGGTGCGCGGCGTGCTGGACACATGACCCGACAGGAACACCGAAGGAAGATCACCGATGAGCAACACGTACCTGTTCGCCCTCACCGACGGCGGCGGCACCGTGGCGCCGGAGGTCGGCGTCGCGCGGCGGCTCGTCGAGCGCGGCCACCGGGTCGCCGTCCTCGCCGAGGACTCGATGGGTCCCGCCGTCACCGCGTCCGGCGCGGCGTTCCGCCCGTGGCGGCACGGGCTGAACCGACCCAGCCACCGGCCGGAGCACGCCCCGTACCGGGAGTGGGAGCTCGGCAGCCCGCCCGCGCTGGTACGAGAGATGATCAACCATCTCGTCGTGCGCCCGGCCTCCGGCTACGCCCGCGATGTCACCGAGGCGATCCACGCCGACCGCCCCGGCCTCGTGCTGGTGTCGTTCTTCGCGTTCGGCGCGATGGTGGCCGCCGAGGCCGAGGGCGTGCCGTTCGACGTCCTCATGCCGAACATCTACCCGCTGCCCGCGCCGGGACTGCCGCCGTTCGGCCCGGGACTGCGGCCGGCGCGGGGGCCCGCCGGCCGGCTGCGCGACCGGCTCGTCGGCGCGGTGTCGCAGCGGATGTGGGACCGCTCCACGCTGCCCGGGCTCAACGCCGTGCGCGCCGCGCACGGCCTGGCACCGGTGACGCACTACCAGGACCAGGTCCACCGGGCCCGCCGCGAGCTGGTGATGACGAGCGCGGAGTTCGACTTCCCGGCGCGGCTGCCGGCGGGCGTCCGCTACGTCGGGCCGGTCCTCGACGAGCCGGTGTGGGCGGCCGGGCCCTGGCAACCACCGGCCGGGGACGCGCCACTCGTCCTGGTGTCCATGTCCAGCACGTTCCAGGACCAAGCGGACTGCCTGCGGCGGGTCGCCGACGCGCTGGGATCCCTGTCGCTGCGCGGTCTGGTGACGACCGGCCCGGTGATCGATCCCGGTCGGCTCACCCCACCGCCAGGAGTGACGGTGGTTCCCGCCGCGCCGCACGGGGAGGTGCTCCGGCACGCCTCGCTCGTCGTCACCCACGGAGGCCACGGCACCCTGGTGAAGGCGTTCGCCGCCGGCGTGCCGGTCGTGGTCCTGCCGCACGGCCGCGACCAGGCCGACAACGCCGCCCGGGTGGTCCAGCACGGCGCCGGGCTGTCGGTCAGCCGCGCCGCGAAACCGGCGAAGATCGCCGCCGCGGTCCGCCAGGTCCTCGACGACCCTGCCTACCGGCGGTCCGCCGCGCGGCTCGGCGCGGCACTGCGGCGTGACGCCGGCGACGGCCGGCTCATGGCCGAGGTGGAGGACATCGACCCGGGCCAGCGGCAGGGGACGGCGGCGGCCCGCGCGACGGATGGGCGCCGCGTCCCCGCGTGATCTGCCCGAGCCCGGGCGCTGGCCACGGCGTCATCGTGGGCGAGCGAGCTCGACAGTTCGCGGGAGGCTCCGCCCGCCCCCGACGGGCCGAGCGCCTGTCGTGAATCCCGCCCAACCGGCCTTCGGTGGCCGCTCAGGCGGGCGTGATCGCGACCTGGGCGGCGGTGCGCCGCCCCCGGCGGGTCTTGCTGCCGATGTCGTTGTTGCGTGGCGGTGCCGCGCCGGACGCGACCGCGTCGAGGTCGGCGTTGATGCTCTTCTGGATCAGCCCCAGCAGGTGATCACGGTCGTCGTCGCCGAAGTCGCGCAACAGGCTGTTCAAGAGGCTCACGCCGGAACTCCCTCGTCCTTGGCCGCAGGACTGTCCGGCAACCTGACGCGTTCCTACCCGTCGACCAGGGCCCCACACATGTCGGGTATTTCCGTGACCAATCCGCGCGTCGAGTTCGGAGAAAAGCCAGTGATCCGAAATCCGCCGATTCGAAAATCCGCCGGTCATTGGCCTGGTCTGGACCGCCGTTGACCATCTCGGCGATATTCGCCGATCACGCCTCCGATACCTGCGACGCGCGTGGTGTCAGCGGGCGCGCAGGAGCGCGGCGCAGAGGGTGAGGCCGGGGCCGAACGCCATCGCGACGACATGGCCGGCGGCGCCCGGCGGCTGGTCTCGGCGGAGCCGGTCGAGGACGAGCAGGGTGGTGGCCGACGAGCAGTTGCCGCGCCGCGCGAGCACGTCCCGGGTGGCCGCGGTCTGCGACGGGCGCAGGCCGAGGCGTTCGGCGACGACGTCGACGATCCGGGGGCCGCCCGGGTGGATCGCCCAGCCCGCGACGTCGCCGGCGGCCAGGCCGAACGGCGCGAGCAGGCCCGCGACCGCGTCGTCGACGTGCGTGGCGAGCACGTCCGGGACCTTCGGCGACAGTCCCATCCGGAAGCCGTGGTCGGTGACCTCCCAGGTCATCAGGCCGGCGCTGCCGGCATCGGTCATCGCCGCGGTGTCGAGCACCTCCAGGCCGGCCGCCCCGTCCGGTTCGACGACGACGGCGGCGGCCGCGTCGCCGAACAGCGCGTGGGTGACCACCTGGCCCAGGTCCGGCTCGGCGGACGGTGGCTGCAGGTGCAGGGACGTCAGCTCCGCGCAGAGCACCACCGCCGGGCTGCCGCGGGCACGGACGAAGTCGGCGGCGGCTCCCAGCGCGGGGATGGCGGCGTAGCAGCCCATGTGGCCGACCAGGAGCCGGCGCACGTGGGCCGGCATCCCGAGCTCGCCGGCGATCACGATGTCGAGCCCCGGCGTGGCGTAGCCGGTGCAGGAGGCGACGACGAACAGGCCGACGTCGGCGGCGGCCAGCCCCGCGTCGGCGAGCGCCCTGGCGACCGCGTCCCGGCCCAGCGGAGCGGACTCGGCCACGTACCGCCGCATCCGCGCGCCGGTCGTCCAGCCGCTGACGTCGTCGGCGCGCGGGTCGACGGCGGCGTGGCGGGCGCGCACCCCGCAGCCGAGGAAGATCCTCTCGATCTTCCGGTCGTGGCCGTAGTGGCTCGCGAAGTAGCCGTCCCAGGCGGCCCGCTGGCCGATCGCCGGCGGGAAGGCAGCGCCCTGGCCGGTCACCACCGCCGTATGGGGCGGCCGGCCGGCCGGGCTGCCCGCTCTCACCACCTCGGCACCTGGGCGTCGAGGTCCGGGTCGGCGCCGAGGGCGGCCAGACCCAGCCAGTCCGCGCACACGTCGCTGGTCGCCGGCTGCAGCGCGCCGCAGCGGGCGTCCCGGTACAGCCGCTCCAGCGGGTGGCCGCGCCGGGTCACCGCGGCGCCGCAGGCCTCCACCACCGAGGCGGCGACCGCCTGCGCGGTCTCCCCGGCGAGCAGCTTCGCCCGCCACACCCACCGGTTCGTCTCCGCGGTGCCCGGCTCGGCGTCGACCCGCCGGGCACACTCGGCGATCACCACCTCGAGCGCGGCCACCGCCGCGTCCGCGCGGCCGAGCCGGGCCCGGACGGCCGGCAGGGCGGCGAGCCCACCGTCGCGGCCGGCGAGGCCGCGGCCCCGGACGTACTCGGTGGCGGCGTCCAGCGCGGCCCGGGCGACCCCGGCGTACACCGCCGCGTAGGAGCCCACCATCCACTGCGGCATCGCCCGCGCCGCCAGCAGGCCGATCCCCTCCACACCGCCGACCAGGGCGTCAGCCGGCACGTGGACGTCCACGGCCAGGTCGTGGCTGCCGGTGCCCCGCATGCCGAGGCTGTCCCAGGCGGGTTCGACCACCGTCCCCGGGCCGGCCGGGACGAGGAAGTGGCTGACCCGCGGCGGGCCACCGGCGCCGGGCTCGCCGCCCGGCCCGGGGCTCGCGGCCCGGGCGGCGAGAAAGTACGCGTCGGCGTGGCGCGCTCCCGAGCAGAAGGCCTTGCGGCCGACGACGCGGAATCCGTCGCCGTCGCGCCGGTAGGTGGTGGCCAGCGCCGACAGGCGGGACCCGGCGCCGCGTTCGCTCAGCGCCACCGCGATGAACGAGCCGGCCGCGACCTCGGCGAGGACGCGGTCGCGGACCGCGAAGTACTCCTGGGGCACGCCGAGGGCCGAGGCCAGCTCGTCCGGCACGGCCGTGAGCGCGCCGACCACCGACATGTGCATGTTCAGCACCAGCGCGGTGGCCGCGCTGCCGCGGGTGAGCGCCTGAGCGAGGCACGCCCAGTCCGCGAAGCCGCCGCCCAGCCCGCCGAGCCGGACCGGCACCAGCAGGGCGAGCAGCCCGGACGCGCGCAGGTCGGCGAGGTCCTCGGCGGGAAGCTCGCCACGCCGGTCGGCCTCGGCGGCGCGCCCGGCGAGGCGATCCACCAGCGGTGCCGCGAGGCCGGTGAACCCGCCGGCGGCGCCGGTCCTGGCCGCCTGGCCGCTGGCGGCGCCGCTCGGCGTGTCCTGCCGGGGCGGGCTGGTGGTCACCGGCTACCGCCCGCCCGCGCGACACCTTCGTCGGCGCCCGCGCGCCGGTCCTCGGGCACCGCGCCCACCCGCTCCTGACCGGTCTCGCCGCCGCCGGTCTCGCCGTCGCCGGTCGTCCGGCCACGGGTCTTCTCGCCGCGGGCCTGGTAGACGCAGGACGTCGACCGGGTCGGCAGCATCCGTACCTGGTCGAGCCGCCCGGCCAGCCACCTCGGGTAGTCGAGCAGGGACGGCCGTAGCCCGCGCAGCAGCGTGAGGTGTACGCCGTGCCGGGCGAGCAGCTCCGCGAGCCTGCCCGGCCCGACGAACAGCTTCGGGTCGTGGATGCGGGGCGGCGGACCGCCGGGCAGCCGTTCGGCGATCCGGACCAGCACGACCCGGCACAGCAGCGTGTCCGCCAACGTGTCGAGCACCAGCGTCCCGCCGGGCGTCAGGACCCGGGCGAGCTCGGCGCAGGCGGTGTCGAGGTCGTCGAGATGTTCGAGGATCTCGCCGGCGACCACGCAGCTCACCGAGGCGTCCCGGAACGGCAGCCGCAGCGCGTCGCCGCGCACGGCGGTCACGCCGTGCGCCCGCGCCTGCGCCACCGCGGACGCGGACAGGTCCACGCCGACGTGCCGCCAGCCGGCCAGCCGGCCCGTCAGGTGCGGACGCAGCAGCCCAGCCCCGCACGCGACGTCCAGCAGCGGCGCGCCCGGCGCGGGAGGGCTGGGGAGCAGCGTCGCCCGGGCCGCCGCCAGCCACCGCAGGGCGGCGAACCGGCCATGCGTCGGCCACCACTCGTCCGCGAGGTCGTCGTACTGAGCCGGGTCGTTGCGGTCCCGGCGGGGTACCGCGGCCCGGCCCCGGTCCGGGCCGCGGGTCTGTCGCTCGGCTGTCTGGCTTGGCACGTGCCCTCCGCTTCGCGGCCTCGGCGTCCTCGCGGGCCGGCCGGGCCGCGGGCGGCCGGGGCGGAGGGGACGCTCGCCGCGAGCATCTCACTACAGAGAGAACCGGCACGGATGCGCCACGTGATGAGTTCGTGGCCTCAGGCCAGGGAGCGGCCGGCGGCGACGAACAGCGCGACGTCGATGAGGGCGACCGCGATGGTGACCCGGAACGCGCCCACCCCCTTGCCGCCCCGGTCCGCCGCGATTCCGGCGACGACCAGCACGGTGGCCAGCGCGAGCCCGGCGACCGGTAGTGGGCCAGGCCGGCCCGGGCCGAGCGCGACCACCGCGGACGCGGCGAGGACCAGGACGGCGGCTGCCCCGCGCGAGCGGCGCTGCCCGAGCCGGTGCGGCAGGCCGTGGACGCCGGTCCGCAGGTCGTCGGTGAGGTCGGGCAGCACGTTCGCGAAGTGCGCGCCCGCGCCGAGCAGCGCCCCGCCGGCCAGCGCCCACCAGGGCGGAGCCGGATGCCCGGGCAGGCCGAGCACGACGAACGCGGGCAGCAGCGCGAACGCCAGCAGGTACGGGACGACGGACAGCGCCGTCGCCTTCAGCCCCAGGTTGTACGACCAGGCCAGCGCCACGGCGGCCAGGTGGGCGCAGCCCGCTCGCCAGCCCGAGGCGAACGACAGCGGCACGCAGGCGGCCAGCGCCACCAGCGCGGCCACCGCCACCACCCGAGGCGGCGGCACGCCCCCGGCCACCGGCTTGTCGGCGCGGTTGGCCAGGCGATCCCGCTCCCGGTCCAGGTAGTCGTTGCTCCACCCGACCGACAGCTGCCCGGTCAGCACGGCCAGCGCCACGCCGAGGACCCCGCCCGCCGGCCGGCCGGCCGAGACGGCGAGCGCCGTCCCGAGCGCCGTCACCGCGGCGGTGGGTTCGGGGTGGCAGGCATGGACGAGCGCGCCGGCGAGCGCGCCGACGCGACGGCGCGCGGATGGGCGTCGCTGTTCCCGGGCATCCGGAGGAGGCGAGCGGATCACCTCGGCCGCGGGTGGGCGTGTCACCTCGCCGAGTATCGGGGCGTCGGCCCGGGCCCGTCGGCGTGCCGTCACACGTGTCGTCTGGTCACGTAGGCGTTCTGGCCCGGCCCGCGCCGGTTCGGGGCGTGCCGTCAGCCTGGCCACGCCCCGCCGGGCCAGCGCGGTACCGCCTCGGCGGCGGGCCGCTCGGCTGCGGGCCTCTCGGCTGTGGGCCTCTCAGCTGTGGGCCTCGATGTAGTCCGCGGCGTCCTTGCTTTTCGTGTTCACGCCGGCGCCGGCCTGGTGATCCGCGTAGAACCGCAACCACTCCATCGCGAGCTGGTGGCGCAGTTCGGGTGTGGTGCTCTTGATGAAATCCGGGATCGCCTCGCGCTCCTCTTCATCCAGATGTTCACCGTTCTCGGTCCGGGCCCTGCCTACCGCCTCGAACCACACCTTGCTCCCGACCCGGTGCGAGCGCGCCTCGGCGACCGCGCCGCGGATCTTGTTGTGGTCGACGATCGCGTCTTCGGTCTCGTCCTCGGGATCACCGGCCTTGCCCTTCTTCAGCAGGGCCGGATAGAACACCGTCTCCTCCGCTTCCGCGTGGGTGTCCAACCGGGTCGCCAGCACCTCCCACACCGCCTTCAACTCGGCGTTGCTGGTGGCGTAGTCCAGAAGAAAGAACTGCCGCCGCAGCCAGTCGTGATCGGCGTAGACCAAATCGACGACGTCAGCCATACGAATCTCCCTCGTTGATTTGCTCCAAGGGCATCGTTACCACCGGCGATCACCGCTCAAACGCCAGGCGCCGGGCGCCGTGGCGCGAGCCAGAACCGACGGGCCAGGCGCCGGCCGTCCCCCGCGGCGGCGGGGCCTCGTGCCCGAGCCAGTAGCGCTCGCGCTGGAAGGCGTATGTCGGCAGGTCGAGATGCCGGGCGGGGCGGCTCGGGCAGACGGCGGGCCAGTCGACGGTGAAGCCCGCGACATCCAGGTGGGCGGCCGCGGCCATTGCCGCCCGCGCCTCGGACCTGCCTCCGCGGGACGTCGCCACCAGGAGCACCTCCCCACCGGCGATCGGCTCCCTGCGCAGGCAGCCGCCGGCGAGCGCGACCAGGACGGCGTCGGGGCCCACCTCGACGAAGGAGGTGACGCCTTCGCGGCGCAGCTCGCCCACCCCGTCGCTGAACCGGACGGGATGGCGCGCGTGTCGCACCCAGTAGCCGGGCGACGTCAGCTCGGCCTCGGTGGCGAGCCGGCCGGTGAGGTTGGACACCATGGGCAGGGCCGGCGACCTGTAGGAAATCCGCTCGGCCACCACGCGGAAGGCGCCGAGCATGTCGTCCATGTGCTGGGAGTGGAATGCGTGACCGATGGTCAGCCGACTCGTGCTGCGGCCTCGTGAGGCCCAGTTCGCGGCCACCGTTTCCACGGTCCTCGCTTCGCCCGCTATCACCGTGGCCGCGGGACCGTTGATCGCGGCGACGTCCACCTGGCCCGCGAACCCCGCGATCGACGCGCGGACCGCGGCCTCGGACGCGCGAATCGAGATCATCGCGCCGCCGGGCCGGCACGCCTGCATCAGCCAGCCACGGGCGGCGACCAGTTCGCAGGCGTCGTCGAGGGTCCACACTCCGGCGAGGTACGCGGCGGTGAGTTCGCCGAGGGAGTGGCCGACCAGAATGTCGGGCACCAGATTCCAGGACGCCAGCAGGCGGAACATCGCCGTCTCGAACGCGAACAGCGCGCACTGGGCGTAGGCCGTCTGGTCGAGCAGGGCCGCCTCGGGTGATCCGTCCGCGGCGAACATGACGTCTCGCAGCGGCCGTTCCAGCTGTCCGTCGAACCGGGCGCAGACCTCGTCCAACGCCCGCCGGAACACGGGGTAGGCGTCGTGCAGGCAACGGCCCATCCCGGGGCGCTGGCCGTCCTGGCCGGTGAACATGAAGGCGGTCCGGCCGCCCGCGACGGCCGGGCGGACGCCCCCGCGGATCACCTCGCCTCCGCGACGGCCATCGGCCAGCTTGGCCAGCGCGCCGGCCAGCCGTCCTCCGCCGGCCTGGCCGCCGGGGACGATCGCGACCGCCCGCCATTCGAACCGGGCGCGGCGCGCGAGCGTGTGTGCCACGTCGAGCGGATCCGCGTCGGGGCGGCGAGCCAGATGGTCACGAAGCCGGGCCGCCTGGGCTCGCAGCGCGGTGTCGGTCCGACCGGAAAGGACCACGGGCACCAGCAGGGCGTCGTGTCGCGGGCCGGTCCCGCCGCCCGCCGCGTCCGGCGCCGCGGTTCGGGGCGACGCGTCGTCCGACGTCTCGTCCAGCACCTCTTCCACGACGGCGTGGGCGTTGGTACCGCTCACGCCGAAGGCGGAGACGGCGGCGCGGCGCGGCGCGCCGCCGCGACGTTCCCAGGGGGTGTTCTCGGTGAGGAGCGCGAGGTGACCGGCCGACCAGTCCACGCGCGGGGACGGCTCCCGAAGGTGCAGAGTCGACGGCAGCACGCCGTGCCGAATCGCCTGCACCATCTTGATCAGGCCGGCCACTCCGCTGGCGGCCTGGGTGTGGCCGATGTTGGACTTCAGCGAGCCAAGGTAGAGCGGACGGCCGGGCGAACGATGTCGGCCGTACGTGGCGATCAGGGCGTGGGCCTCGATGGGATCCCCGAGCGCCGTTCCGGTGCCGTGCGCCTCCACGACGTCCACGTCACCGGGCGCCAGACCGGCATCGGCGAGCGTCTGACGGATCAGGCGCTGTTGGGCGAAGCCGTTCGGGGCCGACACGTCGCCGGCGCCGTCCTGGTCCACCGCCGTGTCCACCGCCGTGCCGCGGATCGTGGCGAGGACCCGATGGCCATGCCGCCGAGCGTCGGACAGACGCTCCAGGACGAGTAGTCCGGCGCCATCCGCCCAACCGGTCCCGTCCGCGTCGGCCGAGAACGCCTTGCACCGCCCGTCGGGGGCCAGGCCTCGTTGCCGACTGAGCTCGAGCAGCATGCTCGGCCTCGCCATCACCGTCACCCCGCCGGCGAGCGCGAGATCGCACTCGCCCATCCGCAGCGACTGCCGGGCCAGGTGGACGGCGACCAGGGAGCTCGATCCCTCGGTCTCGACGGTGAGCGCGGGGCCTTCCAGCCCCAGGGTGTACGCGACCCGGTCGGCGACCACGCCGAGCGCGTCGCCGGTAGGCAACTGACCCGCGGCCGCGGCGGGACCACGGCGCCAGGGCGGGCAGTAGTCCTGGCGCGAGACGCCACTGAACACCCCGGTCCTGCTGCCGCGCAGGAACCTCGGGTCGACACCCGCCCGTTCGAGCGCCTCCCAGGAGATCTCCAGCATCAGTCTCTGCTGGGGGTCCATCGCATGTGCCTCATGCGGCTCGATGGCGAAGAATCCGGCGTCGAACAGGTCGATCCCTGGCAGGAATCCACCGCCGCGGGTGTAGATCGTGCCGGGATGCTCCGGGTCCGGGTGGTACAGCGCGTCAAGATCCCAGCCGCGGTCGGACGGAAGATCCGTGACCGCGTCCCGGCCGTCCCGCACGAGCTCCCACAACGCTTCGGGCGAGTCGGCGCCGCCAGGGAGCCGGCAGGCCATCCCGACGATGACCACCGGATCGTCCCCGGGCAGGTCGCGGTCATCCTCCGGCGGCCTGGAGAGAGGGTCGCGCCGGATCTCCGGGAATTCATACGTTCGCAGCGATGACCGGCCGTCATCGCTGAAGGTGACACCCATGCGGACCTCTCCATGGCATTTGTGGGCGGGCCGGCGTCGTTCCGGTGCGGCCAGGTCGGCGAATCCACCGCCATCGGCCCGTCGGATCGGCCCAACGCGCGAGGGCGACTGCTGGTAAGAGAGCGCAGATCAACCAAGGGAATCCTCAGGAGGCATGGATCTGCCAGCAGGCGCCGTGATCGCGGTTCGGCGGATCACCGCCGCGGACGAGCCGGCCAGGGCGCCCTGCCCGACGCCGCCACGGCCGCGGTTCTCCGCGTCGCGATGGGCCGGGCACAGCTCAGCGGGAACGGCCGAGGCCGGCCTCGGTCTTGAACCGCCGCGCGTCGGTTGGCGCGTACGGCTGTCCCGACAGGGACTGGATCGCCGCCATCACCTCGTCGGCGGCGGCCCGGGCCGCCTGGGCGTCCGGTGTCTTCCCATGCTGGCGGAGGTCGAGCGGGGCGCCGAAGCGGATGTCGACGGGGCGCAGGCGAGGCAGCCGCCGTCCCGTGGGCAGAACCTGAAACGTGCCGATCAGGGCGACCGGGATGACCGGCACGCCGGCTTCGAGCGCCATCCGGGCGACGCCCGTCCGGGCTCGGTAGAGGCGTCCGTCCGGGGAACGGGTCCCCTCCGGATAGATGCCGACGAGCTCTCCTCGGGACAGCAGCTGGACGGCTGAGCCGAGAGCGGCCCCGGCCTTCTGCTGGTTGTTCCGGTCGACGCTGAGCTGGCCGACAGCCGTGAAGAACACCCGCGTCAGCCAACCGCGCCTGCCCGGCGTGGTGAAGTACTCGGACTTGGCGAGAAAGGTGATCCGCCGCCGCGTGACCGCGCCGAGAAAGAACGAGTCGAGGAAGGAAAGGTGGTTGCTGGCCAGGATGACGCCACCGGTGCGGGGGATGTTCTCGGCGCCGAAGACCCGAGGCCGCCACACACAGAGCAGAACCGGACGCAGCACGAGACGGACGAACGAGTAGCAGAGCCGGGAGACGGCGTCGGTCCGGATCGGGATCCGGCCGCGCGCCGCTGCCGGTGCGCGCCCCGGGCCTGAGGCCACCGCGGTGAGGCCTGAGGCCACCGCGGTGAGGTCGTCCCGACTCGGGCCCCGGACCATCGCGGGATCAGACGTTCGCGGTGGCGCCGAGGGGTGGGCGGCGTCCTGCGCGAGGCGAGGGCCGGGCGGTGCCAGGGCGCTGGCGGAGCTGGTGGAGCTGGTCGCGGCGCCCGGCCGGCCGGAACTTCGGCGGTCTATGGGCGTGGCGGTCGTGGGCGGTTGGGGCATGAGAGAACTCCTCGGGGGAGTCGTCGTAGGTCCAGGCGTCCTGGCACGGTGGCCGTACGCAAGACAGCGCGCCTGCGGGGCCGCCGAACGGCGAATGGTTCGCGGCGCGCTACCCGGAGGAGATTAGGGACGAAAATGCCGCTTTAATACCCCCTTGAGCGGGTATCGTCCCCGAGGTCCGCCTCATAGGTTCAGCGGTACCGCCGCGCGAGCCGGAGCTGTGGTGTGCCCCGGCGGCGGAGGCATGATCAGACGCTGGATTGCTGTCGCCCTGGTTCCTTGCTCCCTTGGTTCACAGGGTTCAGCTTCCTGCCCGAGGTGATCTTTATGGCGAGGTGCTCGTGCCCGCGTCCCAACGGCCAGGCGCCGTGCATGTGGTGGAACGCGGTCCCGGCCCGGCCTGGGCAGGTCGCGGCGACGGGCGGCGCGCCACGTCCCGCCGTCCACTCATCCGGGGCCGTGTCCAGGCGTATGCCGCGCCAGCTGCCGCGCCAGCCTGACCGCCAAGTGGCGGGCCCCGTCAGGCCAACATCCGACATCTGGCGGATGAACGGGGACACGGTTGTCCGGCAGGCTCACGGCAACCGACCACCGAGGGGAGCTTTCCGGTGACCCATCGCTGTGATCGCGCGCTGACTCCCGTGATCCCGATCCCGCCGACCAGGGCTACGCTGACCGGGTCACGTTCCGGCGCTCCTTGCCGAGACCGGGTGCGGCAGCGATCTTGCCCTCGGTGTCGAGTTGCTGGGTTCCGGCGCCCACCCAAGGTGATGATGCGGAAGGTCCGCTGAAAGGGTGACGATGACATCAGAGTTATCCTCCGGCTCTCACATCGAAGGATTCCTCGGCAAGGCGACCTCCCGGCTGCGCGCACGCACCGGTGCCGATCTTGTTCTCGGCGGGCGCGTCGACCCGGATACCGGCCGCGTGGCCATCCTCTGTGCCGACGGCGCGCAGACCGACGCGTTCGAAGGACTGTCCGCGCTGCCCAAACAGGGGATCAGCGGTCGGGTCGTGGCGCTCGGCCGGCACGTGGAGGTCAAGGCGGGCCGACCGATCGGTGCCTACGCCGGCCTTGGCGACGGCGCCGGCGTGCCGATCTGGACGGACTGCCGCGAGGATATTCGCTCCGTGCTCGCGATCCCGCTGCGGTTCGAGGGGCGGGTGGCGTTCGTGCTGTATGTGGCGACTCGGTCCGAGAGCCCGATCAGCGTTCGGACGGCAAAGAGCGCCCTGGCGTTCATAGGCCGGCTGGAGGCCTTCATCGCCGAGATCGGGGGAGCGCACCTCCGTGGTGAGGCGCCACGGTCGAGCCTGGACGTGCGGGTCCTTTACCAGATTGACGACGAGTTGGAAAAGATCGTCGGGCAGGTCGACAGCCCAATAGTCCGGCAGAGCGTCGAAATCATTCGGAACCTGCTCGACGAGAGCCTCCTCGCGGTGCCGGCGGCGGAGGAGGAGACGGTCGTCCTCACCAGGCGGGAACGGGACGTGCTGCGCCTGGTGGCTCAGGGGCTCTCGAACGCCGAAACAGCGCGGCGGCTCTTCGTGAGCACGGAGACCGTCAAGGCCTACCTGCGCAGCGTCCGGAGCAAGCTGGGCGTCAACAACCGGACGGCGGCAGTGAGCGTGGCCCGGCAGGCCGGCCTGCTGTAGCGACCCGTCGTCGCCCCTTCCGGGAGATTTCTGGAGGCGGCTCCAGCGCCGGCGTCCGCCTCGGAGGCGCTGACCGGCGGCCGTCTGGAGGCGCTGACCGGTCGACTTTCTTCGTCCTACCTGGTGCTCGTGTGCGAGATTCCTGATGGACGCCGATGACCAACAGCGCCCAGGCGGCCCTGGCCGCCGTGAAGGGACCGCGATGCGACACGCCGCGGGTTACGACGCCGAACTGCGGCGGCACAACGAGCTCCTGCGCCAGGCGGCTGGCGCCCAGCTCCACGACCACGTCCTTGACATCGGATGTGGCACCGGGCAGACGAGCCGGCAGGCCGCGCGTACGGCCCGGGCGGGCAGCGTGCTCGGAGTCGACCTCTCAGCGCCCGCGGTCGAGCGCGCCCGCGAGCTGGCCCGGGCGGAAGGCCTCCGCAACGTCACCTTCGAGCACGCCGACGCGCAGGTTCACCGCTTTCCACCCGAGCGTTTCGACCTGGCGATCAGCAGGTTCGGCTCGATGTTCTTCGCCGACCCCGTCGCCGCGTTCGCCAACATCGGGCGGGCGCTGCGCCCGGCCGGGCGCCTGGTGATGATGGTCTGGCAGGCCCGTGAGCGCAACGAGTGGGACGTCGCCATCCGCCGTTCCCTCGAAGCCGCCGAGGGGCCGGTGACCGGTGCTTCCGGGGGACCGGATCCGTTCTCGTTCGCCGACCCGCCGACCGTGACGGAGATCCTGCGGGCCGCGGGGTTCGCTGGCATCGCGTTCACCGAGGTCCACGAACCGGTCTACTACGGCCCGGACGTGACCGCCGCCCTCGACTGGGTCCGCGGCTTCACCTGCACCAGCGAAGCCCTGAAGCGGTTGGATTCCGCCGCCGCGACGCGCGCGGACGAGCGTCTACGCCAGGCGCTCGCCGCGCGCCTGGGCGACGACGGTGTCTGGTTCGACTCCCGTGCCTGGATCGTCACTGCTCATCGCCACCGAGCGGACACGTAGCCGCGCTCACTCAGTTGACCAACCCGGAATCCGTCAGCACCGGCGCGCGGCCTGGTCACGAAGCCGGGACGCCACCATGGCGGAGCCTGTCGAGCCGGCGCGGCAGGGACTGGGCCGCGCCGGCTGTCGAGGCTCTGGTCGAGCGGTCCGCCTGGCCCGGACCGTCAGTCCGGGATCGGGGAGCTTCCGAGCACCTCGAACGCGGTGGACTGGCCGGCGCCGTCGAGGGTCGTCGTCAGCCCGCCTCGCACGCACACCGCGGACGAATCCGGCGAGGCCTTGCCGTTGCACCGGAACTTCAGGCCGCCGGCGCCGGGCAGCTCCTTCTCCGGCATCGCCTTGATGGCGGCAGTGACCGTCGCCGGGGTGATGTCGCCGGTGATGCCCTCAAGCGCCGTCGCGAGACCGGCGAACGTGACAAACATGCCCCGGGCCGCCGACGAGGTCGCGTCTATTCCCTGCCCGTAGGTCTCGAGCACCGCGTTGTAGAGGATGGTGGACGGGTCGTCGCCGCCGAGCGGCATGGAGGCGGCGACGCTCATTCCCTTCAGGACGTCGCCTGACACGGCCTTGCGGGTCGCGTCGGTGATGCACTGCGAGATGGCGCTGATCTTGCCGGTGTAGCCGACAGCCCGCAGGCCGTTGAACGCGCTGATGCAGAACGAGTCGTTGCCCACGACGAACACGATCCCGGCGTCACCACCCGCGGCCCCCTGCAGCTGGGCCGTCATGTCGGCGGTGCCCGGGGGGACCCGGATGAGCTGGTACTCGAGCCCCGCCTCCCGCATCAGTCGCGGCGCGAGCTCCTCGACGTTGTAGAGCAGGGCAGGCACGTCGATGACCACCGACGTCACCTTCTTGAGGTTCTCCTGCCGCGCGATGGCGATCGGCAACTGCTGGATGGCGAAGTTCGGGTCGCTGACCGTGAAGGTCGTCGGGTCGTTCAGGAGCGCCGGGGTGGTCAGGCCGTAGAACATGACCGGCACATCGGCGTCGGCCAGGGGCTGGGCCACCGCGTCGCCTACGCCCGACTCGCCGACCGCGACCGCGACGACGTCCTGCTCGACCATCTCGTTGCCGCAGTCGGTGCCCTTGCCCGGGTCCCCCTGGGTCTCGCACGTCACCAGCTCGATGGGCCGGCCCCCGATGCCCCCGTGGTGCTCGTTGAGCCACTTGGCGGTGGCCGCGGCGATGTCGAACTGGACCGAGTTGTCGACGGCGGCGCCCCGCCCGTCCGAGATGATTCCAATCTTGACCGGCGCGCCCGCCGCCCGGTCGACTGGCCCGAGCGCGTTGGCGGCCGCGGACGGGTCAACCGTGGGGGAGCCACTGTCGTCGTCCGAGCCGCACGCGGCGGCGAACAGGAGCAAGGCCATCGGGGCCGCTAACAGCATGCCCGCCGATCGCCGCGGAAACCGCCTGGCCGTAGCACGGCGGCGTGAAACTATCGACTCCTGCATCTGCGTCTCCAACCTCACAGTGTTATCGCTCTGGAGCAATGAGCGACGGCGAGCCGCTTGCGGCGGCCGTCGGCACAGTGGCTGGCCGCGACCAGCCACGGGCGCGTGTGGGGACGATCGCCTGGTCGGCTGCCCCGGTCGCGCTGTCGCCGTTGGGGATCGCGGACGACGGCCGCCGAGCCCGGCGCGAGGCGCATCCGCCTCGTCCACTCGGGCGAGGGACCGGATCGGGCCAGCGCCGTCCCAGTCGTCCGCGGCCTCGCGGGCGAGCGTGGCCGGCCAGGCCAGCCGCCGCGTCGGCGAGCCGCGTGATCGCGACGATGGTCGCTGGCCGTTCGACGGCTCGAGCGGACCCGCTGGTCACGAGTGTCCTGGCGACCTCCGGACGGTCCGCGAGCATCCACGCCGTGTCCGCCATCCCGGCGGTGTCGCGCGCGCGGCAGCCGGGCGGGGCCGCCAGCCGACCTTGGGCTAGGACCATCGAGATCCAGCAGCCTGCACGAGCGCCCCCTTCGGATCTTTCTCACCTGGTCGGACAGCGCGCGAGACCGCTCGCGGGAGGATCTTGGTGAACCTCAACATCGATGTCGGCATTGATACTGGAAGGGAGGCAGGCGGGAGTCAAGGCATCGCCGCCAACTTCCGTGGATCCGGCCCGCGCTCAGCGCTGGTGCCACGACCCGTGGCTGCATAATCACTCAGACCGGATTGGCCCCGGATGGCGGGTGCCGAGTTCTCCACTGCCTGGTCCTTCGGCCCCCCGCGAGGTGGCGGACGATGACCAGGCGCTCCATCGGGACTCCGTTGTGTCGACCGTGTGTCCGCGATAGGCGGACCGCCGTGGTGGGCGTGCCGTACCGCCCGCTCGGTCCGGTGGCTAGGCCTCCTGGCGGTCCGAAGCCGCCGGGATGCCTGAACGTCCTGAGCGCCGCCGTCTCGCCCCGCCGCGGGCACCGGGACCCTGGCCGGCCAGGTCAGCCCAGGAGAAGCCCGGCTTCCACGGCCTCAGCGCGAGGGCGTTTTCCTGGGCTGGGCGTCGCCCGAGAACGGGGATTGTTCGGAGCCTGATCGGCGCTTCCGCGCCGCGTCTGTCGCGATCGCCCCTCGCATGGGCCCGCCCAGGTCATTGCCGAATCGGCGTTCTGGAGACTTGCCGGATCCGCGCGGGAGCGCGGTGGGGCGGCCGAGGAGGTATCCCTGCCCGTAGTTGATTCCGGCGGCGCGTGCCGCGGCCAGGTCGGAGGACGTCTCGATCCCTTCCGCGACGACCCGGCTCGCCAGGTCCTTGGCGATGCTGGTGACTCCCGCGGCCACCGCTCGGTGAGCGGGATCGGTTCCCATGCCGCGCACGATGTAGCCGTCGAGTTTGATTACCTCGGGTCGAATATGGAGAAGGAGGTCGAGGCCGGCGTAGCCCGTTCCGATGTCGTCGATCACGATGAGGACTCCACGCGCGCGAAGCGCGGTGACCGCGTCGAGAAGAGAGTCGTTGGCGTCTATCTCCTCGTGTTCGGTGATCTCGACGGCCAGTCGTTCCGGGCAACCGGTCTCGAGGAGGACGTCGATCAGGCCGCTGGAGACGGTCGACGGGGAGGCGTTGATGGCCAGACGGATGTCGGTGGGCAGGCGGGGGAGCGCGGCGAGCGCGCGGTGAACCGCGGTCGTCTCGAGTTCGGGCCCAAGGCCCACCGTCGCGGCGTCCTTGAACAGGGTTCCCGGCTCTTCCTGGGTGCCGGGCAGACGGGACAGCGCCTCGACGGCGACCGTCCTCGTCGAGCTCAGATCGACTATGGGCTGGAAGAAGATCTCCGGGCCGCCGGAGTCGATGAGGTCGTGGATGCGGCGCCAGAGCCGGCTGCGGACCTCCCACATCCTGTGCAGGTCGGAGACATAGTCGGTGAGGAAGTCCGCGAGCAGGCGGAGCAGCCGGAGCTCGCGCGGGCCCAGCGCGGGCCGCGCCTGCCCGTGCACGCAGCCGAGCAGGCCGAACAGGACCCCGTCGGCGTCCCGGACCGGCGTCGCGGCGTAGGCGCCGACACCGAGCTCGCGGACCGACAAGGTTTCGGCGGTGCGTGGGTCGGCGCGGGTGTCCGGGATCAGCTCGGGTAGCTCGCCGGCCAGCACCCGGCCGAACAGCCCGTCCTCGCGGCGGATGCTCGATCCCGGCTGCAGGCCGTACCTGCGAAGGCCGCCGCAGACCACCTGCAGGACCAGAAGGTCCTGATCGAGGCGGCCGAGCCAGGCCATCTCCATTCCCAGGCGACGGCGGAGCAGCTCGAGCAGGTCGAGCAGCGCGTCACTCGGCGTGTCTACCTCACTGGTCGGTCCCACGCAGCGTGGCCATTCCGGCATGTCGCCCCCCTCTGATAGCCCGACTACCCGCCGCTCGCCGGCCGACACTCGCGGCCTGGCGGGATCCACGCGCCGGACGCGGCCTGCGTGTCGGCCGGCCTGGCCGGCGATCACCGAGCGGCTGGCCTCGAGCCCGTCGTTGTGGGCGCCGTGATCGGGGAAGACTGTGACCGAGGAAGGACTGTGAGCGAGGAAGACCGGGCAGGTCAGCGGCGGGGCGGCTCGGGTGGGGGTCGACGGGATCTTGACGGGATACGGGATGTTGACGGGATGAGGTCAAAGCGCTCGGCGTCAGGCCGGGACCCGCCGGGAGCGGCGCGGGAGGAGCTGCTCCACGAGTCGGAGCGGACCCGGGTCACCCGGCTGGTCTCGCCGGCCGGAAGCGTGATCCGCAAGGAGCCGCTGGGGCCGGACGCGGGGCGACGGCTGCGGCACGAGACCGAGATCCTCGGCCGGCTGTCCGGTGCGCGGGGGGTCGTGCAACTCGCGGCCGAAGAGCCGCCGAGCGAGAGATCGATCCTGCTGGCCGACACGGGTGGCACGGTGCTGTCCGAACTGGCTGTTCCGGTGGATCCGGACGAACTGGTCAGGATCGCCGAGTCGCTCGCGCGTGCCGTGGCGGAGATGCATCGCCGGGGTGTGGTGCATCGGGACATCAACCCGGCGAACATTCTGGTGAGCCGCGGCCGGGACGCGTTGGTGCTCTTCGACTTCGCGCTGGCCACGACCTCGGCGGCCCAGCCGGAGTTCGCCCACCAGGACGAGGTCGTCGGGACGATGGCGTACCTGGCGCCGGAGCAGACCGGTCGGACCGGTCGCCGGGTCGATCAGCGAGCCGATCTGTACGCCGTCGGGGCGACCCTTTACGAGCTGGCCACCGGGACGCCGCCGTTCGGCGCGGGCGACCCGCTGCGGATCATCCATGACCATCTTGCGCGCAGGCCGGTCCCGCCGTCGGACATCAACCCGTCGATACCGGCTGGGCTGTCGTCGATCATCATGCATCTGCTCGAGAAGGAGCCGGACGATCGCTATCAGAGCGCCGACGGCCTGGTGCGTGACCTGGCCTCGACGCGTCGCGGCGCCGCCGTGCCGCACCCCGGCAAACATGATCTTCCGGCGCGGCCACTGACGCCGTCTCGGCTGTCCGGCCGGGAGGAGGAGATCGGCGAGCTGGGCGCGGCGTTCGCCGAGGCGATGGCGGGCCGGTGCCCGGGGGTCCTGCTCAGCGGTGCGCCAGGGGTGGGCAAGACCGCCCTGGCCAACGAGCTGCGGCCGATCGTGGCTGGCAACGATGGCTGGTACGTGGCGGGCAAGTTCGACCCCTACCGCCGTGACCAGGAGTATGACGGAGTTCGCCAGGCGTTCCGCGCGTTGGGCCGGCTGCTGCTGGCCGAGCCGGACGACTGCCTGGTCGAGCTGCGGGAGCGGCTGGTGCGGGCGTTGAGGCCCAACGCCGGGATCATCAGTGCCATCGTGCCGGAGCTGGCGGTGCTGCTCGAGGTGCCCTTGGAGACAGGGGATCCAATGACCGCGCAGGCGCGAACCCAGCGTGGCGCGGTCGAGATCCTGCGGGCGGTCGCCTCGCGGAAGCGGCCGGTGGTGATGTTCATCGACGATCTGCAGTGGGCTGCCCGGACGCCACTGGGCTTCGTCGATCTGGTCTTCGGCGGTGGGGAACCCATCGAAGGACTGCTGCTGGTCGGTGCCTACCGGGAAGGCGAGGTGGACGCCGCCCACGTGCTGGCGCCGATGCTCGCCCGGTGGCGCCGGGCGCCGTCCGGGCCGCGCCACCTGCGGCTGGGCAATCTGGCACCGGCCGGTCAGGCCGCCATGGTGGCCGACCTGCTGCATCTGGCCGAAGAGCCCGCCACCGAGCTGGCGCGGTTGATCGCGCCCCATGCCGGGGGCAATCCGTACGACACGGTGGAACTGCTGGGCGCGTTGCGCCACGACGGCGTGCTCACCCCGGGCGAGGAGGGGTGGCGATGGGACCCGACCGCGCTACGCCGCCAGCTGGGCCGGGTGGACGTGACCGCGCTGTTGGCCGACCACGTCGCCGCGCTGCCCTCGGGCACCCGAGAGGTGCTGGCGGTGATGGCCTGTCTGGCCGGCCGGGTCGAGCTGGACGTCGTGGCGGCCGCGACCGGGCTGGCGGCCGACGAGGTCGAGCGGCGGCTCATACCCGCGTTCATCGACGGGGTCGCGGTGCTGGAATGCGAGGGCCACCGGCGCGATGGCCACCAGAACGTGCGGTTTCACCACGATCGGGCCCAGGAGGCCGTCCTGGGTGGTCTCACCCCGCGGGCACTGCGCGCCCTGCGCCTGCGCCTGGCCCGCCGGCTGGCCGCCCGGCCCGAGTTCTTCACGGTGGCGGCGCAGCAGTACCTGCTGGTGGCCGACGCCGTGCACGCCGCCGCGGAACAGCGGCTGATGGTCCGGCTGTTTCGGCGCGCGGCCGACGAGGCGCGCGTGCTGAGCAACTACCCGCTGGTGGAGCGGCTCCTGACCGCCGCGATCAGGCTCGTCGACCCGGCCGACACCGATCTGCTGCGCGCGCTCCACACCGATCGTCACGCCGCCCTGTACATGCTCGGGCGCCTCGACGACGCGGAGGAGGAATACCGGACCATCAGCGGGCTGTGCGGCGATCCGGCCCAGCGCACCTCCGCCACCGTGGTGCAGGTCAGCAGCCTTACCAACCAGGGACGCGCCGGTGAGGCCATGCGACTCGGCCTCGACCAGCTGCGCCGGCTCGGTCTCGCCGTCCCGGACTCCCGCCACCTGGACACGGAGATCGACCGCGCACTCGACGCGCTCTACCCCTGGATGGGCTGGACCACCGAATCCGACGACCTGAGGCGACCGGAGGTCACCGACCGTTCGCGGACCGACGCGATCACCCTGGTCAACCGGCTCATGCCCCCCGCGTTCTTCTGCGACCAGGCGGTGATGGCCTGGCTGACGCTGCAGGCGCTGCGGATGTGGGCGCAGGACGGCCCGGAACGCATCCTGGTGGGCCCGGCCAGCCACCTCGCGTTGGTGACCATCGCTCGCGGGGGCGACTACCACACCGGGTATCGGTTGGCGCGGCGGATCCTCACGGTCGCGCACGCCCGCGGCTACGAACCGGACGTGTGGCAGGCGCAGTTCCTGTACGTCCTCAGTGTCAGCCACTGGTTCGAACCGCTCGAGGCCACCCTGTCCGAGGCGCGTCGCGCGCTGGAGGGCCTGCTTCAGGGCGGTGACCTGCAGAACGCCTGCTGGACCCACTACCCGCTGGTATACGACCAGCTGGACTGCGCGCCCACGATCGAGGACTTCGTCGCCGAGGTCGATGAGGCGCTGGCGGTCGCCGCCCGCACCGGCAACGACCACGCCGAGGAGACCTTCCGGACCTACCAGCGGCTGGCCAGGGTGCTGCGGGGGGAGGCCGTCGACTCGACGGCCGACGAGCGGGCCCAGCTCGGCACGCTGGCCGCCAATCCGGTCGCCGCCGCCAACCTGCACATCACCCGGGCGCTCGCCGCGGCCATTCTCGACCACCCGGCCGAGCTGATCAGGCACACGGCCGCCGTGATGCCGTTGCTGCCCTCGATCCAGGCGCACTACGCGACCGCGGTGGCCCGCCTGCTACGGGCCCTGGCGCTGGCCGGGCAGGCCCGCGCGGCGGAGGTGGGCCAGCACGACACCCTGCTCGCCGAGCTGGACGAGACGATCGCGTGGCTGGCCGCCCGCGCGGCCGACGCGCCGGCCAACTTCCTGCACCTGCTGCGCCTGGTGGAGGCGGAGCGGGCCTGGGCCGCCGGCGCCTTCCGCGAGGCGATCCGCAAGTTCGACGCGGCGCAGCGGGAATGCTCCGGACGGGCGCGCCCGTGGCATCGGGCCCTGATCCTGGAACGCGCGGCCCGGTGCTACCTGGCCCACGGCGTGGAGGAGACCGGCCACATGCTGCTGTCGGCCGCCCGCCGACAGTATCTGGCCTGGGGCGCGACCGCGAAGGTCAGCCAGCTCGACTGGGCCTACCCGACGCCGCTGGCCGCGTCCACCGGCCTGGGGACGGCCGCGCGGGCGCCGGCCGCCGACCGGCGCGCCACCGTGACGACCGGCACGATCGACCTGCTCGGCATCGTCGCCACCTCCCAGGCGCTCAGCTCGCAGACCAGCGTCGAGGGCCTGCGGGCCAAGGTCGCGGGCATCCTGTCGACCATGACCGGCGCCACCGGCGTCCACCTGTTGCTGCGCGACCAGGGAGAGACCGACTGGCGGGTGATCATGAAGGATGGCGGCACCATCCCGCTCCGGGAGGCCAGGCAGCGCCGCCTGATACCACACACGGTCGTCCGATACGCCGAACGCACCAGCGAACCCGTCGTCCTCGCCGACGCCGTCCGCGACGACCGCTTCCGCCGGGACCCCTATTTCGTCGGTCTGGACCGCTGCGCGCTGCTCGCCGTGCCCATCACGATCCGGGGCGCCCTGCGGGCGATGCTGCTGCTGGAAAACCGGATGATCCGCGGCGCGTTCTCCGCCGAACGCCTCGAGGGGATCATGCTGATCGCCGGACAGCTGGCGGTCTCGCTCGACAACGCACTGGTGTACGAGTCCCTGGAACGCAAGGTCGCCGAGCGGACGCGACAGCTGTGCGCCGCCAACGAGCGGCTGGAACAGCTCACGGTCACCGACCAGCTGACCGGCCTGGCCAACCGGCGACGTCTCGACGAGGTCCTCGACGCCGAATGGCGCCGGGCAGGACGCCAGGCGGCGCCGATAGCGCTGGCGATGGTCGACGTCGACTACTTCAAGCTCTACAACGACCATTTCGGGCATACCACCGGCGACCGCTGCCTGCGGCGGGTCGCCGCCTGCCTGGCCAGGAACACCCGCGACACCGACCTGGCCGCCCGCTACGGCGGCGAGGAGTTCGCCGTCGTGATGCCAGGCGCCGACCTCGCCGTCGCCACCCGACTGGCCCGCCACCTGTGTACCGCCGTCACGGATCTCGCGGAACCACACCCGTTGGCCGCCGACGGCATCGTGACGGTGAGCGTCGGCGTCACGGCGATCACTCCAGCGCCCGGCGACGACAAGACGGCGTTGGTGGAGGTCGCCGACGCGGCGCTGTACCGGGCCAAACACAGCGGGCGCAATCGGGTCGAGGCGGCGCTTGCCCGCTCGAGAGTGTCGAGTTAGCTCGACGCTCCCGCTCGCCGGCGGGCAGGCGCACTGCCGGCGGGCAGGCGCCAAGCCGGACCGCCCTTGCCTGAGAAACCGGCGTTCGCCTTACCCAAACGCGTCGGACAGGCTCGGGAGACAGCCGTCCGCCAGGTAGTTGTCCGCCGGTGGGAACCGAACGTACGCCGACGGATTAAGCCCGTCGCGACATCCGGGTGCGTGGCGTCTCATGGGCCGGACAGGGAGGAACGACGCAGGTCGGCGGCCCCTCAGGTGTTCGTCAGTCCTGCTGGGACCAGGCCGGTGAGAAGTTAATCACTGCCGGGATCGATGTGCCCCGGAACCGGATTTGGCACGCTGAAGACCGCGGATGCCTCACGGAATTCGGTTGGAGACGATCGTGCGAGACCCACGGGCGTATCAGACCCACGAGCACACCGTCGCGATCGGGTGGGTGAGCGTGTCCCGCGCGATGCCGGCGGACGCCTGATGGCCCCGTCCCCGGTGGCGTCGGCGTCCGCGTCTGCTTCGGCGTCGGCGTCGGCGTCGGCGTCCGTCGGCGCGCCGGCCGGAGGCACCGACGAGGTGATCCGCCGCGTCGAGGGCTCCGTCGGCCGGCTCACCCTCAACCGGCCGAAGGCGATCAACGCGCTGACCCACGCCATGGTGCTCGCGATGACCGAGGCCCTCGCCGACTGGGCGACCGACGACTCGATCACTTGCGTGCTCGTCGACGGCGCCGGCGAGCGCGGGCTGTGCGCCGGCGGCGACGTCCGGGCGTTCTACCGCGATGCTCGGTCCGGCGGGACCGGATCCATCGACTTCTGGGCCGACGAGTACCGGCTGAACGCGTTCATCGCCCGCTACCCGAAGCCGTACGTCGCGCTGATGGACGGCCTGGTGATGGGCGGGGGCGTCGGGATCTCCGCGCACGGCTCGGTCCGGGTCGTCACCGAGCGCTCCAGGATCGCCATGCCGGAGACCGGCATCGGCCTCGTGCCCGACGTGGGCGGCACCTGGCTGCTGTCCCGGATGCCCGGTCAGACGGGAACCCACGCCGCGCTCACCGCCGGCACCCTGTCCGCGGCCGACGCGCTCACCGGCGGGCTCGCCGACCACCTGGTCCCCGCGGGCAGGCTGCCGGAGCTGGTCGACCTGCTGGTCACCGGGACGTCCCCCACGGACGCCGTCGCCAAGCTGGCCGTCCCCGCCGGCGAAGGAGGCCTCGCCGCCGCGCGCGGCTGGATCGACGCCTGCTACGCGGCGGACACCGTCGAGGAGATCCTCGGCCGGCTGCGCGCGCACGGCGACCCGGCGGCCGCCGCCGCGGCCGACGAGATCGCGGCGAAGTCGCCGACGGCGCTCACCGTCACCCTCACCGCGCTGCGCCGGGCCGCGGGCCTCGCGGACCTGGCCGCGGCGCTCGTGAGCGAGTTCCGGGTCTCCGTCGCCTGCCTGCGCCACCACGACCTGGCCGAGGGGATCCGCGCGCAGATCATCGACAAGGACCGCTCCCCACGGTGGGCACCCAGCTCGCTCGCCGACGTCGACGACGCCCTCGTCGCGACGTTCTTCGCTACTCCCGCGGGCGGCGACCTCGATCTCGACCTCGACACGCGAGGCCGACAGCCCGCACCCGGCGGCGGGCCTCGCTGAGCTCGTCCGGATCTACGGGATCCGTAGGTGGAAGGCGGCGGTGGTCCTGCCCGGTGGCCTTGTTCCGGACGTGTTCGGTCGTGCGCTCGGCGCGCTGGCTCCCTCGGGGCGGCCCGTGAGGAAGGCGGTCCTGGCCGGTCAGGCCGAGGGGACCCTGGTGATGCGGCGGACGAGCGCGTCGAAGCCGCGGTCGGGTAGCACGCCGTGCAGGAAGATCAGGGGCTTGGCGCCGTAGCCGACGGCGTAGCGGGTCCTGGGCCGCTTCGCCGTGACCGCCCTGGTGATCGTCTTCCCGATCAGCTCGGGCGGCGACGCGCGGCGCTGAAGGGTCTCCGCGGTCAGTGAACCGGCGACGGCGTTGGCCTGCGGGGCGTAGGGGCCGCCGCTGGACACGGCGCGGACCTTGTCGGCGGCGATGCCTCCCCATTCGGTGCGGATGCCGCCGGGTTCGATGACCACGACATTGATGCCGAACGGGGCGACCTCCATGCGCAGGCAGTCGCTCAGCGCTTCGAGGGCGAACTTGGTGGCGTGGTACCAGGCCCCGAGCGGGGTAGTGATCTTGCCGCCCATCGACGTGACGTTGACGATCGCGCCGGACCGCTGGGCGCGCATCCCCGGCAGGACGAGCTGGATGAGGCGGGCGGCGCCGAAGACATTGACCTCCAGCTGCTCGCGGGCCTCGGACATGGGCACGTCCTCCACGGCGCCGTAGGAGCCGTAGCCGGCGTTGTTGACAAGTACATCGATCCGGCCCTGCTCGCCGAGGATGGCGTCGACACCGGCCCGCATGGAGGCGTCGTCGGTGACATCCATGACCAGAGGGCGGATATCCGCCGTTGCGAGCTGCTGGAGGCGTTCGGCGCGGCGGGCGGCGGCGTACACGATGAACCCCGCCGCGGCGAGCTGGCGAGCGGTGGCCTCGCCGATGCCGGAGGAGGCTCCGGTCACGAGGGCAACCTTGGTGACGGTCATGGCTTTCTCCTGTTCGCGGGACCGCTGGCATGTGTGCGGCCTCGGTGGTGAGGCGGACACATGGGCTGGTTCGGTGTCTTCAACGCTAGGGGCGGGGCATGGCTCGAGGACTAGCTCAGCGCGCCGACTCGCTTGCATGACGCGCCACGCCGTGCCCTGCTGGCCGGAGTCGCGCACGTGGTGTCGCGTGGCGCGATTCGCCGAAGGTTGGCGTGAACGGCAAGTCCTGGAGCTTGTCGAAGATCTAGGCTCCCAGAGTGACGCTCGGTCGCTTCTCCCTGGATCCCGGGATCAAGGTGTTCGTCACCGACTTGCGGCTCTCGTGGCCTCGGGTGCTGCGCCGAGCAGCACTACCCGGAGATCTGCTCATCCGGCGTCCGGCGATGCTCACGGTCGCGGAGTACTACCGGTTCTGGTCCGCGCTCGCCGAGGAGGGCGGCGACCGGGATCTCGCCCTCGATGTTGGCCAGGCAATCTCGGTGGAAACGTTCAGCCCACCGATCATGGCGGCGCTGTGCAGCCCCACCCTGACCGTGGCCGCGCAGCGCATCGCCACCTACAAGCCGCTGGTCGGGCCGTTGCGTCTCGAGGTCACCGAGACCGCCACCGGCCTCCAGATCTCCTACCGGTGGCCACCCGGCCAGCGTCCGCCAACTCTGCTGGCGACCTCCGAGGTGGTGTTCTGGGTGGCCCTGGCCCGCATCGCGACCCGCCACCACATCCGTCCCACCGGAGTCACCCTGTCCGTCGCTCCCAGCGGCCCGACCAGCCTGGAGTCGTATCTCGGAACCCGGGTCTCCGTGGGCGACACCGACGCGGTCACGTTCACCGCCGCCGACGCCGCGCGGCCGTTCCTGACCGAGAACGAACCGATGTGGCGCTTCTTCGCCCCGGAACTGCGCCGCCGACTGGCCGACCTGCACACCGAGGCGAGCGTCGCCGACCGGGTACGCGCCGCCCTGCACGAGACGCTGCCCGCCGGTGACCCCTCCATCACCGCGGTGACCAGGCGGCTGGCGATCAGCTCACGCACCCTGCAACGGCAACTGCGCGACGAAGGCACCACCTACCAGGACGTCCTCGCCGGCACCCGCGAGAGTCTCGCTCGCCACTACCTCCACCAGGGCAACCTGCGAACCGGTGAAATCGCCTACCTGCTTGGCTACCAGGACACCAACTCGTTCTACCGGGCCTTTCGCACCTGGACCGGCATCACCCCGGAAACCGCGCGGGGAATCTCGGGAGAGGCCCGGGTGGGAGGCCTGACGCCGGGCTGACAAAGGCAGCCGCCCGAGTTGGCGGAGCCAATCTGACGGCCCGGGTCAGGGCACGTTCCGATCGATCGGGTGGGGATCTCGAATCGTTCCCGGAAACGAGCTCCTCAGGCCCGGTGAAAGCGCACCGGCAGCGCGCTCATCGATCGGATGGCGACATTGGGGTGATAGACAGGCTCGCCGACCGTCTCCAGCGCCTTGCACCCGCGTGTCAGGGCGACCAGCACCGCTTCCAGCTGCATCTTTCCCAGGATCGCGCCGATGCAGTAGTGGGTGCCCAGGCTGAAGGCCAGGTGCCGCCGGGCCGGGCTGGCCCCGTGATAGCGGCCGAGGTCGAGCTGGTCTGGATCGGTGTAGACGTCCGGGTCGCGGTTCGCCGAGGCGATCATGATCACCACGCCGGTCCCGCGGGGCAGCTGGTGGCCGTCGAGTGTCCGTTCCGAGAGGGCGACCCGGTGGGTGAACTGAACCGGGGGCTCGAAGCGGATCAGCTCCTCGACCGCGGACGGAACGAGTTCCGGCGCCGCGCGGATCCGGTCGAACTGCTCGGGGTCGCGGGCGAGGCTGAGCACGGAGTTGCCGAGCACACTCTCCGTCGTGCCGTGGCCGCCGACGAACATGACGGAGGCCAGCTCGACCAGTTCGTGGGTCAGCTCGCCGCCCGCCGCGGTCTCGGCGACCGTCCCGAGGACGTCGTCGGCCTGGGGCGCCCGGCCGTCGAGGCGAGCGGCGAGCAGCGCGCCGAAGTACTCCTCAACCGTCTTCCTTCCCTCGACGCGCTGCGCGACTTCCGTCGCGCTGAGGAACAGGTCCGGGTCGACTCCGCGGGCCATCATGCGCAGCGGGCCACGCAGCCCCATCGCCTCGCTGACCGGAATTCCCATCAGCGCCGACGAGGTGTGCAGGGCCAGGTTCTCGGCGAGCTCGGACATCACCTCCGCCTCACCTGCCTCGATCATGGCGTTCACCATGCGCTCGGCGTCCGCGGTCACCCGGGCCCGCAGCCGCGTCATGGCGCGGGCCGTGAAGGCGCGGCTGACCACGGAACGCAGCCGGGTGTGGTCGGGCGGGTCCAGGATGAGGATCGACCCGGGTACCTCGGCCACCGGAACGCCGGGACGGAACGGGTTCAGGCTCTCGGCGTATCCGTGGCCCCATGCGGCGTCCTGCAGCACCGCCTCGCACTCGCGGAACCGCGGGGCCAGCAGGATGGACGGAGCCAGTGTCTGTAGTCGCGGCCCCGCGGCCACCCGCCGGTAGCCGGAGTACGGATCGGCGCGGTTGTCCGGCGCGAACGCCGCGAGCGGGTCCTGGACGGCGGGCAGTCCTGTCATCGTCGGCTCCTTGGACGAGCTCGATCCGGGAGTGGTCTCAGCCGGGGTGATCTCAGTTGATCCGGCCGGGCAGCGTGGCCAGGCCGCGCAGCACCAGGTTGGGCTTGTAGGTCGGCCCGGCCGCGTCCAGTTCCAGCTGGGCGCCCCGCCGCGCGAGGGCGGTGAGCAGCACCTCCATCTCCAGCCGCGCCAGCGGCGCACCCAGGCAGTAGTGCATGCCGAGGCTGAAGCTGAGGTGGCGCGCCGCGACGGTCTCGCGGTTGGCGTAGCGGGTGAGGTCGAGCTCGTCGGGCCGGGCGAAGGCCCGGTCATCCCGGTTCGCCGACCCGATCAGGACGATCACACCCTCGCCGGGCGCGAACTCGTGCCCGGCCACGGTGAGGTTCGTCAGCGCGGCACGGGTGGTCATGTGCACCGGCGAGTCGTGCCGGAGCATCTCGTCCACGGCGGCGCCGTGCAGCTCGGGACGCCGCCGCAGCAGATCCAGCTGGTCGGGGTCGCGGATGAGGCCGAGCAGCCCGTTGCCGACCAGGTTGACGGTCGTCTCGTGACCGGCGATGAGCAGCGTCACGCAGGTGGCCAGCATCTCGTGCTCGGTCAGGGCGTCGCCGTGGTCGTGCACGCGGGCGAGCTCGCTGACCAGGTCCGTGGCGGGCTCGCCGCGCGCCGCCCGGTCGCGGGCCCGGGAGACGAGGCCGCCGAAGTACTCCAGCAGCTCGACGGCGGCGTCGGTGCGCGCGACGCGCTCCCGCGGGCTCAGCAGCGGGTCGGGGTCGAACCCGCGGGCCAGCGCGGGAGCCCAGCCGTGCACGAGCGGGTGATCGCTGGCCGGCACCCCGAGCAGCTCGCAGATCACCGTGAGCGGCAGCGGGTAGGCCAGGGCCTCGACGAGATCGGTCGTCCCGGCGCCGATCACCGGGTCGAGCAGGCCGTCGACGATCCGCGTGATCCGCTGGCGCAGGTCCGAGACCGTCCTGGCGGTGAACGCCTTGCTTACCAGCCCGCGCAGGCGTGTGTGGTCCGGCGGGTCCATCCACAGAAAGGAGGCCGGCAGCTCGGTGTGCTCCACGCCGGGGTGGAACAGCTCCGCCTCGTTCGCGTGGCTCCAGCGCGGGTCCGACAGGACCTCGGCGCACTCCTGGTAGCGGGTGACGACCGCGATCCCCATCGGGCTGGGGTGGACGGCGCCCTGGGCGCGCAGGTCCGCGTACGCCCGGTAGGGGTCGGGCCGGGTCTCGGAAGAAAGCAGGTCCTCGACACGCGCCGGGGTCGCGACAGCGGTCACGACGGTACCGACATCGTCCACAGCCGGTTCTCCACTTCCGGAAGAAGAACACCGAAGAGCGGGGACGACCGCCGTGTCTCCATCGGGTGGCGTATCTGAAGAAGCCGCCGTCTCCGTGACCGGCCTCATTCTCGCGTTGCCCGGTAAACTGTCGGAAGGAGCGGGATGAACCAGAGGTAAAAGCTGCGGCCCGGGCGCCGGACGCGGCAAGTCCGCTTGAATTGCTCGATCCTATGGATCGATAGGTTTCCCTGCACATTTAAGTGTGGCGCCGTTCTCATCTGCTTGCTTTGCGTGACCTGCGTGGGGGCGCTGCTGCACGGGCCGATGCCATGGTCCGCTGGGTGTAGGGATCGCGCGAACTTGGCCACTGCGCGGGCTATTTGGCCAGTAGGTGGCCATTCGGCAGGTATCTGGCCAGCCCGCTTGGTCGCCGAGCCGCGGGTTGAAGTCTCTCGGGCTGTGCGTCGCCGGACCGGTCTGCCTAGTCGGTGGCGGTGCTGGATGGGTTGGTTGGCTGGCAGGTGAACTGGCTCGGGTCGGCGCCCGCTTTGGCGAGCAGCGCGTAGAGGTGCTGCTGGTCGTCCGGGGAGAGCTGGGCGAGCGGGGAGCTTGCTGTCAGGGTCTGAACGAGCCGCGTGCGGACTTCGACACCACGGCGGGTCAGACGGATGACCTTCTGGCGCCGGTCTGTCGGCGCCGGTTGCCGTTGGATGAGGCCGCGCTGTTCCAACCGGTCGGTGAGGAACGTGACGGTGGACGGGTCGCAGTTCAGCGTGGCCGCCAACGTGCGCATCGAGGGCGCAGCCCCGTCGGGGTCAAGCCGCCACAGGGCGTTCGCGAGCGGCTCGGTGAGATCGAGTTCCTTCAGCAGGTCCGCGGCAAGCGCGCTGGTCGCAGCCGCGAGGGTGACTACCTGCTTGACGACGGCATGGATCAGCGACTCGTCGGTGCTCCCGTCGGTGTCGCCCACCCGCCGATGTTACATGGAGACTCCAACACTTGACGACTCAAACCATCTGGGTCAATGCTTGGAGTCTCAAAGTGTTGTCTCGTTGGAAGGAAACGCGGCATGCACCTGGCAGTCTTCGGCGGCACCGGTCACACCGGCCGCCACCTGCTCGAACAGGCGCTACAGCAGGGCCATACCGTCACCGCGCTCGCCCGCGACCCCAGCCGTCTCACCGTCCACGAGCGCCTCCAGCCGGTGGCCGGCGACGTCCGCGACACCGAGGCCGTGAAGCAGGTCGTCGCCGGCAGCGACGCCGTGCTCAGCGCGCTGGGCCAGCGCAGATGGGGCAGCACGGTCTGCACGGACGGGATGCGCACCGTCCTGCCGGCGATGGACGCCCACGGCGTTCACCGCCTGGTCGCCGTCAGTGGATACGGCGTGGCCGACAGCCGCCACCGCAACCTCTACGTCGCCGTCACCCGGGTCACGATCAGATCGTTGATGCGCGACAAAGAAGGCATGGAGGACCTCATCAGGGCCAGCGGCACCGCGTGGACCATCGTGCGACCGGCGGTCCTCACCGACGGCCCGTTCACCGGCCGCTACCGCACGGGCAGTGATCTGCGGCTGACGTTCGCTTCCAAGGTCTCGTTCGCCGACGTCGCCGACTTCATGCTCGCCCAGCTCACCCAGGACGATTTCGTCCACCGAGCCGTCTCCATCACCTCGTAGCCGGCCGGCAGGAGGTCGTTCGCGACATCCGACTGGTCGTCGCACGGGCCGCGAGAAACGGCCAAGTAGTCACCAGCCCTGAGCCGTTCGACTGGCCAACAACCCCTCACCGAGCCCCTGGAGTGGCCAACTTCGTGCGATCCCTACAGTGGGTGTAGGTATCGGGACGGATGGCCACTCGCTGTGATGGTTGGCCAGTCCTCGGGTGGCGTGGCTCGTATCAGGCGGGCTTTGGCGGTCTGGCGGCGGCAGATCCGCGCCGAGCGCGACAGCCTGGCGAGCCGGTGATGGCTCGCCAAACGTCTCGTGCCTGGGCGCGGGGGAGATGGTGAGGCCGCCCGGTGGTCTGGCGCGCGGACGCTGCGAGCTCCACCGATGAGTTCCGCCGGGCCGCCCGGTCTACCAGGACGTACCCGTCGCGCTACCGACCTGGAGACCC
>NZ_JADWYU010000055.1:823-9834 GCF_016786325.1 Frankia nepalensis | reverse complement strand
CTATGGACTCCTCCTCCGCCTTGCGAGCAACCGCCTGGACGCCGCCCGCATCGACCAAGATCCACGGGAAGCGCCCTTAGGCGACCACCGGCCGAGGGTTCCCGGCCCGCGCCCCGGGCCAGGACCCCGCACCACCCAGGGAGCGCGACGCCATGGCACCGCAGCAGCCAGACCCCGGGGCCCCGGGCACCGGCGACTCGAACACCGCCGACCCGGCGATCGACCCCGGGCGGTTCCGGCGGGTGCTGGGAAACTTCCCCACCGGGGTCGCCGTGATCACCGGGCTGGACCAGGCGGGAGCGCCGGTCGGGCTCGCGGTCGGCTCGTTCTCGTCGGCGTCGCTGGACCCGCCGCTGGTCGCGTTCTTCCCGGACCGCTCCTCGAGCAGCTGGCCGCGGATCGCCGAGACCGGCCGGTTCTGCGTCAACATCCTCGGCTACGACCAGGAGTCGGTCTGCCGGACGTTCGCGGTCCGCGGCGGCGACAAGTTCGCCGAGCTGTCCTGGCGGTCCGCGCCGTCCGGCGCGCCGCTGCTCGACGGCGTCGTGGCCTGGATCGACTGCGACCTGGAGGCGGTCCACCCGGCCGGCGACCACGACCTGGTGCTCGGCCGGGTACGCGCGCTCGACGCCGGCCGCTCGGCGCTGCCGCTGGTCTTCTTCCAGGGCGGCTACGGCCGGTTCTCGCCGCTGTCGCTGGCCGCCTGGGAAGGCGACCTGGCGGTGCAACTGCGGACCGCCGACATCGCCCGGCCGCGGATGGAGGACCTGGCCGCGCGCCTGGGCGCCGAGTGCGTCGCCAGCGCCGCCGTCGGCGACGAGATGGTGCTGCTCGCGAACGCGCGGCCCGGATCGTCTCCCGAGACCCCTACCAGGGTCGGGCAGCGCATCCCGTTCCTGCCGCCGCTGGGCACCGCGTTCGTCGCATGGGCCGGGCCGCTGGCCCGGCGGGCCTGGCTGGACCGGGCGGGGAAGGACTGCCCGCCGGCCACCGCGGCGGCGCTCGAGGCGACGCTCGCGGCCGTGCGCGCCGCCGGCTACGCCGTCGGGCGCGGCCGTGGCTGGCACGGCGAGCTGAACACGGTGCTCGCCAAGGCCGACCCGACCGACCCGGCGGACCCGGCCCATGACGCCGTCCGCGGGCTGATCCGCGCGCTGCCGCCCGGCTACGAGTCTCCGGCCGCGCCCGCGCCGTCCGGCGACGGCGACGGGAGCCCGGCCGACGAGCTGCGCACGGTCTCCGTCCCCGTGTTCGGCCGCGACGGGACGGCCGTGCTGGTCCTCACGCTGATCGGCATCCACGGCCCGCTCGGCGGCCCCGCGGCCGGCGGCGAGGACCCGATCGCCGCCCTGCGCGCCGCCGCCGCGGCCGTCACCGCCGCCCTCGGCGGTGTCCAGCCAGGCTGACGCGCCGCCGTCAGGCCCGCCCGGCCGCGACCTCGTCCGGGTCGCGGGCCGGACGGTCGACGCGGACCAGGAAGATGACGGTGGCGACGACGAGCAGCGGGCCGCAGACGAGCAGACCCGCCTTGGGGCTGATCAGGCTCCACAGGCCTCCGGCGGTCAGCGTCGCGAACACCCGGCCGCCGCTCTGCAGGCCCGCGAGCATGCCGAACCCGGCGCGGCGCGCCTCGGGCGCGGTCAGCCTGGCGACGCCGGTGTACTCGGCCGTGTCGACCGCGCCGGCCGCGGCACCCGCGAGCAGGAAACAGCCGATGATCACGGCGTCGCTGTTCGGTGTGACGTAGGCGAAGCCCAGGTAGGCCAGCAGCAGGCTCACCCCGCCGCACGCGAGCACGAAGCCGGTGCCCGCGCGGTCGACCAGCCGGCCGGCCCAGACCGCGCAGGCGGCGGCGGCCAGCTGGTAGACCGCGTAGTACAGCGCGACCCGCTGCAGGGTCGACAGGACGTCGCTCGTGCCGACGATGCGCGCGGCTCGCAGCAACAGCAGCACGGCCGCGATGTTGGAGGCCTCGTAGCAGGCGATCCCGATGAGCAGCACGCCGAGCGGCTTGCCGCGCAGCTTCGTGATCTTTATCTGGGTCGGCGCCTGGATGTCCGGCGCGGCGCCGGCCCGGCCGCGGGCGAACGCCACGACGCTGAGCACCACCGCGAGGACGACGGGCACCAGGGCGAGCCCGATGACGGTCCGGATGCTGGTGAACTCCAGCAGCACGACCGCGACGACCGCGCCCAGGGCCGCGGAGAGCGCCACGGCGGACCGCTCGAAGCCGAGCCGGGTGCCCAGGCGGGCCGCGGGCGCGGTGGCGCTCGCCTCCTCCAGCAGCGGCGGCGTCCCCAGCCCGCGGGCGGCCCACGAGCCGGCGCGGCAGGCCCCGGCCTGCCAGAGCACGCTGCTCGCGGCGAAGAAGCCAGCGGCGAGCGCGAGCCCCGCGCTGCCGGCGACATCGAGGGCGCCGCGTAGGCCGGGGCGCCGGTCGGCCAGCTGGTTGCGCCCGTACCGGGCGGCCGCCCCGCCAGCGCGCCCGGCGGCCTCCACCCCGGCCAGCGCGAACGGCGCCGCGCCGAGCGTGCGCGCGAAGAACGGCGCCGTCACCGCCGTCATGCTCTCCAGCCCGACGGTCGAGAGCAGGTAGGGCAGCCGCGCTGGCTGGCCCGCCGCCTGGTCGGCGGCGGGCTGGTCGCCGGCCGTGGCCGGCTCTCCGCGCCGGTCGTGTACCTCGGGGGACTGGTCGGAAGCATCGGTGGGCGGCGCGGGCACGGCGTGATCGTAGACGCCGGCGGTCCGGTCCGAACATCCGGAATCTCCCTATCGGTCCCGGCGGCGGCCGCCCGCGGGCCCCTTCATGACCGGCGCGTTACGTCTTCCCGCGCGCGTTTGACAGCCGCGACGGGCCTCGCGAAGGCTCACGACTCGTGACAGCTTCCATGAACGCCCAGGCCAGGCCCGTCGACGAGACGCTGGTCCGCCTGCTGCCGAAGGCCGAGGTGCACGTCCACCTGGAAGGCTGCTTCGACCTCGCTGACCTGCTGGAGCTCGCGAAGGCCGCCGGGGTGGGGCTGCCTGGCCCGGCGGCGACGCTGTTCGACGTCGACACCCATGACGTGCCGGCGGAGGCGCCAGGCGCCCCCAAGTCGACATTGTCGGCGTTCCTGCGGTTCCTCGACTGGGAGGGCGGGCTGGTGCGCACGCCGGAGCAGGCCGCGCGGGCCGCGTACCGGTTCGCCGCCCGGGAGAGCGCGTCCGGGGTGCGCTACGCCGACGTCATCGTCAACCCGACCCACTGGGGCGCCTGGCACGGCCGGCTCGGCGAGCTGTTCGCGGCGTTCGCCGCCGGCCTGGACGAGGCCGAGCAGGACGGGCTGGCCGTGGTCAACCTGTGCGCGTCGCTGCTGCGCCAGCAGACCCCGGCCGCCGCGGCCGAGCTGGTCGACTGGCTGGTCGAGGCGCGCCCTGTCCGGGTGGTCGCGCTGTCGATCGACGGCGACGAGCGGGCCGCCGGGCGTACCGGCCCGCGGTTCGCCGACGCGTTCCGCCGCGCCGCCGACGCCGGGATCCGGCGCACGGTGCACGCCGGCGAGTCCAGCGGGCCGCAGGGGGTGTGGGACGCGCTCGACCTGCTGCGCGCCGAGCGGATCGACCACGGGGTGCGCGCCGCCGAGGACCCGGCGCTGCTGCGCCGCCTCGTCGACGAGCGGGTGCCGCTCGGCGTCTGCCCGCGGTCCAACCTGGCGCTCGGCCTGTACCCGGACCGGGCGAGCCACCCGCTGCCCGCGCTGCTCGCGGCCGGGGTGGCGGTCACGGTCAACACCGACGACCCGGCGGCGATGGGCTACCGGCTGGAGGCCGAGTGGGCCGCCTGCGCCGATGCCTACGGCTGGGGGCTGGCGGAGGTCGCCGAGCTCGCCAGGGCGTCGGTGCGCGCCAGCTTCGCCCCGCCGGAGCTCGCGGCGAGCCTGCTCGCCGACATCGACGCGTTCGAGGCCGGCCGGGCCTGAGCCGGACCGGCCAGGGCCGGGGCAGCCGGGGCCGGGCGGCGCTCAGACCGCGCTGAGGCCGGCGGGCAGGTTCTCGCGGCCGACGAGCAGGAGGAGCAGGTCGGGGGCGGCGGGCAGATCGCCGGCGATCTCGGCGGCGAACAGCAGGCAGTCACGGACCGGCTCGGCGATGGCCGCCGGCGGCCGGGCGCCGATGGCCCTGGCGAGGTCGAGGCCGTGCACGGTGAGCTCGAAGGTCCTGGTGCGCAGGTAGTCGACCAGGCGCAGGCGGCCCCAGGGCGTCGTGACCGCCGCGTCGTCCGGTGTGGCGCGCACCAGCTCGTCCACCCGCGCCGCGATCTTCGCGACCGCGCCGGCCGGGTCGGCGCCGAGCGCGGCGCCCGCGTCCCGCCCGCGCTGGGTGACCGCGGCGTGGTCCGTCAGCGCCGTCCGGATCGCGCGGTAGTAGGCGGCCGCGTCGGCCAGTTCCGGGGCGTCCGCGGTCGGCGCTGTCGCCGCGGCCGGTGCCGTCGCCAGGTAGGCCTCGATGGTCAGGAACGCCCGGCTGCCGTGGCCGACCAGGTCGCGCACCGACCACTCGCCGAGCCCGGGCCGGTCCCACTGGTCGGTGACGACCTCCGCCACGACAGCCGTGAACGCCTCGGCGGCGAGGTGGAAGCGGGCGCGGACGGCGGCGGGATTCGGCATGGACCCATCGTGGCAGAGCCCGGGGCCGGCGAGGCCTGCCGCGCCAGCCGCCCCCGCGCCGTCCCGCCGTGCCCGCCCCGCGCCGGGCTCAGGGCGCCAGGTCCAGCTCCAGCATGCGGATGGCGTTGCCGCGGACGATCTTGCGGACGGTCGCGGCGTCGAGGCCCTCCATCATCTCCTCGGCGACCTTCCTGGTATGCGGCCACGTCGAGTCGGTGTGCGGGTAGTCGGTCTCGAAGGTGACGTTGTCCACGCCGATCGAGGCCAGTGACGCGAGCCCGTGCCGGTCCCGGAAGAAGCAGCCGTACACCTGGCGGCGGAAGTAGGTCGACGGCGGCTCGGGGACGAGGTCGCGCACCCCCGCCCAGGCGCGGTGCTCCAGCCACACGTCGTCGGCCCGCTCCAGCGCGTAGGGCAGCCAGCCGATCTGGCCCTCCGAGTAGGCGAGCTTCAGGGTCGGGAAGCGCACCAGCACGCCGGAGAACAGCCAGTCGGCGAGCGAGGCCATCGCGTTGTTGAACGACAGCGTCGCGGCGACGGCGACGGGCGCGTCCCCGGACGTCGCCGGCATCTGCGACGACGAGCCGATGTGCATGCACACGACCGTCCCGGTCTCGGCGCAGGCGGCGAACAGCGGGTCCCAGTAGCCACTGTGGATGCTCGGCAGGCCGAGCTTCGGCGGGATCTCGCTGAAGCACACGGCCCGCACCCCGCGGGCCGCGTTGCGGCGCACCTCGGCGGCCGAGGCCTCGGCGTCCCACAGCGGGATGATGCACAGCGGGATCAGCCGCCCGCGGGAGTCGCCGCACCACTCCTCGACCATCCAGTCGTTGTAGGCGACGACGCAGGCCGCGGCGAGCTCCCGGTCGCGCGCCTCCGCGAACGTCTGGCCGCAGAACCGCGGGAATGTCGGGAACGACAGCGACGCCTCCACGTGGTTGAGGTCCATGTCGGCGAGCCGGGCCGCCGGCTCGTAGCAGCCCGGCCGCATCTCGTCGTAGGTGATCGGCGACATCGTCATGTCGTCGCGGTCGAAGCCGACCGCCGCGACGTGCCGCTTGTTGATGTAGACGAGGTCCTCGTAGATCCAGCAGTCGGCCTTCGGGCCGTCCGGGTCGAACGTCTGGCGGTAGCTGCCGCCGCCGACGTGCTCCATGACGCCGATGCCGCGCCGCTCGACCCGCGGCCCCGCGTCGCGGAACCGCGCGGGCAGCCAGGTCCTCCACAGGTGCGCGGGCTCCACCACGTGGTCGTCCACGCTGATGACCCTGGGCAGCTCACCGAAGGAGTGCTCGTCGCCACCGGTACCGTCGCCGCCGCTCGCCATGCCCTCGTCCCTTCTCGCGGCCCGCGCCGCGGCCCGTCGGCCGCCCGGGGAGCCGCCCTTCTTGTTCTCGGCGTGTTTTCCGACGCTAACATCGGATCTGACGGACCGTCAGGTCTTACCGCTCCGCGGGAGGTCCCATGACCAGCACCGGCGCGACCAGGCTCATGCCGGCGTATCGGATCAACGCCTGGCTCGAGCAGCCCCGCATGGTGGACGTGCCGGTGCCTGAGCCCGGGCCCGGCGAGGTCCTGGTGGCGGTGGCCGCGAACGGGCTGTGCCACTCGGACCTGACGATGTCCCAGATCCCGGGTGAGATCGGCGCGGCGATCGGCTGGCGGGTGCCGTTCACCCTCGGCCACGAGATCGCCGGCACGGTGGCCGAGCTCGGTCCCGAGACGGCTGACGCCCCGCCGGTCGGCACCGGCGTCGCGCTGGTGTCGCCGGCGTCGTGCGGGCGCTGCTCGTACTGCCTGGCCGGGCGGGACAGCGCCTGCCCGAACGGTCTGGCCGGGCGCGGCTATGGCCGCGACGGCGGGCTCGCGCGGTACGTCGTCGCGCCGGTGCGCGCGCTGATCCGGCTCGACGGGCTCGACCCGGTCGCCGCCGCGCCGCTCACCGACGCGGGCGCGACGTCCTACCACGCGGTGCGCCGGGTGCTGCCCGTGCTGGAACCGGGCAGCACCGCGGTCGTCCTCGGCGCGGGCGGTCTCGGCGGGTTCGCGATCCAGCACCTCAAGGCCTGCTCGCCGGCCCGGGTCGTCGCCGTCGACACGTCGAAGGCCCGGCTCGTCGTCGCCCGGGAGCTGGGCGCGGACGACACGGTCGTCGGCGTCGGCGGCGAGCCGGGCGAGGCGGGGAAGGTCGCCGGGCTGCTCAGGGAGGCCAGCGGCGGCGGCGCGGCGGCCGTGCTCGACTTCGTCGGCACCGACGCGACGATCGCGGCCGGGATCGGCGCCGTGCGGCCGACCGGGGCGTTCGGCCTGGTGGGCTCGGGTGGCGGGACGCTGCGCGCGCCCTGGTACGGCGGCCTGCCCCGCGAGGCCGAGGTCTTCACCTTCCAGGGCTCGACGATCGCGGACGCGCGCGCCGTCGTCGCGCTCGCCGCCGCCGGGAGGATCCGCAGCCTGGTCGAGGTCTTCACGCTGGACACGGTCGCCGACGCCTACCGCGCCCTCGACGAGGGCGCGCTGCGCGGCCGCGCCGTCGTCACCCCGTAGCGCGAGAGTTAGAACGAGTTCTATATTGCCGCGGGCGCCCGAAGGACCTGGAACCGGAGGACCTGGAGCCCGGACGACCTGGACCTCGAGAACCTGGAGGCGGCCCGATGACGAGCCCACGGACGACGGCGTCGACCGCCGAGGCGCCGATGATCACTGGCGCGGACGTGGCCACGCTGTGGGACCTGGTGGCGCGCCGGGCGGAGCTCACGCCGGACGCGCCGCTGCTGCTCGCCGACACCCCGACAGGCCAGGTCCGGCTGACCTGCGCCGACCTGGTCGCGCGGGCCGAGCGGGTGGCCGCCGGGCTCGCGGCGCTGGGCGTCGCGCCGGGGACGGCGGTGTGCTGGCAGCTGCCCACCCGGGTCGAGACGGTCGTGCTGTCGATGGCGCTCGCCCGGCTCGGCGCCGTCCAGGTGCCGATCATCCACATCTACCGGGAGCGCGAGGTCGCCGTCGCGCTGCGCGAGACCGGCGCCCGGCTGCTGTGCGTGCCGGGCGTCTGGCGCGGCACCGACTACGTGGCCCTCGCCGCGGCCGCCTCGAGGGACCTCGCCGACCCGCCGGAGGTCCTCGTCGTCGGCGCCGGCGAGGCCGGCCTGCCCGACGGCGACCCGGCGACGCTGCCGCCCCCGCCCACCGACGGCGAGGCGGTCCGCTGGATCTACTTCACCTCCGGCACCACCTCGGCGCCCAAGGGCGTGCGCCACCGCGACGCGACGCTCGTCGCCGCCGGTGTCGGGCTCGCGCTCGCGCTGCGCGCGCGGCCGGACGACGTCGGCTCGATCGCCTTCCCGGTCGCGCACATCGGCGGGCCGGACTACCTGGCGATGATGCTGTCCGTCGGCTTCCCGGCGCTGCTGCTGGAGGCGTTCGTCCCGGCGGACGCGGTCGCGGCCTACCGCCGCCACGGCGTGACGATCGCCGGCGGGTCGACCGCCTTCTACACCGCGCTGCTCGCCGCGCAGCGCGGCTCGCCGACTCCCGAAGCGCCGCTCGTCCCGACGCTGCGGTTGCTCGCCGGCGGCGGCGCGCCCAAGCCCCCCGAGCTGTTCACCGACGTGCGGCGCGAGCTGGGCATCCCGGTCGCGCACGGCTACGGCATGACCGAGATCCCGATGATCACGCAGGGGTCGCCGGCCGACAGCGACGACGCGCTGATGCACTCCGAGGGCGCCCCGCTGCCCGGCGTCGAGGTGCGCGTCGTGCGCTCTGACCGCACCGACAGCACCGACGGCGCGGACGGCGCGGACGGCACCGGCGAGACGGTGGCGCCGGTCGGCGTCGAGGGCGAGGTACGGGTCCGCGGCGTCACGGTCTGCGCCGGCTACACCGACCCCGCCGCGACCGCCGCCGCGTTCGACGCCGACGGCTGGTTCCGCACCGGCGACCTGGGCTTCCTGCGCCCAGACGGGCACGTGACCCTGACCGGCCGGCTCAAGGACGTCATCATCCGCAAGGGCGAGAACGTCTCCGCCAAGGAGGTCGAGGACCTGCTCTACCAGCACCCGAAGGTCGCCGCCGCGGCCGTGATCGGGCTGCCGGACACCGAGCGCGGCGAGCTGGTCTGCGCGGTCGTCGAGCCCGCGCCCGGCGCCGAGCCGCCGACGCTCGCCGAGCTCGCGGCGTTCCTGCGCGGCGCCGGGCTGATGGTCCAGAAGATCCCCGAGCGGCTCGAGGTGGTCGACGCGCTGCCCCGCAACGCCACCCTGAAGATCCTCAAGCACGAGCTGCGGGCCCGTTACGCTGGCTGACCCGGCCCGTGAACGGGACTGGCGCGGCGGGGGGGGGGGGGCCGGGGGCGGGGGGGGTGGGGGGGGC
>NZ_JADWYU010000055.1:0-813 GCF_016786325.1 Frankia nepalensis | reverse complement strand
ACCGGGACTGGCCGGGCCGGGGGGGCCCGGCCGGGCCAGCCTGTGTTCGGTCAGCCGCGGGCTCAGTGGATCTGGGCCGCCGCCTTCGCGCTGACGACGCCGTAGCCGTAGAAGCCGTTGAACTTCTTGGTGCCCTCGCACGGCTTGGTGTAGTCGGCGGGGACCGGCGGGGCGTAGACGTACGGGTTGGTCGCCGGGCAGGCGGTCGCCGTCGCGGTCCGCTTCAGCGCCGCGATGACGTCCGCGGGCTTGGCGGTCACCCCGCCGTGCCAGTCGGGCCTGCCGATCTGGCTGATGATGATCGCGGCGACGCCGGTGGCGTGCGGCGCGGCCATCGAGGTGCCCTGCAGGTATTGGTAGTACGACGTCTTGCCCTTGCTGTCGTCGCGGATCACGAACGGCGTCGTCGGGTTGCCGCTGGCGTCGATGTCGCCGTTGGCCTCGGCGACGTTCTTCGGGTAGGCCGCCAGGATCAGTTTCGCCGCGTCCCGGGTGGTCGAGCCGTCGTAGGCGTCACCGCCAGGGGCCGCCACGATCGTCTGCTCGACGCCGTAGTTGCTGTAGTAGCTCAGCCGGCCGGACGGCCCGACCGCGTTGATGTCGGCGACGCCCTCGGCCTCGGACGGCATCGACAGGCACGAGTTGTCGATGTCCCGCTCGTAGGCGCCCGACTGCGACTGCGGGTACGGGTAGTCGGGGCTGGTGTCGTCGAACGCGGGCTTGCCGGTGTCGGTGGCCTCGTTGCCGGCCGCCGCGATCAGGGTGACGCCGCGCAGGGTCGCGTAGCGGACCGCGCGCTGGGTGGCCTCGATG
>NZ_JADWYU010000054.1 GCF_016786325.1 Frankia nepalensis | reverse complement strand
GGGGGGGGGGGGGGGGGGGGGGGGGGGGGGGGGGGGCGCCCGGCGCGCGGGGGGGCGGGGGCGGGGGGCGCGGGCGCGCGCCCCGCCCCGCGCCGAGCCCACCGAGCAGTTGCGGGGCGAACTCGCCGAGGACGACCTGCGCCTGCTGGCCGCGCTGTGCGAGGGCCTGCTGCGCAGCGGGGGCGTGGGCGAGCCGGTCAGCACCCGTGAGGTCGCCGACCGGCTCGGCCTGAGCCGCAAGGCCGCGGAGAACCGGCTCGCGCGGCTGCGGACCAGGCTCAGCTCGCTGGGTGTCGACGGGCTGCAGGGCACCAGCCTGGGGATCCCCGAGGACGACCAGCCCGCGGACTCGCCGGCCAGCGGGTCGGCCGCGAACTACGTCGCGCACCTCGGCCGGCTCGCCTACGCGAACGGGTGGGTCCTCGACGAGGACCTCCGCCTGCTCGGGTGAGGCGCGCCGGGTCAGCAGGGCCGGTGGACCGCCGGGGGCGCTCCCTCGCCGGCCGTGAACGTGTAGGTGGTCCCGGTCTCACGGAACAGCACGGTCTGGCCGACCGCCGTGCTCTTGACGGTGCCGCTGTCGGCCTGAATCTCGAGGTACCGCCCGCACTCGTCCTCGCCCGCCGACGACCCGGTGGTACCCCATTTCCTGATCACGCCGTCGTCGCCGCGCCCGAGGAGGATGAGGGTCGTTCCCCCACAGTCGCCGCTGTAGAAGCGGACCTTGGCGAAAGCGGCGTCACCGAACTGGCCGTAGAAGATGGTGAACACACAGTTACCGTCAAGGAGCTGTGGCGTGAGGAGACCGGCCGGCCAGGCATAGGTCACCCCGTCGGCGGACGAGGACGGGGCGACCGGCGGCGGGGCCACGGTCGCGCCTTCGCCGCCGGCCGGTGGGCTGGAGCCGCCGGTGGTGGGTCCCGCCGACGTCGACGCGCCGCCGGACGGCGCCCCCGGCGAGCCGGGCGGCGGGGACGTGACCTCGACGTCCTCGCCGGTCGGCCCCGGCTGGGAGCTGGTTCCGGGTTCCGGGCGGTTACCGTCGGTCACGTCCTGGCCCCCCGTCGGGTCCGGCCAGAGGAGCCAGGCAGCACCCCCGGCGAAGCCCAGCAGCGCCAGAGCGACGCCGACGGCGACGGCGGCCCGTACCGCGCCTCGACGGCGTGGCCGCGTGGTGGGCAGCGTCGGCGGCGGTGGGCTCGGCAGCGTCGCCGGATCCGTCGGGCTCGCCGCCCGCGAGAGCGCCGACTCACCCGACGCGAGCCGCGCGCCGAGCGCGGCGAGCCGGTCGGCGACCTCGCTCGCGCGCGGGCGCCGCGCCGGGTCGGTCACGCTCATGTGAGCCAGCAGCACCTCGAGATCGGCGAGGACCTCGGTGGGGCTCGTGCCCAGTGCCTCGGTGTCGGTCACGTCCGGATCGAGGACGCGCTCCGGGGCGGCCAGGCCGTCACCGCCGACGAGCCGCCGCAGGTCGCGCAGGGTCTCGGCCAGGGCGAAGACGTCGCCGGCGGCGGTGGGAACGGCCCCCTCGAGCAGCACCTCCGGCGGCTGGTAGCGAGGCGTCCCCGGCGCGCGGTAGCCGGGCCGGGGCACGAGGCCGGCGCTGGCCAGCCGGGCCAGGCCGAAGTCGCCCACCCGCGCGGTCCCGAGGTGGTCGAGCAGGATGTTGCCCGGCTTCACATCCCCGTGCACCCAGCCCAGCCGGTGCGCGAACGCGAGCGCCTGGGCGACCTGCCCGCCCAGCTCCAACAGCGCGGCCACCGCCGCCCGTGGCGCCCAGTCGGGGGCGTGGGCCAGGTCGGCGGCCCAGCCGAGGGACGACCCGCCGGCGCAGTAGTCCATTTCCAGCCAGGCCCACGCGCCCCGCAGGTGCAGGTCGTGGACGCCCACCACACCCGGGTGATGGGAGAGCGCGACAAGCGCGTCCACCTCCGCGCGCAGCGCCCGCTCGCGCAGGGCCGCGCCCGAGCCGAGCGGGAACGCCTTGAGGGCGACGACCTTCCCGATGGACGTCTTCGTCGCGCGGTAGACGTGCCCCTGCGCCCCTCGGCCGGCCAGCGTGATGTCCGTGAACCCGGTCAGGTCCGAAACCGGCGGGCTCGGTTCCCCTCGTTCGGCGCGCGCGGTCACGGCGACGCGCTACGGCACGAACGGACAGCCCGGCACCCGCCGTGTCCGCGAGCGCCGCGCCACCAGGTGCTGTGTCACCAAATGCTGTGTCACCAAATGCTGTGCCATCGAGTGTTGTGCGCTTGAGTGCTGTGCGCTTGAGTGCTGTGCGCTTGAGTGCTGTGCGCTTGAGTGCTGTGCGCTTGAGTGCTGTGCCATCGATCCCACCTACGACGCGGACAACCAGGCCGGCAACTGCCCATCGTAGACAATAGATGACATAGGGTGCCCCCGCGCGGCCATGTCTCCGCGCCCCTCCCAGAAATGGCGCCGGCCGCCGTGGGGTGTTCCACCGGCGAGTGGTCCGGGCCCGCGCGGTCGACTACTTCGCCGTCTACCGCGAGCGGACAACGGCCATGCCGGGCCGTCTCCACTCGCGGCAGGCGCCCCGGCCCCGCCAGGGCGCGATGTGATCAGGTCGAGCCAGGACTTCTGGGCGAAGTGCTCGTCGCCGCATGAGGTATGGGGGCGAAAGGCGGCGCATTCGCCACCACTGGACATGACCGGAACCCATGGCTGACTGGGAGCCGGTTTGGGGCTGGCAGCCAGGGCTTGGTCAGCCTGGGCTGCGCCGCGCGGGGTCAGGTCGGGCCAGGCCCGGAAGGGCGAACGGCCCGGGCGACGGGGTCGCGCCGGGCCGTTCGGTGGAGCGGGTGCCGGGGTCAGCCGGCGGGTCAAGCCGTCAGCCGGGGCCGGCCGTCAGCCGGATCAGCCGACCGGGGCGGGCTCCGCGTCGTCGCCCGCGGCGGCGGGGGTGGCCGGGGCCAGGGAGCGGGCCAGCAGCTGGGAGACGTCGAGGACCTCGACGGTCTCCTTCGCCGTGCCGGCCAGCTTCTGCTCGGTCACCGCGTCGGAGAGCATGACGATGCAGAACGGGCACGCGGTCGACACGACGTCGGGGTCGAGGCCGAGCGCCTCCTCCACCCGGTTCGAGTTGATCCGGGTACCGATCTTCTCTTCCATCCACATCCGCGCGCCGCCGGCGCCGCAGCAGAAGCCGCGGTCCTTGCAGCGGTGCATCTCCTGGCCGCGCAGGCCCGGGATGGCCTCGAGGATCTCCCGGGGCGGGGTGTAGACCTTGTTGTGCCGGCCGAGGAAGCACGGGTCGTGGTAGGTGACCGACGACTCGATGGGGTTGATCGGCACCAGCTTCCGCTCCTCGACGAGCTTGCCGAGCAGCTGGGTGTGGTGGACGACCTCCCAGGCGCCGCCGAGCGCCGTGTACTCCTTCGACAGGGCGTTGAAGCAGTGCGGGCAGGTCGCGACGATCTTCTTGACGCCGGTCTCGTTGAGCAGCTCGATGTTGGCCTTGGCCATTTCCTGGAAGAGGTACTCGTTGCCCAGGCGACGGGCCGGGTCACCGGTGCAGGACTCCTGCGAGCCGAGGATGGCGAACGAGACACCGGCCATGTCGAGCAGCTCGGCGAACGCCCGGGAGACCTTCTTCGCGCGGTCCTCGATCGCGCCGGCGCAGCCGACCCAGAAGAGGTACTCGACGTCGTCCGGGATCTGCTCGCCGTCGCCGATGATGCGCACCTGGAACGGCAGGCCCTCGGTCCACTCGGTCCGGCTGCGCGGCGAGACGCCCCACGGGTTGCCGTTGTTCTCCAGGTTGCGCAGCATGACGCCGGCCTCCGAGGGGAACGCCGACTCGATCATCACCTGGTAGCGGCGCATGTCGACGATGTGGTCGACGTGCTCGATGTCCACCGGGCACTGCTCGACGCAGGCGCCGCAGTTCGTGCACGACCAGAGCACGTCGGGGTCGATGACCCCGCCTTCCTCCTCCGTGCCGACGAGCGGCCGCTCGGCCTGGGCCTTGCCCGGCTCGGGCACCCGGCCGAAGCCGGACTCGGGCACGTGGTGGACGTGGTGCTCCTCGGCTTCGTGCCCCTCGCCCGGCGCGTGGTCGTGGCCCTCGTGCGCCGCCGCGACCTTCGCGTCCCAGGCCGCGTCGCGGGACTCGGCATCGGTGCCGGCCAGCAGGTACGGGGCCTTCGCGAACAGGTGGTCGCGCAGGTCCATGATGACGAGCTTCGGCGACAGCGGCTTGCCGGTGTTCCAGGCCGGGCACTGGCTCTGGCAGCGGCCGCACTCGGTGCAGGTGGAGAAGTCGAGCATCGCCTTCCAGGAGAAGTCCTCGACCTTGCCCGCGCCGACGATCGGCTCGTCCTCCTCCATCAGCTTCTCGATGTCGGGGGTGGTGCCGAGCGACCCGAGCGCCTTCGGCTGGCGCTTGAGGACGACGTTGATCGGCGCCAGGAAGATGTGCAGGTGCTTGGAGTAGGCCACCAGCACCAGGAAGCCCATGATGATCGCGAGGTTGACCAGCAGGAACACGGTCTCGATGTGCTCGTTCGCCGTGTGGCCGGCCGGCTCCAGCGGGAGGCTGACGATCCAGGACGCGAAGGCCCACTTGGTGTCGCCCTGCGGGTGGGTGCCGGCGTTGAACTGCGCGCCCCGCGTGATCAGCAGGGTGACGATGACCGCGGAGATCATCCCGATGATCACCCAGGCCGGGCCGAGGTGCGAGCCGTAGAACCGGGACTTGCGCTCCAGCCGCTTCGGCGCCCGGTTGACCCGGATGATCGCGAAGGTGATCAGGCCGGCGAGCACGGCGACGGCGAAGAAGTCCTCGATGAAGCCGATCGCGGCCCAGTGCCCGAACAGCGGGATGTGGAAGTCGTGGTCGAACAGCGCGCCGTAGGCCTCGATGATCGTGAGCAGCAGGATCGTGAAGCCCCAGAACGTGAAGGCGTGCGCGAGTCCCGGCACCGACCACTTGAGCAGCTTGCGCTGGCCGCCGACCTCGCTGATCTCGCTCCAGATGCTGGCCCGCAGGTCGTCGAGGCGACCAGGAGCCGGCTGCCCGGTGCGGATCAGCTTGAACAGCCAGAAGAATCGCCTTCCGGCCACCGCAAGGGCGATCAGCGTGATCGCCCCACCGATCGCGATTCTCACTGTTCCTCCAATTGACTCCGCGAACGGGGCGTAGCCTACTCGTACTGCACGGTAACTTGTGGCCGAGAGTGTCCCTCGCCACCAGCACAGCCCGGCGCCGGACGAAACTCCGCCAACATCACTCCACCAACATCCCGATCACCCGACCCACGATCGGGCCCGCCCCCGGCTCTCGGGCTCTACCTCATTACCAGGTTGGTCGGGGCGCCCTGGCGCCCCGACGGCGGAGCGGCGATGGATGCGCAAGCATCCTCATCGCCGACCGCCGCATCCCCGACCCTGCCACGACGTGGTCCGGCAGGCACGAGTTCCTGCTCCGCAATTGGGACGTAAGGGCTCGCATCCCCCACTGGTTGGCCTGGAACAGGTGACTCACTCGCCGAGGACACCGTCAGGTCGACCGTTCGGCCACCCGGCGTCTCGGCCCGCTGCTACCCTCGGTCGCAGCTAGCCGTCAAAATCAGCACTTTCCGCACCGTCCGCCCCACCCTGGCCACGTGGCGCGCCCGACCGCCAGCGGCGCCCGGCCGTCGGCGCGCGGCCCGCCTGGCCGTGGTCCGCCGTGAGCCGTGGCACACCGCCCGGGCTCGCGCGCCGCCGCGCGCCCTCGGGCGCGGTCGGACCGGCTTCGCCGGGCCGGCTGGTCCGGGTCAGGACCGGGCGCGGCGGCGATCGAGGGAGGGGGGTCCGCCATGCCCGGCGTCCGGCCCGTCTCCCACTGCGCGTGCTCGGCGCGCGGCGGCGGCGCGTGTCCCGCGAGCACCAGGACCAATGGCCCAGTCGCGACCAGATCCATCAAGCCTTGTGCGGCGACAACGACGCGCCGCAAGATGGACCCCGCCAGCGGCTTGCTCGCCCGCCGTCACGTCGCGCGCTGACACGGGTCCGCACTTGGCCACACATGTCACAGGCTTCGAACCTCCGTTGAACACCCCTGCGAACCACGGTGGGCACGATGGCGACGATCACCAGGCCGGCGATGAAGCGCAAGACCGGACGCCCTGGTCAGTACCTACAGTCCGAGTACCGGCGTGCCCGTGAGCACCAGGCCCTGGTCCGTCGGGACCGGCTCGCCCGGGTGCTGCCGCGCTCGCTGGCCAAGTCCGTGCCGGTGGCGCTGCTGATCTGCCTGGTCCTGGCCTTCGGGGTCAGTCTGCCCGGCGGCTACGCCGTCCTCGTGTTCGTGCTGATCGTCGGCGGCTGGAGCGGCGTCATCGTCCTGTCGTCGTTCGGCGCGGACAAGGAGGTCGAGTCGCTGCGGGTCAGCGCCGAGGCCGAGCACAAGACCGCGCGCGCCGTGGCCCGGCTGCGCCATCGCGGCTGGGTCGTCATGCACGACATGCTGGTGGCCAACGCCGACGCGACGGTCGGCCATCTGCTGGTCGGGCCCGGCGGCGTGCTGGTGCTCAACAGCGAGCCCGCGCGCGGGGTGGTTCGCTACACCAAGAAGGTCGCCAGCGTGGACGGTGAGCCGCTCACCGCGGCCATCGAGCGGGCCAAGTTCCTGGCCGACCAGATCCGCCTGGACCTGCGGGCCGCGGTGCCGCTGATCAAGATCCCGGTCAGCCCGGTCCTCGTGATGACCGAGGCCGACGTGCTGTGGAACGACGGCGCGGTCGACGGGGTGACCATCATCAGCATCCGTCAGCTCGTGGACTGGGCGCGCAGCCGGCAGCGCCGGCTCAACCCGGTCGAGGTCAAGCAGGTCACGACCACCGCTCGGACGCTGTTCCCGGCCTTCGTCGACAACCGGTCGCTCGACCAGGTGACGATGGGCCGCGACCAGTGGCTGATGCTGATGGACACCCTGCACACCATCCGGGAGCGGGAGGGGGACGCCTCCGGCCTGCTGGACCGGCTGGCGACGATCGAGACCCAGCTGTCCCGGCAGGCCGACGGCTTCACCCGGTCCGGCCTCGTGGACGGTCTGGACGACACGGAGAGCCTCGACGAGCTGAGCGACGAGTTCGACGACGAGGACCTCGTGGCGCCGGCGCCACGGTCCGTCGACGTCTCGGCCACGGACGGCACCACTGGCGACGACGCGGACGACGGCGGCCCCGTCCCGTCCCTCCACCCTCTCGGGCGTACCCGCGGTCGCCGGACCCGGGGCGGCGGGCGCCCCAGCCTCGCCTCCGTCCGTCCCGAGCGGGAGACTCCGCCTCCCGGCGCCTCCGGGGGCTCCCCCGGCGCCGCCAGGAACGACGCCGCCAGCCGGAACGACAAGGACCAGGCCGGCCCCGGTTCCTGACCTGACACCCCGGCCGACCTGGGGTTTCGGCCAGCCGGGGAACCCGGTCACGGACGCCCTGACGGCGCGCGGCCTCCCGCCGCGCGCCGTTTGCGTCGTGGCGGGGGCGCGCATCATGCCTGGGAAGGGATCCCGGCTCGGCAAGGTTGAGTGGACATGACTCAGGTTCGAGGAGCTATCCTAGTCACGACCATCCTGAGTCGAGCACACTCAACCTGGCTGGCGGAGGAAGCTCGCCGTGTTTGCTGACCTTCGGGCAGCTTCTCCCGCGACGTCTCCGGGGGCGACAGCCCCGACATCCGCACGGCCGGCTGAACACAACAGCACACTTAAGGGCGGCTCCGCGCCCGACACGACCTCCCAGATCGGCTTCGCCGACAGGAGCCCGGGTGAGCGGCGCCATCGGATCGAGAGGCACAGACATGGCACGAGCGGTCGGCATCGACCTCGGCACCACGAACTCCGTCGTGAGCGTGCTCGAGGGCGGTGAGCCAACGGTCATCGCGAACGCCGAGGGCTCGCGCACGACTCCGTCGGTCGTGGCCTTCGCGAAGAACGGCGAGGTCCTGGTCGGCGAGGTCGCCAAGCGGCAGGCGGTCACGAACGTCGAGCGCACCATCCGGTCGGTCAAGCGCCACATGGGCACCGGCTGGAAGATGAAGGTCGACAACAAGGACTTCACGCCCCAGCAGATCAGCGCCTTCATCCTGCAGAAGCTCAAGCGGGACGCCGAGGCGTACCTCGGTGACACCATCACCGACGCGGTCATCACCGTCCCGGCGTACTTCGACGACGCCCAGCGGCAGGCGACCAAGGAGGCGGGCGAGATCGCCGGCCTCAACGTCATGCGGATCGTGAACGAGCCGACCGCGGCGGCGCTCGCCTACGGCCTGGACAAGGGCGAGAAGGAGCAGACGATCCTGGTCTTCGACCTCGGTGGTGGCACGTTCGACGTGTCCCTGCTGGAGATCGGCGACGGCGTCGTCGAGGTCAAGGCCACCCACGGCGACACCCACCTCGGCGGTGACGACTGGGACCAGCGGGTCACCGATCACCTGATCAAGACCTTCTCCGGCCAGCACGGGGTCGACCTCGGCAAGGACAAGATGGCCCTGCAGCGGCTGCGCGAGGCCGCCGAGAAGGCGAAGATCGAGCTCTCGCAGTCGACCCAGACGTCGATCAACCTGCCCTACATCACGGCCTCGGCCGAGGGCCCGCTGCACCTGGACGTGACGCTGACGCGGGCCGAGTTCCAGCGGATGACGCAGGACCTGATCGACCGCTGCAAGATCCCGTTCCAGCAGGCGGTCAAGGACGCCGGCATCAAGGTCAGCCAGATCGACCACGTCGTGCTCGTCGGCGGCTCCACCCGGATGCCGGCCGTCGTCGACGTGGTCCGCGAGCTGACCGGCGGCAAGGAGCCGAACAAGGGCGTCAACCCGGACGAGGTCGTCGCCGTCGGCGCCAGCCTGCAGGCCGGCGTGCTCAAGGGCGAGGTCAAGGACGTCCTGCTGCTCGACGTCACCCCGCTGTCGCTTGGCATCGAGACCAAGGGCGGCATCATGACCAAGCTGATCGAGCGCAACACCACGATCCCGACCAAGCGCTCCGAGATCTTCACAACGGCCGAGGACAGCCAGCCGTCGGTGCAGATCCAGGTCTTCCAGGGCGAGCGCGAGATGGCGGCCTACAACAAGAAGCTCGGCATGTTCGAGCTGACGGGCCTGCCCCCGGCGCCGCGCGGCGTGCCGCAGATCGAGGTCACCTTCGACATCGACGCGAACGGCATCGTGCACGTCTCGGCGAAGGACCTCGGCACCAGCAAGGAGCAGTCGATGACGATCACCGGCGGCTCCGCGCTGCCGAAGGACGACATCGAGAAGATGGTCCGCGACGCCGAGCAGTACGCCGAGGAGGACCGGCTGCGCCGCGAGGAGGCCGAGACCCGCAACCAGGGCGAGTCGCTCGTCTACTCCACCGAGCGGTTCCTGGCCGAGAACGGCGACAAGATCGACGCCACCCTCAAGGCCGACGTCGAGGAGAAGCTGGCGGCGCTGCGCGCGGCCGTGGCGGGCACCGACATCGCCGCCATCCGCACCGCCACCGAGGAGCTCGGCAAGGCCAGCACCGCGATGGGGCAGTCGATGTACGCCCAGGCGCAGGCGAGCGGCGCCGCGGCCGGCGGCCCGGCCGACGACGACGTGGTGGACGCCGAGATCGTCGACGAGGAGGGTAAGCAGTGAGCTCTGCCCACGGCGCGGGGCGAGACACGGGCCAGGAGGAGCCACCGGTCGTGGTACGCGACCGGCGGCGCATCGACCCGCGCAGCGGGGAGGTCCGCGCCCAGGCGACCGAGACCGCCGGCTCAGGCACCGGCGCCGCCCCCGCGGCCCCCCGGGGCCCCGCCCCCCCGCGGGGCCGCCCGCGCGGGGGGGGGGGCGCCGGGGCGGGCCCCCCGCTGGCCGCCC
>NZ_JADWYU010000053.1 GCF_016786325.1 Frankia nepalensis | reverse complement strand
CACTCCTGGTCACCGGAGTCATCTACTTCACCCTCCACACCGTGAAACCCTCACCCGCCCACCGCCGCTGAGCACGGACCGACGACCTCGGGACCCGCCGGTGGCAGTGGGCCGGTGAGCGGGGCGGGTGAGCGGCCGACATGACCGTGATGTGGCTGGTTCCGCCACCCGCGGTCGTAGTCCTGGTGGACGTTTCCGACAGTGGCACGGCCGGCACCGCGGACGCCGAGTGTGCTGGCGAATTTTCACGTTCCGCTTGTCGGCTGGTCATCCCACCGCGACCATGCGAACGTGGCTCAAATTTCCAGTTTGATCGCTATCGAAGACCCGGTGCTGCGGGCCGTCACTGCCAATGATCTGCTCTGGAACGGTGCCCCCGGGCCGAAGGATCTCGGGACGGTGCGGGATCTCCGGACGGCACGCGGCCAGGCGATCATCGAGGCCATCGGCGCGGGCCGAGGGCGCGAGGAGATAGCCGACCGTCTACACGTCCGGCCCAGCGATCTGGCCTGGATGACCTCGGATCGTGAACCGACTTACCCGACCAGGTAGGTCAACCGGCAGCCGGGCACGTCGGGCGGCGCCTACCCTCCGCCTCGGTCCGCGAATCAGCTGGCCTGTGAGGTAGAGCGGCCACGAACCATGACCGCGCACCGGTGTAGCGCCGTGGTGGACCGACTGCCACGTGCTGGCAGGAACCGATCTACTCGCGTCATCCGATCGTTCGCGGCTCATCGGTCACTGTTCGTGATATCTCCGGGAGTTGTCTCACAGCGCAGGACCACGGCCTCACCTTCCGAGGTCTCGACGACCCTGCCGGTGGGTCGATAGACGACGGGGCGTGGGTTGAGCCACGAGGCGCCGAAGGTGAGGCTCTGGCCGGAGCGCACCATGTAGGTGCCGCCGCGGAAGGGTCCGTCATCCAGGATCGCGAGTGTCACGTCAGACGGCACCATGAATCGTTACGTTAAGTGACGCGAATGGACATCGCCGTCCGTTGAAGCGCGACCGGACCATCGTCACATATTGGCGATTCCGGTCCGTGAAGCGAACTTGTTGTGAACGGCGAGTACAGGGCCCGCTCGTCGGTGCCGTCGGATGTTCATCCACCGGCTCTGGACACGCCGCGGTCCGGACTTCGCGACCCGGCCGGACGCGACCTTCGTGGACCTTACGACGGGCCGATGCGGCCCTGGCCCAGCGCGGCCGGCACTGATCAGACCCAGCACTCACTTCCCTTGCTACGGGGTGGATCAGCCGTGTGCCCCGGCCGCGGTGCCGTCGGGCCCGGGCAGCGTGGATCCCGCAAGCGTGACCCCTGAAGATCACCAACCGAGATCGGCCCGCCGCGCCGCCACCGTAGCGGCACCAACCTACCGGCCACCGCATCGCGCCCATCGCGATACACCCCTGAGGCGGGCCAGCCAGCACAGTACTGGATGTAACGCCTGCTACATTCCCAGCTGTGCCAGATGCAGCCCCAGGGAGCCATTGGCTCGTCCTTGTGATCAAAGTGCCGGCGGAGCCGTCCCGGCACCGCGTGGCGGTCTGGCGGGAACTGCGCAGGATCGGCGCGCTCCTGCTCGGTCAGGGCGTGTGGGCTGTGCCAGACGTGCCGGTCTTCGCCGACGGCGTCTCCAGCGCTCTCACGCTGGCCGAGCAGGCCGGCGGACAGGCCATGGCTCTGAACGCGACCGGGCGCGGTCCCGAGGACGCCGCCCGCTTCCAGGCGCTGTTCACCGCCGCACGGTCCGCTGACTGGGCGGAGTTCCTGGCCGACTGCGGCAAGTACGAGGCCGAGTTGGCCATGGAGATCCGCACTGCCAAGTTCACCCTGGCCGAACTGGAGGAAGAGGAGCAGTCACTGGAGCGGCTGCGGCGCTGGCACCGTGACCTGACCGCGCGCGACGTGTTCGGCGCACCGGAGGCGGCCCAGGCCGGCAAGCGGCTCAAGGAGTGCGCCGCCGCCTGCGAGGACTACGCGGCACGCGTCTTCCGCGCCCTGCACGACCGGTGACCCGGCCAGCGACGGCCGGGCCGGCGCCGGCGCGGCAGATGTGGCCGTTGTATGCGGCCGGGTTCACCACCGCCTTCGGCGCGCATGGCATCGCCGCCAACCTCGGCGGGTTCTCCGAGGACGCGGTCACCTCGCTGCTGGTGCTCGGTGGGCTGCTCGCTCTCTACGACGGAGCCGAGGTGCTGCTCAAGCCGCTCTTCGGCAGTCTCGCCGACCGCGTCGGCGCCCGCCCGGTGCTGCTCGGCGGGCTCGTGGCCTTCGCCCTCGCGTCCACGCTGTACGCCATCGCGGACAGCCCCGGTTGGCTGTGGGCCGCCCGTCTCGGCCAGGGCGCGGCGGCTTCCGCCTTCTCCCCGTCGGCGTCCGCGCTGGTCGCCCGGCTCAACCCGGCCGCGAAACATGGCCGGGCGTTCGGCTCCTACGGCTTCTACAAGTCGATCGGCTACACGCTCGGCCCGCTGCTCGGCGGGGTCCTGGTGTGGGCCGGCGCCCTGCGGCTGCTGTTCGCGGTGCTGGCGGCGCTCGGCGCCGCGGTCGCCCTGTGGGCGGTGCTGGCCGTTCCGGCCGTACCGCCGTTGCCCAAGGCCCGGCAGACGGTGCTGGACCTGGCCCGGCGGCTGGCCGACCCGGCCTTTCTCGCCCCGACCGGCGCGCTGGCGGCGGCGACCGCGGCCCTGTCGGTCGGAGTGGGCTTCCTGCCCGTCTCGGGCCGGGTGGCCGGGCTGGGCACGATGGCCACCGGCGCGGCAGTCTCCGTGCTCGCCGCGTGCGCGGCGCTCACCCAGCCACAGGCCGGCCGTGCCTTCGACCAGGGACGCCTCACGACCCGCTCCGGCCTGGCCGCGGGCCTGTCGGTCACCGCCGCCGGCCTGGCGTGCGCGATGCTGCCCGGCCTGACGGGCGTACTCGCCGGTGCCGCCCTGATCGGCGCGGGCACGGGTCTGATCACCCCGCTGGGCTTCGCGGCGCTGGCCGCCAGCACCCCCGCGGAACGCCTCGGCCAGACCATGGGCGCCGCCGAACTCGGCCGAGAACTCGGCGACGCGGGCGGCCCCCTGTTCGTGGCCGCCGTCGCCTCCCTCGCCACACTCACCTACGGCTTCGCGGCACTCGCCGTCCTCCTCGCGACCGGCGCGACACTCGCGCTGGTCCACCGCCGCGGTACGGCTCCCACGGCCGAGACAGAGACGTGACCATTCCCCGCGCCAGGCGTCCAGGACAGACCGGCCGTTCCGGCGGAGGGGACGACACCTGAAGGACCAGGCAGGAGCAGTCCCGGAACATCAGATCGATCATCACCTGACGTGATCGCCCGCCGGGAACCTGGGTACGCGCGAACCGCCAGACCGTCCCGCCCACCTGCCCGTTCAGCACGACGCTGACCGTCCCAGACAACCCCGTGAAGTCCGAGCCGCAGCCGACACGGCCAGTCTCGGCCCAGTACTGAAGCCAGCCGCGAGGGCCGTTGAGAGGGCGCCAGAGGCACGATCGGCCGGCGAGCACAAGGAGGAAGCTCGACCGCCGTCACGGACGCCCCGGTCTGCTCCAGGGACGGTCGATTTCCGCGACGACGGGCACGTCCGGGCCCGCTCCCTGATCCACGCCAGCGAGAGCACCGGCGCCAGCCAAGCCCGACTCGGCCACGGCAGCGCCCTCGCGGCCTTGGATACCCACAGTCACCACTGGCCCGACAAGCCGAGGCCGCCGTCGACAGGATCGCCGGGTGGCTCTCGCGAACGAAACGACCCAGAAACGGCCCAGGGCCATGATCAAGAGAGCAGAGTCGCTGTGCCGCAAGGGTTCTCGGGACGAGTCGGCCTGTAAGCCGGATTCTGCGAATAGCACTTCGCTGACCTGCGCCAAATCGCGATCATGGCTGTCCCGCAGGCGATTTCACCCTTCGAGATCTTGCGTTGTTCGTCGCTGTTTCGCTCACAAAACGGCCCAGAAACGGCCCAGGAGCCGCTTGCACAGCCCGACATACAGGCCCACAGCGCGACTACGGAGCGCCACGTCGGGACGCGGCGTGACTCGTACTCCCGAGGAAGCCCGGAGGAAGACCGTGCGGCTGATGAGCGCGAAGGCAGGTTCCGAGACGGACGCGCTCGGGAGCGTCGTAGAGCCAGGACACCAGCCGGTCAGCCACGGGCCCGCCTCGGCCGGACGACGACCTCACACCCGACGAACCGCAGCAGCCGCAACGCGTGCGTCAACGAACTGCCGAACCGGCCCGCTTCCAGCGACGACACGTAGGACTGCCCGACCCCCATCGCCTCGGCCGCGGCTACCTGTGTCACCCCTGCCGCGGTCCGGAAGTGCTTGATCGCCGCGCCGAGATCCCGCGCCGCGATCACCTGATACTCGCCGACCGGTATCACCACAGATCAACACTATCCCGCTATCAGCAAACACTGATATCACAATATGCCGATATCCCGGCCAAGATCCGAACGGCGGCGCCGTGACGAGTCCGCCATGCCAAGCCAGGCGCGGCCCGGGTGACAGCCCCCGAAAGGTCGGTCTCGGGTGCGACCTGGACCTAGACTCATCCCGCACCTGCGGCCTACTCCGGGTCGCGCCGGGCCGCCAGCCAGGCCTGGACGTCCGCCTCCCGGTAGCGCACATAGCGCCCCACGCGGAAGCCGCGCGGGCCTTCGCCGGTCGCCCGCCACTTGTAGATGGTGCCGACCGGAACACCCAGATACCCGGCCAGATCAGTCACGGTCCACAGCTTGCTGGGTCGGTCGGCAACAGCCATCGGACGACTCCCTTCGGCGAACGACGCGCCGCACCAGACACAGATGCAGCACACCGTCCACCGTGAACACCAGGGACATCCGCACGAGCACCGCCAAGGCCATCGCGGCTGAATCACGCCGTCCGGGTCGAAACCCACTCGATCAGATGACACGAGGCCTACCTCGGGGACTCTCCTCGGCGCGATGTGCTCCGCGAGGGCCTCGACGATGTCCCGCACGATGCACCCGAGTGCCTCGACGCAAATCCCGTTGAAAGCAAGCAGCGGGCATCCGAGACTGATCACCCGTCCCGGGCCGGGCGTCGGCGTCGTCGCCCGAAGGCGCCACTGCCAGGCCTCAGACCCCCGGGGCACCGGCCTTCCAGCGGAGCCGAGGAGCAGCAGTGGCACTGGGCAGGAGGGGCAGTCGACGCATCGTCGTCGACGGGGTCGGCTGCCGGTGGCGGCTGCGCCGTAGGCCGACCTACAGCCCGGGACTGTGCTGGGCACCATGCATCTACGCCGTCGAGCACGCCGACCGGCGCAGCATCGTCCTGATCGTCACCACCAACCAGCCACACGCCAGCAACTAGATCGGCAGACCGGCCACCGCGGTCCTGCCCACCGACGTCGCCACCAGCATCCGCGCCGCACTCGCCCAGGGCTGGAACCCGCACCACCCCGGCTCCCCCTTCACACTCGATCTCTCCCAGGGCTTTACACCGGCCCCCTGATCAACCCGCCTCACGACCAAAACCAGATGATCACCGGCGGTGAGCCAGAACCCAACCCGTCCCGTGCCGAAGAAGGATCCAATGGAAAGGGAGCAGCTTGCCGGCATCCTCCGAGGCGACGGCGAGGTCGTCCGGCTCTGCCGGGAGGCGCTCCTTCGTGACGCGGCCTTCCAGGTGTGGCACGACGGCGACGCGGCCCTGACCCCCGCAGTCGCCAGCATCTACAGCCGCCGCGCGAAACTGATCAGGAAACGGGGGCAGACCTCCCTCGGCGTCGACGACCGCCCCGCCAACGGCTACTACTTCCAACTCTTCATCACACCGGCCCTCGACAGGGTCATCGCCTGCCTCGCTGTCGGTTCCGTTCCCCATGGGAACACACCCCACTGACTCCACCGCGCCCACGACCACCCGGCTCGCCCTCGACCTCGGGCCGGGACCCAGGCGCGACCGCGGGGACCACACGCGCCGCTTGGTGCCGCAGAGCATCACGGAGGTCGGACGCGATATCGTGCACGATGATCCAGCCGTTCGCAAGGGCTACCTCGATGACATCGACGAGGCCTTGGAAATGTCAACTGCACTCAGGTATCGATCATCCAATTCCTCGAGAAAAGGCCGCGAAGACCGAGTCCGCGCGCGAGTCATGACGATGGCGCCGACGGTGGCGGCACGTTGTGGCGCCGATGACGGCATTGGCTGAAGGATTATGAGTCAGCTCCCCGGATCCGTTCTGAGCTACCGTGGCGTACCGCCTGCGGCCGTCTCGCGCCGAGTTCGCCTGGCCCGTACGGACTCCGGCAGGCCGTCGTCCTGCGGCGCGCCTCGCGGTGCCGGCCTGTGCCGTCCGCTACGCCCCGATTTGGCCCCGGTCGCCACGTCTCCAAGGCCACGGACGGTGACCGCGGCGTCGGGGTCGATCAGGCGGGCGCTTCCCGTGACCGGTTCGTGTTCGACAGTGGCCTACTGGGGAAGGCTGCCGACCGGACACCGCCTCAAGGAAATCACCGTGTCGCCCGGCTCGGCGGGCCTCACCAGGCGGCAGCGAGCCTGACGCGCGCGTGGCGGCTGGCCCTCACCTCACGCACCTGCGGCATCGGTCGCATCCGGCGGTCGCCCCGTCGTCCGGAGTGGCGCTCGCCGCGCCGAGCGGCTGGCCTCCGGCGGCGAACTCGCCGACCGTTTCGCTGAGGGTTTTCGCCGTGCTGGACCACGGCTCGTCCTCGTCAACCCGTGGTGCCTTCGCCGAGACGTTCGCGAAGTCTCATCCGCGCGATGCAGAATCGTCGGTGTGACTGCTGGCGGCGTCCTGATCGCGCAGTGGCCGGGTTCGACGGCTGTCGTCCCCCGCGGGCGTGCCGGCTCTCAGCGGCGTAGACCCGGTGGGGCCGCGCTGCTAGGGCCCGTGCCCTCGCCGATCCCGCAGTGGCGTCGTGTGGCGGGGAAAACCCGGTCGGCCCTGGCCGTGAGCACAGCCGCTCCCGGGCGCTGTCCCTGCGCCACCGCACCGCCCGCGGCGGATCGTTGCCGGCGCGCGGCGGACGGCCCGGTTTGTCAGCATCAGGCTGGCCACGGCCGACGGGAGAACCGGCAGCAGAGCTGCCGCGTTCGGCGACTGGCTCGCTCGACTCCGGCAGACTCGTAGGCCATGGCGGGAGAAGCCGCGGCGGACGACGGCAGTCGCCCTCCTGGCGGAGTCGGTGTCGACTTCTTCATCTCTTATGTCCAACGAGACGAGCAGTGGGCAGTCTGGATCGCCTGGCAGTTGGAGTCCGCCGGCTATGCCGTCCGCATCCAGGCCTGGGACTTCATCCCCGGTGTCCGGTTTCTTCAGGAGACCAACGACGCGGTGGAAACCGCCGTCCGCACGATCGTCGTCCTCTCGGCCGAGTACCCCACCTCTCACCTGGCCGCGGCCGAGTGGCAGGCGGCCTGGCTGGCGGACCTGTCCGGAAGCCAGCGCCGGTTGCTCATCGCACGGGTGGAGGACTGCCCCAGGCCCGGGCTGCTGGCTCAGGTCGTTACCGTCGACCTTTTCCACCTGGACGCGCGGCTCGCCCACGACCGGCTGCTCGCCGCGGCGGGCGGTCTGCGCGGCAAACCGGCGGAGGAGCCTCCCTACCCCAACGTAGGCCGGCCTGCGTCGCCGCCCGCCGCGTCGCCGGCCACGGGACCGGCAGGGCAAACGGGGGAGCTGACCAAGAGTTCCACCGCCCTGGCTGGACCGGTCCAACCCTTGCCAGCGGTGTTCCCCACGGCGCCGGAGTGGTTCGAGCCCCGTGCGGATCTGCTGGCGGCGGCCCGCGGTCTGCTGCTGGGCCCCCGAACGACGTCGACTGTCGGCCTGGTGGGCATGGGTGGAGCGGGCAAGTCCACGACGGCGAAGGCCCTGTGCGCGGACGGGGCGGTTCGGGCCGCCTTCCGGGATGGTCTGGTCTGGGTGGATGTCGGCCCAGACCCGGACATCGTGGCCTGTCTGGGCAGAGCGCTGGCGGCGTTTGGTGACGTCGTGCCCGTGGAGGATGCCGAGACGACTGTCGCGCGACTCCGCGAGCGACTCGCCGGCAAGTCCTGCCTGCTCGTACTCGACAACGTCTGGTCCGACGAACCGGTGCGGGCGTTCGCGGCGGCCGGACCGGAGGCCTGTCTTCTCGTCACGACGCGCGACAAGAACGTCCTCCTGCACGGCAGTGCGGCCTGCGCGGTCGGCCCGGTCGACACGTCGACCGGGCTTCGGCTGCTCGCGATGTATGCGGGCTGCTCTCCCGCGGACGTACCAGCTGCCGAGGGGCGAGAAATTCTGCGTCGCTGTTCGGGGTTGGTCCTTGCGTTGGTGATTGCCGGCGGCATGATCGCGGAGGGCCACCGGTGGTCCAGCGTGGCCGAGCGCCTGCGGCGTGCGGACCTCGGCAAGGTACGAATTTCGTCCCGCCTCAGAGAATACCCCGACGACAATCTCCGGGTCGTGCTGGACGCCAGCCTGGAGACGTTGACGTCCGGTCAGCGCGAACGCTTACGTGAAATCGTCATCTTCCAGGGGCGGGGGACGATCCCGTGCGCAGCCATGGCCGACCTGTGGGCAGCCACCTCGGAAATGGATCATCTCGACGCCGAGGATCTCATGCTGCTACTGGCACGTCGCTCACTGATCAACATCGATGAACGCGCGCAGCGGGTCTCGGTGCACGACCTGCTCTTCGACTACCTCCGTTCCACCCTCGACGACGCCAGGCCGAAAGAGCTGCACAGTCTCGTCGCCGACCGTTTCCTCGCGCGATGGGGCGGCCTTGAGAACGGTTTGCCCCGCCTACGTACGCGCGCCGGCCTCCTAGACGAGGAAAAATACGCACTCTGCCATGTCGCGGGACACCTGGACGCGGCCGGGCGTCACTCCGCACTTCACGACCTGCTCGAGCTCGAAGTGTCCACGCCGCCTCGCAACGTCTGGTTCGCGGTGCACGAGCGGAACGGAATGATATCCTCCTATCTGGCTGACATCCGACTGGCCTGGCAGTGTGCCGAGCGGGCCGGCGACGAGTCTTCCGCCGGCGACGGAAGACTCGAAGCGGGGGCGCTCGAGATCAGGTACGCGCTGATAACCGCGTCCATCCGTAATCTGGCAAGGAATATCCCCGGCCCGCTGCTGGTGCGCCTCGTGGAGACCGGTCACTGGACGGCCAGCCAGGCGCTCGCATACGCCCATCTCATCCCGGACCCGGCAGATCGGGTGCACGCCGTCATCGCTCTGATCCCACACCTGCCGACCGCGGAGCTGCACTCGACGCTGGTCCCCACCTCGCAGTCAGCCGGGTCGTTGCGCGACCCCTACGACCGAGCCAACGCAACCAGTGCGCTGCTCCCGTACCTTGCGGCCACGGAAAGAGCGGCAGTGCTGGGCCGCGCGACCCAGGCGGCCGCGATGGCCGTTGACCCCTACTCACGGGCCCGGGCGCTGGGTGCCCTCGCGCACCACCTGTCGGCCGCGGACCGGCGGGAGGTTGTCGAGCCGGCGCTGCGGTCCGCGGCCGACCTGCCGAGCCCGTTCCACCGGGCCTGGGCCCTCAGCGCCCTCGCGCCGGGGCTCTCCGGGGACCTCCTGGATGCCGCGCTGGACGCGGCCCGGGCGATCGAGGACCCGTTCTTCCGCCTGTGGGCGGTGGCCACGCTGGCGAAGTTCGTGCCGGAACCGGCGCGCGCGCCGGTCCTGGAACCGGTCGTGCGTGAGTTGGCGGCCATTGATCAGCCAGCGAAACGGGTGCGCGTGCTGGGAGCGCTCATTCCGCTTCTGGAACGGAAATGAACGTAACTATGGGCGCGCCAGAATGACCCCAGTGGCCCTTGCCCGCTCGGACGTGGGTGTG
>NZ_JADWYU010000052.1 GCF_016786325.1 Frankia nepalensis | reverse complement strand
ACCAGACCGACAGCCACGACGCCCGGCAGCCCGCCGGCGCGTAACAACTCAGCCTCCACCAAACCCGGCGCTTGACAACCCTGGTGCTGCTGCTCTACATGCAGACCCTGGCTTTCCTCGCCGACGAGGCGCGGAGCACACCTGTCGGTGCCGATCCGGAAGGGTTGCGAGAGTTGTCCCCGGTTCTGCACGCGGCCGGCGCGGTCGTGCTGCTGCTCGTCGCACTGGTGCTGTCGGTCTACAAGCCACGCAGCCTGACCGCCCACGGCCGCCGCAAGCACCAGCACACCCGGCGCCAGCAACCCGCTCCGCGGGCCGGGTCACCAGCCGGCCCGGCACCCGCGGGGAGCGCGCGTTGAGCATCCTTTCTGGCACACGAGGCTGATCAAGCCTGCCAGCGGCAACAGGCTGCTGGCAGCAGTTCGGCGGGGCATAGGTAGGCAAGGCACACAACCGCTAGGACCGCGGCGGCCCGCGGCCTCGCGCTTGAGTGAGGACCCGCTTCACGGCCCGGCGAGCCGGCGTCGGGCGGCGGGAGCCAGCGGGTGCCGCCGCGGTTGGTCAGTGCTTGGCGAGGCGGTCGGTTTCGTGGAGAGCGCCCAGCCGGGCGCGGAACTCCTGCTCGTCGATCTCGCCGCGAGCGAAGCGGTCGGCCAGTACCTGCTCGGGTGACGGACGAGCGGGTCCGTGGTCAGCCGGCGGCTCGGCGGGCGGCCGCATCGAGAGACGGTCCCACTTGCCAGAGCGGATCAGAGCGCGCGTCAGCAGTACCGCGCCGATGATCAGCGCAGTCCAGAACAGCAGCATGCCGACGGACATGGCGCACCAGCCCCAGCCACTCATGCCGTGGCCGTACCAGAACATCATCACAGTCACCTCCCGCAGCGACTAGGCCGAGATCGGGCCGGCGGCTCCAGGAGGGCTCCGCGCGCGATCCCTTCGCCTTCAACGGTGCTCCCTCCTGTGCGGGCGTGCAGGGGTTGCTCGGCCCAGCGATGCCGGGCCGAGCTTCACCTCTCGCGCCAGGTGCCCGGCATGCTCGGGTCGCACCGGCGGACCGGCCAACCCGCCGAGCCGAGCGCGCCTACCCCGACGTTCGACGAGACCATTCCGTCGCTGATCCCCTGGTCTGGCTCGCCGCAGTGGCCGTCTTGGCCGCGGCCGTGTTCCACCATGCCGTCGCGCCTGGCCGCCCGCCCACCCACGCTCCCAGGACAGGCGACCCCGGGCCTGCCTGCCGCGGGACGGCACCGATCGGGCACACGACCACGAACCAGATACCCCAGGGGGGTATTATCTCGACGTGGCTGCATGGCCCGTCCTCCCAGGGGCGGGCGCGGCCGGTCCACCGCGGGCGGCGGGGCTAGGTCCGTCGCCGCAAGGGGATAAGGAGCCGACCATGGACGGACAGGACCACCACCCACACCCGCACCCCGCGCAGAGTCCGCACCCAGCGGGATCGCCGCGCGCCTTCGCAACGGCGGTTCTTGAGGTCTCCGGGATGCGCTGGGCGACCGAGAAGGCCCGGGTGGAGGCCGTGCTCGGCCGGCGGCCGGGCGTGGTGGAGGTGGCGGCGAATCCGGCGGCGCAGACGGCTCTTGTGCGGTTCGACCCGGGGCTGACGTCGGCGGCGGAGCTTGCCGGCTGGGTCCGTGACTGCGGGTACCACTGCGCTGGGCAGTCGGTGCCGCGCCACGTCTGCGACCCGCTGGCCGAGCCCGTTGCGCGGGAGACACCTTCGGCGACGCGGGAAGAGCACGGGGTGCACGCCGTCTCCGGCGCCCAGGTGGCACCCGCGGCGCACGGTAGGCATGGCGGACCGGGGGAACGGGTCGCGTCGCCGCACGAGGCGATGGGTCACGGCGGGCACGGCGGGATGTCGATGGCCGCGATGGTCGCCGACATGCGCAACCGGTTCCTGGTCGCGGCGGTGTTCTCGGTGCCGATCCTGCTGTGGTCGCCGATCGGGCGCGACGTGCTCGGGTTCCACGCGCGGGCGCCGTTCGGGCTGCGTGACGACGTGTTCGGGCTGGTGCTGAGCCTGCCAGTGATCTTCTGGGCGTCGTGGATCTTCTTCGATGGGGCGGTCCGGGCGCTTCGTGCCCGGACGCTCGACATGATGGTGCTGGTCGCGGTCGCGGTCGGCACCGGCTGGGCCTACTCCGCCGTGGTGACGCTGACCGGCGGCGGGGACGTCTTCTACGAGGCGGCCAGCGTGCTGGCGGCGTTCGTGCTGCTGGGCCACTGGTTCGAGATGCGGGCCCGTGGTGGCGCCAACGACGCGATCCGTACCCTGCTCGAGCTGGCGCCGGAGCGGGCCGTGGTCGTCCGAGACGGCGGGACCGTCGAGATCCCCACGTCCGAGGTCATGGTCGGCGACCTGCTGCTCGTCCGCCCAGGCGGGAAGATCGCCGTCGATGGCGTGGTCGAGGCTGGCGAGTCCGACGTCGACGAGTCGATGGTCACCGGCGAGAGCCTGCCCGTCCACAAGCAGCCGGACTCGCCGGTGATCGGCGCGACACTCAACACCACCGGCGCGCTGCGGGTCCGGGCGACAAAGGTCGGCGCGGACACCGCGCTCGCGCAGATCGTCGCGCTCGTGCAGGAAGCCCAGAACAGCAAGGCGCCAGGCCAACGTCTCGCGGACCGGGCCGCGTTCTGGCTGGTCCTGGTGGCGCTGGCCGGCGGGCTCGCCACGCTGCTGGTCTGGCTGCTCGCCACCGACCGGCCCGCGCAGGAGGCGATCCTGTTCGCCATCACCGTCGTCGTCATCACCTGCCCGGACGCTCTCGGTCTGGCCACCCCGACCGCGATCATGGTCGGGACCGGGCTCGGCGCCCAGCGAGGGATCCTGTTCAAGAACGCGGGCGCGCTGGAGACGTCCGCCCGGATCACCGCGGTCGTGATGGACAAGACCGGCACCCTCACCAAAGGTGAGCCAGCCGTGACCGACGTCCTCGTCGCGGACGGCGTCGACGAGGCCGAGCTGCTGCGGTTGGTCGCGGCCGTGGAACGGGAGTCCGAGCATCCGCTCGCCCGGGCCGTCGTCGCCCACGCCGACAATCTCGGCCTCTTGGCCGCCGAAGCGGACGGGTTTGTCAATGTCCCGGGGCAGGGCGCGGTCGCCACTGTCGACGGCCACCGGGTCGCGGTCGGCACCCCACGGCTGATGGAGGCCGAAGGAGTCGAGCCGGGCACTCTGGCTGAGCGGCGCGCCGCGCTCGCCGCCGGCGGGCAGACGGCCGTGCTCGTCGCCCTCGACGCGCGGCCGGCTGCGGTGATCGGCCTCGCGGACGCCCCGCGCCCCACCTCGGCGGCGGCGGTCGCGGCCCTGCGCGCAGCCGGAGTCGAGGTCGTCATGCTCACCGGAGACAACCAGGCCACCGCCCAGCGGATCGCGGACGAACTCGGGATCGACACCGTCATCGCCGAGGTACTGCCCGGCGACAAGGCCGCGAAGGTCGCCGAGCTGCGAGATGCCGGCCGGCGGGTCGCGATGGTCGGCGACGGAGTCAACGACGCCCCCGCTCTTGCCCAGGCCGATCTCGGCATCGCGATCGGCGCTGGCACCGACGTCGCGATCGAGACCGCCGATGTCGTCCTCATGCGCTCCGACCCGATCGACGTCCCCGCCGCCCTGCTGATCGGCCGCGGCACCCTGCGCAAGATGCGCCAGAACCTCGGCTGGGCCGTCGGCTACAACGCCATCGCGCTGCCGATCGCCGCCGGCGTCTTCGAACCCGCCACCGGCCTGGTCCTGCGACCCGAGATCGCCGCCCTGTCCATGTCCGGTTCCAGCTTCCTCGTCGCCGTCAACGCGCTGCTCCTCAAGCGGCTACGCCTCCCCTGGTCGTTGACCAGCAGGACGGACACGCAACCTGCCACCGAAGCGCGGCCCACCCCGACCCCCGCGCAGTGACGAGAGGTCGCGGTCGGCTGTCAGACGATGACCAGTAAAGATCAGCTAGCGGGCGGTGGGACGGCCGGTAGGGGGCAGTAGAGGGTGTGGCCGAGGCCCAGCAGTGGTCCTGCGGCGATCGCGATCGGGACGAGGAGCAGCACCACCGCGAGGGTTCCGCCGGCCATCGTTCGGACCAGGCCGAGTGGGTTGGCCGGTGCCAGCAGGCGATGGACCCGTCCCAGCGCCGTCGGTCCCCCTGCGGCCAGGCCTACCTCCTCGCCTCCGCCCGCGGCCAAGACGGTGAGCGCGGTGGCGATCGACAGGCGTGGGTGCCGGCGGGACGCGGCGTCGTCGGCAGCCAGCTCCAGCAACCGGCCGATCTCGCGGCGGGCGACCGTGAACAGCGGTACAGCGGGGAACGCCCTGACCAGGGTGTCGGCGCCAGCCAACGCCAGGTGATGACGGCCCGCCAGATGCGCGCGCTCATGCGCGAGCACCGCCGCCAGCTCCTGTTCGCCAAGCGCGTCCAGCGCCGCGGTCGTGAGCACGATTCGCCGGTTGCGGCCGGGTAGGCAGTAGGCGGCGGCGGTCTCGTGGGCGAGGATGACCGCCCCGAGCGCGGGCGCCGGCCTCGCGAGAATCGCGAGTTTGAGCGCGTGCTCTCGACGGGCACGCGCGCTCTGGAGCAGCCCGGCCGTCGCGCAGAAGGCGACCCGGATGAGCAGGACCGCGACCACCGCCAGTCCGCTTCCCGCGACGCTCGCGCTGCTGGCAGTGGCGTACGAGTCCCGCAGCGACACCACGCAGGCCTGCAGCATCTCAGCGAGATTGATGTTGAAAGGTACCGACGGAACTGCCAGCGCCAGCCCAGCCAGCACGGCGGCAGCCAGCACTGACAGCGACAGCGCCTGCCACAGGCAGACCGCCAGTCTCGGGGCCCGCTCGGACCAGGCTGCCTCACGCAGCAGACGGGGGGCCACGACGGCAAGCACAGCCGCATAGGTGACCAGCGCCGCGGCAACTATCACGTCGGTCCATCCGATGGCTGGTGCCGCTGGCCCGGCCGGCTCGCGTCCTCGCGGAAGCCCTGGGTACCGGCTCCGCGGGTTGCCCTGGTGAGGGCGGTACGCAGCAGCCGGGCCTCCCCGGGCGATATCCGCTCGACGAAATGGATCAGTGTGGTCGCGGGATCCAGGCTGTGGGCGAGCGCCTCGCCCATCAGCTCCGCGCTGTGCTCTTCCTGGGAACGCACAGGCTCGTAGAGATACGCGCGGCCAACGAGTTCTCGGCGCAGCCAGCCCTTGCGGTGCAGGTTGTCCATCACGGTCATCACCGTCGTGTAGGCGATCTGCCGCCGCTGTTGGAGCTCGTCGACGACCGCCCGCACGGTCCGAGGCTCGCTCGCGGACCACAGCAAATCCATCACCGCGGCCTCTAGGGCGCCTAGCCCATGCACGACCGTCTCACCGCCTCTTGCCAGCAGGGTACTAAACATCCTAGTAGCAGGAGACTCTCGCCTCGCAGGATGGGGGGGCCGATCGGATCCGGGTGGGGTCTACAGGGCCTGCCGTTCGAACGCGTGCCATCGGGCCGGGAGGCGGGCCGCCCACGCCAGACCAGCGTTGGGACTATGAGCCTCATTCGCCTCGGCTCCGACTCTCGGACGAGGTCGAGACAGCCAGTTGACCCGCTGGCACCTCGACCCTTTTTCCCACTAGAAGAGCTAGTACTACTACTATCAGACGTAGTAGATACGGCGAGCGCGTCCGAGGGCGCGACGAGGGAGGAGACGCGGTGCCTGCTCAGGGTGGCGGTCGGCGGTCCCTTGACGAGATGTGGCCCAGGCGCGACCCGGGTGCTCGATCGAGACGGGACGAGGCGGCCAAGGGGCCCGCGCGCCGCCGAACGACCGAGCCTCGGCGCCGGGCGGCCACCGTCGTCCTCCTGGCCGGTGGAACGTTGGCGACCTCGATGACCGGCTTCGCCGCGGCCACCTCCGACGTCCCCGACGACGGCCAACCTGCCGCCGACGCGATCACGCGGGCCTCCATGCTCGGGAACCAGCGAACTCCGGCGAGCGAGCCCGCAGACCTGGCGCTGGCGGCAGAGGTCGCCAACCCGACGCAACAGTTCACATCCCTGACCCTCACACCCGACAAGACGACGATCAGCCCCAACGACCAGGTGACCTTCACGGTGCACGCCGCGGCGGCCATGACCGGCGCGCCTGTCGCGAATGAGCAGGTCAACATCGTCGTCGTCACCGGCAGCCGCTGGTCGACCACCGCCACCCTGCGGACCGACGATGCCGGCGAAGCCCGCATCAGCGCCCGCCTGCTGAGCACGACCACGGTCACCGCGGTCTTCGACGGCGGGACCATGCTGCGCCCCTCGGTCGCCGGCGCGGCCACTGTCGTCGTCCGCGCCCCCGCGGCGAGCGGCACCGCGGAAGCGGGCCGCGGCGGCGCGGGATCGGTGACAGCCCTCCCCGGCAGCACCATCGGCGCGAAGGCCGTCTACCTTGCCTCGCTCCAGAAGGGCAAGCCGTACGTCTACGGCGCCGCCGGCCCCTACGCCTTCGACTGTTCAGGCTTCGCGCAGTACATCTACAAGCAGCTGGGCCGCTACCTGCCGCGCACCGCCCAGCAGCAGTTCTACGCGACGATCCGCGTCCCGCAGTCCGCCAAGCAACCCGGCGACCTGATCTTCTTCGGCACCCCCGACAACATCACCCACATGGGCATCTACGCCGGCAACGGCTACATGTGGGCGGCCCCCCGGACTGGCGACTACGTCAAGTACCAGCAGATCTACACCAGCGACTACTACGTCGGTCGCGTCCTGTAGCGCCACGGCGGACCGCCGAGAGCCCGTGGCCGGCGGGGAGCCCACGGGAGGACACAGACAATCCACGCCTCTCCGTAATCGCTCGAACGTGGAGCGTGAGATAGCGTGAAGGTGTGGACCTGGCCCTCGGGAGCACGACGTCGAGGCCGCACAGAGTCGCGGCACTCGCCTTGATCGCTCTGATCGCGGCCATCGTGATCCACGGAGTCCTGTGCCTCGCTGCCGCCCATGACTCCCACGGCCTGCCAGCACATCCTGCTCCCGCCGCGGTCGCCCTGAGCGGGTCAGACGTCACCCCCGAGCCGCGGGCCGGCGAGCCTTCCGTTGCCGCGGACGACCGGGAGATCCAGCCGACGTCCGCGTTGCTCAGGCCTGCCCATGACCATCCGGTGGTCGACTGTCCCTCTCAGCCCATCCTCCCGGCACGGCTGGACGCCGTGACTCCAGCCGCTCCGTTCGTCGCGTTGCTCGGGCTGGCCGCGGCGACAGGCCTGCGGGCGGCCACCGGCGCCGAGCTGCGACCGACGCGTCGCCGCGGTCGCGCTCGCGCGGCCAGCCCTGGGCTCTTCATGCAGATATGCGTCCTTCGAAACTGATGCGCGGTTAGCGATCTTTCTCTCCGTCGCCCAGCCGCCACCACCGTGCTCCGTCGTCCGATCGGCGGGCGCGCAGCGGCGCGGTCCAGCACTGGCACGTCCCGCGCACGATGCCGCGGGGCTTTTGTGCCATGCCACGGGCGGACCGTCGCCGCTCGCGCCGTGCACGGCCATCAGCCTCGAAGGAACGCCACCATGGCATACACCCCTGTCGCTTCCCGCGCGCCCCTCCCAACACGTCGGACAGCCGCACCCCCGGCGGCGCGCTCCCTCGCCGACGTGGTCGGCGACACGCCGGTGCTCTGGATCCCCGACGTCTGCTTCGGGGGCACTGGCGGGTTCTGGGCGAAGCTCGAAGGCCACAACCCGGGGGGCATCAAGGACCGACCCGCGCTGCACATGGTCGCGTGCGCGCGAGGACGCGGCGAGCTCGCTCCGGGCCGGCCCATCATCGAGTCGACCAGCGGAACCCTGGGGCTTGGCCTCGCGCTCGCCGGCCTCGTGTACAGCCACCCGGTCATGCTCGTGACCGACCCCGGCATGGAACCGATCCTGCACCGCCTGCTGGTCGCCTACGGCACACAGATCGACATCGTCGAGCGGCCACATCCCACCGGGGGATGGCAGCAGGCCCGGCGAGACCGCGTCCAGGCCCTGCTCGACCAGCATCCTGGCGCTTACTGCCCCGACCAGTACCACAATCCCGACAACGTCGCTGCCTACGAGCGACTCGCACTCGAGCTGATCGAGCAGCTCGGGCGTGTGGACGTCCTCGTGTGCAGCGTCGGCACCGGCGGACACAGCGCGGGCGTCTCCCGCGTCCTGCGTGAGGCCTTCCCCGACCTACGGCTGGTCGGTGTGGACACCATCGCCTCGACCATCTTCGGGCAGCCCGCTGGCCCGCGACTGATGCGCGGCCTCGGCAGCAGCATCTACCCGCGCAACGTCGCGTACGGCGCCTTCAACGAGGTCCATTGGGTAGCACCCGCCGAGGCCGTCTGGGCCTGCCGGCGACTGGCCGCCGCACGGTACGCGACTGGCGGATGGAGCGTGGGCGCCGTCGCCCTGGTGGCATCCTGGCTCAGCCGACACACAACGTCCGATACCCGCATCGTCGCGATCTTCCCGGACGGCCCGCAACGCTATTGGAACAGCGTCTACGACGACGCCTACTGCGCCCAGCACCAGCTGCTGAACGTGGTGCCCACCCGGAACCCCGACGTGCTCGACCATCCAGCCGACCGGGTCGTGCACCGCTGGACACGCTGCACCCAGGTGGTCGACCCGCTGTCCCATCCCGAGCTCGTGGAATGTCAGGCAGCGCAATGACGACAACGACCTGGAGCCAGATCCGGTCCTTCAACCGGCCGATCCGCCTCCTGCTCGTCAACCAGCTGGGCATCAACATCGGCTTCTACATGCTCATGCCCTACCTGGCGAGCTACCTGTCGGTGACGCTTGGACTCGCCGCCTGGCTGGTCGGATTCGTGCTCGGAGTCCGCAACCTCAGCCAGCAAGGACTCTTCCTGCTCGGTGGAAGCCTCGCCGACCGCTTCGGCTACAAGCCGATGATCCTCGCCGGGTTGGCGCTGCGCACCGCTGGTTTCGCGCTCCTGGGCTTCGTCGAGACCATCCCCGCGTTGATCATCGCGTCCGCCCTGACGGGCTTCGCCGGCGCTCTGTTCAACCCCGCCGTACGCGCCTATGTGGCGGCGGAGGCGGGTGAACGCCGGGTCGAGGCCTTCGCGGTGTTCAACATCTTTTACCAGCTCGGTATCCTGCTCGGCCCGCTGGTCGGGCTCGCTCTGCTGGCGATCGACTTCACGCTCGTGTGCGCCGTGGCCGCCGCGGTGTTCCTGTTGCTGACCGTCCTGCAAGCTCGGGCGCTGCCAGCGCGGGCCCAGAACGAAAGCCCGAACCTCGCCGCCCCCGGGCCGTCCGACGAACAGGAAACGAACGCCGAGGTCTCCCACGCAGGCCGTGGCCCCGGCGGCGAGGCGCCACTATCCATCCTCCGGGCCTGGCGGATCGCGATAGCCAACCAGCCGTTCCTGCTCTTCTCGCTGGCGATGATCGGATCGTACGTGTTGACCTTCCAGGTCTACCTGGGGCTTCCGATCGAGGTCAGACGCGCGACCGGTAGCGAGACCGGGGTCACGCTGCTGTTCGTCCTTTCCGGTCTACTCACCGTAGCCGGCCAGGTGCGGCTCACCAGGTGGGTGAAGGCACATTGGACGCCCGGGCGGGCGATGAGCAGAGGACTGATCCTCATGGGCGTGGCGTTCCTCCCGCTCGCGGTGTCCGCCTCCTTCGGCCAGGACGAGGCGGAAGCGTCCGCCCGGTCGCTTCCGGCCCAGGCGCTGGCGCTGTTGCCCGTGCTGGCCGCGGCCGCGCTCCTCGCGGTGGCAACCATGCTTGTCTATCCGTTCGAGATGGCCACCATCGTCGCGCTCGGCGGCGATCGCATGATGGGCACCTACTACGGCCTCTACAGCACGCTTTCCGGGATAGGAATCGCCATAGGAAACCTGCTCACCGGTGCCGCGCTCGATACCGGAAGAAACATCGGAATCGCGGCGCTGCCGTGGATCATTCTCGCGCTCACCGGAGGGCTTTGCGCGGCCTCAGTACACCGGCTTGACCGAGCTGGCCGCCTCGCCCCACCAAAAGGCGCGACGGTGAAACCGGAGGCGCCGCGAGCACGAAGTGCCAGCCGAGCGGG
>NZ_JADWYU010000051.1 GCF_016786325.1 Frankia nepalensis | reverse complement strand
GGCCCCCCAGCCCCGCCCCGCCGCGGGGGCGCGGGGCGCCCCGACCCCCCTGGAACCCAGGTGGAACCCGTAAACCAGGGGCAGGCCCGATCCGAGGTCAGGATCGCAGCCGGGGTCTCATGAACGTCCCGGGGGCGACCATCGCCGCTCCGCCGTCGGGGCGCTGAGCGCCCCGACCCCCCTGGAACCCGGGTAGAACCTGGAAACCCGGGGCGGGCCCGGTCCGAGGTCGGGGTCGTGGCCGGGGCGCGTGAGCTACGCGGGGCAGTGTGACGTGACGAGGACCGGACGCCCGGAGGGGGGCGTCCGGTCCTCGTCGCGTCCGGGGCGGGGCCGTGGGCAAGGCAACCTCATGCCGACCTCTGACGTCTGCTTGGGGGCCAGGCAGATCCGCTCGCGGGCATCCGCGGCGGGCCGCTGGTCGCCGGCCACCCGTCCGGTCAACGAGGACCAGGGCGGGGGTTCTACGGCGGAATAAATCAGAACGTGTCGGACAGGGGTGCTGACGGTGTCGTCGCGCCGACATGAGACCCTGGACTGCCATGTACCGAACGCGGCCGAGCATCCTGCCCTGTCCTGGCCGCGGTGCGGGAAGGACGGGACGGCTTTGAGCCTGCCGAACGATCAGGAACCTGTCCGTCGGCGCGTGACGCCCCCCGAGGGCCAGCAACGCGGCTACGACGGCCGAACCGCGGATCGCGCCGGACGCCCCGACACGATGGGCCGGCCCGCGTGGTCCGACCACCCCGACGGGCCGGACCGGCCGGCGCGGCCGATGACCGAGCGGCCCGAGCGGCCACCGGCCGGGGAGCGTCCGGCCACCGGCCGCGGTCCCCGCCCCGGCACCGCCGGCCGGCCACCGACGGACCGTCCCTCATACCACCCGCGCGCCACGGCCAACCGGACCGGTGGCGACACGCGCCGCGGGGCCGCCTCGGCCACCAGCACGATGGCCGTCGGCGACCGGGGCCGGGGCATCTCCGACAGCGGCCGGCGCCCGATGCACCCTGCCGAGCGCGACGCGCTCTACGACACCGTCGACCAGGCCGCGCTCAGCAAGATCGAGCTGCAGGACCGGGACGAGGAAGCCACCACCTACCGCCGGGTCGGCGTCGACGGCACCGGCGGCACGGGCGCGCGCCGGGCGGCCGGGACGGGTGGACGGCACGCGACCGGGCCGGACGGGCGGCGCGGCCCCACCGGGCCGAACCGGCCCGGCGCGGCCGCGGCGAACGGCACCGCGAAGCCCGGCCGCCGGCTGGGCACACGCGGGCCGAAGTGGTGGCGGGCCCGGCCGCTGTGGCTGCGCCGGCTCGTGGTGTTCGGCTTCCTGTCCTTCGGGCTGCTGATGGTCGCCGGGATGGCGACCATCTACGCGGCGACCAAGGTGCCGCTGCCCGAGAACATCAAGACCGACCAGGCCTCACTGATCTACTACGCGGACGGCAACTCGGAGGTCGCCCGGTTCAACAGCGACATCGACCGGTACGACGTCCCGCTGGCAAAGATCTCCAAGGACCTGCAGCACGCCGTGCTGGCTGCCGAGAACAAGAACTTCTACAACGAGCCAGGCATCTCCTACCGCGGCATCGCGCGGGCACTCTGGGTCAACGTCAAGGGTGGCGAAATCGCGCAGGGCGGTTCGACCATCACCCAGCAATACGTCAAGAACGCCTTCCTCACCCAGGACCGCACCTTCACTCGCAAGATGAAGGAAGTCGTGATGGCGGTCAAACTGGATAAGAAGTACTCGAAGGACCAGATCCTCGAGTTCTATCTGAACACGATCTACTTCGGGCGGGGCGTCAACGGCATCGAGGCCGCGGCCCAGGCCTACTTCGGCAAGCATGCCGCCGATCTCAACGCCGCCGAGAGCGCGGTCATCGCCGGTCTCATCCGCAACCCGAACAACCTCGACCCGGTGAAGAACCCGGACGACGCCAAGAGGCGCTGGAACGAGGTCATCGACACGATGATCGCCCAGGACTGGCTCAAGGAACGGCCGGCCTACCCGGAGAACGTCCTGCCCACGAAGCCCAGCGCGAACAGCACGGCGCAAGAGGAGTACATCAAGCAGCAGGTCCTCAAGGAGCTCGAGGCGCAGGGCATCACCGAGGACCAGATCAACACCGGCGGCCTGCGGATCATCACCACGATCGACAAGAACGCCCAGGACCAGGCGGTCGCCGCGGTCAACCAGGTGCTGCAGGGCCCGCTGGCCCAGCACCCCGACGTCCGGCCCGGACTGGTGGCGCTCAGGCCCGGCACGGGTGAGGTGCTCGCCTGGTACGGCGGCCCGTTGTACGGCAAGGATCCCGCGACCGGCCAGGAGCGATATCTCGACAACGTCTCCGACGCGAAGATCATGTCCGGCTCGACCTTCAAGGTCATCACCCTGGCCGCGGCACTGGAACAGGGCGTCAGCCTGAAGTCCACGTTTGCCTCACCCAGACGGGTGGAGCTGGAAAACCCCGGTGGCGACACGTATGTCGTGAACAACGACGAAGGCGAACCGGACGAAGTCAGCCAGGACCTGATCAAGGCCACCGCGATGTCGACCAACACCGTCTACGTGCCGCTGGGCAAGCAGATCGGTATCGACAACGTCGAGGAGATGGCCAAGCGACTAGGCATCACCTCGGAAATCAAACCGGGCCTGGCCGGCATGACCCTCGGGCATGACACCCTTCGCCCGGTCGAGATGGCCACGGTCTACAACACGTTCGCCGGGGGCGGCGTGCGGGCGGACACGCACGTCGTCAAGGACGTCCTGAACTCCAGCGGCCACTCGATTCTCCGGCCTTCGCCCAACGCGAAGAAGGTCCTCGACGGCCACATCGTGCGGGACACGACCTACGCGCTGGAGCAGGTAATCAAGAGCGGTACCGGCCGACGGACCGCGCAGCTGGCCGACAACCGGCCCGCCGCGGGCAAGACCGGCACCGTGCAGGAGTACGCCGCGGCCTGGTTCTGCGGCTACACACCACAGATCTCCTCCTGCGTCAGCGTCTTCCGCGGCGACGCGCTGTTCGACGGCGAACATCCCAAAGCGGGGCACTCCCTCGCCGGCCTCCTGAACGGCAGGGGCGTCTACGGCGCCGACTGGCCGGCGCAGATCTGGAAGGCGTTCATGGACGGCGCCCACCGGGGTCTGGAGATCAAGCAGTTCGAGGCGCCGACCTACGAGGGCGAGATCCAGACCTTCACCCCGTCGCCGACCCCGACTCCGACCGACCTGCCGACCACGCCGGCCAGCGACGGCCTCCTGCCTGGCCAGCCGGGCTACACCTTCGACCCGGCCGACCCGTTCGGCTGGAACCGGAACCGCAACAACAACGGCGGCAACGGCGGCAACGGCGGAACCGCGAGTCCAAGCCCGTCCCCGGCGCCCAGCCCGACCCCCGAACGACCTGGCGGGATCCTCGACAACCTCCCCGGCACGGACGACGACTGACCTGGCCGGGCGGACAGCGACCGATCGGGCGGGGGTGGCTACTTACTCCCGCCCGATCGGCGTTTCTGTCCCGGTGCGGCCCGTCATCCGTCGCATGCGTGGCTCGCGCGGTGGTGGCGGACCCGCGGCGTAAGGGCTGTACCACAATGGGGCGCATGACGACGGCGGGACTGGGATGAGGGACGGCGACGTCACGGTGACCGAGGCGCCGGCGGCACCGGCCGCCGGGGAGCTGGGCGCCCAGGATGCGGCCGCGGCGGTCAGCCCGAGCCGAGAGGACCCGGTGGTCCGCGCGACGAGCGAGCTCGTCGGCGGGCCGCCCGGGCGGCACGCGGCCCTTCCCGACCGGCGGAGCTGGTGGACGCCGCTGCGGATACTGCTCGCGCTGACGATCCTGGCCAGCGGCCTCGGCTACGCGCAGAAGGCGACCTGCCGGGACACCCGGAACTGGGCGCACGAGTACCAGTACACCCGGATGTGTTACTCGGATGTCGTCGCCCTCTACTCCCAGGAGGGCCTGTCCGGCGGCAAGGTGCCCTTCCTGGACTACCCGACCGAGTACCCGCCGCTGATCGGCCTGACCATGGAGGTGGTCGCCGAGGTCGCGGGCCTCGCCCCGGCGCAGCGCCCGGTCTACCGCGAGGAGAACAACCAGCAGGTCCTCGACCACTGGACCATCGACTCCCGGTCCGCGCTGTTCTACGACCTGACAGCGGTGCTCTTCCTCTGCCTGGCCTGCCTCACCGTCGTGCTCACCGCGCGCGCCGCCGGGCGGCGACGGCCCTGGGACGCGGCGCTGTTCGCGCTCGCGCCCGTCCTGGTGCTGCACCTGCTGACGAACTGGGACATGGTTGCGGTCGCCCTCGCCGCCGCCGCGGTCTACGCCTGGTCCAGACGCGCGCCGGTGGCCGCCGGCGTCCTGCTCGGCCTCGGCGTGGCCACCAAGCTCTACCCGGCGCTGTTCCTGGTAGCGCTCGGCGTGCTGTGCCTGCGCACCGGCCAGGTGCGCGCCTTCGCGCGCACGCTCGCCGCCACCGCGGCGACCGTCGTGGCCGTCCTCCTGCCGACCTGGCTGCTCGCCGGCTACTTCAACGACCAGCACGAGAAGGTCTCCGACGGCATCCTGCCGACCTTCTGGTCGGGCGGGGACTGGGTCGCGCTGCTCGACGGCAACGTGGACGGCGCCCGCAACGCGGTGACCCGTTTCTTCGTCCTCAACCAGGAGCGCCCGGCGGACTGGGACTCGCTGGCGTTCGGCCTGCAGTGGCTGGCCGGCGCGTACGACCCCGGCTGGTTCGGCGGGGTGCACCTGGCTGTCATGCTGCTCGCCGCGCTGGCGCTCGGCGGCGCCGTCTACTGGCTGTCCCGCGGGCCCCGGTGGGAGCGGTGGCCGACCCCGCTGTACGCGGGCGCCGCCGCCAGCGGCGCCTGGCTGCTCATCGCCCTGGGCTGGCCGCCGTTGCTGACGGCGGTGCGGGAAAAGGGCATCCCGCTGAAGACGCTGAACTCGGTGACCGCGGTCGCCCTGATCGCCGCGATCGCCGGGATCGCCGCCCTCTGCTGGTTCGCGCCGCGCCGCCCCCGGCTGCCGCAGGTGCTGTTTCTGCTGGTCGTCGCCTTCCTGGTGACCAACAAGGTGTACTCGCCGCAGTACAGCCTGTGGCTTCTCCCCCTCTACGCGCTCGCCCGGCCCAGGTGGCGGATCTTCCTGGTCTGGCAGGTCGCCGAGGCCTACGTCCTGTTCACCCGGTTCATGCACTTCATCTACAACGACACGAACGGCGGGCGCGGGATGGGCCGCGGCTGGTTCGTCGGCGCGGTGACGCTTCGCGACCTCGTGCTGTTGGTGATCGCCGCCCTGGTGGTCCGCGAGATCCTGCGCCCCGAACTCGACGCCGTGCGGGCCGTCGGGCTGGACGACCCGGCCGGCGGCCCGCTCGACGGCGCGCCGGACGTCCACGACCAGCGGCGGCTCGGATGGCCGCCGCGGCTGGCCCCGCGGCCGGCGGCCGACGCCGGGGAAAGGGCCGTCGCGCTGGCGGGCGGCGCCGACGAGACCCGGCCCGACCGGGACCCCGGTTCCCCTCACGAGCTTGGAGCGCTGTTCCGGCCCCGCGGGGGCGGTCCCAACCCGGGCGACACCGGCGGCATCACGGTCGGGCTGCCGGCCGACGAGCCCGGCGACGCCGGCGAGGAGCCGCCGGACCGGGACGCCGGCGGGTCCGCGAGGCTTGGCGCCCTCTTCCGCCGCCGGCCCGATCCAGCCGACCAGGCCAACGAGGCCGGCGACGCCAACCCCGACGCCGACGAGTCCAGGCCGGGATCGCTGTTCCGGCCGCGCCGGCGCGGTCACGAGCCGAAGTGACGTCCCTGCGCGAGCCCGGATCGCCGGTCCGGTCGACGGCGGCCGATCGGCCGGCACGATCCCTGCGGTCCCTGTGGTCCCGGCTGCCCGAGGCCGCGCGGGCGACGCTGCCCGTCTGGTGCGCCAGCCGGGTCGCCGTCGCGCTGCTGTCGCTGGCCGCCGCGCGCGTCACCGTCGAGGGGGCGCTCGGTTCGGTGCCGCGCTTCACCCAGCTGTGGGACCGCTGGGACGTCGGCCTGTTCACCAAGGTCGCGCGCTACGGTTACGTCTCGCCTCACTACGCGGACCGCACCGAGGTCGACTTCCCCGCTTTTCCGCTGGCCATCCGACTGGTCCATTTCTTCGTCCGGGACTGGATCGTGGCGGGGCTTCTGGTCGTCTTCCTGGCCGGAGCGGTCGCGATGGCGGCGATCTGGCGGCTGGCCGCTGACGAGGGCGGCCCTGCCGGCGGCCGGGCCGCCGTGCTCGCGGTCATCTTCACGCCGTACGCGGTCTTCTTGTTCGCCGGCTACTCCGAGGCCCTCTTCCTCGCGTTCGCGAGCACCGCGTGGCTCGCCGGGCGTCGCGGGCGCTGGTGGCTCGCCGGGCTGCTCGCCGCCGGCGCCGCCGGGACCAGGATCACCGGCATCCCGCTGTGGTGCGGGATGGTCGTCCTGTACCTCGTGGAACGGCGCAGGGCGGGGCTGCCGGTGTTCGCCCGGCCCGCGCTCGCGCTGGCGCTGCCACCGCTGCCGGTCCTCGGCTTCCTCTGGTACCTGCACAGCAAGACCGGCGTCTGGAACGCCTACACGGACGCGATGCGGGACGGCTGGCACCGCTGGACCGACTGGCCGTGGGACGGCTGGCGGACCACCTGGGGGTCGGCGTTCCCGGGGCCGGACGGTTCGACGACGTTCACCTGGTTCTTCCGGGCCGAGCTGCTCGCCGTCGTGATCGGCGTGGTCGTCACGGTCCTGCTGCTGCGCGGCCGGCGCTGGGCAGAGGCGGCGTTCGTCGGCGCGGCGACCATCATGATGGCCTCGACCAACTACTACGCCTCCGGCGTGCGCACCATCCTGGTCGCCTTCCCGCTGTACCTGCTGCTCGCCCGGGCCGCCGCCCGCTTCCCCCGGCTCGCCCCGGCGTACCTGTGGCTGTCCGGCCCGCTGATGGCGGCGTTCGTCGTCGCCTTCACCCAGGGCCGCTGGGTGGACTGACGTCGGGCACCGGGTCCGGGCCGGCCGCCGGCCGGGGCGTCATCGATGACGGCGGCGGCCGGGTCGGGCGCGCGGGCGACGCGGACGGGGCTGGCGTCGGCGTCGGTCCCGGCACCGGACGGGCCGCGGACCAGGCGGCCGCCCGTGACGGGTCCTCCGTCGCCGGGGGACCGGCCACGCCGCCGGCCGCCGCCGGTGTCAGCGCCCCGCCGGTCACCAGTCCGTAGCCGGTGACGATGCCGCAGCCAAGCACGACCGCGACGACGACCGCCGGGAACGGCATCACCGGAGGGTCGCGTTCGGACTCCGACGACGGCCGCGCTCGCAAGGTTCGCACCGCCCTCGCTCCCCCTCGGACTCGTCGCCGGGACCGTAACCCACGGTGCTGGTCGTCGGGCCGAAAGCGGGAAACCGCTCGGCGGCCCGGACCGCCCAGCCGCGCTGGGCGCGGCGGCCGAGTGGTTCGCGGCCCTGATCCGGTCACTACCGCGGCGATTCCGGCCGCCTCGACGCGGGCGAGCACCACCGCCACCAATGAGTGTCATCGGTGGCTAGGTAGGCCAGGATGTGGACGATGAGTACCGACGGCCCCCCGGCCGGCCCGTCGGCCGGTGACGGCTCGCCAGAGGCGAGCGCTGCCGACGCGCGGCGAACCCCCCAGATCCCGATCGCCGGCCCGCCCAATCGCCTTCGCCGATCTGGCGGGGACCCTGCCGCCCATCGGGCAGGAACCACCCCGGATCCGGCGGGCACCCCGGCGCGGGAGCTGGCGTACTCGCTCGCCGGCGGGGCCGCGGCCGCGCTCGTGGCCGTCCTCGTGCTGGCCGCCGTCGACCCGTCTCCCGGGCGGCACGTCCGCGGGCTGCTGATCCTGATCGCGTTCGTCGGCCTGCTGGCCGTGGCCTGGGGATGGGCACGGACCGTCTGGCACGACCCGGTAGCGGCCAGGGATCAGGGCGCGGAGCACGTCGAGTAAGCTCGACGCGGCACAGGCGTGGCTGATCGCGCACCACAAGATCACGCATCACCGGATCACGCGATGCGAGATCACACGATACGAGATCACGCAGTACCTGGCCACGCACTACCAATGCTGCCAGTGGGCAGCATCGTCCCTCCTGCCACGGATGAAGTCCGTGGCCGCCGAGTCCACAGGAGGTGGGTTCAACCTTGGCACGCCACTATGAACTGATGGTCATCCTCGACCCGGATCTCGAGGAGCGCACCGTCGCGCCGTCCCTCGACCAGTTCCTGACCGTCGTCCGCAACGGCGGCGGAGCGGTGGAGAAGGTCGACGTCTGGGGCAGGCGCCGGCTCTCCTACGAGATCCGCAAGAGCCATGAGGGCATCTACGCCGTCATCGACCTGCACGCCGAGCCGGACATCGTCGCCGAGCTCGACCGGCAGCTCACGCTCAACGAGTCGGTCATTCGCACGAAGGTCATCCGGCTGCCGGATGTCAAGAAGCCGCGGGCCGCGCGTCGGCCAGTGGCGGCGTAAACACCCGCGGGACAGGGGGCACACCCATGGCCGGTGAGACCGTCATCACGATCGTTGGCAACCTGACCAGCGATCCCGAACTGCGGTTCACCCCGAACGGCGCGGCCGTCACGAGTTTCACGGTCGCATCCACCCCGCGGACCCTCGACCGGGCCACCAACGAGTGGAAGGACGGCGAGGCGCTGTTCCTGCGCTGCTCGATCTGGCGGCAGGCGGCCGAGCACGTCGCGGAGTCGCTGCAGAAGGGCGCCCGGGTCATCGTCCAGGGCCGGCTCAAGCAGCGCACCTTCGAGACCCGTGAGGGCGAGAAGCGCACCGTCGTCGAGCTCGACGTCGACGAGATCGGCCCGTCGCTGCGGTACGCCACCGCCAAGGTCGTGCGCGCCGCGCGCGGCGGCGGTCCCGGCGGCGGTGGCGGCGGCTACGACGGCCCGTCTGACGGCGGATACCGCGGTGGCGGTCCCGGCGGTGGCGGCGGTAGCAATGGCGGCGGCAATGGCGGTGGCGGTGGCTACCGGGGCGGCGGGGGCCAGGGTGGCTCCGCCGGCGGTGGCTACTCCGGTGGCGCCGTCGATGACCCCTGGTCGCAGCCGGCCGGCGGCTACTCCGACGAGCCGCCGTTCTAGCGCCCGTTCCCGGGTGTCCGCGCGTCCGCGCTTTTCTGTCGCCGGAAGCGGCTGCCCAGCCACCGGGCCGACCTGGACAAGGGCGGCCCTGGCGATGCGGACCGACCCCGCGACCGTGACCTTGGGCGCGGGGCGTCCGTCGGTGGGCGCGGAGCGCCCACCACACAGGCATCTGTCTGATCTATGATTTCACAAACCAGCCCAAAGCGGCAGTTCGCAAGCCGAAGAAGAAGGTTTGCGTCTTCTGCAAGGACAAGACCGACTACATCGACTACAAGGACACGCAGCTGCTGCGGAAGTTCATCTCGGACCGTGGCAAGATCCGTGCCCGCCGGGTCACCGGCAACTGCAGCCAGCACCAGCGTGACGTCGCCATCGCGGTGAAGAACAGCCGCGAGATGGCACTGCTGCCCTACACCTCGACCGCTCGCTGAGGAGGGTGACGCCGCCATGAAGCTCGTTCTCACTCAGGAGGTGCCGGGCCTCGGCAGCCCCGGCGACATCGTCGAGGTGGCCGACGGCTACGGCCGCAACTACCTCGTCCCCAGGCAGTTCGCGATCGTCGCGACCCGGGGTATCGAGCGTCAGGTCGAGCAGATCAAGCGGGCTCGCTCGGCCCGGGAGGTCCGTGACCTGGGGCACGCGCAGGAGATCGCCGAACAGCTGAAGGAGCTGTCGGTCACGCTGACCAGCCGGGCGGGCAAGGAAGGCCGGCTGTTCGGCTCGATCACCGCCGGCGACGTCACCGAGGCGGTCGCCAAGGCGGGCGGGCCGGCGCTCGACAAGCGCAAGGTCCAGCTGACCTCGCCGATCAAGGCCGTCGGCCAGCACACCGTCTCCGTGCACCTGCACCCCGAGGTGACTGCCCAGCTCAGCATCAAGGTCACCGCCAAGGCCTGACCTCGATGACCGGCCCGCTCCGGCCGACCTCCCGCGCGACGCGGGGGGGGGGGGCGCGGCGCCCCCCCCCCCCCCCGCGGGGGGCGGGAGGTCGGCCGGAGCGGCCACGCACGGCCGCTGCCCGGCGCCTCGGGGACCCCTCGGTCCCCGGGGCGCCGGGCAGCGCATTTCGGGCCTGAGCGGGGCTCGGCGCCGCCCTCCGGGCAGGCGTCCGGCCACCGCTTCCCTGGAGCGCGGCACGCCTACAGGCCCGTCCAGCGATCGCGCCGGTAGCGCGGCTCCCGATCCGCGGTCCTGGACCCGGGATCCGAACGGGCGGCCTGGGGCGCCGGACCCAGGTCCACATCCGCTGGTCATGACGGCGACAAGCGTCCTGAGCGGCGGTTCTGTACCGAGACCGACCCGCGGTGCCCTGGGGCTCGGATGCCGGCGAGCATCCCGCCATCTAGTGTCTTGAGTCGTTAATTCGTTGGCAGTAGGCGGCGAGGGTTTCGAGGATCTCGTCGGCGCTCTTCGTCCAGA
>NZ_JADWYU010000050.1 GCF_016786325.1 Frankia nepalensis | reverse complement strand
TCGGAGACAGTGCTCACCCGCTGGCGGCTACCGGCACCGAGCCTGCCCTACGCCGACCCGGTAGCTCCCATTAGTCGGGGGGTGAGGGCGGCGGGGTGGCACCCGGGCCGGGCGGGGGGACCACCCACGGGACACCCGGCGTGCGCGGTGGCTGGCCGCCGGTGCCACCGGCCTCGGGCGGCGGCTGGGGCTGCGGCATCGGCTGGGGCTGGGGCTGGGGATATCCGGGGTAGCCGGGATGCTGGTAACCCGGGTGCTGGGGATGGCCCGGGTAGCCGCCAGGGCCGTAGCCGGGGTGGGCGTAGCCCGGGTGCTGGCCGCCGGCGTGGTGGGGCGTGGGAGCGGTACCCGGGGTCTTCCCGCCGGTCAGGCGGAGGCGGTCGAACAGTTCGGGGAAGCGGCGACGCAGGAGCCGGTTCAGCCCCCAGGCCATGGCCAGCGACGCGATCATGCCGAGGAAGGGGCCCGCCTTGTGGTGGCGCCCGCCGCCGTCCTGGGACGACCCGACGACGAGCAGGTAGATCGTCATGATCGCGATGAAGACGTAGCCGCTGACGAAGAAATGGAAGAACCGCAGCCGTAGGCGGGCGACGGTGTCTCGCAGGAAGACCGCCGGCAGGATCCAGATGCCGAAGCCGAACACCACGGCGGTCAGCGGCGAAAAGATCAAAAAGCCGAAGAAGTCGGAGAAGAACTCGCCCATCGGGACCCCCGCCCGTCAGTCGACGTCAGGCGATTCCGGTGGTCACATCCACGGGCGGCAGAGGCAAGGTCGCCGAGGTCTCGACGCTGGCGACGTGCTCCACGGTCGGCGTGTCCGCGAAGAACGGTCCGATCGCCGCTCGCCAGCGGAGAAAGCCTTCGGAACCGCGGAACCCCTCCGTGTGTGCCTCGAGGGTGTCCCACTCGACGATCAGCAAGAACGAGCTTGGTGACTCCACCCCGCGACTCATCCGGATCGATCGGCACCCGGGCGAGGTCGCGATCTCGTGCCGCACCGTGTGGTACGCAGCGATGAAGTCACTCTCCGTACTTGGTTTCACGTTAAACTTCGCGATCTCCGTGACGGGGGTGCCGCCCGTGACGGGCCCGGATGCGCTCATGCCGCCCAGTCTGGCACCACCTCACCCCGAACCCGCCCTCTGGCCAGATATCGACGCGGTCATGCCGAGCTGACGCGATCCACCAGCGGCCAGGGACAAATCGACGGTCAGACCGAATATCCTCTGATCCTGGGATCCCAGGACGACAGGGGCGTCGGCATGGTGGAACCGCTCGACGAGGACGACCCGGTTCAGCTCGGTCCCTACGTCCTGCTGGGACGTCTCGGCCAGGGCGGGATGGGGACTGTCTTCCTCGGTCGCCGAGCCGCCGCCGACGAGCCGGATTCGGACGCGGGCGGGCCGCTCGTCGCGGTCAAGATGATCCGCCCGGACCTGGCGCGTGAACCCGAGTTCCGGGAACGGTTCCTGCGGGAGGCGACCGCCGCCCGCAGGGTGGCCCGGTTCTGCACCGCCGAGGTGCTCGATGTCGAGGTCGAGTCCCGCCGTCCCTACCTGGTCACCGAGTACATCGACGGCCGTACGCTCGCCGCGGCCGTACGCGAGGACGGCCCACTGCCGAGCGCCGAGGTGGAGCGCCTGGCGGTCGCGGTCGCCTCGGCGCTGACCGCGATCCACGCCGCGGGCCTGGTCCACCGGGACCTCAAGCCCGGCAACATCATGCTGTCGCCCTCCGGAGCCCGTGTCATCGACTTCGGGATCGCCCGGGCGCTGGACGCGGCGACGACGTTCACCCACACCACCATCGGCACCCCCGCCTTCATGGCGCCGGAGCAGGCCGTCGGCGGCACGGTGGCACCTCCGGCCGACATCTACGCCTGGGGCGGGGTCGTGCTCTACGCGGCCACCGGCCGGCTGCCGCACGGCGAGGGGCCAGGCCCGGTGGTGCTCTACCGCGCGGTCAACGAGCAACCCGACCTGACGGGCCTCGACCCGGGCCTGCGCCAGCTGGTCGCCCAGGCGATGGCGAAGGACCCGGCCAGCCGGCCGACGGCCCGGGACCTGCTCCTGCGCCTGGTCGGCGCGAGCCACGTGGACGAGCCGGCGCGGCCGGAGCCGGGCCCGGCCGCTGGGGCCGCCCACCATGCCGGCGGCGACACCGTGAACGGCGACACCGCCGACGGCGGTCGCGACACCAGTGACGAGCTCGGCGCGGGCGAGGCAACGACGGCCGACCCGACCGAGCCCCGCGGGTCCGCCACGACCACCGACCCGCCGACCAGAGCGGCGACCACCTTCGTTCCGTCCCGCCCGCGGGCCGACCGGGCCGGCGACGGCCTCGCCCAGACCGCGGCCGGGCCAGCCGCCATGCCAGCCGACGCGCGCCAGCCGACGCGGCGCCGGCTGGCCCGGCGGTTCGTCGGCCTGCGCGGTGGCCTCGTCGGCGAGAACATCGTGGCCGTGGCCCCGTTCGGGGAGCCGCTGGCCGGCCACACCGGCGACGTGCTGTCGGTCGCGTTCGCGCCGGATGGCGCGACGCTCGCGACCACGAGCGCGGATGGCGCCGTCCGGCTGTGGAGCGTGGGGGACGCGGGCGCCGTTGCGTTCGGCGCGCCCCTGCGCGGCCATGAGGGGCGGGTGCTCGCCGCCGCGTTCTCTCCCGATGGACGGGTACTGGCGACCGGCGGCGGCGATCACACCGCCCGACTGTGGCGGCTCGGGGCCATGACCTCCCAGATCGCCGACCTCCCAGATCCGCTCCGCCGATCCAGCGGGAACCCTGCCGCCGGTCCGGCGGGGACCCCGGGCGGCCACCGTGAGCTGGGCGTGGCCTTCGGCCACACCGACCAGGTGACGGCGGTGGCGTTCGGCCCGGCGGGGCGGCTGCTGGCGAGCGCCAGCCTGGACGGGACGGCCCGGCTGTGGGAGGTCGACCGCGCGGCCACCGGCCCGGCGGCCGTCCATCCGGTCGGCCGCCCGCTCACCGGCCACCAGGGCAAGGTGCTCGCCGCCGCGTTCTCCCCGGGAGGCGAACTGCTGGCGACCGCCGGCACGGATCACACCGTGCTGCTCTGGGACCTGTCGTCCTCGGTTCCCCGGACGGTCGGCCGGCCGCTGGCGGACCGCGGCTGGCACGCGCGGTCGATCGCGTTCTTCCCGGATGGTCGCCTGCTCGCGGTCGGCGCCGGATTCGGGACCGTCGTCCTCTGGGACATCACCGATCCCGCGCGCCCGTATGTCCGGACGCGGATGACCAACCCGCGCTACGGCCAGGTCCACCGGATCGCCGTCAGCGCCGACGGTCACACGCTCGCCGTCGCCGCCAGCGGCGTCGCCGGCGTCGGCGGAGCCACGCAGCTCTGGAACGTCGAGGACCTGGCCCGCCCTGACGACCTGGGCCAGCTCCCGGCGGGCCCCGCGGGCCCGGTCAGGGCCCTGGACTTCTCCCCGGCCGCCGACCTCCTGGCGACCGCCGGCGACGCCACCGTCCGTCTCTGGCAACCAGGCTGACCGCGCGGCGTGCCGGTCGCGGTCGCCGGTCACGGTCGCCTGGCGCCTCGTCTGTCAGCTCACGCGGCCCGGCCTGTCCAGGCCGTAGACCGTGACCGGGTGGCCGAACAGGATGTCCGCGCGGCGGGGGGCGAAGCCCAGCCGTTCGGCCACCCGCCTGGAGGGCGCGTTGGCGGGCCGGATCATCGCCGTGAAGTAGTCCGCCTCCAGGTTCTGGAATCCCCAGTCGACGCATGCCCGGGCGGCCTCGGTCGCGTAGCCGCGCCCCCAGTGGTCGGCCCTGAGGACCCAGGCGATCTCGATCTCGCCGAACCGCTCCCAGTACTGGGGCCCGGCCCGGCCGATGAACTCGCCCGTCGCCTTCAGCTCGACGGCGAGGAGCCCGTGCCCACGCGCGGCCCACTGGCTCTCGACGACCGCCAGTCGGGCCAGGGCCTCCGTCCGGGAGAACGGCTCCATGAACCTGTTCACTCGTTCATCGGCATGGAGCTCGACAAACGCGTCGATGTCGGCGGTCCCCAGCGGCCGGAGCACCAGCCGAGCCGTCTCGAGCACGAGGTGTAGGTTCCCATCTCTGATGACGTGAGGACCGCCGCTCTACCAGCGCCTTCACCCATATCTCACCGACCTGGCGTAGATCGGGTTCTCACCGATCTGTCGCTTCCCCCAGGAGGACCCCGACCGCCCTACGCCCTGAGAAGAGATCAGCTTGAGGCTGCCGGCCGCGAGCCGATCGAGGCGAGACGGGCTTCGAGTTCGTCGTCTGACATGTACTCGTGCTGGCAACCGCCGGCCTCGGCGGCCAGTGACTCGGCGAGGGCCGCGGCGATGTCGGGACGCCACGAGTCATCGACCGGCACGTCCTCGAAGCCCGGTGGGATGTATTCGGCCGGCCTTTCCGACATGCCCAACCTCCGCTACGTCGCCGTCAACGTCACCGAGTATGACGTGGGCAGTGCGCACCAGCCCCAGACCGCTCCGACCGTCCGACGCTCGCCGGCGTGGCCGAGGCGACCATCCTCGGAGAGGGCGCGGATCAAGGTTGTGACATCGTCAGCGGGTTCCGAGACGGTCGGTGAGCTCGATCGTCGCGAGGTACCACCAGAAGATCCAGTCGAGGAACTCGACACTGTAGTCGCGCTTCTGCTGCTCGCTCTGGTGGCGGATGCCGAACTTGTTGGCGACCATGAAGAGGTCGTCCTCGTCCTTGCTCAGCAGCTCTGCCTTGATCAGTTTTCTCCGTTCCTCAAGCACACCGCTGAGGACGATGACTGCCGATCTCTTGTCGTGCTCAGTCGCCTGCCGGGCGCGGTACAGCACGATGGCATGACGTACGCGGTCCCCGATGGTGTCGTCCCGTTGCGCCATGGCGCGCAGCAGGTCGCTCCGAGCCGGATCAGTCGCGGCGACGAGCCGTCCGACGTCCTCGCCCTCGTCGGCGAGCCGGAGGCCGAGATCGCTCCCTTCCAGCAGGATGTTCACCTGCCACCGGTACAGGACCCGCCCCGCTTCGAGGGAGAAGTCGCTGTGGTGCCAGCCGCACCCCGCGTAGCTGTGCATCCAGCGCGCTCGCGGACGCGCGACGAGGTCGTGGAGCACCTCAACGACGTCGCAGAACACGTCGAGGTCCTCTGCGAGACGTTTCGGCACGAGCGGCCACAGGCCTGGTACTCCAAGCGCCCGCTCAAGGAGTTGGGCGGGGTCAACGACAGCCGGATCGTCGACGCAGTCCTTGTCGAAGGCCTTCTCGAAGTACCCGCGGGTCACGAGCCGGCCGACTAGGTCGGCGAACTGCCTCGCGGTGGCTTGCAGCCCGGCCGGTCCCGCACCACGGCCTACATGGCGCTCGGACCAGTAGGGGCGGCGTTGTACGACAGCCTCCCGAAGGCTGGCCGCGCCGTTCATGAGTTGGCGCAGGAACACTTGTCCGCCGGTGAGTACGGGGTTTGTCGGATTCCGCCCCGATGCCAATTGAAATTGGAAGTCGTCGCGAGGCGCTGGTCCCATGAACGCGTCCTCAAGGAGGAACTCGCAGCGGTCGTTCCAGTCTTGACGGGTCCGGCCGTTCAACAGCGCGGCTGCCTCGCTCACGAACAGCCGCCGTGGCCATGCCAACTCGTAGTCGGCCCCTTGGTAGGTGACGCTCATTCTCGGGTCCTGGTCTGAGGTTCCGGATGTGCGGTATGGGTGTTCAACGTTCTGGAGCACGGAGGGTCACTGCGCAGTAGAACGCGCCTCAGGCCATCGCCGCGTCGACGACGGGGCGGTGATCAGCTGCGCTGCGGCAGGATCACCGCCAATCAACCTCTGGTTGAGTCCCGGCCCCGCATGGACCGGGACTCAACCGGTGCCGATGATCGTCTAAAGCCGAAGCACCGCGAACACTCTGCCGGTCTCGGCGTGCTAGCTAGAGGGCTGCCGGCGCCTTCTTGTACCAGCCGGTGATGACGCTGACCAAGTGCACGATGTTCTGCGTCCGCATGATCGGGGCAGACGCCTTCGACTCGAAGTCGTCGCCCGCGTCGGTCGTGCGCCAGATGCTGGTATCGCTGACGGGGGCGGCCATGTGCGGGTCCAAGCGCTTGAAGAACTCGGTGATGTCGTCGAGTTCCACCGGGGTCTCGCCTGTCCGCAACTGGTGGAACACACCTCCGAGGACTCGCAGCATGCCCACCGAGCCGAGGAGTGAAGTCCGACGCAGTTCTTGGGCCAGTGTCAACTCGTTCGGATTCCGCTCGGTATCCGGGTCCTCCTCGGTGATGGCGGCGAGGTCTGCGAACGCGTTCGAGATGACGTCGAGGAAGTCCTTCACCTGCTCGATCACCTCGCCGTCGGTCAGCGTCTGCTCCGCCTTCTTGCTAATCCGACCGCCCGCGCCAGCGACGACGGCCCGAGTGATGTCGGCGACGTGCTTGGCTCCCAGCAGGTTGGGGTTCTTCGGGGTCATGCGGTCCTGCTCGGCGTCGACCCGGTTCTTGAGCAACGGGTGGTCGATCACATCGGACAACGTACGGTTGGCGACCTTGTAGTTGTCGAAGCGGGCGCGGACCGCGCTGCTGATGCCCTTGGCATTGTCGGCGACGTCGACGAACATCTGCTGCGCCTTGATCGGGTCCGGTTCGACGTACACGTCGAGGCCGACGTACTCGGTCTTCAGCCTCCCCATCTGCGCGACCAGCTTCTCCCGCTCGGCCTGGAGCTTGGCCGCCTTCTCTGGGCTCACCTTGCGAGCCATCTCCCGATCTACGGCCGCGATGGCGTCGGTGATGCGCTGCTTTTCGATCGCGACGCCGAGGATCCGGTGCTGGCCATCGATGGTGCGCAGCGACGAGATGCCGCCGATCGCCCACGGGACCGTGAGGTAGCCGACCATCCCCTGCTCGTCGAGCTTCTCGAACACGCACCCGCCGCTGTCACGCGCGAGCAGCGCGGGGGCGACCCAGTCTTCCTTGGTGTCCAAGTACTCGCCGAAGTGCTTGGCGTGCAGCCGGTCGACCTTCCGATTGTCCTTGTCGACGGCATTCGGGTCCGGCACCGGCAAGATCGTCGGAAGGTCGAGGAGGGGGACCCGCGTGGTGTAGACCGCCCGCCCGCCCTGGTTGGTCCTGATCGCCAGGTAGGTGCTGGAGTCCTGCGGCTTGGACAACCGCAGGGGGTTGACACTGATCGTCATTTTACCTCCTGCTGGGACGGTCCAGTCTCTTGCCTGGCCGCTTATGTTCCAACCGTACCAGTCAGGCGGCAAAGTCGGCAACTAAGAACTTAAATTGCCTCATTGGCGTCACATCCGGCTCGCCAACTGCCTGTCGACCCTGCCGTGACGAGCCAGGCGGCGTCGAAGTCCTCACGGCTACGCCCCGTCTGAACCGCGGCGCCGGGCTCGTCCCGACCCGTACACCCGTCGACGCAGAACGCCGTCTCGGTGACGTCGGCCCGTTCCGCCCGTGTTGATCTGTAACGGATATAATCGTTACGTGGTAGAGGTCGAGGCCCTGTCGGATGCCGATCTGGCGCGACACAGCAGGCTCCTGCGCCATGAGCGGTTGCGTCGCGCTGGTAGTACGCACGACTGTGCGCAGTGCGGGATCGAGTTCCTGGCCCGCGCGGGTGCGCGGTACTGCTCGGGCAACTGCCGGGTGGCCGCGCATCGAGCACGCGCCCGCATGTCCAGCGCTAGTACTTCGAGAGGTGGGCGATGACGACGCCGGCGCCGTTGACGGTCCGGGCCGTGGGCAGAACCGCCGCGGCCAGCCCGCTGCGGTACCCGGGAGGCAAGGCGGCGTTGGCTGGCTTCTTCGGCGAGCTCATCGCCGGCCTTGGGATCGAGTCCGCGAGATACGTCGAGCCGTACGCGGGCGGCGCGGGGGCGGGGATCGAGCTGCTCCGGCGGGACCTGGTGCAGGAGCTGGTCATCAACGACATCGATCCCGCGGTCTACTGCTTCTGGCTCGCGGTCGTCGGGCAGCCGCAGCAGTTCGCCGCCCTGGTCGTCGACACGCCGCTGGACGTCGAGGAGTGGCGACGACAGAAACAGATCTACCGGGCGGCCGACGAGTCGGACCCGCTCAGACTGGGGTTCGCGTTCTTCTATCTCAACCGGACGAACAGGTCCGGGATCCTGAACGCCGGCCCGATCGGCGGCGTCAACCAGAACGGCAACTACAAGATCGACGCGCGGTTCAACCGCGACCAGCTCGCCGAGCGGGTGGCCGCGATCGGGGCGCTCGCCTCACGGATCACCGTGCTCAGCCTCGACGGCATGGCGATCGTCGACCGCTACGTCGACGACGCTTCTGCGTTCATCTACATCGACCCGCCCTATGTTGACATGGGCGGCAGCCTCTACCTGAACGCCTTCACTCACCGGGACCACGCCGAACTCGCCCAAAGCCTCGACCGGCACCCGGACGGGCACTGGATCGTGACCTACGACCCGTCGGACTTCATCCGACAGCTCTACCAGCGGCACGACGTGCGGGAGTACCAGCTCAGCTACAGCGCCCACCGAACCGGCAAGGCGCACGAGTTGCTCATCGCCTCCCGCTCCGTCTCCCGCCTCCTCGCGGCAGGCTGAGTCGGATACGCCCTGCCAGTCGGTGGGTGCCGCTACTTCCCGACGATCTCGACCAAGATCGGCTTGATCTTGTCCCAGGCCTCGTGGACATCCTTCGCGTCGAAGACGATGTCCGGCTCGTGGTTACTCGCGTTCAGGGAGACGGCGGTTCCAACGTACTTCGTCGCTGTCGTGCTGCCACCATGCTTGATCATGTTGATCAAGTTTCTCATCCGAGCGTCGTTCTGATAGGCCGCAGCAAGCTCATCGATGCAGTCCTTGAGCATCCTGGGCTTCTTCGACGGCTGGGCAGGCGTCGTCTGTGCTGCTGTCGCCTGGGCGCTCGCCGCGAAGTAGTCCTTGATCGAGCACTCCAGCACCGTGCGGAGAAGGTCGTGGGCAGCGTTCGGGAACTCCTTCACGCTCAAGCTCCGCAGCTCCTCGAACCGGCGCCGCAGGCCAGCCGACGAACCCTTGTAGACAAAGCCGTCCATGTTCAACTTAGTGTGCGTGTCGCCGCGGTTGGGCCCGCGCGCCCCCGGCTGCGACCCCGGCGCGGCTCCGGATCCACCGGTCCCGCCCGTACTTCCAGTAGCTCCGCCGACGGTGGTGGCGGAACCGGCGCCCCGCCCATCGCCCGAGGCCGCAGCGCCACCTGACGAAGTACCAGGGACAGGATGACCGCTGGCTCCCGGAGCCGTGCCAGATACCGGGGAGCCTCCCGCTCCAGGTTGGCCGGATGGCGCCCCTCCGCCCCCAGCCGTGCTACCGGCGTTCGGGCCGCTCGTCGGTGTCGCGCCGCCCTTAGCGCCGATCACGATCAGTCGCAACTCCTCGGCAAAGTTGGTGTGCGCGTCGTACTTGGCGATGAGTTCGTGAGAGCGAGTATCGAGCGTCCTAGCCCGGAACCGCCTGAGAAGGTAGATCAGAGCCTGGGTCTGGCCTTCGCTCATCTGCTTGGAGGCCAATAGGCCATCCTTGTCGAACGCCAGGCCGAGCGCCTCCTGGATCTTAGGGCGTTCGTAGGCGTACTCCAGGGAAGTGATCTTCAACTGGCCGTTCATGACCCACCGCGCAAGATCGGGGTCGTCGAAGCGGAGGCCGCGGACGACGTCACGAATCTCGCCCATGCGGATGTAGCTCGTGATCGTCGAGCCCTGTTCATCCGGGTAGCGGGCCCGCAGGGCATCAACGGTCATGCCCTGGGCCAACTGGGCGTGGTAGAAGATCGCCTTCTGCTCGCGGATCCACTCCTTCTTCGGGTTGCGTGTGTGCAGCCGCGCCAACAGGGGTTGGGCGGCCTCTCGCGAGGGGACGATCATCACCCTGATCTCGGTCGGAGTGTCAGCGTCCCGATGGCGGCTGATGTGACGCTCGATCTTCGGCGCGGCCATTCCAAGGAGCGAGGGCCGATGGATAGCCTTCAGCGCAGCGACTCGACGGTTGCCCTCGAGCACGACGCACCGGCCACCTTCGTCGACGACAACCGGAAGCTCGTTGTCGATGTAGCCATCACGAAGGATGCTACGCGCCAGTTCCAGCAGACCAGCGGCCTCGACGAGGTAGTTGATGATCGCAGCCTCGTCCAGATCCCCGCCAGGAATTCGGACGTTGCGCAGATCGAGATCAAGGTCGTCGAGCGCCCGCTCCTCGATCGGCCATTGGCCGGCCATGCATTCTCCCCCGTTCATCGCTGCGATCCGCAGCGGCTACGTTTGTGTTACCGGAGGTGATCGCCCTCGACAAGCGAATAAAGCTGCTCGCCAACGGCTCGGCGGCCCAGGACCGCGAGTTGAAGGGAGTCACCGGTAGCAGACTGGGAGCGATCATACTGCGCCATATCCGTAGTCGGGTTGCGCCAACTGGGCGGTGTGCGGGACCGTCGCCCGGTGGCCCTGCCCGTCCGGTGTACAGCCGGCCCAGGGGTCGCGGAGCTTGTCGCCGACCTGGCGCCGGCAGGTGTGAAGTAGTTCGTCGAGGAGGTTCTTGCCTGCCGCGGTGAGGTGGGTGTCAAGCGCCGGGTTTGGTGGAGGCTGAGTTGTTACGCGCCGGCGGGCTGCCGGGCGTCGTGGCTGTCGGTCTGGT
>NZ_JADWYU010000049.1 GCF_016786325.1 Frankia nepalensis | reverse complement strand
AGGGGTGTTGTTTATAAGTGACTGTTTGTGGGGGCGGGGTCGGGGTCGGGGCTGGTGGCTGTGGTGCTGGTGGTGTAGCCGTTGGTCCAGGCGAGGACGGCGCGGACGTAGGCGTCGGAGGGGTTGTAGGCGCGGATCGCGGCGTACAGGTGACGAGGGTTGGTCAGGTCGCGGCCGTGGGCGCACAGGTAACCGCCGGCGGCGAGGGTGGCGTCGTCGATGGTGTTCGGGTTCTTGCGGCCGTCGTGGTTGCCGTCGCGGCCGGCGCCGGTCCAGGTGGAGGGGATGAACTGCATGGGGCCGACGGCGCGGTCGTAGGTGGTGTCCTGATCGAGGCGGCCGTGGTCGGTGTCGAGGATGCGGGCGGTGTCGCCTTGGCCGTCGAGGCGGGGGCCGAGGATCGTCGGGGTGATGGTGCCGTCGGTGGTGAGGGTTCGACCGGCGCCATGTCCGGATTCGATCTTGCCGATGGCGGCGAGGAGCTGCCAGCGCAGGTGGCAGCCAGGTTGTTCGGTTTCGAGGGTGGTGGCTGCCTGCTGGTAGGCGGTGAGAACCCTGGCGGGGATCTGCCGTTCGGCGGCGGTGAGTCGGATCAGGCCGCTGCTTCCTGTTGGGGCGGCCGCGGCGGTGGCGAGCGTGTCGGCGGAAGCCTGTCCGGTTCCGGTGTCGTCGCCAGAGGCCGGGGCGGTGTGGCTGGTGTAGTTGGACGGCAGGGGGTAGCCGCCGTCGGTGGGTGCGGTGGTTGGAGTGCGGGCGGCGGTGCCGGTTTCGTAGGAGAGCTCCGGGCCGGAGGTCAGGAGCAGGATGATCGCGGGGATGCCGAGCAGGGGCAGTCCGATGGCGTGGGCGAGGCCGATGACGCGGATGCGTGACCGGGTTTTGCGTCGTGTGCCGTGAGGTGCCGGGTCTACGGGTGGAGCCTGGCGGTGGCTGTCGGGCGCGGTGGCGCTGGCTGGCTTGTCGGTGCTGTCCGTGTCGGTTGGGCGGGCGTTCCCGGGGGTTGGTGGGTGCTGCCCGCTCATCTGTGCCGTCCTTTCCGGGTAGGCGGAAGGAGCCGGCGGCATACCGGTGTCCCCGCGTGCGGATAGCGCGGCGCCGTGCGGGCTGTTGAGCCTGGCCGCGTTTTGTCGCTCTACGTGATTTTCCGGCGGGTGGCCGTACGGCGGCGGGTCTCGCTGTCCGGTGGGTTCCTTTCGGCGAGTCAGGAGATCTGGTGCTTCCGTGCCCGGTCTACTGCCAGTCCTGAGGGTTACGGTGGGTGAAGTGGAAGCTGGGGTGAAGTCTCGGGGAACGCGTGTGGGCGGTTTCCTGGAGAGCACTCCAGTGGCCGGATACAGGGAAGGCCACTATGGCAGGCCAGCGGTAAGGACGCACGCGGAACACATAGAAGATCTTCAGGAATCTCGATATCCGCAGGTCAGGGGCCTGTCGAAGATTTAGGATCACGGTCCTGTCTCCGTGGGCAATGCGGCCGTCCTGGCGATCGGCGGTGGTCCGAGGTGGCCGCTTGACAGTCTCCGGTAGCGCTGCTAACCGTGCGCCTCTTCGCTATGCGGAGCGTGAGAACGTGACCGGCTGGTGCCGGCTGTGCCGCCGGCTGACCGAACTCCGCCGGCGCGGGTCTATCGCTTGACAATCGGACTGTCGCCTGCAACCGGTGCTTGTCTGCGCGCGAGGTTGCTTGTGAGTGACTACTGGGTGTCCGTCGGTGTTCCCGTTGGATCTGCTTGACGGCTGGTTGGCCTTGCGCCATATTTGGCTCCGCTCTCGTTCGATCTACTGTCCTGTGGCGCTCCGGGCCTGTTGGCCGGGGGTCCGCGGGCGATGTCGCCGGGCACGCCACCGTGTCCGGATTTTGCCCTCTCGTTTCTCGGGTGGGGTTTCGTCGGCGTTTCTCAGTGCCGGTCTGCCGCGTTGTGTGTTCATGGCGCGTGGGCCGGGGAAGGCCGTGGCCTTCGTTTCCTGGTTTTCGCCGTCTCCGTGGCGCGCGTGCTTTTTCGCGTGCCAGTTCTCCGGTCCTGTCCCGGTGTTCGCCGTGCGCGCGATACGCCTGCCGGAGCCCACGTGTCGCGTGGGTGCTGGTCCCTGGCTGTTTTCCCTTTGAGCTGCGCGGAGCATCGCATGACTGGCCGGCTTTCGGCTCTTCTTCGTCCGGTGTCGTTTGGTCGGAAGCTGTGGCGGCGCCGGGCCCGGGCTCGCCGGGTGGCGTTGCTGCTGGTGCCCGTGCTGGTCATGACCGGCGTGTCCCTGGTGGTCTATGACCGGGTGACCAGTCCCGGCCTGGTGCCGATCTCGGAGCAGAACCCGTTCAAGGATGTGGACCTGCCCGAGTCGTCGGACGGCAGCATCGGCGGTGACGGCGAGGACGAAGACGAGGCGGGGGAGCCGGTCCATCAGGTGCCGACGTCGGCGACGTCGGTGGGTGGTGTGCCGGATCCGGCGGCCGTGCGGGCGCAGGTCGGTGAGGTCGCGGGCGCGGTGCCGGTCACGCCGGACGAGGAACCGCGGGAGGTGCGGATCCCGCCGGGGCAGGGCGAGGTGCAGGTTCCGCAGGTGGCGGCGGGCGCGGAGGTGCCGGCCCAGGGCGACCTGACGGTGGGGGCGCGCGAGCCGGGCCGGATGCAGGCCGGCCGGGTGGAGGTGGAGTCGGCGCGCACCGGGCAGTCGACGGTGTTCGCGAACCCAGACGGGACGTTTACGACGGAGGTGTCGGCGGCGCCGGTGCGCTTCAAGGACCGTGACGGCCGGTGGGTGGACATCGACACGCGGCTGGCGGAGCAGAACAACGGGCGGCTTCGCCCGAGGGCGGCGCAGGCCCCGGTGGAGATCGCCGCAGCGGCGGATGATCCGGAGTTGGCGCGGGTCGAGCTGGGTGCGGGTGTGTCGGTCGGGTTCGGGCTCGACGGCGCGGCCGGGTCGGCGGGGAGGGCCGACGAGGCGAAGGTCGTGTTCGCCGGGGTGCGGGAGCAGGCCGATCTGGAGCTGTCGGCGGCGAACAGCGGGTTGAAGGAGGTCATCGTCCTGCGGTCGGCCGGGGCGCCGACGAGTTGGGCGTTTCCGCTGAGGCTGCAGGGGCTGACGGCGAGTCTGGACGCCTCGGGCCAGGTGGTGCTGGCCGGGCGGGACGGCAAGGCGGTCGCGGTGATCCCGCGCGGGTGGATGGAGGACGGCGCCGGGGCGGTGTCGGACGGGGTGACCTACCAACTGGTCGAGGAGGCCGGCAAGGGCCAGGTGCTGCGGGTCGAGCTGGATGCTGACTGGCTTTCGGCGCCCGAGCGGGTGTTCCCGGTGCGGGTGGACCCGACGGTGACGGCGCTGTCCGCGGCGGCGGACGACACCTATGTGTCGTCGGCGACGCCGAGTACGGCGCATCTGTCGGACGCGTCGCTGCGGGTGGGCCTGCGTACCGGCGGCGATGTGAACCACGCGTATCTGCGGTTCCCAAACGACCCGGCGCTCGCGAACGCGAACATCCTGTCGGCGACGGTGAGCCTGTACAACGAGGCGTCGCATGACGCCTGTGACCCGCATCCGGTGTCGCTGCACCAGGTGGCGGCGCCCTGGAACGGTCTGGCGGCGGTGTGGCCGGGGCCGGCGGTGGGGGATGAGGTCGCGCAGTCGAGCTTCTCGCACCAGGCCGGGAACGGCTCCTGCGGGGCCGGGTGGGAGACGTTTTCCGATCCGCGGATCACGGAGCTGGTCGAGGACTGGAACAACGGCTCGCAGGACAACCACGGCCTGTCGGTGCGGGCGTCGACGACGGACTCCGATCATTACAAGGAGTTCGCGTCGAAGGACTGTGCCTGCTCGGCGCCGGGGACGTCGGGGGACCACCGGCCGAAGATGTCGGTGACGTGGTCGCCGTATGACGCGGACTATGCGTTTCCGTCGGGGTCGGCGGTGTGGGAGCAGCCGGTGACGGCGACCCAGGAGGGCCGGATCAAGATCCGGGTGACGAACCACGGCGCGGAGACGTGGCGGCCGAACGGTGACTACAAGCTGTCCTATCACGTGTTCAACGCGGCGGGGACGACGCTGATCACGGATCAGGGGAAGCAGACGGACCTGCCCTCAACGGTGGGCCGGGGCCAGTTCCTGGACGTGACCGCGGTCGTCGACGAGTTGCCGGCGGGTAGCTATCTGCTGAAGTTCGACATGCAGGACGTAGGCGCGACGGGCAACACCTGGTTCTCCGGCCACGGGGTTTCGATGTTCCCGGTCGGGGTGACGTCGGGCGCGGGTGGCGGGGCGCAGGTGACGGGCGCGTCCCCGGACGACCTGCACCGGGCCGACTCGTTGCGCCCGACACTGTCGCTGAACGGCAGCCAGATCGGGATGACCTACGAGTTCCAGATCTGCACCAACCCGGACGCGGCGTCGGGCGCGTGCTGGGCGTCGGGCTCGGTGTCGGGCAGCGGGTCCACCGGGTCATGGCAGCCGCCCGCGGGGGCGCTGACGTGGAGCACGAAGTACTACTGGCGTGGCCGGGCGTCGTTCCTCGGAACGTGGAGTGCGTGGACGCCGCCGATCGGCCTGTACACCGAGGTGAAGGCGCCGGTGACGAGCCGGCATTTCGGGGCGGATCCGTATGTGCCGTCGGTGGCGTCGGTGACGCCGCTGATCGGGAACTACACGTCGTCGACGACGGATGTGACGGTGGCCGGCGTCGGTCCGCCGGCGGGGGTGACGCGGACCTACAACTCGCGTAACCCGTATGTGGGGATGTTCGGCGAGGGGTGGACCTCGCAGTGGGACATGAACGTCAAGGCCGACGATGCCGGTGAGGGCAGCCTGGTCGTGCGCTACCCGGACGGGCGGGAGGGCCGGTTCGGTCGGAACTGGGACGGCTCCTACGTCTCCCAGGATGGCCAGTACGCGCTGGTGCAGGCCCCAAGCCCGAAGATCGCGTCGTTCACCGGGGCGAACTCGATCAGCTCCCTCGGGACCACCGACACCGGCGAGACCTGGGAAGTGCTGTCCGGCACGTGGGGAATCAACAGCAACAACGCCTACCTGGCGACGGCGGCGGTGCTCAAGCCGAGCGTGGCGGTGCTACCGGCACCGCCGGACGGCCTGGTCCGGTTCACCGCCCCGACCGCGCAGGACAACGTGGGTGTGGCGTTTCGGGTGCAGGACGTCGACAACCTGTGGGCCCTGACGGTCAAACCGTCGACCAACTCGCTGGTCCTGGTCAAGCGGGTAGGCGGTACGACCAGCACCGCCGCGACATTCACCGGCGTCTGCTGCGCGGCGAACGACGTGTTCGCGGTGCGGATGGTCGGCTCGACGTTGACGGTGTACCGCAACGACCGGGTCGTCGGGACGCACACTGACTCGGCGTTGTCGACGGCGACGAAGGCGGGCCTGTACGCGACCGGAATCGGTTCCGGGCGGATCGGCTCGGTCACGATTGTCAGCGAGGCTCACCGCGACGTCTTCACCAGCGCGAACTCGTCGACGACCCTGGGCACGACCGACGACGGTGAGACGTGGAAGACCAGCACGGGTCTGGGTGCCGGGACCTGGGGTATCTCCTCGAACCAGGCCTACCTGGCGACCGCGTCGGGCAACCGCAACGTCGCCACCGTGCCGGCGGCGGCCGATGGCGCGTTCACCTTCAAGCTGCCGGTCGCGCAGGCCGGGCTGGGGCTGGCGTTCCGCTATGCCGACGCGGACAACTACTGGCGTCTGGTCGCCCAGCCGTCGTCCGGGACCTGGCAGCTGGTCAAACGCGTTGCCGGCACCGAGACGCTGGTGGCGACGTCGAGTTCCGGGCTGTGCTGCACCGCGTCGGACACGTTGAAGGTCATCACCTACGGCGAGTCGATCATCGTGCAGCGCAACGGCACCCAGATCCTGTCCGCGAGCGACCCGGCGGTGTTCTACGGCAGCCGTGCCGGCCCGTTCGCCGAGGCGACCGGCGCCGGCCGGTTCGACGAGTTCACCGCGACCGCGGCCACGACGCTGACCGACAAGTCCGGCACCGCGCACACCTTCCGCTCCGACGGCCGCCTGGCCAGGATCACCGACGTCTCCGGCAACCAGCTCGAACTGACCTGGGACTCCAACGCGAAGCTGACCACGGTCGCGAACCTGACCACGGCCCGGTCGCTGTCGTTCACCTGGACCGGCACCCACGTCACCTCCGTGTCGACGCAGAGCGTCGCCGCCCACGGCGGACCGGTGACCTGGACGTATGCCTACACCGGCGACAAGCTCACCTCCGTCACCGCCCCGCATTCCGCCAACCCCACCCAGTACCGCTACGCGGGCAATGGCAAGCTCGACCGGATCACCCTGCCCAAGGGCAACGTCGACATGGAGGTCGGCTACAACAGCCCCGACGACACTGTCGCCTGGAAAGAGGACGGCGAAGGCAACCGCACCACCTACACCAGGCTCACCACCGACACCGACCCGACCACGATCGTCCGGGTCACCGATCCCAAGGACCATGACCAGGACTGGGAGTACGACAACGGCCAGCTGGTCTCGGTCCGCGACGAGATCGGGGAACGCAGCTTCGTCTACAACGACCGCGGGTTCCTCTACCAGGTCATCGACGAGAACGGCAACATGGTCCAGACGGACACCGATGACCACGGTAATGTGCTGACCCGCTCCCGGGTCCGGTCCCTCGTCGACGACACCGACCTGGAAGTGATCTCGGAGTTCTACGAGTACTACCAGGGCTCCCCGGGTGACCCGCGCAACGACAGTGTGCTCGTCTACCGCGACGGCCGTTCGGGCTCGCCGACGGACAACACCTTCGCCACGACCAACCAGTACGACTCCTACGGGCAGCTGATCGGCCATACCACCCCGGCTACCGATGCCTTTCCGTCCGGCCGGACCGAGACCTGGGTCTATTCCACCGGTACCGAGGCGGCCACGGGCAGCGGCGGCACGGTCCCGCGCGGCCTTCTGCTGACCCACACCGACCCGCGCGGCAAGACGACGACCTTCGGCTATGACGTGAAGGGTGATCTGCGCCGTGAACAGGATCCGGCCGGGCTGGTCCACACCTACACCTACGACGAGCTGGGCCGGCAGGTCACGTCGACCGAAATCTCCGACACCTTCCCCGCCGGTCTGACCACCACCACGGCCTACACCAAGCTGGGCTGGGTCGCGCAGGTCACCCAGCCGGGCGTGGAGAACCTCATCACCTCGGTCGTGCACACCCCGGTGACCACCAACAGCTATGACGCGAACGGAAACCTGATCCAGGTCACCGTCTCCGACTCCACCGGCGGCGACACCGCCCGCGTCACCGAATACAGCTACGACGACGCGGACCGGGAGATCTACCGGACTGACGGTGCGGGCTCGTTCCCGTGGTCGACCTATGCGACCACGTACGACCCGAACGGCAACGTCGCCACGTCGACGGACCCGAACGGCACGGTCACCGCCTACACCTACACCGTCCGCAACCTGCTGGCGATGACCGTGGTGGAGGACTTCGTCGACGACCCGGTCGCCGGCAGCGCTCCCCACGACGAGTTCATCGAGTCACGGGCCTATGACCCGGCGGGCCGGCTGGCCTCCGTCACCGACGAGGAAGGCCGCGTCACCCGCCACACCTACTACCTGGACGACCTGCCGTACCGCACGATCCTGCAGGGCTACCGGCCCCCCGACCTGGCCACCGGGCAGCTGTCGGAGGCCGGTGCCTATGACCTGGTGCTCGCCGAGCACCACTACGACCGGGCCGGCAACGAGACGTCCACGATCGCCGCCGGCGGGCTGCGCACCACGAGCGCCACCTACGCGCAGGACGGCAGCCTGGAGTCCCAGGCGGTCGACCCCGAAGGGCTGCATCGCTGGACCGCGCACACCTATGACGCGGCCGGCAACCCGCTGCTCGACGAGTCCGGCGCCGACGGCACCTCGAACACCCGTCGCACCGAGTACACCTACGACGACGCGAACCGGCTGGCGACGACGACCGTGTTCGGAGACGGCTCCGACCGGTTCACCAGCGCGCTCGTCCGCGACCAGCGCGGTTTCGTTGTCAGCTCGGTCGACCCCCGCGGCTACGTGTCGGGCGGCCCGCCGGACCCGGCCTATGTCACCGACCTCGTCACGGACGCGCGTGGCAACGTGGTCCAGACGATCCATCCGCCGGTGCAGGTCGAGCAGAACGGTGGCTCGGCGACGACGGACCGGCCGTCGGAGGAGGTCGGTTACAACACCTTCGGCGAGGTCACCCATGTTCGTGACGCCCGTAACCAGGTGACGGTCACCGCTTACGACCACCTCGGTCGGGTCACCCAGAAGACCTACCCGTCCTACACCCCACCCGGCGGCGGCAGCCCGATCGTCCCGACCGAGCAGTGGTACTACGACGACAACAACAACCCGACCATCCACATCGACACCCGCGGCCAGACCACCACCATCGTCTACGACAAGCGCGACCGGCCGGTCGCCGTCACCGAACCCCAGGCCAGCGGCGCGCCCTCGGCCGGCGTCACCCGGACCGTCTACGACGACGCGGGCAACGTGATCAGCACCGTCGACCAGCTCGGCGCGTGGACGTTCCACGCCTACGACGACCTCGACCGCGAATGGGCCACCACCACCACCGAACGCTCCCCGCTGGCCACGTTCAACGCCTACACCGTCTACAACGACGCCGGCGACGTCGTCCGCGTCGTCAAGCCCTCCAACGTCGCCACCGGGGCGTCGGTCATCTCCGAGTACAACGGCGCTGGCGACCTGGTCGCGGTCACCGACGAGCTCGGCAAGACCACGACCCGCGGCTACGACCATGTCGGTCGGCTCGTCTCGACGACCGACCCGCTCGGCCGCGAGACCCGCACCACCTACGACCGCGCCGGCCGGACCACCGCCGTCGCCCAGTACTCACCCACAGACACCCTGCTGCGCACCACCACGACCGGCTACGACGCCGCCGGCAACGTCACCTCCGCGACCGACCCGAACGGGCACACCACCACCGCCACGTTCGACGCCCTCAACCAGCGGCGCGCCCTCACCGTCCCCGTCTCCTCCGGCGTGTCGATCACCAGCAGCGCCGGCTACGACGTCGCCGGCAACCGCACCCGCCTGACCGACGGCAACGCCAACAGCACCATCTACACGTTCAACTCCCTCGGCCTGCCCGAGAAGACCATCGAACCGTCCACCCCGGCCTACCCGAACCTGGCCGACCGCACCTGGCAGGCCACCTACGACGCCAGCGGACTGCCCACGACTCTTCTCGAGCCCGGTGGCGTCACCCGCACCGCGACCTACGACGAGCTCGGCCGGCGCACCGTCGAGACCGGCTACGGCACCGGCACCACCGGCGCCGCCCGCGCGCTGGAATACGACCTGGCGGGCAACCTCGTCGAGATCGACATCCCGGCCGGCAGCATCCCGTTCACCTACAACGACCGCGGCCTGCCTACCTCGGCCGGCGGTGGCGCCTCGACGTTCGTCTACGACGAGGACGGCCGCATGATCCAGCGCGGCGACACCGGCACCTGGTCAAACTACTCCTACGATGCCCGCGGCAACCTGGTCGCCGCCGGCCCCGCCGCCGCCGGCGGCACCCGCCTCTACAGCTACGACGACGCCAGCCAACTCGTCGAGATCGACTACGACGGCGACACCGGCGCGGTCCGCAACTTCACCTACGACGACCTCGGCCGCCTCGCCACCGACACCCTGACCGGCCCGGGCGGCACGCTGCGCGCCCAGAGCTACGCCTACGACGACAACGACAACATCACCTCGTCCACCATCAGCCCCGGCACCGTCGCCGCCGCCGGCACCCACACCTACACCTACGACTGGGCCGACCGACTCACCTCCTGGACCGATCCCGCGAGCACGGCCACCACCTACGGCTGGGATGCCGCCGGCAACCGGACCTCGGTCAACAGCCAGGCGGCGACGTTCGACGCCCGCAACCGGCTCACCTCCGACGGCGCTGCCACCTACCTCTACACCGCCCGCGGCACGATGAGCAGCCGCACCGCAGGCTCCACGGTCACGACCTTCGGGTTCGACGCGTTCGACCGGCTCGTCTCCCACACCGCCGGCCCCGTCACCACCGACTACACCTACGACGGCCTCGACCGCATCGCCACCCGCAACACCACCGAGAACTTCGTCTACGACGGCCTCGAGAAGGAACCCGGCGTCGACGGCACCTCGGCCTACGCCCGCGGCCCCGCCGGCGAACTCCTCGGCACCGGCACCGCCGGCGGCGACTGGGCCACCCTCGAAAACCAGCACGGCGACATCGTCGCGGCCTTCACCATCGACGGCACCGCGCTCACCGACGACCGTGCCTACGACCCCTTCGGCGCCCCCATCGTCGCCGGCGACCCGAACCTGCGCATCGGCTACCAGGGCAGCTGGACCGACCCCGACACCGGCCTCGTCAACGCCCAGGCCCGCTGGTACAACCCGGCCACCGCCACCTTCCTGTCCCGCGACACAGCCGCCCTGCCCTGGACCGGCACCCCGGCCGACAACCGCTACACCTACGCAGCCGCCAACCCGATCACCTACAACGACCCCACCGGCTTTCGGGTCGACCCCGACGCCGAGATGCGCCAGTCGGTCGCCGAGGCCAACCGCAAGGCCGGCCGTACCGACATGAAGTGCAACGCCATCGGCCAGTGCGCTCCCGGCAAGGCCCCGGCCATCGTCCGGGGTAAGCCCCA
>NZ_JADWYU010000048.1 GCF_016786325.1 Frankia nepalensis | reverse complement strand
TGTGGCCGCGGACCTGGAGGATGCCGCCGGGAAACGTCGAGTTGATCAGCTTGATGGTGTTGTCCATCGTGTCGGTGCTGCCGAGCACGTCGCTGCCGGTCGCGAAGAGGTTGTCGGAGTTGAACACGACGATGACGACCTTGGTGCCGGCGTCGTCCCGCGCCAGCAGCAGGCTGCCCGAGATCCCATCGAGATTGATGTCGATGGAGCCCGGCAGGCGGTAGAGCGAGTCCTGGATGAGCCGGCTGCCGTACTCCGGCTCGTTGGGCGTGGTGATCTCGCACGGGATCCGCAGCACCAGCCCGGCGCCGAAGTCCTGCGTGCCGCAGGTCGGGTCGAGCATGCCGTCGGCGCCGTAGTCGTCCAGGCCCTGCACGGCCCCGGGCGGCAGCGATTCCGTGGGCACGGGCGACGGCGCCGCGGAAGCCGCCTCCTGTGTCGGCTCCGCGGCCGTCGCGACGGCCGGCGGCGAGTTCGTGGCCGCGGCCTCGGGCTCGCCGTCCGACCCGCCGCACGCGACGCCGGCCAGACCGATCACGATTGCCGTGGCGGCCAGCCGCCACGGACGAGTCCCCCGCATGTGTCCCCCAGAAGCAGGCATTCCCAAGATCAGATGCGCGCACGCTATCCCCGGCATCCGCCCTGGACAACGACCTGCCGCGAGCCCGACACACCTTGGTGGAGTCGACCGACGCGGCGCGCGGCCGGTCCGTACCGCCGAAGACCGGCCCCGTTTGGCGACGATGCGGGGCCCGTTCCCTCCCAGGTCGAGTGATTCAGGCGGACGAGCCTCAGCCTGCTGGAATCACACCCCGCGGTTGTCGAGCGACATGTCGCCGGTGCTGGGCGTGCCGTCGGCGAGGGCGTAGTGCAGCAGCACCGCGCCCTTCGGCGAGGTGACGGCCGGTTCGATGAGCGTCAGGTTCGCCGGCACGGCGCCGCCCGCGAAGACCTTCTTCCCGGCGCCGAGCACCACCGGGTAGACCCACAGGTTGAGGCGGTCGAAAAGCCGCTCGGCGAGCAGGGTCTGCACGAGGTCGAGGCTGCCGATGACGTGCACGTTCGCGTGCCGGTCACGCACCGCCCGCACGGCGCTCGCGAGGTCCGGCCCGAGCCGCGTCGAGTTCGCCCATTCGAGCGCCGGCGTGCCGCGGGAGGCGACGTACTTGGGCAGCCCGTTGAACAGCTTGGCGATCCCGGCGTCGACGCCGTCTTCCTGGTGCGGCCAGTAGCCGGCGAAGATGTCGTAGGTCCGGCGACCGAGCAACAGCGCGTCCAGGCCCACCAGGCCGGCGCCGACCTGCTCGCCGACGGCCTCGTCGACCAGCGGCGCCTGCCAGCCGCCGAACGCGAAACCCCCCTCCGGGTCCTCGTCCGGCCCGCCGGGCGCCTGCGCGACACCGTCCAGCGTGGTGAACAGGTCGATGTGGATGAGCCCCATGGTTCCTCCCTGACGGGCCGCCCCCGGTGGGCGACCGCGCAAGCACCGGCCGAGGCACCGATCGTTCGGCGTCTCGCCCTCTGATGTCACACCCGTACCGACCCCTGGCCGCCCCCGAACTCATCGGCCGCGCGAGCACCAGGTCCGATCGGCCGGTGCGCGGGCGAAAGGGCCGGAGCGACCGGGGGCTCGCTGTCAGAACGAGATGAACTCCGTGCCACGGACTGATTGCGCGGCGAATACCGGTCCTCGACGGACTCGCGGGCATTAAGCGGGTGCGAGCCCTTTGTTCAGGAACAGCTCAGGTATCGCCCGTACCGTCACGCTATGGCGCCTGGGTCCGAGCGGTGATCGGCCGGCCCGGCGTCCGCGGCGTCCTGCTCGCCTGCGGCGTCCTCATCGTGGCGTTGGCCGCCACGGTCGTGGCGCTCGTGCTCCGACCAGACGGAAGCTCTGAGGCTCGGAGCACCCCGACCCCGTCGGCGAGTCCCAGCGCGGACGCGACTCCCAGCGTCGCGGACATCTACCAGGCGATCGGACCGTCGGTCGTCGTGGTGCGCACCGCCGAGGGCTCGCTCGGCTCAGGGGTGATCGTGGCGGCCGACGGCACCGTCCTCACCGCCAACCACGTCGTCGACGACGGCAGCGCGGTCACCCTCACCTTCTCCGACGGCACCACGTCGGACGCCGCCGTGGCCTCGGCCGACCCGGCGACCGACATCGCGGCGCTCACCCCGGAGACGATGCCGCAACTGCTCGTGCCGGCGACGCTCGGCGGCGGCGTCGAGGTCGGCGGCGAGGTCGTCGCGATCGGCAACCCACTCGGGCTGACCTACAGCGTCTCGTCCGGCGTCGTCTCGGGCGTCGGCCGCAGCGCGACCACGGAGACCGGCCAGGTGTCCGGTCTGATCCAGTTCGACGCCTCGGTGAATCCGGGCAGCTCCGGCGGGCCGCTGCTCGACGCGAACGGCCTGGTCATCGGAATCGTCGTCTCCATCGCCGACCCGGGCGGCGACGACGCGTTCGCCGGCATCGGCTTCGCCATGCCCATCGGCAGCGCCCTCGGCGGCGGTGGCGACGGACCTGGCGACGGTCGCGGACCCCAGATCTGACACCACGGAAGGTCTCGAACGAGAACGATGTCGAACAAAGACGAGGTCGAGCGCCGGTATCTGACCCTCATGGCGCCGAAGGACGCCGACACGCAGACACCCGACGGCCGGGACGCACCGGCCGCGCCCGGCGCGCCGGCCGGGCCCACGCAGTCCCCACCCGCGCAGCCCTCACCCGCGCAGATTCCGCCCGCGCAGCCCCCACCCGCGCGGTCCTCGACACCGCCCACGCCGTCCTCCGCCACGGCCAGGCCGCTCGAGCAGGCCCTGTTCGAGGTCAAACGCACGATCGTCGGGCAGGACGTGCTGCTCGAGCGCATGGCGGTCGGCCTGCTCTCCGGCGGCCACCTGCTCGTCGAGGGCGTCCCCGGGCTGGCCAAGACGCTGGCCGTGAAGTCGCTGGCCGCCGCGATCGGCGGGCAGTTCCAGCGCATCCAGTTCACGCCGGACCTGCTGCCCGCCGACCTGGTCGGCACCCGGGTCTACCGTCAGCACACCGGCGAGTTCGAGACCTCGCTCGGCCCGGTCTTCACCAACCTGCTGCTGGCCGACGAGATCAACCGCGCCCCGGCGAAGGTGCAGAGCGCGCTCCTGGAGGTCATGCAGGAGCGCCAGGTGACGATCGGGCGCGAGACCTTCCAGGTCCCCGACCCGTTCCTGGTCATGGCGACCCAGAACCCGATCGAGTCCGAGGGAACCTTCCCGCTGCCGGAGGCCCAGGTCGACCGCTTCATGATGAAGGTGGTCGTGCGTTACCCCTCCGCGCCGGAGGAGCACGCCATCGTCGACCGGGCGCTGCGGCCGCCCGCGCCGCCCCAGGCGATCCTGTCCCCCGAGGACCTGGTGGCGATGCGCGCCCGCGTGCGGGACGTGTATGTCGACCCGGGCATCGTCGACTACGCGGTGCGCCTCGTCCTGGCCACCCGCGCGCCGGCGACGGTGGGGCTGGGCGAGCTGGAACGCTACGTCACCTACGGGGCAAGCCCACGGGCGTCCATCGCCCTCGTGCTGGGCGCCCGGGCGCTGGCGTACCTGCGCGGCCGGGACTACGTGGTGCCCCCCGACCTGCGCGAGCTCGCCACCGACGTCCTGCGCCACCGCGTCGTGCTGTCCTACGAGGCGCTGGCCGACGACATCGAACCCGACACGGTCATCGGGGGCGTGCTGCGCGCCGTGCCGATGCCCGAGGTCCCGCTGCGGGACCGGTAGACGACGATGGCGAGCGCGCCCGACCGCCTGCTGCTCCGGCTGGAGTGGCGGGTCGTCCGCCGGCTCGACGGGCGGGTACGCGGCGCCTACCGCACGGCGTACCGCGGCGCGGGCCTCGACTTCGTCGGCCTGCGCGGCTACGTCGAGGAGGACGACGCCCGCCACATCGACTGGAACGCGACCGCCCGGCTCGACGAGCCGCAGGTACGCCAGTTCACCGAGGACCGCGAGCTGACCCTGTGGCTCGTGCTCGACCGGTCGGCGTCGATGACCGTCGGCGCCCCGGGCCGCGGGAAGCACGACGTGCTGGCCGAGGTCGCGCTGACGTGCGCCAGGCTGTTCAGCCGCGGCGGCAACCGGGTCGCCGCGCTGCTCCACGACGGCGTCACGACGCGGGTGGTCCCGCCGGGCACCGGGCGCGGCCACGTGCTGCGCATCGGCCACGAGCTCGGCCGCGCGGCCGCGGCATCCCCGGCCGCCTCGACCACCGACTTCGCCGCGATGCTCGCGGACGCGGCGCGGCTCGCGCGGCGCCGGTCGCTGGTCGTCGTCATCTCCGACTTCATCGGCACCGGCGACTGGGACCGGCCGCTGCTGCGGCTCGCCCACCGGCACGACGTCGTGGCGCTGCGGGTCGTGGACGCGGCCGACGACGACCTGCCCGAGGCGGGCCTGGTCCTCGTCGAGGACGCCGAGACCGGCGAGCAGCTCCTCGTCGACTCCAGCGACCCGCTGCTGCGGGCCAGGCTGCGCGACGCCGTCGCGGAACGCGACGCCGTCCTGGCCGGCCGGATGCGGCGGGCAGGCGTCCCGCTGCACCGGATCGGCACCGACGGCGACGTGCTGTCCGCCCTGGTCGCGGTCGTCGCCAGCACCCGGTGGAGGCGCGTGTGAGACTCGCCGCTCCCTGGCTGCTCGTCCTCGGCGTGCTCGTCGTCGCGGCGCTCGCCGTCGCCACGACGGTGGCGTCCCGCCGGCGCCGGGCCGCCCTCGCGGCGGTCGGCGTCGACGCCGCCGCGGGCAGGCGCGCGCCCCGGCTCGGCGGCTGGCTGAGCCTCGCCGGGATCGCGGTGCTCGCCGTCGCGGCGGCAGGGCCCGCCGCGACCGTCCCCGTCTCCCGCGCCGAGGGGACAGTGATCATCGCCATGGACGTGTCGAACAGCATGGCCGCGACCGACGTCGCGCCCAGCCGGCTGGACGCGGCGAAGCAGGCCGCGATCCGGTTCGCCCACGCCCAGCCCGGCAGCGTCAACGTCGGAGTCGTCGCCTTCCAGAACGGCGGGCTCACCACCCATCAGCCCAGCGCCGACCGCGCCGCGGCCGAGGCGGCGATCAACCGCCTGAGCGTCACCGGCGGCACGTCGCTCGCCGGCGCGATCCTCACCTCCCTGTCCGCGATCACCGGCAGGACCGTCGCGCCGGGCCGGGACGGCGCCGTGCCCGACCTCGGCTACTGGGGCTCGGCCACCATCGTGCTGTTCTCCGACGGCCAGGACGGGGGCAGCCCCGAGGCCACCGAGGCCGCTGCCCAGGCCGCCCAGGCCGCCGGCGTGCGGGTCGAGACCGTCGGCATCGGCACCCCCGCGGGCGGCGTCGTCGAGGTGGACGGCTACCAGCTGCACACCGCGCTCGACGAACAGACGCTGACCGCCATCGCGGACACGACCGGCGGCGCCTACCACCCGGCGTCCGACGCCCCCGAACTCGACGACGTCGCCTCGACGATCGACCTGCGGCTGACCACCCGCAAGGAGGACCTGCCGCTGGCCGGGGCGTTCATCGCCGGCGCGGTCCTGCTGCTGGCCGCCGGCGCCGTCCTCACCGTCCTGCGCACGGGAAGGGTCGTCTGATGTCCCTCACCTGGCCCTGGGCGCTGCTGACACTGGCGGCCCTCCCGCTGCTGTGGGCGGTCGTCTGGTGGGGCCGGCGGCGGCGGCGCCGCGCCGCCGTGCGCGTGACCTCGGTCGCGCTGGTGCGGGTCGCGCTGCCGGGGCGGACGCGCTGGCACCGCCGCGTCCCCGTCGCGCTGCTCGTGCTCGGGCTGGCCACGCTCGGCCTCGGCGCGGCCCGGCCGCAGGCGCGGGTGCCTGTGGCGGCCAACTCGACGACGATCCTGCTGGCGCTGGATGTCTCGCGCTCGATGTGCTCCACCGACGTGACCCCGAACCGGCTCACCGCCGCCGCGGAGGCGGCCGCCGACTTCATCAGGGCGCAGCCGGGCGGGTCCCGCATCGGCCTGGTCACCTTCGCCGGCGTCGCCGGCCTGCTCGTCCCGCCGACCGATGACACCGACGAGCTGCTCGGCGCGCTGGAGAGCCTGACGACGTCGCGCGGCACCGCCATCGGCCAGGGAATCCTCACCTCCATCGACGCCATCGCCGAGGTCGACCCGTCGGTCGCCCCGATCGGCGTGCCACTCGACGAGGGCGACGCCCAGGGCGACTACGCGGCGAACGTCATCGTCGTGCTCACCGACGGCGCGAACACCCAGGGCGTGGAGCCCCAGACGGCCGCCGAGCAGGCCGCCGCCCGCCGGCTGCGGGTCTTCACGATCGGTTTCGGCACGACGACGCCGTCGCCGCCGGTGTGCGCCAGCTCGCAGATCGGCGAGGACGCGTTCGGCCCCGGCGGCGGGTTCGGCGGCGGACCGGGCGGCGGGGGCGGCCGGTTCGGCGACCGCAGCCCGCTGACCATCGACGAGGGCGCGCTGCGGGAGGTCGCGGACGCCACCGGCGGGATGTACTACCGGGCGCAGAACGCGGGCGAGCTCCAGGAGGCGCTGGCCGCCCTGCCCCGCAACATCACCGTGACGTACCAGCACAAGGACATCGCGGCCCTGTTCGCCGGCATCGGCGGGCTGCTGGTCGCCGCCGCCGTCGCCCTGTCGCTGTGGTGGAACCGGGTGCGCCGTCCGCCGGCCGCACGGCCCACGGCCGCGACGCTCCGATGACCCCGGCGTCCGTCGTCCCCCGGCCGGCGCGACGAACCGGCCGGGAGACGCACTGGCTCATGCCCGCGCGGTGGCTGATCAGCAGTTCACGAGGAAGTAGGCGTGGAGGTTCGTCCCTGGGTGGTTGGGCGTGCTCAGCACGTCCTCGTAGGTCGCCACGAAGTAGGGCTCGATGACCTCGCAGACGAACGGCCGAGCGCTCGCGGAGCCCGCGGTTCCCACGATGCTCACCGAGACGATTCCCGCGGTGACCATCGTCGCGGCGGCCGCGGTAATCAGACGACGCTTCATGATAATTCCCCTCCATGACCTTCCAGGCCATTTTTTGGTAGTTCACGCGGGTTCCCGAAACGGCGTCGTCCAGGACCTCGGCCCCATATCCGCAAGGCTGTTTCGCAGGAGACCTTCCGGCAGGAAGGCCGCGTGACGACTCATCCAGAAGAACAGCCGGCCGTGTGAAGATCCGTGTGAGGAGGAGCCACCCCCGCTGTCGCCTTACCGACGCCCGCGCGGTGGCGCCCGCCTCAGGCCGGCCTGCCGGTGAATCACCAGACCCGCCCAGGAGCGGCGCGAAGCCCGGTGGCGGGCCGACCATTGGCATTACGGGAACAGGGCCGGCTGGGTGGCGGCGCGGGAGCCCGCCAGACGAGCCTCGTCAGCGCGGCGCGGCGTTCGCCAGCTCCGGTGGCCACACGACCATCCGTCGTCCGTCCTGCCACTGCACCGTCAGTACCTGATGCCCGATCTGTCGGCCGGCCGCGTCGACCTGGAACCGGCCGAACAGCGTGGTGCACTCCAGGCGCCGCGCCGCCGCCGCGAGGACCGCGTCGTCGGCCGTGCCGGACTCGCGCAGGCAGCGCAGGGCGACGAGCCCCGCGGCGAACGCCTGCGCCGCCGGATACGGCGGCTCGGTGCCGGTGCTCGCCCGGTAGGCGGCGACGAACGCCGTGGCGTCGGGTCCCTCGTCTGGTGCGGGCGCGGCCTGGGGCATCCACTGCGCCGGGCCGAACAGGCCCTCCCGCGCGTCGCCCAGTTCGGCGAGCACCTCGCGCACGCCGGCCGCCACGAAACCGAGCATGCGCCACCTGTCGCGGTCCACCGTGCGGGCGAGGGCGAGCTCGTCCTCGAAACGCGCCGCCACGAGCAGCGCGTCGGCCCGCGGCGGCGCGGCGGGCAGCACCGCCGAGTGGACGCCGAGCCCGTGCAGCCCCGCCCGCGCCGCGGCGCCGGCGGCGACGGCGCGGGCGAAGCCGGTGCCGCCGTGCAGCACACCGATCGCGCGGACCCGCGGGAACTCCCGGTGGGCCACCTCCACGGCGCCGGTGAAGTAGGTGTCCGCGGGCGCGAGGACGCTCACCACGTTGCCCCGGGGCGGAACCGAGGCGCCCCCGTGGTTCCACACCAGCCGGTCGGTGGCCGCGGCGACGTCCATGGCCGGCCGGCTCCCGTAGGGACCGAACACCAGATCAGGGCCCAGGCCTTCGGCGCGCCGGGCCGCCGCGCGGGCGTCCGGGTGCGCGTCCACCACGTCGAGCACCACGCGGTCGGGCGCGGCGAACCCCTCGGCCCAGAGGGTGAGCGCGGCCGCGCCGGCCCGGCCGTAGGCGGCCAGCGGCCCGGACAGCGGCGTCACCAGCGCCGCGCGCACCACCGCCATCGGTCACGAACCGCGTCGGCCACGAACCGCGTCACGAACCGCGTCACGAACCGCGTCGTCATGAACCGCCATAGGTCGCGGCTCGCCGCCGATCAGGACTCGGTGTCCATCTTTCGCCCGGACACCCAGCCGTGCCAGTGCGTCACCTCGATCCACGCGCTCACCCGCCCACGGACCCGGTCGGGGTACGGCTGGCCCATGTAGTGGGTGGAGATCCGGTCGATGTCGGCCCGGTCCGGATCGTCGACCAGCTCGACCACCCGGCCCTGCAGGCTGACGTGCGTGTACCAGTCGTCCGCCTTCAGCACGGTGAGCGACACCCGGGGGTCCGACCGCAGGTACTCCAGCCGCTTGCGGCCCTCGTCCATGTTGACCAGCAGGCGACCGTTCTCCCACAGGTACCAGGTGGCCACCGACACTGGCTGGCCGTCCGGCCGCAGGGTCGTGATCACACTTGGATTCGGCTTTGCCAGCAGCTCGCTGACCTTCTCGGGCAACTGGAGTTTCGCCACGGACAGATCCTCCCTGTGCGGCACCGGCCGCTCCCCCGGTGCTGCTTGGTTCTGCCCGGCCCTGGTCCGTCGACACGACCCGCCGCGAGACGGTTCCTTCCCCAGACCGTCTCCAAGCGGGGAGGCGGGTGCTCAGTCGGCGAAGGCGGCGGTGAGGACCTCGACGCAGGCCCGTGGCTTGGCCTCGGCCACGACGAGGCAGCCGGGAACGTCCAGCGGAGGGTCGATCGGCCGGACGGTCACCGAGCGGAGCGCGGCGGCCGGGTCCCGCGCGGCCTCGGCATGCAGCACCGTCCAGGTCGGACCGTCCGGCCCCATGGCGGCCGGGCGGCCGGCGCCGATCTCGAGCAGGGTGTCCTGAACGCTGCCGGACGGCCGGCCGAGCCACGGTTCGAAGCCGGCCGACCGGCACGCCCGGAGCACGAACGCCCGGAAGAACGGGTCGCAGGCTTCCGAGGGAATTCTCAGCCGCAGGTCGGCGAGGGCGGCGAGGGCGACCGCGGGCCGCGGCGCCGCCTCGAACCACGCCGGCATCGCGGCCCACAGGGGCTCGCGCCAGAGTTCCACGACCCGGACTCCCGGGGTGGGCCGCGCGGCCCGGACCAACGCGACGTCGACCTCGCCCCGCGCCACGGCCGCCACCTGGTCGGGGATCGGAACGCTGACCAGTTCGACCCTCGCCTCGGGCTCGCCGGACGCCTCCCGCAGCGCCAGCAGGGCCCGTTCCAGCCGCGGCCCGAGGCCGGGGCTCGCGCTGATCCGCATCGTGGTCCGGCTGGCCTCGGCGAGCTCGGCGGCGACGGCGGACGTCCGGTCGGCCGCGGCGAGGACGGCCCGGGCCTCGGCCAGCAGCCGCGTCCCCGCGACGGTCAGGCGGACCCGCCGGGGGGAACGGTCGAACAGGCGCACCCCCAGCTCGCGTTCGAGCCGGGCCACCTGCTGGCTGACCGCCGGCTGGACGACGTGCAGCTTCTCGGCCGCCCGGCCGAAATGCAGTTCGTCGGCGACCGCCGCGAAGTAGCGCAGCTGGCGAAGCTCCACGCCGCCGCCTCCCGTCATCACGGTTCGTTATCGCAGTCCAGGCTAATCGGGTCTTGGTCGGCGGCCGGGCGAACCGTTGACTGGCGATGACCCCAGCACCCGGAGATGGAGGAGCGCATGCGGATCGGCCTGTGGCTCGACGACGGCGATCGGACGGCGCAGGAACTCGCGCGCGACGCCGCGCACGCGGCCGAGGCGGGTTTCCACTCGCTGTGGCTGAGCGAGCGGGACGGGTGGGACCCGTTGACCCTGCTGGCCGCGGTCGGCCAGGCCGCGCCCGATCTCCCGGTCGGTACCTCGATCATCCGCAGCTACCCGCGCCACCCGGTGGCCCTCGCCGCCCAGGCGCTGACCGTCCAGGCCCTGACCGGGAACCGGCTGCTGCTCGGCGTGGGGCCCGGCCCCGCCCCGATCATCGAGACCCGGTACGGCCACCCGTTCACCGAGCCGGTCGCGAACCTGCGCGAGTACCTGCGCGTCCTCACGCCCGCCCTGCGCGGCGAGCCGGTCTCGTACCGGGGACGGCACTGGGCCGCCGAGGGCGCGGTCACGGTCCCGGGCGCGAAGGAACCGCCCGTGCTGCTGTCCGCGCTCGGCCCGGCCATGCTCCGGCTCGCCGGCGAGGCCGCCGACGGGACGATGACCACCTGGGCCGGCCCCGGCCTCGTCGAGAGCTACTTCGTGCCCGCCCTCGCCCGGGCGGCCGCGTCCGCCGGGCGCCCGGCGCCGACGGTGGTGGCCGGGGTGTGCGTCTGCGTCACGACCGACCCCGACGGGGCGCGGCGCTGGATCGACGACGCGTTCGGCGCGGCCCGTGGCCTGCCCAGCTACCGCGCGCTCTTCGACCGCCAGGGCCTGGACGGCCCGGCCGACACGGCGATCGTCGGCGACACCCGAGAGGTCGAGCGGCGGCTGCGCCAGTTCGCCGACGCCGGCGCGGCCGAGGTCCAGGTCATCGCCTGCGGGACCGCCGCCGACCGCGCCCGCACGATCGACGCCCTGGGCGCGGTAGCCCGGGCCTGGTAGGCGGG
>NZ_JADWYU010000047.1 GCF_016786325.1 Frankia nepalensis | reverse complement strand
CCTGCAACCCGTCCATGACGATCGCCGCGCTCGCGGAACACAGCATGGCCACGATCGTCCGCCAGGACCTCGGAACGGTCTTCTAGAACAAGGGCCGGGCCGGCCCAGGCCGGTTCATCAGCACCTTCGGCACGATCACGAACGTCGACGGCCGTCCGGGCAGCTACGTCCACACCACCGGCCCGCCCGGCCCTCGCACCGCCGGGACGAGGCGCTCGGGCGGGTGCGCCGCCAACCGCGGTTCACCCGCTCGTCCGCCGCGAGGTGGGCGGTCACCTGAGCGATCCCGGTGAGTCTGCGACGCTGGTCGGTGTGTCGATGCTGTCGATGCGAGTGCGTGCGCTGTGGGAGTCTCTCGCGGGCGCGCCCATCTCCTTCTCCGCCCCACCCATGGTGGCGGTGACACCGCGGTCCTGGTTCTGTCCGCCCTCCTGGGCCGGCATCGTGGTAATCGACGAGACGGCCGCCATCACCGCGCCAAACGCCGACATCGCGCGAACCATACGGTCAGCCGTGGCGTCGCTGCCGGTTTCCGCGCTCACCGACCTCCACACGCTACGGACAGTCCTCCCGGTCACGGAGGCACTGGGTCCCGCGGCCCTTTCCTACCTGAACGCCGAGGACTTCCGGCCGCACCCCGCCCAGGACACGGTCGAGATGCTGCGGCCCAGCGCCCAGGATCTGCGGGCGCTGCTGGCCTCGGTGAGCGCCGAGGACGCGGACGAATGCGGCCTCGACGAGATCACATCTCCGGCGTCCGTCGTTCGCGACGGACCCCGGCTCGTGGCCGCCGCCGGCTTCTGCGAGTGGCCTGGCGCCGTCGCCCACCTGGGCGTCCTGACGGCCACCGACGCGCGCGGTCGAGGACTCGCCCGCCAGGTCGCCTCCGCGGCGGTGGCCCGAGCCCTCGACGACGGCCTCCTGCCGCAGTGGCGAGCACGGCCGATGCCGTCCCGCGAACTCGCGCGGACCCTTGGTTTCCGAGAACTCGGTGCCCAGTTGAGCATCCGCGTCCTCGACTCGGCACCATCCTGACCTGGCGGGAGCCACCGAGGCCAACCATCGACGGAGATCCCGCCCGGATCCCGCCCGGCCCGGCAGCGGATCCAGGGCCTGACGGCCAACCGGCGCGCCGCGAGAAGTCCGGGCAATCCGGAGGCCGGTGGTCTTGCCGCCAGACCGCGATCGGTTTGGTCTCGCGTCCGCGCGGTTTCCGGTCCAGGTCGTCGTCGCCCGAGTTGGCGTAGGCATACGCGATCAGCGCGCCGATCGCCGCTGGTGGCCGTCGCGTCCACCGCCACCCAAGGGCTGTCGCGACGCCCCGCATGTAGAACGATACTCTCGCCACCGGGAAGCCTGGATTCACCAAGGGATAGAACATGACGTACTCGGTGAGCGTCGCGAGCGTGCATCCGCTTTCGGCGCAGCACTGCCCCGGGGTGACGAGGCGCCACTTTCGGCGCGCGGCTTTCCCGCGTATGGCGGATGCCCGCCCACCCGGGCCGGCGGCGCGGCGATGACTCGAAGGAGTCGCGGCATGCTATTGCTCGACAGCAAGCGATTACTCAGGGCGGGCGCGCTCGTGGTCAGCGCCAGCGGCCTGGCCGCATCCCTGGTCGCCTGTGGCCAGGAAGGGACGACCGGGGCGGGTGGGACCTGCTCCGCGACGGCGCCCGGCATCACGCCCACCGAGATCAGGGCCGGCATGGTCTGGAACGACACCGGGCCGGGAGCATCCACCGTGGCTCCGTTCCGGGCCGGGGTGGATGCCCGTCTCCACGTCCTCAACGAGCAGGACGGCGGCATCTACGGCCGTAAGGTCACCTACGCCTGGCGGGACGACCAGTCGGATCCGACACTTAGCCTGCGGATGGTCCAGGAGCTTCTCAACCAGGAGAACGTCTTCGGATTCATCTACTCCCCCGGCGGCGGCCGCGACTCCGCCAAGCTCCTGGAGGAACGCGCCATCCCGGTCACCGGCATCGCCAGCGACCCGATCTGGCTCGGGATGAACAACATGTTCTCGTGGTTCTATCTGGGGGACGGCTTCAACACGACCTGGGGGAACTACGTCCAGCAACAGGGGGGCACCCGCGCGGCCATCTTCACGATCGACGCGAGCGCTTCCAGCCTGGGCTTCGCGCAGCAGGTCGCGGCGAGCCTGACGGCGGCCGGCGTCAAGGTCGTCCAGACGTTCCCCACGGGCGCGAGCACCAGCTACCGGGTCATCGCCCGGCAGCTCAAGGAGAACGACATCGACACACTCGCGGGCGTCCTCCTGCCCAGCGCGGCGGCGCAACTGCTCCCCGAACTCGCCCAGCTCGGTGTCAGCCTGGGCCACGGCCTCAAGGTCGCCCTGCTGCCGGCGGGCTACGACCACGACAGTCTCACCGAGTTCGGCCCGTCGATCGCCGGCGCGTCGATCCTGTCGGCCATCCAGCCCTTCGAGCTCGACAGTGTCGGGCAGCAGAGATTCCGGCAGGCGATGAGTGACTACGTCCCGGAGATCCAGCCGCCGACCCAGGACATGGCGGTGAACGGCTGGCTCTCCGCCGACCTGTTCATCCGCGGCCTGGAGGCTGCCGGGGAGTGCCCGACCAGGGAGTCGTTCATCTCAGGCCTGCGCGCCGTGCAGGACTACGACGGCGCCGGCCTGGCCCCCGACGCCAGCATCGACCTGTCGACGAACTTCCGTCAGACCTCGACCTGTTACTACGCCATCAAGATCAGCCAGGACGGCGCCCGGTTCCAGCCGGTCAGCCCGGACGCCCTGTGCGGAGACGTGATCACTCCGGAGCAGGTGGCCGCCCTGAACCGGCAGTCATGACCCGATAGGCCCGCGCTTCCCGGCGTGCGCCCGTCTCGCGACAGCGCGGCGGGCGCATCCGCCGGAGCCGCACCATGTTGTCAACGCTTCCGGTGGCCAGGACGCGGCCGTCGGCCGTGGTGGCCACGGCCATCACGGCTTCGGTGTGGCCCGCGAGAGGCCGGCCGATCGGTCGGATCCGGGTGGGGTCGGCGACGTCCCACAGCGGCGCCGTCCTGGGCCCACAGCCGCGCCGTCCCACTCATCGGTGTTTCCGGTGGCGGGAAGAACATCCACCGGCCGTGAATGCCACCGGCCACGCCCGGAAAGGAACCAGGTCACCAGGACGACGCGTCGTATCGTGATCAGGATGGTGTCGTGGCGAAGCTGTACGTCGGGACCTCGGGCTGGAGCTACGACCACTGGGAGGGCGTGCTCTACCCGCCCGGAACGCCGACGCGGGACCGGCTGGCGATCTACACCCGTCGTTTCGACACTGTCGAGCTGAACGCCAGCTTCTACCGGTGGCCGACCGAGGCCGCGTTCGGATCCTGGCGAAGGCGGCTGCCGGCCGGTTTCGCGATGTCGGTGAAAGCGCCGCGCGGGCTGACGCACGCGAAGCGCCTGTACGGCCCTGAGGCCTGGACCGAGCGGATCGCGCGCGGCTGGCATGAGCTCGGCGAACGCCGGACGGTGGTCCTCGTCCAGCTGGACGGCCGGCAGGCCCGGGACGACGCCCGGCTGGAGTACCTTCTCGCCGGCATTCCCCGGTGGATGCGGACGACCGTGGAACTGCGCCACGCCAGCTGGCACACCGAAGCGGTCTACCGGCTGCTCGAACGCCATCAGGCGGCCTACTGCGTCATGAGCGGCGCGGGTCTGCCCCGCGTCCCGCGAGCCACAGCGTCGTTCGTCTACGTCCGGCTTCACGGGCCCGACCACGACGCTCTCTACTCCGGCTCCTACAGCGACCAGGACCTGCGATGGTGGCGCGACCGCCTCCTCGAATGGCACCGAAGCGGCCTCGACGTCTACGCCTACTTCAACAACGACGGCCACGGCCACGCCGTCCGCAACGCCTCGACCCTGCGCGAGCTGTGCGCCAGCCTCATGGAGCCTTCCTGAGCAGCGCGTCCTCCCGACGATCGCTTCCGGCCCAGGGCCGCTCGGCTGGCGTCGGCAGCCTCCCGGCCAGGTGGCTTCCCGTCCGCCGACGCCGGACATGATCGCCGTTTCTGCCCACTGGAGGTCGTGATCTGGCCCTGTCCACGACCTTCAGTGGGCACTATCGGCGATCATGTGAGGCAGGCCAGCGTTGGCAGTCGCGGCGCTCGTTCGCCTTGCTCGCCTGTACGGGCCGTCTTCTACACGGCCCGTTCCGCCGTGGGCGCGGCGCGCGCCGGGCTCGGGACGTGGGCGCGGAGCCGGGCGGCGGCCTGTTCCGGGGTGATGTCGCGTTGGGGACCGGCCAGCATCTCGAAGCCGACGAGGAACTTGCGGATGGTCGCCGAGCGCAGCAGCGGAGGATAGAAGTGCGCGTGCAGCTGCCAGTGCTCGCCACCGGTGGACCGATCCGCCGCCGGTCCGCTGTCGGCGGGGCCAGGGGCGCCATGCCAGCCCATCGAGTAGGGAAACGGCACACCGAACAGGTGGTCGTAGGCCGTCAGCAGGGTCCGCAGAATGTCGACCAGGCTGGCGCGCAGGGGCCCGTCCAGGTCGGCCAGGCTGGCGACCGGACGCAGCGGTAGGAGCATGGTCTCGAAGGGCCAGACCGCCCAGTACGGGACGACCGCGAGCCATCCGTCGTTCGCGGCCACGACGCGTTCACCGGCTGCCTGTTCGGTGGCGGCGTAGTCGACGAGCAGGCGCCGGCCGTGCTGGCGCAGGTAGGCCCGCTGGCGGGCGTCCTCGGCGGCGGGTTCGTCCGGCAGCACGGAGCTGGCCCAGATCTGGCCATGGGGGTGTGGGTTCGAGGCGCCCATCGCGGCGCCCCGGTTCTCGAAGATCTGGACCCATCGCCATCGGGGGGCCAGCTCACGGGTCTGCGCGGTCCAGGTGTCGATGACCGCGGCAAGTTCCCCGTCGGACATGGCGGCCAGGTGACGGTCGTGGCGCGGGCCGAAGCACATCACCCGGCAGACCCCGGCCACCGGCTCGGAATGCAGCAATGCGTCGGGCAGGCCCGCCTGCGGGACGGGTCGGCCTGACGGATCGCCCTGGTCCTGGCCGGCGCCGGGCCGCAGGGCTGGGAAGTCGTTCGCGAACACGTACGGCCCGGTGTAGTCCGGGTTCCGAACACCGTCGCCGTCGCCACCATTACCGCCACCGGCCCCAGCTCCGCGCAGGTTGCCCGGGCACAGCGGACAGGCGGGATCGTGCGCCACCGTCAGGCCGGGCTGGACGGCCTCGGCCTGACCCGACCACGGCCGCCGGTCCCGGCCGGCCGACACCAGGACCCAGCGGCCGCGCAGCGCGTCGAAACGACGATGGGAACCAGGAGCGCTCTCCACGGGCTCGGTGTTCGTCATCGTCCTCGAGAGGTCCGTAGGGCGGAGTGGGCCGTCTCGTCGGCGCGGTTCTCGTGACCGGTCTCGACCGGTCACGCGGCTCGCGCGGGTCGTCCCAACCCGGACGGCACCGACGACGTCACCCGCGACCGCTGACGCGGCCGCCTCCTCGAACAGTAGCCAAGCTCCCGAAACGATCCCCCAGAGGCCCTCGCGCTGCGAGCGGAGCGGAGACGGGAAACAATGCCCGGAGAACTCCGCTGGCGCTGGCGGACAGGTAGCCAAGAAACGGACGGAAGGATATAGCCGGCGTGGGAGAGGCGATTTCAGCGCCACCGCGCCGACCTGCGCCCGTCACGTCCTCAAGGCGCCTTCCTGGACCATTCGCAGGGATTTCTCGCCGTAGTCGCCAGCGCTTGGAGGGCCGTGGATGCGAGCGATCGTCATCGACAGATTCGGCGGGCCCGACTGTCTTGTCTACCGGGATCTGCCCGAACCTGACGCCGAGGCGGGCCACGTCGTCATCGAGGTGAAGGCGTTCGGTCTCAACCACGCCGAGATGCACATGCGCAGGGGTGAGTGGGCCGAGGCGGCCGAGGTGAGCGGCATCGAGTGCGTCGGCGTGGTGGCCGCCTGCCCAGGCGGCGAGTTTCCCCCGGGAGCCAAGGTCGCGACCCTGATGGGCGGGCTCGGCCGCACCCGCAACGGAAGCTACGCGGAGTACACCCGCGCGCCGGTGTCCAACGTCGTGCCCATCGAGTCCGACCTGCCGTGGGCGGTGCTGGCGGCCATCCCGGAGACCTACGCGACCGCGTGGACCTGCCTCTTCCGCAACCTGGAGATCGACAAGGGCCAGACCCTGGTCATCCGCGGCGCCACGTCGTCGTTCGGGCGAGCCGCGCTCGGCCTCGCCGTGAACGCCGGCGCGCGGGTCATCGCCACGACCCGCGACCCGGCGCGCTTCGCCGAGCTGGAAGAACTCGGGGCGGACCGCGCCGAGCGCGAGGGACCGGACCTTTCGACCCGGATCGCCGAGGCCGGACACCTCGACGCGGTCCTCGACCTCGTCGGCAACAGCACGATCCTCGACTCGCTCGCGATGCTGCGCCGCGGCGGCCGCGCCTGCCTGGCGGGCTGGCTCGGCGGCCTCGACCCCATCGCGGACTTCAATCCCCTGCTCCAGATGGCGAGCGGCGTCTACCTGACGTTCTTCGGAAGCTTCGTGTTCGGCACGCCCGGGTTTCCGCTGTCCGACGTACCGCTCCAGGAGATCGTCGACCAGGTCGCGTCCGGCCAGCTGGCGGCCCGCCCGGCGCGGGTGTTCGGCTTCGAGGAGATCCGAGCGGCCCACCGCGTCATGGAAGCCGGCGAGGCCGGCGGCAAGATGGTGGTGGTCCGCGGCTGACCAGGACGCCCGCCAGACGCGGGCCGGGCGAGGCGCGGCCCGGAACCCACGCCAACCCACCCGCTGGAACCCCCCGGAACCCAGGCAGGTCGCGATGGATTCGCCATGGGTCGGCGCCGAGCCGTCGGTGCTGGTGTTCGACGTCAACGAGACGCTCATCGACGTCGAGTCCCTGGAACCGCTGTTCGAGGCGGTCTTCGGTGACCGGCGGGTCATGCGCCAGTGGCTCGACCAGCTTTTTCTGTATTCCATCACGGCCACCCTGTCCGGCCAGTACGAGGGATTCTTCGCCCTGGGGCAGGGGGTGCTACGGATGGTGGGCGACATCCACGGCGTCCGGATCACCGACACCGAGGCCGAGAACCTCAGGACGGGCATGCTGACCATGCCCGCGCACCCCGACGTGGCGGCCGGCCTGGGACGGCTGAGCGACGCGGGCTTCCGGATGGTCACGCTGACGAACTCGCCCGCCAACCCGGCGGGGCCCAGCCCGCTGGAGCACGCCGGGCTGGCGCGCTTCTTCGAGAGGCGGTTCACCGTCGAGACCGTCCGCGCCTACAAACCGGCTTCGGCGACCTACCACCTGGTGTCCCGGGCTCTGGGCGTGCCGCCAGGCGCCTGCATGATGGTGGCGGCGCATGTGTGGGACACCATCGGCGCCCAGAGCGCCGGCTACACCGCCGGCCTGATCACCCGGCCCGGCAACGCGCCGCTGCCCGTCGCCTCCCTGCCCCAGCCCAACCTCGTCGCCCGGGATCTTCCCGACCTCGCCGACCAGCTCATCCGGCGCTGGCGACGTTAGGACACCCTCGGCGGACGGCTACTACGTCACGTCTTCTGGCGGGTGACGGCGGTCATGCCGAGAGACGGCCGTCAAAGGACAGTGCGATAGCGTCCGCGCAGGAGATCTCTTCTGTCGCCCATCCGGGGAATGGGCGGGGCGGATGTCCTGGCGGGGGAGGAACATGGCCGAGATCGCGGGCCTGGCACCACTCGAGGAGGACGACCCGCGCGCGCTGGGGCCGTACAGACTCCTCGGCCGGCTCGGCGACGGCGGCATGGGCAGCGTCTACCTGGCCCGCCGCCAGGTCACCACCGAACCTACGGCCACCGCGGACGAAGGGCCGCTGGTCGCGGTGAAGGTGATCCGGCCGGACCTGGCCCGCATCCCGGAATTCCGGGAACGGTTCCTGCGGGAGGGGCAGGCGGCCCGCCGGGTCGCCCGGTTCTGCACCGCCGAGGTCCTCGACATCAGCACCGACGGCCCGCGCCCCTACCTCGTCACCGAGTACATCGACGGCCCCACCCTCTGGACGGCCGTCCGCGACGGCGGCCCGATGGCGGTGGCGGGGCTGGAGCGGCTCGCGGTCGCGGTCGCCTCCGCGCTGAGCGCCATCCACGCCGCCGGCGTCGTCCACCGCGACCTCAAACCCGGCAACATCCTGCTCTCGCCGTCGGGGGCGAGGGTCATCGACTTCGGCATCGCCCGCGCCCTCGAGTCCACCACCACGATCACACATGGCTCGATCGGCACCCCCGGCTTCATGGCCCCCGAACAGGCCCTCGGCCAACCCGCCACTACCGCCGCCGACGTCTACGCCTGGGGCGCGGTCGTGGTGTTCGCCGCCACCGGCCGCGCCCCCTTCGGCGAGGGGCCGACGCCGGTGATCCTGCGCCGCGTCGCCACGCAGGCTCCCGACCTCACCGGCGTCCCCGCCGACCTGCGTCCCCTCGTCGCGCGCGCGATGGCGAAGAACCCCGCCGACCGCCCGACCGCCGACGAGTTGCTGCTCCTCCTGCACCGGGTCCACTCACCGGCCCCAGGCCCGACACCCGCCCCGCCGCGCCTGTCCGCCGGGGCGCCGCCACCGCCGGCCACGGGCGCCGCCGACTCGGCCAACGTCACCACCCGCCCACTCCCGCCCCCGGAGCACGCGCCACCCACCGGTCCGCCCGCCGATCGGCCGCCCGCCCGCCGCGACCCTGCCCACCGCTGGCTGACCATCGCCCTCGCGGCCATCACCGCCGTCTCCGTCGCGGTCGCCGTCACCGCGACCGTCCTCGCCGTCACCCGCGACGACAGGCCCGGCGGCACGACGGCCACGGCCGGGACGACGCCGCGCGCGGCACCGTCCGCGACGGCGACCGCCGCGCAGTCACGACGGACAACGGCCGACGCGCTGTCCCACAGCGCGGTACGCCCCATCGGTCACATCAGCACCGTGGCGTGGGACGTGCCCACCGACGTGTTCGATGTGGCCTTCTCCCCCGACGGCCGCACCCTCGCCAGCCTCGAGAGCGACCCCCTCAGCGACCAGAGCGGAAACTCCTTCGACCACAAGCGAATCGAGCTGTGGGACGTCACAGACCCTGCTCGCCCCGCGGCCGTCGGCGAGCCCTTCGACGCCTCCGGCAGTGGGGCGCTGTATTTCTCCCCCGACGGCCACACCCTCGCGGCGAACAAGCGCGACGGCACGGTCCAGCTCTGGAACGTCACCAACCCCGCCAAACCGGCGCCTGCCGGACGGACACCGGCGGGTCCCGAGGGGTGGAGTCACGGGCTGGCCTTCTCCCCCGACAGCCACACCCTCGCCATCGTGCTCGGCGACGGGACCGTCCGCCTGTGGAACGTGACCGACCCGGCCAGCCCCACCCCCCTCGGCGAGCCCCTTGCCAGCAGCACCGACTACGTCCACAGCGTGGCGTTCGTCCCCGGCGGCCACACCCTCGCCATCGGTGGGGATGACGGCTCCGTCCGCCTCTGGGACGTGACTGACCCCGTCAGGCCGGCGCCACTCGGCCAGCCCTTCGATGTCGCCTGGGCGGGGACGATGGAGTTCACCGCCGACGGCCACATCCTGGTCACCCTCGGCGAGACCATCCGCTTCTGGAACGTCGAGGACCTCGCCCGTCCCCGGCCCCTCGGCCAGCCACTCTTCGGGGTCCCCTCCAACGGAGGGATGGACATGGCCCTCTCGCCCGACGGCACCGTCCTCGCCTTCAACGACCAGCTCACCAGCACCATCCGTTTCTGGGACATCACCAACCCCGCCACGCCCACGCCCCTCGGCCAGCCCGTCGACAACGCCGGGGGCTGGAACCTCGCGTTCTCCCCCGACGGACACACCCTCGCCTCCGCTGGAGGTGGCAGCCTCATCCAGCTCTGGAGTGTGGGCTGACACAAGTAGGCCCACGACCCGGCCGGCGCGCGGCGGGGCGGGTCGCCCAACCGCTCGCGACGGGGCGCCACGCCGTCACCGGCCGGGCGGGCAGCGGGGCCGCGCGGCAGTCCGATGGGATATAACGGGCGCGGAGAAGATCGTCCCTTCAGCCTGTCGGGGGAACAGGCGGGGCAGGGTCTTCGGGGCGGGGGCGGCATGGCCGAGGTGCCGGGGACGGCGCCGCTCGACGAGACCGATCCGGCGACGCTGGGGCCCTACCGGCTACTCGGCCGGCTCGGTGACGGCGGTATGGGCAGCGTCTACCTCGCCCGCCACGAGCACGCGTCCAGCGCCGGCACCGCGCAGGCGCCGCTGGTCGCGGTGAAGGTCATCCGGTCCGACCTGGCCCGCATCCCGGCGTTCCGGGAGCGGTTCCTGCGGGAGGCCCAGGCGGCGCGCCGCGTCGCCCAGTTCTGCACCGCCGAGGTCCTCGACGTCAGCACCGACGGCCCGCGCCCCTACCTGGTCACCGAGTACGTCGACGGGCCGACACTGTCGACGGCGGTCCAGGACGGCGGCCCGCTGCCAGGCGCGGAACTCGAACGGCTGGCGGTCGCGGTCGCCTCCGCGCTCACCGCCATCCACGCCGCCGGCGTCGTCCACCGCGACCTCAAACCCGGCAACATCCTGATGTCCTCCACCGGCGCCCGCGTCATCGACTTCGGCATCGCCCGCGCCCTCGACGCGACCACCGCGCTCACCCACGGCACCATCGGCACTCCCGCCTTCATGGCCCCCGAACAGGCCCTCGGCCTGCCCGCCACCACCACCGCCGACGTCCACGCCTGGGGCACCGTCGTGCTGTTCGCGGCCACCGGCCGCGCCCCGTTCGGTGACGGCCCCATCCCCGCTGTGCTGCACCGCGTCATCACCGACGCCCCTGACCTCACCGGCGTACCGGGAGCCCTGCGGCCCCTCGTCGCGCGGGCGATGGCCAAGAACCCCACCGAGAGGCCCACCGCCGACGAGCTCCTCCTCACCCTGCACCACCTGCGGGCGACCCCCGACGAGGCGACCGCCGCGGACGGGCCACGGGCGTGGGCCGGGCCGCCCGTGGCGCCGGGC
>NZ_JADWYU010000046.1 GCF_016786325.1 Frankia nepalensis | reverse complement strand
AGGGGAGCCGCCGCGACCATCGCGTCAATCCACGCCTCAGCCGCAGCGGCAGCCGCCGCCCGACGCGCCGCCACCGAACCACGCCCACAGCGCCCACCAGGACCAGACCGCCCCCCAGCCGAACCTCCGCCGTCCCGACCGCGCTGTGACCGGCCCCGACCCGACGAGCCCGCCCGCCCATCCGACGCCGGGTCCGACGGCGGGTCCCACCCACCCACCCCCACCGGCGGTGGTGGGGCCACCGCGGATTCCTCACGACCAGCAGACGCAGAAGCAGGAACAGAGTCGGCACCTTCGGTGCTCATTTCTTCGGCGACCACCGGCCCTGACAGGTCCACACCGCCGCTCGCGCCGTCCTGGTCAAGGTCGAACAGCGCGACCTCACCGGCCAGCCGCCCCGGCCCGCGCCGCCTCATGACGAGTTCCCCGCCGAGTCGTTCCCTGTCGAGGGGTCGCGGCCGCGTCCGGCGTAGCGCCAGGAGCCGACCACCATGGTTGCCGGATCACCGTCGGGACGGCCGAACTCGTCCAACGTCACCAGCCCGCCGCCGCCGTCGACGCCCAGGGGACGGCCCGCGAACGCCGCCGCCAACACCCGGGCATAGCGACGCCGCACCCCCCGCAACGCCCCGAACGTCGTCGAGTAGGCCCGCGACTTGGTCAGCGCGTGACCCCCGAACCCGAACGCGTGCGACCACCGGATCAGCCCCGGGACCCGGCCGGGCGCACGGCCCGCCGCCGCATCCAACGCGGCCGTGAACACAGGGTCCGAGCCCAGCCGCCAGCAGGCCTGCACCAGCCGCCGCGCATGGTCACGCAGGCCGAGGCGGGCCAGATGCCGCAGCGACCGCACCGGGGAGTCGAGGGCCCCGCCGTCCGCGACACTCTTAGTGAGGTACTTGGCGAGGTAGTTCCCGACCCGGGCCGCATCCATCTCAGAGCCCAGCCGGACACGGCGGATGTCGACCTGCCCGCCCCAGCGCACCGCCCACCCGCCGGACGACGGCGCCGCCGGCAGCGCCCCGGACGAGTCGAGCAGCGCCACCCCGGCAGGATCCGGCGCGACCACCGCCACCGACGCGACCACCTCACGCAGGCAGTCCGCGACCAGCTCACCCGAAGCCCACTTCGGAGCAGCGGTCAGCCCGCCCGACGGGTCGCGGCCGTCGACCCGGATCACGACGTGCAGGTGGACCAGGCCGCGCCGCTGGACCTCAGCGACCTTGACGAACGACACCCGCACCTGACGGCGCAGCGCGGCAACCGTCAGCCCGGCCGCCAATGCGACCGCGGATTCCAACGCGTCGCGGGTGGCCTTCCACAGCGCCGAGGCGAGCGCGTTCCAGACCACGGCGCGGTCGTAGTCGAAGCACCGAGGGCACAGCGGCTCACCGAGGCGGCGGTCGTCCGCCGCGTGGCGCAGATGGCACGACAGCGCCCGACCGTGTTCACAGGTCCCGCGACGCTGCCGGCAGATCTGGCTTTCGGCGCCCTTGCCCGCGCGCCGGGAGTGCACCGCCCCAAAGCTGGGAGCGGTCAGCGTGACGAACCACGCCGGACAGCCCGCTACCGGCGCAGCCGAGCCGCCGGCCGCGACGTCCAGGCCGCCGACCACGATCCTCCGCGCATCGCGCTGGTAGAGCTTGGAGCAGTCCGGACACGCCGAGGCACGGCGATTGTTGCACCGCACGTGCACCACACCCGGGGCCATCGCCGGGCGGATCTCACCGGTCGCCAGGTCCACATGATCCGACCCGCCCGCCAACCGGATCGGTCGGGCACAGCCAGCCGCCGGACGGGTCTGTTCCTGCTCGTCGGTGGTCACGTCGCGCTCCTTCAAGCGCGCCCGGGCATGGCTACGCCCAGGCACCGGTCAAGGAAGAAGAAGAGAGAAGGAGGAAGGCCCGCCAGCGGGCCGACGTGCCTAGCGGTCGAGGGGATCGCCGTTGTCGTCGAGCCGGTTACGCCGACGCCACCCCGCCGCCCACGCCTCCCACTCCGCCGCGTCCCACTCAGAAATCCGCCCCGCCGATGGCGCGTCCGACGCCGAGGGCAACGCCGGCCGGGACGCCGGGAGCACGGCCGGGGGTGGGGGTGGGGACCAGCCCCGTAGTGGCACCGTCGGCGGATCCGACGGGCCTGTCGGCCGCTCGCGTACGTCCGGCAGGCCGTAGGGGCGCAGGTCTGGCAGCCAGGTCCCCGGATGGGTCACCACCGCACCCGACGACACCGGCGCCACCGGAGGCAGCGGCGCCACCGGAGGCAGCGGCGGCAGCGGTGGCAGCGGTGGCAGGGGGGCGACCGGGGCCACCGGCGCGACCGGGACCGGGCCGGGAGGCTCGTCTGGTGGGGCGTCGGACCGGTCGGGACGGCCGAACCGGGCCGCTACCTCCGCGATGTCGTCATCGTCCTGCCAGGCCGCCCGAACCAGCACCGGCACCGGCGCGTCATCGGTGGACACGAAGCCGGTTCCTTGGCGGTCCAGGCCGATTCGTTCCGCGTGGGCGCCCGCCGCCCAGGAGCCCCGGCCAAGGACCATGTCGACCTGGGTCGGTTCGGACATGCGCAGCGCGACCCGGACCGGGAACAGGTCCCGAAACGCGATCACGTCCTTACGCGGGTCCTGGACCGCCCCGACCACCGTGAACCCCGGGGCGCGGCCCTGGGAGAGCAGCATCGGGAGCGACGCCGCGATCCGCTTACGGATCTCTGGCGGACCGTAGGCGGTCAGCGCAGCGATCTCATCCAGCACGACCACCACGAACGGATCCCCCACCGAGGGCCGATGCGTCCGGCTGACGCCGCGGAGCTGATCTTCCCGGCGCTGCATCCACGCGACGACGTCGTCCAACAGGTCCGCGATCGCGACCGGCGTGTAGGCGAACCGGGCGAACAGCGGCGCCCCGGCCGCCAGCTCCATCCCGCCCTTGGGATCAGCCGCCCACACCTCGACCAGCCCAGCGCGGATCTGCGGCGCCAGCGCCCGCACGATCGCCCACAGCACCGAACCCTTACCCGCACCCGTCGCCCCCGCGATCAGCACATGCGACCCGGCCAGCGGCAGCAGCCACGGCGCCCCGTCCTCCCGCAGGCCCACCACCACCGCCGACAGATCCACCCCACCCGACACATCCGCCCGCCGACCACGCCACCCCCGCCACACCTCCCGACTCCGGCCCGCGACACCCGGGCCACGCCGCGCACGCCGGACCACCGCAGACGACCAGAACTCGGACGCCTCCCCATCCCCGCCGGTGTCGGTATCCGCGTCCCAGTCGTCCAGGCCGGGGCCGTCCTGCGGAAGCGGCTCAGGAAGCACCACCCGGCGCAGCGGCTCACGCAGCCGCACCGTGACCGTGGCCCGGCCCGCGTGGCGGACATCCGGCGCAACCGCCACGCTTCGCGCCCCGAGGCTCGCCGCCAGCGCCGGCACCGCCCGCTCGACATCGGCGACCGACTGACCGGGCCGGACCCTGATCGCGAGCACGATCCCGGCCGGGGTCCGCCAGACCCGACGCACCCTAGGCGTCCGCTCCCACGACACCGACACCCCACACGCCCGACACGCCACCGCCCACCGCCGACGCCACCGGCCCCCCGCCAGCCAGCCCAGCACCAGCCGCCGATACCACGGCACCGCCCACGCCACGAGCCCGAGCGCCGCCAGGACCACCAGGCCGCCCGACGGGCCGAACGCGTCGGACAGCCGAGCCGCCAGCCACCACACCACCAGCACCGTCACGAGTTCGCGACGCCACTCCCACACCCGGCGCACGACGTAGCGCGCCAGCATCGACGGGACCGACGGCCGCAGCGACAGCCGCCACCCCCGCGTGATCCGACCCTGACGCACCGACATCACCGGCGACATGACCCACCCTCCTCAAGGGCTTAGTGATCGAGTCCTGGAGACGGCGACGGGCGGCAGCGCGAACCACACGAGGGATCCGCGCTACCGCCCGTCCTGGCTGCTACTGCTGGCGCTTGGTCGCCGCCGCCGGCGGCGTCGGCACGCCGGCCGGACGGATCTCGCTGGCGACCCACAGGACCCCGTGGCGGTCTTCCATCTCCCACATCTGCGCCCGAAGGCCGACCAGCGTCACCGGCTGGCCGAGCTGCACCGTGGGCGCCTCACCCGCCACCCGAACCTTGATCGTGGAAGCGCCCGCCCCCTGGACGGCCACGGTCACCTGAACGTCGTGAAGCGGAACCCCCTCACGGGTCTTACGCGGCTCCCCGTTGAAAAGCGGAGCCTCAGGCTCACCCATCACGACCGCGACAACAATCGCCGCTGGGTCCACCGGGATAAAACGCATGACAAACACTCCCATCGAAGAAGAAGACACCCGCAGCCGAATGCGCGGGAGACAGAGAAGCCGCACCCCGAACGGGCCGGCTGACATCAGAGAAAGACAGACACCGGCCGAAGGCCGGCTACCGGCAGCGGCGCCGGGCGCCTAACGGGCCGGGAGAAGCGCCAGCGTCCAGCCGAGCAGCACCCCGACCACACCGACGACCGCGAACCCGCAGATCACGGCCAGCAGTGCCACCGCGACCAGCCGGTCAGACGCCCGCTGGGCAGCACGTTCAGCCGCAGTCATCCGCACCCGAGGCGCGGGCCGGGCCGCCATCAGCCACCCGCCCGACGCCACGCGATCCCGGCCCCGATCAGGCCCGCACCGAGCAGACCACCCAGCGCCGGCACGTCACCCGACAGGCCGCCGAGCAGAAGGTAAAGCCCGCAGACGACCAGCGCCGCCGGCCAGAACACCGGCCGCCGGTAGTAGAAACGCATGACGAGACCTCCCCGCGTAGGGAACCGATGGAAACGCGGCCCCGCCCGCGACTGGCGCGAGCGGCATTTGCCGCACTACCAAACTCCCCGACCCGCAAGGAAAAGTCACTACTCCCAGTCACGGAGAAACCTTGGAGGTTTCTCGGAAAACACGGAGACGACGGAGAAAACGTTGAGCCGGGCGCCCCACTGCCACGTCCCCCAGGCCCCGGCACGGAGGAAACGCGGAATCGACGGAGAAAACAGGGAGGAAACGTGGAGAGATCACCAAGCCGCGCCCACCGGCCCCGTCAGGCCGACGCCGAACGGCGAGCCGGCCCCGGCCGGGCACCCGCACCCGCGCCGTCACAGACCCGGTGGCCTCATCGGGCCATCGCGCACCCGCCGTGACCTGATCGGGACAACCAGGCGGATATGGGGTGCACTGACCGCTCCGCGGAGTGACCCTCTAACCGCACGCCCCCGTCGTCCCCGCCCAAGGAGCCCTAACCCCGCGATGCCCACGCCCACGATTGAGCGCCGCGTCCGTAACGCCCTGGCCATCCTGACCAAGCTTGGTGACGCCAGCCCCGCCACCCTCGCCCGCCGCACCCCCGGACTGGTCGTCCTGCTCAGCGGCCGCCACACCGGCGCGACCGCCGCCCACGCCAAGCTGCTCCGCGCCATCGACAGCCTGGACGACGCCCCCGCGACCGCCGCCCGCGCGCTCCTGGGAATCGGCCTACCAGGCCGCACGACCCGCCGAGAACGCCGCGCCGTCGCGGGCGAGGCCTACCGCGTCGGCTGGGACCAGTTCAGTCGCGCCTACGAACCCCGTGTCATCACCGCTCTGGTGATCGCCCTTATCGACCGCGCCGACCCCGCCGCGACCTACCCGACCCCATCACTGATCGTTCAGATCCTCCGCAACCCGCCGCCACCCGCGAGCGCCTTTCGACCCCGCCTCACCCGCTAACCACAGGCAGCACGAAACGGGGGCATGGACGCCGTTGTCCATGCCCCCGCCCCATAGGCCCACCCCGCACCATCAGCGCGAAGCAGCCCGTCTCCCAGCCGGCGTGATCGGCCACCGACCGCGCTTACAGCTTGCGCGCGACCAGCCCGTACACCCCGATCTCCGCATCGCGGCGCCTGCTGCGACGCCCGCCCCACCGATGGACCGGCACCACCCCGGGCTCCTTGAGCGTCATCCCGACCGGGACCAGCCCGGCGATCTCTTCCTTGCTCCGGACCCGCACCCGGATACCGCTGTGCTGGTAGACCTCGACCCCCCGACGGGCCTCCTCCGGCGCGAAATCGCCCGTCCCGTGACTCAGGATCAGAACACTGCCCGGCGCGAGCGCATCGACCAGCCGCCGCACGACCCCGGCCGGATCATCGGCGTCGAGCAGGAAAGGCAGCACCGCCACCAGCGACAACGCCACCGGCAGCGACAGATCCAACGTCCCGGCCACCTCGTCGCTGGCCAGGATGTCCTCCGGCGCGCGCAGGTCAGCTTCCACATACGCCGTGCAGCCCTGCCGCGAGCTGGTCAACAGCGCACGGGCATACACCGACACCAGCGGATCGTTGTCCACGTACACGACCCGCGCAGCGGGGATGACCTCCTGCGCGATCTCGTGCACGTTCGGCGCCGCCGGGATACCCATCCCCACATCCAGGAACTGAGCCACACCAGCCCCGGCCACCTGCCGCACCGCCCGATGCAGAAACCGCCGGTTCTCCCGCGCACCGAGCAGCGCAGACGGCATCACCTGTAGCACCCGTTCGGCCGCCGCCCGATCCGCCGGAAAGTTGTCCTTGCCCCCCAGGAAGTAGTCATACATCCGCGCCGCATGCGCAACCGTCAGGTTCAGCGAGGCCGACCCAGGGCCCCCGGACACCGTCACAGCCTCATCCCTTGTCGTCGTCACCCGACCCGCTCCACGGCCACCGGCACATCGGCCGCCCCGTCGAAGTCCCAGTCATCCAGTGCCCGCAGCCGCTCAGCGACCCGCGCGAGCACCTCCGGGTCCGTGCTGAACCGCACCGGGTACACCGGTTCCGGATACGCCGGTCGCGTCGGAGCCACCCTGCGCGCCAACGGCACAGGCGTCTCGTCCGGACCGCGTGGCGGGGGCACGATCGCGCCGACGAGCTGCGCGCACACCACCAGGCCGCCAGACCTGGCCCGGTACCACGACCAGTCCTCGCACAGCGCCTCGACCAGCCACAGGCCCCGGCCGCTCTCGTCCTCCTCCCCGGGCCGGGCGACCCGCGGACTCGTCAGCTCGGAGCGATCCCACACCTCCACCAGCACCCGGCCCTCGCCCGCTGTGAGCCGGACCGCCACGGATTCCCCGCCCGGCCCGCTCGCCTTGACCGCGTTCGAGGCCAGCTCAGCCACGACCTGTTCGGCGATCTCCACCGCCGCCGGATCGACATGCCAACCCCGCAACCTCGCCACTGTGCCCCGACGAATCCGGGGCACTGCGTCTGGCCGGGCCGGGAACCGGGCCGCCGCGACCAGCCCCCCGACGATCACGCCGCTGCCTCCGCCCACAGCAGCCGCGCCCAGAGTCGGACCGCCAGTCCCCTGCCCTCAGGCCGCGACAGAGGCACCATCGATGCTCTGTCGCCCGGGCCGGGCCTGTCGACAAGACATGTCGCCATCGTCGTCACCGGCCACCCTCCATGGTCATCCCTTCGTTGTGGTGCCGTCCGGCCCGCGCCAGTCGGTCCGGCGGAAGATCAGATCGAATGCGTCCGCGCCGTGACGCTGGTCAAGCCATTGGGTCAGCTCGTGTGGATCCCCGCTTGCCATTGCCTCAACTATTAGCGCGTGAAGGTCATCAGATTCGATGCCGCCTACTTCCCCGAGGAACGTCGCATACCGGCTGCTGACCTCCCGCTCATAGGAGGCCATCGCGGCCATGTACCGGTCGATTCCAGCGCCGCCGACGTCCGTAGGGCGTTGTTGACCCATGAGTTCGGCCTGGTCAGCTTCGGTGAGTAGCCCGGTGGTGTCGTGGAACATGAGGCGATCCCGAGCGTTGGACGGCGCGGATAGGCCGAGCGCAACGGCGGTGTGGCGGGCGACTGTTCGTGCCTCGCGGTCCGTCGCTCCCTCCATCACCACGCCGAGATTCCGTGTGGACGCTGCCTCCGACGCGTCTAGGGCCGAGTACGGAGCCCCGCCGGGGTCGCGCCGGTTAATCCCGTACCGACGACGGAAGATCTTGGACTCGTATATCACGTACTCGCGGAATGTACTGTAGTGCACTGAGTCATGAATGTATGAACGCAGCAGATCTAGCGCCGTCAAGATGGGTGGTGCGCCAGCCTTGGAAGGGTGCAAGTGCCCGTGCCGAGTGACGACCGAACCCATTTGGAGATGCCGGTATCCCTGGTCGGGATGATGAAATCCGCCGTACCTGTCCTCCGACGTCGACCGGATACCTACCCACACCCGATCCGGCGACAGCATCCGGTGTAATCCAAACTGCCCGCAGCGTGCCGCTGCGAGCGCGGCACCGATGCGGAAGATCTCACGGGTCGGCCGGTCCCATGCGTCGACTACTTCACGAAGAGGCAGAAAAACAATGTCCGGACCAGCGGGGTGAACGCGATCCAGTGCCGCCGTGGCCCGCGCAGCGGCCAGGAGAATCCCGGCGTCCGTGCGATCCACGAGCCTACCGCCTAGACGCTCGTTAGGCGCAAGCGATTCGTGTCTCGGCAGCCAAGTTAGCGTGTGGTCTGGATCAGAAGTCGATGCGACTCGTGCATCCCCTCTGGTAGCTGGTCCGGCGGGAACCATCGTGCCTCCAGAACTTCCAAAGTGTTGACCTTGAGCGTTCCTCCAGAGAGTCTTGCCGCGTAAGCGACTTCGACTCGCAACCTGAACCCACTTTTCAGATGAAGCAGTTCAGCGACTTCTACATCCAGTCCGGTTTCTTCTCGGACCTCCCGGACGACGGTGTCCTCGAATCGCTCTGATGCCTTGGCGTACCCCGTGGGTAGACCCCACTGTCGATGTTCCGGCCATAGCCTGTGACGGAGAAGAAGTACATGCCCGTCGCCATTGGCAACGATGCCAGTGACGCCGATCATAAATTTGGAGTGTGCGAGCCACAGCACCCACCACTGTGCGGGGCCACGAAGTGCTCTCCATGCCATGGTCAGCACTTTTCTCATCGCGTCTTCCTTCCGGGTCCGGTATCTGGGTTCGTCCGCGTCGACGATGATGCCGGATCGCTCCCCGCTATCGCCCTAGGCCCGCCGCGACTGCGTCACCGGAGACCAAAGGAGGTGCTCTGGACCCGCGAGGAAGGTCGCAGGCCGAGGCCAATAACAGCCGACCGCCACTGACGAGCCGACGCATCGCTACCCTGGCCGCTGGGTGCGCCGCGCCTACCCGCTGAGCCCGGCACCTCCCACGCCCCCGATCGACGCGCATGATCGTCACTCCGTCTCGGATTACGGAACGATGTAGGGACACCCAGGCCGGCATCTGCGCGACCGGCCCGGGGCTAAGAAGTAGCCTCCCGGTGGCGCTACGTCGCGACTAGTGGCAGCACTAGGGGCATGATGGTCACGTGGCAGTCGGAGAACTTGTGCGAGAGCTACGCTCGGCGCGAGGGTGGTCCCAGAGCCGGCTAGCGGGTGAACTCTGCCGGGCAGCCGGTCGAGCGACGGTCACCCGCGAGACGGTCTCCCGTTGGGAGACAGGAAAGATCAGCTGTCCTGACCCCTACTGGCTTCGACACCTCGCCGCCGTCCTTGAGGTGCCGCTGCAAGTTCTGGAGAATGAGAAGTTGGACCGACGCAGGTTCCTGACCGATCTGGCCGCGACGTCGATCGCGCCGATTGTGGCGAGTGACCTCATTCATGCGGGGTTCAGTGCCAGGCTTCAAGGCCGCGGACCGGACATCGACGAGTGGCATGGGAAGCTCGCTGCCTACGGCACCGACTACATGGCCCTTGGCGCCGCCGAGATCCAGAAACGCCTCACCGTCGACCTGCTAGTGCTTCAGCAGCAGCTTGACCGCCCCGAGTTGTGGCAGGTCTCCGCCAAGCTTGCGACGCTCTTCGGAAAGACGTTCCCGGGCTCGGATGGCTCGAAGGCTGTCGACTGGTATCGGACGGCAGCCACAGCCGCCGACCGCTCCGAGGACGACCAAGCGCGCGTATGGGTGCGCGGACGGGCCACGATAGCGCTTGGCTACGAGGGCGCCTCTCTTGGAGTCGCCGAGTCCTTCGCGCGGCAGGCACTTGCGATCTCCGACAGGCCGTCACTTGGCAGACTGAACGCCGTCATGGGCCTTGCCCATGTCGCCGCCATCCGAGGTGACAGGTCCACGGCCCTCGACCTGCTCACCGAAGGCCGACGCATCTTCGACACCGTGGGTTCCGAAGAACAGACCTCCGACTATGCGGTCCCTGAGTGGCGCATGAACGTGTTCACAAGCCTCCTACACGCACGGCTAGGCGACGAGGCACACGCCGTCGAAGCGCAGGGGGTGGCCGGCAGTCTGCTCCCTCCATCCCTGCCACGGTTCGCGACCCACCTTGAGCTGCACCGGGGCCTGATGCTTGCGCGAGCCGGCGACCGCACCGGGGGCGTCCAGTACGCGCATGCCGCCATGGACCGTTTGCCTCCGGAGAAGCACTCGCTGACGCTGCGCCTCCTGGTTACAGAGGTCGAACGAGCGGCCGGCGTAACCCTGTAGTCGGTACCGGGCGGCCCCGACCACAAGCAACGCAAGGGCACAGACCCGCAGTTCAGGGCGAACACATCGATCCATGATCCATGATTGTCCAGTCCCAGGTGATGCTTGGCGGTTCTATCCCACCTGTTGCCTGACCGATGACCTAGAAATGGTTTTGACCTTCCGGGGTCGTTGTGCTCTGGCACCCGCCCGGCTCCGTCAGTAGCCGTACTCGTCGACGTCCAGCTCGGCGTGGGTGCGCCTCAGGAAGTCGAGGATCCGCGCGTCCACGTGCCAGCCGAACAAGTTGCGGTGCTCCGGCGGCTCCTGGTCAGAAGGAACGGCCGAGTCCTCCTCCCCGTCGTCCGAGTGCTCAAATTCCCGCACGACCTGCAGGACGCTGAAGATCGCGTGCTCGTCGGTCCTGCCGGCTTCGGATATCAGCGCACCGATGCGGTCGGCCGCAGGCAGCAGCCGATCCAGGACGTGGTCGATCTGCTCGTCGACGGTCATGTACCCTGACTTCCGCCATGATCGTGACTTGATCGCGTTGGTGGGTCGCTGACCTGTGGGTTCGCTGATCGAGGTCGCTGT
>NZ_JADWYU010000142.1:55597-95072 GCF_016786325.1 Frankia nepalensis | reverse complement strand
CCCGCGCCCCCCCCCGCGCCCCCGGCCCCCCCCGGGGCCGCGCTGCCAGCGGCCGGCGCCGCGTCCGCGGGGAACTCCGGCGGAGTCGGCGGTTTGGCCCGCGCGCCGGTGACCGCGAGTTCCGCGGCCCGGAGCAGTTCCGCCCTGGCCCGGTCCCGCGGCCGGTCGAAGAGGTCAATGCCCACGACCTGCGCGAGCACGCCCGGGCGGGGACAGTCCTCGACGCGGGTCACCAGCAGCTTGCGCCGCTCGCCGAGCGGGTCGGCCACCCAGGCGGCCCGCCATTCCACCGTGCCGAACACCGACCGGGCGTAGGCCGCCGACAGCACCGCGACCGTGCGCGCGGACCGCCGAATGCCTTCGTCCATGCCGTGGGCCCAGTTGGAGCCCGGGACGAGGTCCCAGGCCTGGACCAGCACCCGGTAACCAGCCTCTTCGAGCTGCCAGGCAATCCATTCCGCCCAGGCCCGATCCGCCTGCGTGTAGGAGACGAAGAAATCCCAGGCCGCGCCCTCGGCGGGTTCGCCTGCGCCGCCCTCGTTCGCCATATTCACAGTGTGGCATCGTCGCCCGCCGCGGCACCCGACCGAACGGCCGCCGGGAAACGCCGGTAGCGGGTCCGCTCAGGACGCCTGTCGGGTGCGAGAAGCGGAGCGGGGTCGGCGGGGCGACTGTGGCTGTGCCGGTCGCCGCTGGCCGGTTAGGATCATGTGCGTAGCGTGGTGGCCTGTTTGGGGGGATTCGGGATGGCGCCTGCCGCCTGTCGTCATCGACGAGGAACCCTGGCCGTGTCGTGATCGAGGAACGGGAGCGGATCGCGGCGGCGCTGCCGGGCTACGAGCTGGGTGCCCGGTTGGGCCGGGGGGCGTTCGGGCTGGTGCTGGCCGGCCGGCACCGCGGGCTGGGCCGCGACGTCGCCGTCAAGGTCCTCCCGGTCGACCAGGACGGGGCCACCGAGCGGAGCTGGAACGAGGCCCGCCTGCTGGCCTCGTTGGATCACCCGCACATCGTCCGGGTCTATGACGCCGTCGCCGCCGAGGACCTTCACCTGATCGTGATGGAGCTGCTGGCCGGAGGGCCGCTGTCCCGCCGCCGGGACCTGACCGGTGAGACGGCGTGCGCGGTGGGGCTGGCGGTAGCCGCCGCGTTGTCCTACGCCCACGGGCGGGGAGTGCTGCACCGCGACATCAAGCCCGCCAACATCCTGTTCGACGCCGCCGGGCTGCCCAAGGTCGCCGACTTCGGCATCGCGAAAATCGCCGAAGGGTCAGCGACCACCGCCAGCACGGTGATCGGCACCCCTGTCTACATGGCCCCCGAGCAGATCCTCGGCGGCCGGCTCAGCGCGGCCACCGACCTCTACGCCCTCGGCGTCATGCTCTACGAACTGCTGACCGGCAACCCGCCGTTCGACCCGGCCCTGCCCGCCCCGGCGCTCATCCACCACCACCTCCACGTCCTGCCGCCCCCGCCCGGCGGAGTCCCCGCGCAGGTGGCCGCGGTGGTGATGCGCACCCTGGCCAAGGACCCCGCCGACCGCCACCCCTCCGCCCACGCCTTCGCGCTGGATCTCGCCCGCGCAGCCACCGACACCTACGGCCCGGGCTGGACCAGCCGCGCCGGCATCGCGCTGCGCCTCGACGACGACGTCCGCGCCGCCGCCAACCAGCCCACCACCCCCGCGCCGGCCTCGACGATCCCCGCCACGCTGCCAGCACCCACGGACATCCGCGAACCACCCGCCCCCGCCCGGCAACCGTCGGACGTGGGCGCGCCGGCACCGCCATCGACAGCCGCCTTCACCAAGCTGCCCACCCAGCGGGCCGACCCCCCGCCACCGAACCTGACACCGGCGATCCCCCCGACCGCCCGCGAAGAGGCTGACCGCCCGCGAACCCGCCCGAAGCGCCGCCTAGCCCTCGTCTCCGCCGCGGCGCTGCTCGCCATCGCCGGCACTGTCCTGGCCTTCACCCTCATCCCTGGCGATGACCCTCCACCCACCAGTTCCCCCACGCCAGCTCCCACCTCTCCAGCTTCAACATCCGCCCTCCCCCCGCTTGGCTCGCCCCTGACCGGCCACACAAGCTCCGTGTATTCGGTGGCGTTCGCGCCGGACGGGCGCACCCTCGCCAGCGCCAGCGGTAACCCCGACAACACCGTGCGGCTGTGGGATGTCTCCGACCGCTTCGCCCCGCGCCCGCTCGGCTCCCCCATCGCCGCAGACTCCGCGCGTTCGGTGGCGTTCGCGCCGGACGGGCGCACCCTGGCCGCCGGCAGCTTCAACAGCCCGGTGCGGCTCTGGGATATCTCCGACCGCTCCGCCCCGCGCCCGCTCGGCTACCTTCCCACCAGCCACCCCATTGCTTCGCGATCGGTGGCGTTCGCGCCAGATGGGCGCATCGTGGCCAGCGGCACCAGGGACGGCACGGTATGGCTGTGGGATGTCTCCGACCCTTCGGCTCCGCGCCTGCTCGGTTCCCCCCTCACCGGCCACGCCGACCAGGTGAATTCGGTGGTGTTCGCGCCGGATGGGCGCACCCTTGCCAGCGCCAGCTACGACGGCACGGTGCGGCTATGGGATGTCTCCGACCCCTCGGCCCCACGCCCGCTCGGCTCCCCCCTCACCGGCCACACCGGCGCGGTGGAATCGGTGGCGTTCGCGCCGGACGGGCGCACCCTTGCCAGCGCCAGCTACGACCACACGGTGCGGCTATGGGATGTCTCCGACCCCTCGGCCCCACGCCCGCTCGGCTCCCCCCTCACCGGCCACACCGACCCTGTGTACTCGGTGGTCTTCGCGCCGGATGGGCGCACCCTGGCCAGCGGCGGCGCGGACAACATCGTGCGGCTGTGGGATGTCTCCGACCGCTCCGCCCCGCGCCCGCTCGCCTCCTCCCGCACCGGCCACACCGAGGAGGTGTACTCGGTGGCGTTCGCACCGGACGGGCGCACCCTGGCCAGCTCCGGCGCGGACCACACCGTGCGGCTGTGGCAGATCGGCTGACCAGACCAACAGGCCAGGACCCTCAGCACCCCGATGTTCAACCTCAAGGTCGTGCACTGACCACCAGGCGGCGGCGAACACGCGAGGGCGGCTCACCTGGGCGGGTTGGTGGGGTGGACGAGGCCGTGGTCGAACGCGAAGACGATGGCCGCGGCCCGGTCCCGCAGGTGCAGCTTGGCGAAGATGTGGCCGATGTGGGTCTTGATGGTGCCCTCGCCGAGGACGAGAGCCTCGGCGATCTCACCGTTGGTCGCGCCGCGGCCGATCATGACGAGGACCTCGCGCTCGCGCGCGGTGAGCACCTCGACGGTCCTGTCCGGCCCGGCGTCGGCCGCACGGACCGGCGCCGACGCCGCCCGGTAGGTGGTGAGCACGTGGCCGGTGACCGCCGGGTCCAGCCAGGCGCCTCCCTCGGCGACCGTTCGCGCGGCGCGCTGCAGGTCGTCGGCCGGGACGCCCTTGAGGAGGAACCCGGACGCACCCGCCCGCAGCGCCGCCGCGAGGACCTCCTCGTCCTCGAACGTGGTGAGCACCAGCACTGGCGGTGCGTCCGCCCGCCGCCGCAGCGCCTCGGTCGCCGCGACCCCGTCCACCACGGGCATCCGGACGTCCATCAGCACCACGTCCGGCCGGTGCCGCTCGACGGCCGCGGGCACCTGTGACCCGTCGGCGCACTCGCCGACGATCTCGAACCCGAACTTGGCCCGCAGGATGCCTCGCAGCCCCACCCGGATCAGCTCCTGGTCGTCCACCAGCAGGACGCGGATCACGGCGCCACCGCCTCAGGCGCGACGGGTCCGGCGGGCGCGGCGGGCGCGGCCGGCGCGGCGGGCGCGGAAGCCTTCCGGGGGCGGGTGGACTCACGCCGGAGCGGGATCTGCGCGCGGACCCGCCAGCCGCCCTCCCCCTGGCCGGCGACGCAGGTGCCGCCGAGCGCCTCGGCGCGCTGCCGCATGCCGTGCAGGCCCAGCCCGGAGGCGGTCTCGGTCCGCCGCGGGCCAGCGTCCCCCTGGCCGCCGGCGGCCGACGTGGCCGTGTCGACCGTGAGCGACACGGCGGTGTCCGCCACGGTGACCCGCGCCGCGGTCGCCGCGCCGGGAGCATGCCGGACGCTGTTGGTCAGCGCCTCCTGCAGGATCCTGTACAGCGCGAGCCCCGTGGTGGCGGGCAGGTCCTCCAGCGGCCCGTCGACCGTGAGCGTGACGGGAACCCCGGCGTCGCGGAAGCCGTCAGCCAGCGCGGCGAGCTGGGTCGCGTCCGGCAGCGGCGCGAAGGTCGACCCGGCGTCCTCCCGGAGCATGCCGACCGCCTGGCGCACCTCGGTGAGGGCGGCCCGACCAAGCCGTTCCGCCTCGTCGAGCGCCCGGGCGGCGTCGGCGGGGTCGTCGTCGAGCGCCAGCTTCGCGGACGTCACGTGCAGCAGCGAGACCGTCAGCGAGTGCGCGACCACGTCGTGGATCTCCCGGGCGATGCGGTTGCGCTCCTCCGCCCGCGCCCGCTCGACCAGCCCGGCCTGGGCGAGCCGGAGCTGGTCGGCGAGGTCACGCTGGCGGCGGCCGACGAAGCAGCCGACGGTCGCGAACGTGGTGCCGGCGATCCAGGCCGCCCACCCCGGGTCCGGCTCGGTCGTGAGCCACTGGATGACGAACAGGACGACGGCGCCCGCCCACGCCGACAGCCAGACGGACCGGTGCGCGACGACGGCCGTCCACCCGGCGAGCACCGCCACCGCGAACCACCCGACGTTCGACGCGGAGCCGTAGCACACGATCGCGGCGCTGGCCCCGACGGCCACGACCGCCGGGACCAGCAGCCGCGAGCCCGGCCGCAGCAGCGGCGTCAGGGCGACGACAGCCAGCGCCCCGCCGATCCTGAGCGGGCCTGGGTCGCGGGCCACCAGCCCCGCGAGGGCGAACAGAGCGATCGCGGCCGGTGGGCCCCACCGCGCCGCGATCACCACCGGCTCTCTCATGCTGCGCATGCTATGGCGGGCCCTGCGGTAGCTGACCTTGCTGTGGCTGGCATCGCCGGGATCGGGTCCCTCACAGCGCGGTACGACGGGCGGAGGCGGTCAGGGCGACGACAGCCAGGCCCACCACCACCAGAAGCTGCACGTCGGCGCCGCCGAGCCCCAGCCACGGCCCGCGGACGGCCTGCGTCACGAGCGTCAGCGGCAGCACGCTGGCGATCGTCCGCAGGACGTCACCCATGACGTCGGGCGGCGGGCCGCCGGCGCCGAGCAGGAACGACGGGAAGAACAGCAGCAGCCCGACCGCCTGCGCCGAGCGCGCCGACGGCATGACGCTCCCGAGCAGCACCCCGAGGCTGACGAAGGCGACCGACCCGGCGACCAGCCCCGCGACGACCCGCCACCAGTCGTGCACGGCCGGCACCCCGTAGACAGGCGCGGCGACGGCGAGCAGGAGCACGCTGGCCAGCGCGATCGTCGCGAGCCCGGTGACGACCTGCGCCGCGGCGAACGACCACCGCCCGAAGCCGGCGGCGGCGAACCGGCGCAGCACGCCCCGCTCCCGGTAGGACGCGATGTGCACCGGGAGCATGATCAGCCCGGTGGCCGCGATCACGACCGTCAGGTAGGACGCGACGTACCAGTGCGCCGGGTTCGTCCCCTCGAACTCCTCGTCCGCGGCGGTGCCGAACGAACCGCCGATGATCAGCATCGTCACGATCGGAAAGGCGAACACGAAGGTGAGGGTCAGCGGCTCGCGGACCATCAGCCGCAGCTCGGCGCGGATCAGCCGGCTGGCCGCGGAGCGGACCCGGCGGGGCGCCGCCCGGTGGGCGGTGGCACCCGAGGAGGCGGCCTCGGCCTGCGTGGCCGACGCGGCGGCCGGGGAGGGGGACACGGTGGTCATCGGTTCACTCCGATCAGCGTGGGCGCGGTCGCGCGGGTTGTCGACGGGGAGGCGTCCGCGCGGACTCCCAGCAGGGTCAGCAGCGCCGCCTCGAGATCGGGAAGCTCGACCCGCAGGTCGTCGGGTATCTCGCCGCGGCGGACGAGCTCGGCGCCCGCGTGGGCGATCACCCGGCGGTCGCCGCGGACCTCCACCTGACCGCCGGCGACCGACACCTCCCGCGCTCCGGGGAGCGCCCGCAGGGCCGCGGCCAGGTCCGTCACGTCGTCCCGCGTCCAGCCGAAGCGGACGACCGCCCACGGCGCGTGCCGGGCGACCAGTTCCGCCGGGCGGCCGGCGTCCAGCACCCGGCCGGCGCGCATCGCCACGACGCGGTCGCACAACGCTTCCGCCTCGTCGAGCTCGTGGGTGACCAGCAGGATCGTCGTGCCGGCGTCGCGCAGCTGGGTGATGGCCGCCCAGACGTCGCGGCGCGCGGCCGGGTCGAGCCCCTGGGTGAGCTCGTCCAGGATCACGAGGCGCGGGCGGTTCAGCAGGGAAAGCACGAGAAACAGCCGCTGACGCTCCCCGCCGCTGAGCGAGGCGAAGGCCGAACGACGCCGCTCGGACAGTCCGAACTGGCGAAGCAGCTCCTCGCCGGACCGGGCGTTCCTGGTAGCGAAGAGCTCGATCGCCTCGGCGACCCGCAGCCGGTCCGGCAACGCCGAGCTCTGGAGCTGGCTGCCCACCTGGGGACGAAGCGCCGCGGCCTGCCGGGTCGGGTCGAGACCGAGCACGCGCACGGTCCCCGCGTCCGGGCGCCGCAGCCCCTGAATGCACTCGACGGTCGTGGTCTTGCCGGCGCCGTTGGCGCCGATCAGCCCGACGACCTCGCCGGCCGCGACGTCGAGGTCCAGGTTCTCGACGACGAGCCGGCCGCCGTAGTTCTTTCGTAGACCGCGTACGGTCACGACGTCACGTTCTGTCATGTGGATGATGGTGCGCGCGCAGGCCCGCCAGCACATCGGCCCACAGCCAGAACCGCGGCTATGACCCTGGGCAGGCAGCCGCGGACGGCGGGTACGCCGGCGGGCCCCGCCCGCCCACGCGGATCACCCCCCGGCGGGAGCCGTCAGCGCGGCAGGATACGGCCCAAGTCCCACCATCGCGGGTCCCGGCTCGGCGTACGGTCCCGGCGCCAGCGAGCAGGCCCATTTACCGAGCCCAGCGTGGACGGAAGACTGCCAGCCCAGAAACGCAGCGTCAGGCACTGCCATGAACCCCAGGCCGCCCGAACACGGACGCCTGGCGCAACGCGCGATGCCCGCCCTTCAAACCGCGCCGGCCAGCGGCCATCTCCAGCACCGGCCGCCCCGACACCCGGTCAACCGGCCGGGGGCCCGCAAGAACACGCCACTACCGACGACCGGATGATCACCGGATCACGGCCGGGGTCTGACGTAAGCGACCCGGGGCCGTGCCGAGCGCGACTCGGCACGAAGGGGCAATTATGAGTCGAGGCCTCTCGCAGTTGAGTCACTTTCGGAGACTCCCGCGGCGTATCGACTACGGCCGGCTTGTGCTGCCCTGTCGACGCTTCGGGGCCTCGGTGCTGGCTGGAGTCCGCAGCCCGTGCCGTCGACAGCCCGCCCATACCATCCCATGTCGGGCCTTCTTGCATCAGAATGGCGTCAGATCGTCAGTAACACTACGTAATGATCAGGTCGATGGCGCCTTCCGCCAGCGCGCCCATGACAGTGCGCCGCCCAAATGGGTGACGCTCCGTGAGGAGCGCCGGGCGCGGCGGTCGATGCGACATGGGCCTCCTTCGGTGTTCTATCCGACCGGTGCAGCGTTCTATCCGGGCCCGTCATGCCTTACGGGTCCGTCAGACCCCGACGCGCAGTATGATCACCCCTATTCTGCTGAGCCACAGGTTTCGGGGGCCCTGGATGGACGGCAAGCGGGACTTCTTCCTCAGCTACGCCGAAGAGGACCTGACCTGGGCGGAGTGGATCGGCTGGGTGCTGGAAGAAGCGGGCCTTCGGGTAACCCTGCACCACTGGGACACCCTGCCGGGGATGCCATGGGCCGCACGCCTCGACGAGGGCATCCGGACCACGGACTACATGCTGCTCGTCGCATCCGCCGCCTACCTGCGATCGCCCCGCACCCGGGCCGAGTGGCTGGCCGTCTGGCCAGACACCCTCAGCGGGCCCAGCGTCACCATCATTCCGGTCAGAGTCGAAGACGTGCAACTCGACGGGTTGCTGCGTGGCTTCATCCCTATTGACCTAGGCCGCTACGGCGAGGATGCCGCGCGCGCGGAACTCCTCGGCCGCGTCACCGATGTCCTGCGCGGCCACGCCAAGCCCTACGACCGGCCGCCCATTCCCATCCAGGAACGCGCCGTGCGCCGCCGGCCGCCGTTCCCCGGTGTCGTGGTGGCCGTACTGCCGGGCAGCGGCGAGGACGCGCCGCCCGCCGCGCCGGCTTCCCCCACGGGTACGCCGGCCGCGACCGGGCCGGTGCGGACTCCTGGACTTTCGCGCCCGGTGCTCGCCGCCGTCGCCGCGACCCTGCTCGTCGTGGCTGTCGTGGTCGTCGGCATCGCGGTCATTGACAAGGGGAACAGCACGCCCGGGCCCACGGCACAGGCCGGTGCGGGCGCCGGCGCCGGAAGCACAGCACCCTCACTGGCCGAGCAGGCAGCCGGTGCCTGGGAGTTCCACGCGCAGCAAAGCCAGGTGTCCAACGGGACAGAGATCGTCGTCTACGCAGACTCGGCCCTGCACATCGCCGGATCGGACTTCCGGCTCGTAGGCGAGAAGTACGATCTCCTGGAGGGGCATCCGGTGGGCTTCCGGGCAACCTGCGAAGGAACCGTCACCCTCGACGGCGACCAGTTGCGTTTCGCCACCGAAACCGAACAGGTGGAACCCATCGGCGACCCCGCTTCTTTCCACGGGGAATGCCCCACGGTGCTCACCGGCCAGCTTGAGGACTCCGGCCTGACGCTCACCCTCACCTCCGACGACGGCACCGTGGCCCGCTACCAGCGGTCCTGACACGCCCGCCGTACAGCAAGCGCCACCTGGGACCGGCGCAGAAAGCGGCCCGCCCATGGCTCGGCCGCAGTGTGGTCTGGATGCCGCCGGCAAGTTCGACGCAACGCGCCAGCGCGGCGACCAACGGCAATCTGCCAGGCGCACCTGACGATCGCCGTCATCTCCCCCACCTACCACGGCTCGAAGCACGCGGCCGAGTGACAGGCGGCGTTCGCCGCCGACCAAGCCTGGCTCGGCGAACGGCTGCTACCCGTCCGCATCGCCGACCACCCGCTCGACCGCCTCATGGCCCACCTGCCCTATGCGGACCTGTTCGACGTCGAGGCGCCAGTCGCGCGCGACCGGCCGCGCGCCGCGGCCCACCAGGCGCTGGCCGGTGCCCGCATCAGCCAGCACGCCCGGCACAGCTACCAGCAGGTGCGCGGACGCCGAGGGCTCCGGTGGGATTCCCGGGACAAGCGTGGCTGCGTGGCGCCGGTCACCGAGCCGCTGTCCGACCCCTACCTGAAACGCCGACGAGGACGACACAGCCCTGCCGCGAGCAGGCACCGCGCGGCGTACGCGGTTCGCATCACCACCAATACCGCTCCGTCGCCTGGCCGTTGATCCGAAATATCTTGATCAAGATCTCACGGCCCGGCTGTAAACGTCGTTGACTATCTTGTGGGCCTGGGCGAACAGCGAGTATCGGTGCGCAAAACTGGCCGGCAGCCCAGCCGCCCACAATGCAGGGGCTTCCCGTCGCCTCAGCGGCGCCATGTCAATCCCCGATGCGCGATGGCCCTGCGATGCACCGCGCGAGGGCCTTGACGAGGTACCGCGCGAGGGCCTTCACGGTGTTCCGACCAGCCAGGGTTATCCACAGCGGCGCCGGTATCCACAGCGGGCGTCGCCACGCTCGCGTATTCCACGGGCGCGCTGATGCACTGGATCTTTCTGGTCGGGACTGTGAAAGGGACAGGCGATGGATGAAGAGAGGGCGCGGGTCGAGCGGCTCGAGCGGCTCGTGGCGGCTGGGCTGGATCCGTCATACGGGGTGGACCCGGCGCGGTGGCACGGCGTCGCGGCGGCGCTGATCGCGGCTCGGAAGCCGGGCCTGGTAGCGGGCCTCGGGCTTCTCTACCACGCGTTGGCGGGGCTACTGTTCCACCCGCTGGCCACGCAGGAGCACGTACGCACCGCCCGCACCGAGATCACCTGGTCCGTGGCCGAGCTGGAGTTCGCCGGGGTGCGCGAGGCGGCGCCGCCTCCCCCCGCGATCGGCGCCGGTGACCACCTGGTGCGCCGGGAGGACGTCCGGCGGGTGCTGCACGCCGCGATCGACACGCTGTATCCCTGCATCGAGACGGAGCCGGACCCGTTGCCGCCGGCCCAGGCGGTGATCCACGCCCAGATGGCGTTGACGGCGCTCGGCCATGCCTGACCCGCTGACCTACGGCCACCTGGCCGAGACGGCCCGCGGCCAGGCCGCCCTCGCCGCGGTCGCCCCACCGCCCGTGGGAGCGGACGAGGTCGTTCGGGACGCCACCGAACTGGTCGGCGTGCTCGCGCTGGTGGGCCGCCACGCCCGCTTCCTCGGCCGGGGAGCCGGGCCGTCGAACCCGGCGCTGGACCTCGCCTGGCACGTCGACCAGGCGGTGATGGCGCTACGTTCCGTCCTGCCAGCGGGTCGAGCAGGGCCGGGAAGTGTCTGGGCCGCGCCGCAGGACCTGCTGGGCACCGCGCACGACCTGCTGTCCGCGCAGCTCGGCCCGCGGGGCGAGCCTCGCGGACCGGACGCGGGCGCGCTGACGCATCCAGGCGCGGTCACCGCCGCGACGGGCCGGCTCGCCCGGCTGGTCGTCGTGGTCACCGATGGCGCCGCGGCCCGGGCCGACCATCTGCGCCGCCACCCGCTGGCGGCGGCCCCGCCCACCAGCCCGGGCGACGGCCCGGGCCGCGCACCGCCGCGCGACGCGGATCCGAGCAGAGTGCTGCGGGTGGCCCGGGCACTCGACCGGCTCGGCAACCTCCGAGACGCCGCGGCCACGATCGGGCACTCGTGCGACCGACCTGGGCTCCCCGCCGTCCTCGACGAGGTCACCCCGCTGCTCGGCGCCCAGATCGGCGAGTCCTTTGACCTGAAGCTGGAGCGGTTGCGTCACGCCGCCCACGTCCTGACCCGGCCACCGGTTCGATCGCACCACGTCACGCTGACCGAGTTCGCGGACCTCGCGGCGGCGATCAGCGAACTGACCTGGAAGCTCGCCGATCAGGCCCGGCGTCACGGCCCACATCCCGCCCAGGATGCCTACGCCCAGGTCTCCACCTGCGCCCACCGCGCCGCCCTGGCCTGGACCGCGCTCCACCAGGACGTCGGCCGGATGCGGACGCTGGGCTTCGAGGGCCGCCAGGCCGCCCGCCTCGCCGCCGGGCTGCGCCATCAGCTCAACGACGCCGCCGCCACCGCCACCGCGGCCGACCTGGCCGCGCTGCTCCGTGTCGCGCGACGGGCTGTCGTCCTCCTGCCCGACCTCGCGACCGCCAGCGACATAGCAGTGCGCCGCCTGGCCGGCGAGGGACTGCTCAAAAGCCCGCTCGACGCCGGCCAGTACGGCGGCCCCGGCCTGGTCACCGACGATCTGCTGGCCAGCTATGCCGACACCGCGGCCAAGTCGCTGCGCCTGGTCTCGGCGTGCGCGAGGCTGCCCGGGCCGCAGCCGACGCCGGGCCGTGCCGCGCTTCTCGCCGCGACCAGCCCCACCACCACGGTCCTCACCGCCACCAGGCCGCCCGCGCCGGCGCTGCCGCCGCTTGACCGCGCCCGCCAGGACCACACCACGTGGCTGCACGACCCGCACCACGGGATCCTGACCTGCGACACCGACCATCTCGAACAGGCGCTGTGCCACCCCGACCCACAGCTGTGGGACATGCTGCGCCCCCACGCGCGCCGCCTGCACCTCAGGGGAACCGAGTCCCGGATCACCCTCGCGGCGCTCGTGGCCATCCACGCGCCGGAGTGGCTCACGCCGACGTCCCTGGCCGCGCAGGCGGACTCGCCGATCTCGACCGCCACGTCCGCCGTCTCAGAGCCGTCGGCGGCACCCGGCCAGGCGGCCTCGCCTCCGCCTGTCACGGACACGGGGCTGGGTCTCTAGGCCTCAAGGTCGGCGACGCTCGCCGCCGTACCGCCCCGCGGGCAGCTCGTCGAGCGCGACCGGAGTGTCGGGGGCGCGACGCGACGCGTCTGGGCCGCGCGGGGAAGCGCGGCCCTCATCCGGGCGAGCGCCGTCAGAGACCGGGATCCGGGGACGGGTCGGGGCCGGCGAGATCTGGGTCGGTGGCCGGCGAAGGTGGGAGGGGCTCAGCCTCGGCCGCTGGTTCGCCGCCCGGGATGTCCGACGGGCCGGCAGCCGTCGGGGACGCGCCGGCCGGGAGATCGACCGGCCGATCGCCTGCGCCGGGCCGGGTGGGCGGGCCGGGTTCGAGGGCGGGCACGCGCAGCACGTCGCGGGCGGCGTAACGGGCGGCGAGGGCCGCGGCGACGAACGCGGGCTGGTCCGGGCTGGTGGCCAGCCATGGGCGGCGGGCGAGCATCGCGTCCAGTTCGGCGGGCGGGTGGCGCATCGCGGCGTTGAAGAGTTCCTCGCCGACGTCGAGGCGTCCGTGCCCGGGGTCGTCGACCCGGATGGTGCCGTCGCCGGTCCAGGTCAGGGTCGGTGTGCGCCGGGCGGGGGTGAGCAGATGCTCGGGCACCGGGGTGGGGCGGGTGTGCTGGCCGGGGTCGAGCGCCGGGTTGGTCTGGCGCCGGCCAGGTGCCGTCAGAACGTCGGGGCCGTCGGGAGTGGCGAGCACGATCGCGGTCTCGCGGGCGGTGACGAGCATTTCGCCGGCCTGTGGGGACAGGCCGGCGGTGGCGCGGGCCGCGAGCAGGACCTCGACGGTGGGCCAGGCGGTGCCGCGCAGCGGGACCAGGTCGTCGGCGTCGAGGACGACCGGGGGCAGCGGGACGTCGTGGGGTTCGATCTCGTAGCGCGGCGCCCCGCCGTCGGCGAAGGCACGCAGCACGGTTCCGGTGGCGAAGCGAGGATCGTCGATCGTCGCGACCTGGGCGCCGGTCGTCAGGAACGCGCTGTCGAGGGCCTCGGGGACGGCCAGCGTCGGGCGCAGGTCGTCCGGGTGGGCGCGCAGCGCCCAGGTGGGCTGGTCGCGCCAGGGATGGCCAGGCAGGTCGGCGGCGTCGGGGCGCCACAGGTAGCCGTGGCCGTCCGCGTCGTCGACAGCGACCAGGACCGTGCCGGTGGCTCGGCGAGCGGGGTCGCTCTTGTGGGCGACGACGCGTGTGCCGTCCGGGAACGGGTGATCGGGCGGGCGGGCGACCACCGCGCCGATCACCGCCCGGTGGCGGCGCACGAAGGCGTGCTGCCGCTCCGTGACGGTGTCGTCGTGCAACGCCCGGCCGATGACCGTCAGCACGACATGGCGGATCGTGTCGTCGACCGGGTCACCGTCCAGCGAGGGAAGTGTGCGGCGAACCCCGCAGAACACGACGTCCCTTTCCCGGCCGGGCGTAATCTCGCTGATCCGGTAGCCGAGCGACAGGCCCCGGCTGGCCGTGCCGAGGAACACCTCGACCCGCACACCGTCACGCTCCCAGTCGATCAGCGGCTCCTCGTGCCGCAGCAGCCGGCCGTGACGCGACGCGGGCTCGCCGGCGACGCGCACCGGGCTGTGCCGGGTGGGCCGGTGCGCGCGGACCGTCTCGTCGGACAGCGGCCCCTCCGGCGGACCCGGCCAGCCGGGCCGGGGCGGCAGGTCGCGCAGGTACTGCTGGATCTGGCGCGGAATCGCGAAGCCGACCGCCTCCTCCAGCCTGACGGTGGTCGGCTGGGCCGTGGCCCACGCCCGCCGGGACCGGCCCGTGCCTGTGGGGTCGGTCACCAGCTCCGCCGTGTAGAACGGCCGTCCGCCTGTCGGGTCGGCCTGCCGGTCCAAGCGCCAGCTGCCCGACTCGACCGTGATCTCGACGGGTGGCGGACCATCCGTCGTCCGCTGGACGGGCGATGGGCCCCGCGGCGGAGGCGGGCCGTCAGGCGGGGTCGGGCCGTCGGCGCCAGAACCGGGCTGGGACGGAATCATGGCATCTCCCTGACATGGTCGGTCGCGGTTCGCCGCGGCGGTGAGCCCGGCGACAAGCCGGGACCGGGCGGCGGCTCGGCGGATGGCCAGCACGCCCGGTCTGCCGCGGCCCGGCGGGCCGGTCGCGCCGTCGTGTCGAGCGCTCCTCCATGGCCTTTGACCCTGCCGCCGCGCCTCATCGCCGCGTGCATCGCGAAGGCCCTCGTCGAGGCCCTCGTCGAGGCCCTTCGCCCGCGCCGTGGCGGCCGCCCGGGAACCAGGCCGGGCTGGCGGGTCGGCTGCCGGCGGGTCGGACCGTTCGAAACGGGCAGTCGAAACGGCTGGCCCAGGGCTTCAGGGCAGCCCCGGCGCGGGGCCGCGGCCTCACGATGTCGCCGGCGCGGCCCGGCGGGTGTCCTGACCTCGTGACCTCGGGCGATGCCCTGTACGAGGGCCCGCGCGATGCCCTGTACGAGGGCCCGCGCGATGCCCTGCGCGAGGGCCTTCGCGATGTCCCTGCCAGGCACCGTCGTGCTGGTTCGCCCCGGTCCTGCGCCGGGTCCGGCGAGACGGGACGGTGGCCGATGATCACGAAGGCGCGGGTGTTGAGGGTGCGGGTGCGCGGCGCGGGGGACGTCGCGCGGGTGGCGCGCGCGGTCGTCGTCTATGTCGAGGCCGGGCAGCCAGGCGCGGCGGCCGGGCTGACGCGGTACCACGCCCGGCGGACGGCCGCGGGCTGGGCGCGTGGCCGGGGCGCGGCGCTGGTCGGGCTGCGCGGGCCGGTGTCCAGTGAGGCGCTGGCTCGGGTGCTGGGGGGTCGGCACGCGGTCACCGGCCAGTCGTTGCTGACCGCGGCCGGTTCCGCCGGGCGGGCCGCGCGACCCGACGGCGCCGCGACCGGCGGGTCCGCCCTGGCCGGGCCAGCGGCTGCCGCGGCGGGCGTGGGCGGCGACGCGCGGGCGCCAGGCACTCCCGTTGACGGCGGGGAATGGTTGACGGTGGCGCGGGCCGCGGCGCTGGCCGGGGTCGCCCCGGAGTACCTGCGCCGGTCGCTGCGCCGCGCCGCCGAACTCCGCGCCGCGGACCTGGCCGGTCGTTCACCAGCCGATGGCGGCGCCGAGGAGGACGCAGCCGGCGCCCTGGCCGGCACCGCGGCCTCGGCGGATCGCGGCGAGCCTGGTTCGCCGACGGTCAGGGCGCCCGAAGGTCAGCGGCGGGCGGACCTGCTGGTCGGCGAGCACGGCCCGGATGGGCGGTGGCGAGTACGCCGGGCCGAGCTGGAGCGGTGGCTCGTCCAGCGAACGCCGCCGGCGACGGTGCTGGGCTATGACGTGGTGTGCGCGGCGCCGAAGTCGGTGAGCCTGCTGTGGGCGTTCGGCGACGACGCGCTGCGTGCCGACATCGCGGCGGCGTTGGACACGGCGGTGGACGCGACCATCAGCTACCTGGAACGCCACGCCGCGTTCGGCGTGGTCCACAAGACCAGCCGGCGCGCGCTCGGCCTCGCGGTGGCGTCGTATCTGCATCACGTGTCACGCAGCAGCGAAGCCCACCTGCACGTCCACAACATCGTCGTCAACGCGGTCGCCGTCCCCGCCGACCCGGACGACCCGGGGCCGGGCGGCTGGGAATGGCGGACGGTCGACTCGGAGGTGCTGCTGCGCGAGGTGACGACCGCCGGCTACGTCGGCGCGGCGGTGCTGCGCCACGAGCTGTCCGCCCGCCGCGGCGTCGCCTGGGAGCCGGCGCGCAGCGGGGTCGCCGAGATCGCCGGTTTCCCCACTGACCTGCTGGCCGCGTTCTCGACCCGGCACGGCGAGGTGAGCGCCGAGTTCGCGCAGCTCGTCGCCGCCGGCCTGGAACCGTCCGGGGGGACCGCGGCCGTGGCCCAACTGCGCTCCCGCGCGCCGAAGAAGGTCCTCGCCGACGAGCAGGTCGCCCAGACCCAGCTCGACCGGCTGACCGCCGCCGGCTGGACCCCGGCGCGGGTCAGCCAGCTCGCTCCCACCCTCGCCGACGATCCGGGGCCGCGCGCGTCCGCGCGGGACGACGACATCGAGGCTCTGTTCACCCGCCTGGCCGGCGACTCCGGGCTGACGGCCCGTGCCACCACGTTCGTCCGCCGTGACGTGGTCCGCCACGTCGCCGGCTGGGCCGGAGACCGGCTCGACGCCGAGCAGATCGAGCGGCTGGCCGACCGGTTCCTCGCCGACCGACGCGTCGTCCTCCTGCACGACACGGTCCGCGCCCGCCGCCGCCACGAACCCGAACCCCTTTTCACCGTCGAAGGTCTGCTGGCCGCGGAGGACACCCTGTTCGCCCTGCACCGCCAGGGCCAGGTCGCCGCTGGCGCCCGGCCGCGCCTCCTCGTCGACCCGGCGCTCCTCGACACCCACCTGGGCGCCGCCACCGGCCCCGCGCCCGGCGGCGGGCCGGCGCTGTCGGCCGAGCAGGTGGAGCTGGTCCGCCGGCTGCTGACCAGCGGTGACCTGGTCCGCCTGGCGGTCGGCCCGGCCGGCACCGGCAAGACCGAAGCCATGCGTGTCCTGGCCAAGATCCTGGCCGCCGCCGGCCACCCGGTCCTGGCCACCGCGCACGGCGGACGCCAGGCCGAGGAGCTCGCCGACCGGATCGGCATCCCCGCCCGCGTCGTCGCCAGCTGGCTCACCCGCCTCGACAACACCGACACCCCGGCCGACGTGTGGCCACCCGGCGCGGCCCTCATCGTCGACGAGGCCACCCAGGTCGCCACCCGCGACGCCGAACGGCTCCTGCGCTACGCCACCCGCACCGGCACCGTGATCATCGCGGTGGGTGACCCCGCCCAGCTCGGCTCCGTCGCCGCCGGCGGCTGGTTCACCCACCTGGTCGCCCGCGCCGACGACCTCCCCGGCCTGACGACGGTGCACCGCCAGGCCGGCGCCGCGATGGCGCCGGTCCGCGCCGCGCTGGCCGCGCTGCGCGCCGACACCGCGCCAGCCGTCCGCGCCACCCTCGACCGCCTCGCCGCCGCGGGCCACATCCACCTCGCCGACGACGTCGGCACGCTCCTCGAACGCGCCGTCGCCGACTGGTACGCCGAACGCCATCAGGTGCGCCACGGCGCGCGAACCGCGGCCAGCGCGCCGAGCCGGGCCGCCCCGGACGACGCGGGCGCCACGAACCGCGCCACGCCCACCACCGTGCACGGAGAAGGAGACGAGATGAACAGCACCTCCCGCCAGGGGCGGCACGGCACGGGGCGCGCCAAGGCGCCCCGGCCAGCCGGGGTCCAGATGATGGCCGAACGCCACCGTGACGTCGAGGAGCTCAACGCCGCCGCCCGCGCCCTGCTGGTCGCCGACGGCACGCTGACCGGCCCGGTCCTGCGCGCCGCCGGCCGCGAATACCAGGTCGGCGACGAGGTCATCACCCTCACCCAGGCCGGCCACAGCCTCGTCCCGGTCGGCAAGCCCGCCTCCGCATACATCCGCACCGGCACCATCGGCGTCGTCACCGCCGTCCACCCGGCCGACGACCCGCACGCGCGCGCCCTCGAGGTCCATTTCCCGTCGAAGGGCACCGTCGTCGTCCCCTGGAAATACCTCACCCACCGGTTCGACGACGGCCGTGACGGCGGCCTCGGCCACGCCTACGCCCTGACCGCGGCCAAGGCGCAGGGGTCCACCATGGACACCGCCCGCGCCGTCCTGCCTGACGACACGAGCCGTCCCGCCGCCTACGTCATGCTCTCGCGTGCCCGCGTCGGCCTGCACGCCTATGTCCTGAGCCGCGCCGACCTCACGGAGCACGCCGACGACGAGACCTGGCTGCCGGCCGGCCCCGACCCCGACAGCCCCCTGGACCGGCTCGCCGACCGCCTTGCCCGTACCCGCGCCGAACGCCTCGCCACCGACCACGACCCCGCCGCCACCGCCGCCCACGCGCTTCGCCGGCACCACACCCTCGCCGAGCTCACCGCCCTGCGCCTCACCGACGCCCACCCCGGCGACCAGGGCGACCGGCCGGACCGCCGCCCGCCTCGCGACCGCGTCGCCACGGCGAACGACACCGACGGCGCGGGTGGGCCCGACGTGGCGCGATCCGCGCCGCACGCGCCGCGGTTCACACCGGCTACGCCGCGACCGACCTCGGCAGGCGCCGGCCTGCCGCGTCAGGTCCTGCTCCGACGCGCCGAGCTCGCCACCGAAGCCGCGCTGCGCGCCACCGCCGTCACCCAGCCGCCACCCGAACTGCTCGCCCGCATCGGCCCCCGACCGCCGTCCGGCCCCGACCGGGCCGCCTGGGACGACGCCGTCATCGGCCTCGCGATCTACCACGCCCGCCACCGCGCCGACGCCCCGCCGCACGACCCCGGACCACCACCCGGCGCCATCCACGACGACCGTCGCCGCGACCCGTGGCTACGCCACCACGACCAGGCCACCCACCTCGCCCACGGCTGGGCCACCGCCCTGCCCGACGAGGCCCGCGCCCGCTTCCACAGCCCCCGCGAAGCCCTCCCCCTCGGCCGCGCCATCGCCGGCCTGCATGCTCTGCTCGACCACGGCCACCACCCCGACGAGCTCCGCGCCGCGCTGCGCCGCGAACCCCTGATCGGCGTGCGTACCGGCGCGCCCATCCTCACCCGCCGCGTCACCGACCTGTGCGCGGCCGCCGGCGTCGACGGCTCCCTCTACGAACTGCCCGCCCCGGCAACCGCCCAGCACGACTGGAACACCGTCAGCCAGCTTTTGGACACCGCGGAGACCAACCACCTCGCCACCCGACCGACCGCTGCCCTGTTCGCTGAGCGAGACCTCCTCGACGACCAGCCCCTCCGCTTCGCCGACACACCGGGCATCACGGCCCGGACCCACGCCGAGGCCACGGCGCGACGGATCCGCCTGGAGGCCGCACTCGACCGCCAGACCAACCAGGCGCATCTGCGCGCCACCGCCGAACCTCCCCGCTACCTCACCGACCTCCTCGGCCCCCGGCCCGCAGGCCCCGCGACAGCGACCTGGGACACCGCGGCCCACCGCGTCGAGCACTACCGCCACCACCGCCTCGGCCTGCCTCACGGCACCCCCGCCGCCCCCGACGGCGCCGACCCGGCCCGCCGCGCCCTGGGCGAGCGCCCCGCCAACCCGGCGGCCGCCGACCTCTACGACCAGGCCTGCCAGCCCGGCCTCGACGTCGGCCCGCCGCTGCCGCTGTAGGAGATCGAGGCTCCGCGAGACGCCCACGAACCGGCGCGACCGGTTCGTGAGGTGTCAGTACGGGAGCCAGAGCCACCTCCCACTACGTGACGTGAATCACTATCGCTACGGTGCGTAGCCGATCCGGCTACTCGCCCAGATCCGCGCATCGACCAGGAGGCGGGCGGTGGCCAGAACGAGGGGCACGTGGCCGGACGCGGCACGAAGCGAGATCGTCGACCCCCGAAAGGTTAGGCCCGCCCCGGGCGGCACTGGACGGCATGCGGAGGTCGGTCCCGGCATCAGACGGCACGAGGCGACAGAGCCCGACCACGGGCATGGGAGCCTCCCTGGCGCGGGGATACGAACGGCCCGGCAGGCTGCCTGGTGGATTGCGGATGCGCTGATGGCACGGCCGGCGCGGGAGGCCCACCTTCCCGGTAACGGACGGTGCCCAACGCTTGGCGGCGGTTATCCACAGAGCGCGTGGTACGGCTATTCAAGCGCTTATTCCTGTGGTACCACCGTTTCACCAAGGATTATTCCGGCCACCGGGGCGGGTTTCGCTCCGGTAGCCGTTCACGTCCGGCCGGCGCCCACCGGCCGGGTGGCTGTACTGCTCCACCTTGCGGCGGGAACCTGGATTGAGCTGGGGTTTCGTCGCTCATGCCGCCGTCTTGGCGGCGTTCCCACGCCTCGGCGTCGAGGCGCCCCAGCCACGCCTGTTGGAGGACCTGGTGCATGCCCGCCCGCGACCAGAATTCCGCGAGCTGAATGCCACGCACGCCCGCCGTGTCCACATCAGGACACGGACCGTCCTGATGTGGACAGCGAATGACCAGATGTGGCCATCGCATTTCCACAAGAGGACATCGGGCCTTCGCACGCGGACCGCCATGTTCGCGGTTCTGCTCGGCGTGTGTCTGGCCGCAGGCGCCTGCGGCGGCTCGGGCGATGACGAGGGTCCAGCGCCCGTCCTGACTGAATCAGTTGGCACGGCGACGGCCGCCACCTCGCCCGCGGACCCCGCCGCCGAGGTCCGCGCCGCCGTCACGGCGGCCCAGAAGCAGTACTTCGATGCCTACCGCGCCGCTGCCGCGAACCCGTCCGACGGGGCCCTCGTCGATGCACTGCGCGCGGTCTACACCGACCAGTCCGTCGCCGGCGACAACGTTCGCGGCCGGATGGAGTGGTTCGCCGAGCGGGGCTACGTCGTTCGCCAGGACCCTGGTTCCTACTACGTCATCGAGGACATCAGCATCGAGTCCTTGCCGCCGGCCGGACAGGCGGTCGCCACGGTCTGTGGCTGGGATAGCGACCCCATCATCGACGGCGTCAACCGAGCGCCCGACGGGAAGGAGATCTTCGTCCGGAATACCCCGGGTAGTGGGCGGACCCGCACGACCTGGGTGGAGCAACTCGACGGCAGCTGGAAGATCAGCAGCGGCGTGGTCGTGGACAGCTGGGAAGGCGAGAACCGGTGCCCGCCCCGCCCCGTCTCCTCCTGACCATGGCCGGCGCTGCAACCATCATTCTCACCGTCCTAGCGACAGCTCTACCTGCCGCAGCCGACGACCCGCTCTCCCTCAGATGGTGGGACAGCACAGGTATCCAGGCTGATGGCCAAGTCGAATCCGACGAGGACCGCCAACAGATACTCGCCTCGGTCTCGTCAGCGGACGACGAAGCCACACCCGCGGGCGGAAACAGTGCGGCCGGACCCGCGCCGAGTTGTGCGTGGCGGCCAAGCACAGCAGTAGCCGGTGTGATCGGCCAAGTGCTTCCCGAGGACGTCCCGGTGCACGAGGCCGATCGGGTGGAGCCGGATGGGTCGACGTCGCGGCTGTATGCGCGGGTCTGCGCGGACGGCACCGTCACCGACTGGCAGTGGTTCACCCTCGCCAATGTTCCGGGTCTGCGGACCTCGGCGGTGGATGACGTGGGTCGCCGGTTGCCGTTGCCCGTGCCGGTGTTGTCGCCGGATCTGGCCCGAGGGCTGGTCGTGAACGTGGCGACCTGGTTCGCCGCCCCCGCCGGCCAGTGGGCTCCCGTGACGGGCACAGCTGAGGCGCTGGGTCTGTCGGTGTCGGTGACGGCGCTCCCGGTTGAGCTGGTCTTCGACCCGGGTGACGGCACCGCCCCGGTGAGCTGCGCCGGGCCGGGGGCGACGTTCGACGCGTCCGCGCCGCCGCCGGCCGCGGCTCCGGACTGTTCCTACATCTATCGGGACGCCTCGACGGCGGCGCCGAATGGCCGGTTCTGGCCGGCGTCGCTGTCGATCCGCTGGTCGGTCACCTGGACGGCCAGTGACGGCCAGACCGGCGCCCTCGATCCGCTAATCACCACGACTCCGATCGAGGCCGTGGTCCACGAATACCAGGCCCTGGAGAGAAACGGCTCATGATCACAGCCTTGACCCCGCAGCCCGCAACCGACCGACTTCGCGCTGAAGGATCACCGGCCACCGACCACGGACACGGCGGCCTTGCCGGCTGCTGCCAGCGGACCGGTGGCCAGCGAGCTGGAGGTGGTGGGTGATGGCCTACACCGATCACTGGGACGACACCGACGTCGAGGAGAGTCTCGACGCCCCCGGCGGCCCGTCGGACGTGGGGCGGCCGGCGCGGCGGTGGGGTGGGGTGCTGGCCGGGCTGCTGCTGGCGGTGCTGGGCGCCGGCGGGGCGTTGTGGCTCGGGTCCGGCGGGCAGTCGATGGTCGACGCGGTGGCGCTGTCCCGGCCAGTGGCGCGCGGGCAGGTGGTCACGGCGGCGGATCTGGCGCAGGTACGGGTCGCGGCGGACGGCGGCGCGGTGCGACTGGCGACCCCGGCGATGGCGCGGGATCTTCTGCTGGGCCGCCAGGCGCTGGTGGACCTTCCGGCGGGGACGTTGGTGACGCCGGAGCTGGTGGGGTCGGTGGCGGGGCCGGCGGGGACGTTGACGCTTGGGGTCGCGGTCGATCCGGCGGGGTTGCCGTCGGCGGCGCCGCGCCCGGGTGAGCGGGTCGACGTCGTGGGAATCGACCCGGTGACGAAGACCGCGCTGACGCTGGCCCGGGGTGTGACGGTGACCGAGGTCCGTCGGCCGTCGGGTGCGTCCGGGACCGGGGAGACGGTGGTCTACCTGGCGGTTCCGGCGGATCTGGCGGCGCGGGTCGCGACGGTGGCCGCTGTCAGCCCGGGGGTCCGGCTTCTTGGCGCCACCGGCGCCGGCTCTCCTGGGGTTGCCGTCGACGGTTCGGCTTCGACCGGTGAGGCGGCGACCGGTCCTGGCCCGGCCACCACGGCCGGGCCGAGCGCTGGCGCGGTCGGCGGGGCGACCAGGTCGCCTTCCGCTACACCAGCTGGCATGCCCGGCGGTACGACCGGTGGCAGCGGAATCGGTGGCGATGGGTTGGCCGGCACGGTCGGGGGCGGTCGGTGATGGCCGTCCCCCGCCCGTCCAGCGGCGACGACGCCCGGAGCCTGGCGGGCCGGGCGGCACAGAGCCTTGGCGGTCCGGCGCCGGCCGCGGCCCGCCAGGCCACAGGCCCGACCTCAGCGGCGGGCCGGCGGACGGGTGCCGGCCAGGCGCCGCTGGCGGCGGGGACCACGGTGACACCCGGAACGGGCGGCTTTCGCGGGCCGACGGCGGGACGGCTGGCGGACCGGCCGGCGGTCGGCCTGATCGACGACAAGCTGGTCGACGCCTACGTGACCCGGATCGACGAACTGGTCGAGGCGCGGCTGACTCAGGCCCGCCGCGGCGGGGTGTCGGTGCGGGCCGCGGACCGTGGTGCTCTCGTCGAGGAAACCATCACCGCGGTGCTTGTCGCCGCCCGCCAGCAGGCCGCCGCCGAGAACCGGCCACCGCTGGCACCGACGGTGGAGGACGTGATCCGGCGGCGGGCGCGGGCGGCACGGGCGGAGCTGGGGCCGCTGGGCCCGGCGTTGACGGCGGCGCACCGGTGGAGCGACGTCGAGGTCAACGGCGCCGTCAACATGATCTGCACCGAACGGGCCACCGGCACCCGGTTCGAAACCGCCTCCCCGTTTGGCGGCGACGAGCAGGTGTGGGAGTGGGCGGCCGCGCAGGCGGCGCTGGCCGGTCGGCGGTTCGACGAGGCCAACCCATCGGTCCGTTTCCGGCTCCCCAACGGGGTCCGGGTACACGCGGTCGGCCGGGTGACGTCCCTGACCCACCTGGATTGCCGGCTGTTCACCCCCGCCCTGGACACGTTGATGGGCTTGGCCGGCACCGGCATGTGCGGACCCGACGTCGTCGCGCTGCTGGCGGCGACCGCGGCCCTCCAGGTCCCGTTCGGCCTGGTCATCTCCGGCGGCACCGGCGCCGGCAAGACCACCTTGCTCCGCGCGTGGGCGAACGCCACCCCGACTGACCGAGCACTTGAACGCGTCGTCGTCGTCGAGGACGAAGCCGAACTGTTCCTCGACCGCGGCCGCTGGCGCAACCTCGTCGAGTTCGAAGCCCGCGAAGCCAACGTCGACGGCCGAGGCGAGTATCCGATGGAGCGCTACCTGACCGCCGACCTGCGCCGCCAGACTCCGGGCCGGGTCCTGCTCGGGGAGCTCAAACCCGACGGCGGCGTGCTACCCCTGCTGCTCGCCGCCGGGCAGGGCATCGCCCACGGTGTCGCCACCACGATCCACGCCCCCTCCGCCGCCGACGTCATCGGCCGGCTGCGGACCTACGCCGCGATCAGCTCACGCACCGTTCCCGAGACCGTGGTGCTGGAGACCATCGCGGCAACGGTCGACCTGGTCGTCCACGTCGCCCAGCAACCCACCGGCCGGGTGGTCACCGGCATCCGGGAGATCGGCGAGTACCGGGCCGGCACCGTCAGCTCCGCCGAGCTGTGGCGCTGGCACCCCCGCGCCGCCCGGGCCGTACGCACCGAGGTCGACCTGTCCGAACGACTGACCGCCAAACTCGCGACCGTCACCGACCCCGACCAGTTCCGCCCCCGCCGCCCTTCCACGGCCACGGGCGGTGCCTGGTGAGCGGCGGGTTGCGGATGCTTGCGCTGGCCTGCGTCGGCGCGATGGCCGGGGTGGGCGTCGCGCTGATGGTGCTGGCCGCGCCCGGCCGCCTGACCTGGCCAGCCGGACGGCCGACCGGCGCCACTTCGCCGCGGCGGCATCGGACCGGCGGTGGGAATAGTGCGGCCGGCCGGTGGGGGGCGCTACCCGGCGAGGCCGGTCCGATCGGGGCGGCGGCCGGCGCGGGCCTGGTGGCCGGGGTGCTGGTCGGGATGCCGGTGCTCGCTGTCCTTACCGGTGGACTGGTGTGGCTGGCCCGCGAGGCGCGGGGACTTCGGGCAGTGCCCGCGGTCAACGAGCTCGGTGAGGCGGTCGCGACCTGGTGCGAGACCGTCCGCCAGGAGCTGGACGCCGGCCAGCCGCTGCGCGCCGCCGTCGCCGCCTCCTGCCAACTCCCCCCGCCACCACTGACCACCCCCCTCACGGCGCTGGCCCACCGGCTCGACGCACAACAACCCCTCCCCGCGGCGCTGGCCGCCTTTCACCGCGAGACGGCCCATCCAGCGGTCGGCCAGGTCGTCGCCGCGTTGACGCTCGCCTACCGTCACGGTGCCGGCGAACTCGGCCGGCTCATGGCCAGCCAGGTCGAGGCCACCCGCCACCGCGTCGCCGTCGTCCGCGACCTGCACGCCGGCCGGGCCCGTCACCGCCGCGCCATGACCCTGCTCCTCGCCCTGTTCGCGCTGACCACCGCCGCCCTGCTCGCCGCCTGGCCCGCCCTGCTCGCCCCCTACCGCGGCCCGCTCGGCCAGCTCGTCCTCACCACCGACCTGCTGTTCGTCGGCACCGCGGTACATGCCCTGCTGCGCCGCTCGCGCCCACCCACCGTCCCCGACTTCTTCCGGCGGGCGCGATGAGCTTCCTGTCTGCCGCTGGGTTTGTGACCGGGCTGTGCGGCGCGTCCGCCACCCTCGGCGCCTACGTCGCGCTACGCGCCGCCCTCACCCCACGCACCACACCGCCGAACCGCCAGCCGGGGCGGTGGGCACGGGCCGGCGCGGTCTGGCTCACCGACCGCGTCACCCACACCGCCGGGCCGGGTCGGGCGCGAAGGCTGCTGCTCGCCGACGACCTGGCCGTCGCCGGCCGTGACCCCATCACCCACACCGCGATCCGCGCCGCTCACGCCACTCTCGCCGCGCTGGCCGGCGCGCTGCTCGCCGCCGCCGTCATGCTCGCCGGTCTGCCGCTGCCCGCCCTGACCGGCCCGGCTCTCGTCGTGCTCGCGGCACCGGTCGGGGTGCTGGTCGCCGACCGGCCGGTCCGGAGGGTCGCGAAGGCGCGGCGGCAGGAGGCCCGGCTCGCGGTCGCCGCCTACCTCGACCTCGTCCGTGTTCTGCTCGCCGGCGGGCTCACCCTGCACGCCGCGCTGCGCCTGGCCGCCGACGCCGGCACCGGCTGGGCCTTCACCCAGATCCGCGCCGCCCTCGACACCGCCGCCACCCACCGCCAGCCACCCGACACCGGCCTCGACCAGCTCGCCGCCCGGATCCCGCTGCCGGAATGGCGCGAGCTCCGCCTCACCGTCACCTCCGCGCTGCGCGGCGCCTCCCCCGTCCTCGCCATGGAATCCAAAGCCACCCACCTACGCGCCACCGAAGCCGCCACCGCCCGCACCCAGGCCGCCACCGCCGACGCCGAACTCGAACTACCCGCCGCCGTCGTCGCCCTCGCCTTCGTGGCGTTCCTGACCTACCCGCTGCTCGCCGTCCTGACCGCCACCGGCATCACCCCGTAAGACGCACCGACCTGCCTACCCCTCGCAGGAGAAGGGAGCGTGACCGCCATGCGCCGCCTCGGCGTGCACCTCACCCTCACCACACTCTGGCTCACCGCCCTACCGGGACGGCTCACCGGCCGGCTCGCCACCGCCGACGCACGGTCCCGCGCCCGGCGCGCCGACCGAGGCGACGCGCTGGCCACCGCGGTCATCACTGTCGGCCTCGTCCTCATCGCCGCCGCCGTCATCTACATCATCCGGCAGAAGGCCGTCGACACCGCGAACAACATCTGCACCAACACCGACCCCACCACCTGCCAGTGAACATCCACCATCGCTGGCGACGATGTAGGGGCGCCGGTGCACATGTCCAACGAGCGGGCCAGATGTCCACTCGGTGTCCAGCGGACGGCTGTCTGTCCACTGCCGCGGGCTTGGGCTGCACCAGGCCGCGGCAGAACGGTGCCGATGGTGCTCCATCACGCCGCTCCTATGCCGCGGATCTCGACGGCCTGTCCCGCGTCCGAACCGCCTCAAGGATCGACCGCTCGCCAAGCCTACGCACCCGCGGCCGACGGAAGAACGATCAGGTGTTGCGAAGAAATGGACAACGACTCCGGCGCGCAGGAAGGCGCAACACGCCCTCGGCACGCCTCCAGTGGACAGGTACGCCGCGCAACACGCCGCCCGGGTGGACATCTTCCCCGGCACCCCTACAACCGATGTAGGGGCGCCGGTGCACATGTCCAACGAGCGGGCCAGATGTCCACTCGGTGTCCAGCGGACGGCTGTCTGTCCACTGCCGCGGGCTTGGGCTGCACCAGGCCGCGGCAGAACGGTGCCGATGGTGCTCCATCACGCCGCTCCTATGCCGCGGATCTCGACGGCCTGTCCCGCGTCCGAACCGCCTCAAGGATCGACCGCTCGCCAAGCCTACGCACCCGCGGCCGACGGAAGAACGATCAGGTGTTGCGAAGAAATGGACAACGACTCCGGCGCGCAGGAAGGCGCAACACGCCCTCGGCACGCCTCCAGTGGACAGGTACGCCGCGCAACACGCCGCCCGGGTGGACATCTTCCCCGGCACCCCTACAGCCGCGACCCGCGCCGGGACCGGGGCGCCAGCCCGGTGGAACTGGCCCTGGTCATGGGCGCGGTACTCGCCCTGTTCACGCTGGTCCTGGTGTTCGGGATGCGCTGGCTCGCCACCCAGGCCGCCGCCACCGCCGCTGGGCGCGCCCTCGAAACCGCACAGTCCCTCGACGGCACCGACCCCGCCGCCACCCAGGTCGCCACCGCGCTCGCCCACTCCAGCCGCGCCATCACCGACGTCGACGTCCACATCGACCGCGACACCACCACCGGCACGGTCACCGTGCACGTCACCGTCCACGCCCTGCTCGGCGGCGCCGTCACCCGCGCCGCCACCGGACCGGCCACCCGCTTCATCCCCCAGGCCCAAGTCCCATGAGCCTCAACCCACCCGCCCACACCGACGGTCGCGGGCGTCGCCCCGGCCGCGACCAGGGATCCTTCTCGGTCGAGCTGGCACTGGCCTGGCCGATCCTGATCCTCGGCCTGCTCGTCCTCGCCGTCACGGCCACCAACATCGGCGCGCGCACCGACGTCGCCCGCGCGGCCCGCGAAGCCGCCCGCGCCGCCTCCCTGGCCACCACTCCGGCGCAGGCGACGGCCATCGCCGATGCCACCGCCCGCGCGAACCTCACGACCGGTACCTGCACCGACGCCGTCATCCGCGCCGATTTCACCGTCACCGGGCCCGGTCCCGGCGACCTCGGCCTGGTCACCGTCACCGTCACCTGCCGCACCCGCCCCGTTCCCGGCCTCGCCCTGAGCCGCCAGCTCCACGCGACCAGCGACGCCGTTCTCGACCGCTACCGCGGCGGGCTCACCCTCCCCACCGCCCCATGACCACGCCTTCGACATCCGCCACCACGCGACAAGATCCCGCGGCACGTGCCGAGCGGCCACACCCACCGGGACGGGACGCGGGAACGGTCAGCCTGACGATGACCGTCCTGTTCGCCGGCGCCCTGCTGCTCGCCGCGCTGATCTTCGACGCCGGCCGCGCTCTCGACGCCGCCGGCCACGCCTCCGACCTCGCCGCGGCCACCGCCCGCGCCGGCGCCCAGGCACTCGACGAAACCGCCCTACGCGCCGGCGCCCCCGCCCTCGACCCCACCGAGGCGGCCGCCAACGCTCACCTCTACCTCGCCCGCCACCCCGAAGCCACCCTGACCGCTCTCACCGTCGACGGCCTCACCGTCACCGTCACCGTCACCACCCGTGTCGACTACCAGCTCCTCGACACCCTCGGCCTCGACCACGCCACGGTCACCCAGACCCGCTCCGCCCGCGCCACCTCCGGGCCCTGACCCCGCCGTCCGGCTGTCGCCGCGTCCGAACTCCAGCGCGTCGCACTGTCCGGATCCATCCCCCGCAGGGAGACGCCGATGCCCCGCCGGGCCACCCCCACCCGCACCGTCCGACCACTCGCCCCACCGGTCCCCGCGCCTGGCTCCGCTCCGCGCCGTGGCACCGAGCCGCGCCGCTCCGCGCCGGCCCAGGTCGGAGCAGGCGACATCCTGCGCAGCCTGGTCGCGCTGACCACCCTGATCGGTTTCCTCGCCGGCGTTCCCGCGCTGCTGTGGGCCTGGCGCGCCAACCCGCTGCCGACCACCTGGCAACCCGACCGCTGGTGGAACCTCGCCCAGGCCGGCTACATCCACCCCGACGTCGCGCCCAACACGCTGGCGGCGGTCGCCTGGCTGCTGTGGGCCTGGCTCACCCTCTGCATCGCCTGGGAAATCGTCGCCCAGGCAGCCCATGCCCACCGCCGCCAGCAGCTGCGCCGCTCCCAGCGTCGCCCAGCCCACACGCCGGCGCTCGCAGGCAGGCGCCGTGGTCGCGCCGACTCAGCCGCGCGGCCGGGCCACCCGCTCGAGACGACGGCCACCAGCTCCCACGGCCCACGCCGCGGCCCGGCGGCGGGACCGCCCACGGACGGCTCCCGTCCGGCCAGCCGGCCCGCTGCTTCCTCCCGGCCGGCACCTGCTCGACGCGGCGCGCCCGCGCCCGGCACCGTCCGACGCGGCACCGCCCGCTGGGTCGCCGCCGCCAGCGTCGTGTTCACCGTGCTCACCAGCCGCGCCGCCACCGCCAGCCCCGTCCCGGCCGTCCCCCACCCCGCCAGCGCCGCTCCGGCCGCCACGGCCCCGGCCAGCCCGACGACCAGCTGGCCGTACCTCCCCGACGGCCAGTCGAGCAGATCCGCGACGGAGCCCAGCCCGACGATCAGGCCACTGGGCACTACCGCCGACCAGGACACCGCCCCACCAGCGGCGCTCGTTCCGACCGCCACCAGCCACACGGTCCGCCCCGGCGACACCCTGTGGAACATCACCGCCGATGCCTACCCCGCCGTCTCCGGGGCGCGGCTGCCCGCGGCCGTCGACACCGTCTTCGCCACCAACCGCGGCGCCACCGACCCCGCCGGCCGTTCCCTCACCAACCCCGACCTGATCAATCCCGGCATGGCCCTCACCCTGCCCACGATCACCGCCGACGCCACCTCCGCCGCGCCGTCTCCGCCGGCACCAGCCGGCGGTGGGACGCCACCCGGTGGGCCGACTCCGCCGGCCTCCCAGCCGACCGCCACCGCCGACCCACGGACGAGCCCGTCCACCTCGCCGGCCCCCGGCCAGGCAACCGGCCCCACGTCCGCGCACGGCGTGCCGACGCCGACGCCTGGCCTTCCCGCGTCCACCACCGCGCCGGCCGTGCCCGGTGGCGGCGACACGGTCGAGCGGGACCGCGGGGACAGGACCGCCGTGGCGCCGTGGGAGATCATCGCCGGTATCGGCGCCGGTGGTTTCCTCGCCGCCGCACTCCTGGCCGCGGTCACCCGTCGACGTCGCCGCCGCGACCACCAGACCACCCCCGACACCACCCCACCGCGCCCCGACCCGGACGCCGCGGCCCTGCACACCGCGCTGCTCGCCAGCACCCCACACGACCCGACCGTCCGTCTGGACCACGCCCTGCGCGCGCTGGCCGCCCTGCACACCGATCCCCACGACGACGTCGGCTCCCCCACGCCCCAGGTTGTGCTCGCCCTGCCCGACGGGACCCTCGACGTCTACCTGGCCGAACCGCTTCCCCTCCCCCCGGACCCGTGGATCGCCGACGCCCACGGCCAGATCTGGACCCTGCCCCCCGGCGCGGACCTCCCACCTGTCGACCTCGGCAATCCGCCGCCCTGCCAGGCCCTCGTCCAACTCGGCACCCAACCCGATGGCGCCACCGTCCACGCCGACCTCGAAGCCCTCGGCACCCTGACCCTCAACTCCGCCGGCGATGACCCCGACGCCGTCGCCGGCGTCGCCCGGGCCCTGCTCGCCACCCTCGCCCTGAGCCCGCTGGCCTGCATCCCTCTGATCCGCACGTTCGGTCTGGACCCCGCCGGACTCGCCACCGAGGACCGCATCCACCCAGCCCCCAACCTCGCCACCCTTTCCACCCTGGCCACCGGTGAGGTCACCGCCCTGCGCGCCGACCTCACCTCCGTCGCCGCCCCCACCACCTTCACCGCCCGCGCGACCGTCCCCACCGAGAACTGGGACCCCACCATCGCCGTCGTCGCCGCCCCACCCGCCGACGACATCGACAGCGACCACCTCGCCGACCTCACCACCCTCGCCGGCGCTGGGGGCACCGGCCTCGCCGTCCTGCAACCCGCCGCCCCTGGACACACCTCCCCCTGGCGCCTGACCCTTCTCCGCCCTGGTACTCGGTCCCACGCCGAGCACCCACACGCCGATGGCGACCAGCATGGTGCCTCCGTCTCGGACGACACCGTGCCCGACGGGCCGGTCGGCCTCGACCCGCTCGACGAAGACGACACCGAGGACGAGGCGCCCGGCCGCCAGCCCCGGCAGTCGGCCAGCCACGGTGAGAACGGCACCGGAACCGGCAGGCCACGCTGGCGGCTCGATCCCCTCGGCCTGGTCCTCACGCCGCCCACCCTCGCCGCCGCCGAACTCGACGCCGTCTACGCCCTGCTCACCGACGTGACCCGGCCACCCATCCCGGCCACACCTCTCGTCCCACGGCCCTCGTCCGCCGTGTCACCCGTCGCCCAGGTCCCGCCGGCCACCGGCTTCCCGGCGTCCCCTCCATTCCCACCCCTGCCACCAGTCGGCGGCAGCGGCCCGGACCGCGCCGGCGGGTGGATTCCCGACCTCCCAACCGCGCGCCCGCCGGCACCGGCGGCAATGGACACCCCGGCACCGGCGACGGCCTTCTCGGCCGACGCGCCACCGGCGATGAGACCGTCCGCCACCCTGTCCGGCGACGACTCGACCGCCGACCCGACACCGACCACCGACGCGTCACCCCCCGCCGCTCCCGCCACCGAGCCGCGCGAACCGGCCCGCCCATCCGCATCGGTCGACGCCCTCAACGGCCACGGACCATCCGGCCCCGTCAGCGACGACGAGGCCCCGAGCACCCCGAACAGCCAGGCATCCGCGGGGCCGCCGGCGTACGCCGAGCCCGACTGGCAGGTCATGATCCACCTGTTCGGGCCGGCTGACGCCACCAACCGCGCGGGCCAGCACCCCACCGGCGGCCTCGCCCGCGGCCGCACCCTCGAGGTCCTCGCCTGGCTCGCCACCCACCGGGGCCGCATCCGCACCAACCTCGAGGCCGCCATCTGGCCCGACAGCAAACCCAAGCCCCGTTCCCTCAACAACCAGCTCGGCCGCGCCCGCCTTCTCCTCGTCCAGCTCGCCGGCGACGACGCCCGTGCCTGGATCCCCGCCGCCCAGACCCGCCTGCACCTCGACCCCGCCGTCACCACCGACCTCGACCTGCTCACCCACCGCCTCACCTACGCCCGCGCCCACCGCGCACACCCCGACGCCGCGATACCCGTCCTCACCGACGCCCTCGACCTGATCAACGGCACCCCGACCCTCTACGCCTGGCTCGACGCGGAACTCGGCTCCGTCCTCACCACGACCGCCGTCCGCGCCGCCGCCCTCCTCGCCGAGCTCCACCTCCAAGCCGGCGACCCCACCGCCGCCCTCGACGCCACCACCCGCGGCCTCGAGCTGCTCCCCGCCCACCCCGAGCTGTTCGCCCTGCGCCTGCGCGCCCACCACATCGCCGGCGACCAGCTCGCGCTGACCGCCGACTACCACGCCTACCTGCGCGTCGAACAAGCCGACCCCACCTGGGATGGAGAGACCAACCCCGACCTCGCCTACCTCCACCGCGTGCTCACCCGCCGCGCAAACGCGCCCAGCCGCCGGCTCACCGATTACGGCGACCCACTTGCTGGCCAGGGCCCCAAATGAATGCGCCCTGCGCGCCGCCCGGCAGGAGTTGTCTCGAGGAGGTAGCCTCCGAGCGCCTCGGTGTCATCCCAACGACGAAACATCGTGTGCCGAAGTAGGATCCGATCTCCGGGCGATGAATGGTCCGTGCGCTACGAAAGATAGGCGCCGAGCGGGCGTCTCATCATACCCTGCCATTGCCAGGCCTGCATACCACGACTCCGCAGTGGCGCTATCCCTTGTTGTAGGCCATCGATCGGCCGTGTGGGCGGCGACTTCATGCCATTCACTCCGAACACACGACGGCTACAGAGAGCTTCTTGCCATCGACCCGGAAAGTCCCAATACTACTCGACGCGGATGGGATCAACAGCGGATGGTTCGCGCTCGGGGGCGCGCTGGGAGGGGTCCTTGTGACAGGAGGAATCAGCCTTCTCACCGCGACCCTGCCCAGCGATGGAGCGAGCGGACCTACGTCCGCAACCAGCACGACCAGGCCACGCGCCTAGCGCGGAAGAGCGACGCGAATCCGCGCATCGCTACCTGGTGGCCACCAATAGATATTATCGAGCGCTCGACCACGCGCGTGACCGCCTCACGAAGGTGCACCGGGATACCTCGACGGGTGGCGAAGACGGAGTTCACAGCAATGCAGGACGCGTACGTCTACCTGACGATCAGCAACGGGTCTGAAGTCCGACGACTCGCGCACGAATACAGTCTCGCCCTGTACGACCTGGCCAGGCTGGCAGACCGGCCTGCCGCCGAGTGGGAAGAGGCGGACTCCATCGTCTACGAACCCAGAAACCAACTTCGAACAGCCGTCCGGACCGAGCTAGGAATACACGACTGATGCCGGAACGGCCATCGATTCACGGTCGACAGGGCCGGCTAGTCACACCAAACCATGTTCAACCATCGACTCCAGCCGGCGACAGTGCACGGCGCCCGGTCTCCACCGAGCACTTCCGTGGTCTTGCAGAAGATCTGTTCCGTAGTTTCATCTGGATCTTCTGCGGATGTCCATGGACGTCCGCTGGCGCTGGTCGTTCAGGGTCTGGCGTCCGCAGTCGTCCGCGGCGGTCCGTCGTCGTGCGCGGGCTCGCCTGTCAGGTCGGCTGTCATCCCAGGCGAGCCTGACGAGGAACGGCCCGGTGCGGCCAGCCTCACTATTCTGAGCTTGGATGACGGTGCCCTCGCGGGTCGGCGCCCAGCGGCGGGATCACCGATCTGGCGATGGGCCTCGCGCAACGATGGCTGAGGATGGGTGCCAGGGCGATGGACGCAGGGGAGTTGCTTCGCCGGGCTGGTTGGGCGCCGGGTCGGCGGGTCGATGTCGAGGAGATGCTCGGCGCGCTCGCGGCTGCTGGGTTTGTCGTCGTACCGGCTGCGCGGGAGTTCCTCGCCAAGTACTCAGGTCTAGTCATCACCTCGGAGGACGGCCGGAGAGTCACGCGGATCGACGGGCACGAGGCTGCGCGCCATGCGGACCCGGGCTGGTGCGCTGCCTACGGTCACGGGATCGGCCGTGCGGTCACTCCGATCGGTGAGTACTCGCACATGGTTCTGGTGATCGATGAGGCCGGGGCGTTCTGGGGTGGGTTCGACGCCCAGTACGGGTCCATGGGCGACACCATCATCGATGTGGTGCACGAACTCCTGGTCGAACCAGGCGCGCGACCATTCGACCGCGTGGTCGCCGACTGACCGACCCGAGGGCAGGTCCCCGGCGGCCCGGCCGTCGCTGTAGGGCATGACGCAGGACTCCCTACTTGCCTATCGCACGGTGGGGCCTGAACCGAAGACCGGCGCATTATCAGATCTTCGGATACTCGTCTGTATTCGTCCACCGACGTCCGCCGGTCCTGGTCGGGCGCCATCCGGATTCCGGAAGCGTCCACGCTCGTCCACCGTTATCCGCCGGCTTGGCTGCCGCTCTGGCTGCCACGGCCGCAGGCCGCTTCCCGTCTCCGCTCGGCGCTCGTCCCGCGCCACCCTCGTCGGCAGCCTGGGTCTTCAAAGCCCGAGCGGATGCCCGGATAGGCAGGCTCGGTATTGCGCCTTCAGCGCGTCTCGTCGCTCGCGGGTTGGGAGGATGACGTCGGCGCCGCCGTCATAGGGGTGGTACAGCCAGCTGAGATCGACCGGCGCGAGGATCACATTGCTCAGCTCGTCGTCAGCGACAGCCGTCAGCAGGACGTCGATCGCACCTGGCTGCCAGGGGACCGTCTCGGCGTAGAGCTGGGTGTAGCTACGCCACTCGGGGTCCTCGTCCGGCTTCTCCAGGAAGGTACGCCAGTACCACGCAGTCGGGGCGATTTGCGCGAGCGTAGGCCAGACGGGGGAATCGGGTTCCGCGCTCTCGGTCCAGTCGCTGGTCACGACGACGAGTTCAGGCCCGGGGGCGAGCGTCGACAGCACGGTGTAGTGCCGACGGAGCACGACTGCGTACTCGGTCTCGTCGAACGGGTAGCGCTTCGAGTCGGGCAGGCTGTGAAACCTCACCCATCGATCCGGGTACCGGTCACGCAACCAGTGCGCGACCGGAGGACACTCGGGCCACCGCTGCTCCCACAGCTCCGTCAGGGCCGACGCGGTCAGCACCTGGTTCGCCGCCACCAAACTTTTATACCGCGCAGCTCGGACCGCCCGATTACAAGATCGGCCCGGGGTGTCCACCGACATCCACGCTCGTCCGCCGGGCCCTGGTCACAGCCCTGCCCACGTCCACAGTCGTCCGCCCCGGTCGGCTAATGTCCGCGGGCTTGGCTGTACGGATGGCTGTACGCGCGATCTTCCGCGATACAGGGCACGGGAAGCGTGCGCGGGGCGGTCGTTACCTCAGACAAGGGGATGGGCTGCCATTACCCCACCGCCGAAGACCCAAAGAGTGCTGGCGATCTTACCAACACACCTACGGAGAGCAACCTTCATGCGCACCCCCAACCTGTAGATCCGGTTGATGCACAGCTTGTGGTTGGAGAAGAACCGAGCCAACCAGCTGGTGATGAGCGCCACTCCAAGGACCTGCATAGCGACCCCGACTCGAACAGAGACCTCCCCCGGTCTGAGGCAACGACCATTGCCAGCCTAACTGCTCGGCTGGATCAACTGCCCGTCGATGACCTCGACCGCGACGGGCGCGGGCGAAGCGTGGCCGGGTTCCGACCACTGACTTGCAAAGGCGGTCACGTTGGTCCGTGGATGTCCACCGGCGTCCGTGGACTGGCTTCGGCCGGGCCGCTGATTCCGTAGTCGTCCGTGATCGTCCACCCGAGTTCGCTGCCTGGGCTACACGATTGGCTACACGGCTCGGCCAGGCTGGGCCGGTCGGTGATGTCCGGTTCGCCGTTCCTGGTGGATGCTAATTGGCAGCGTGACGGGTCATGCTGCGGGGGCAGGCTCGTACTGTCGGGAGGTGACGGGTGGCGAACGATCTGTCGGCCGCGGAGGCGTCGGCGTTCGCCGAGATGTTCCCGGACGTGATGTCGGCAGGTGCGTTTCTGGCGTCGGTGGGCCTTCCCCGTAAAAGTCAGCCAGCGTGGATGACCGGTACGTCCGCCGAGGACTGGTGGGCGGAGGTTGCGCGGCTGCTGGAGGCGGGCAAGGTCGACGACGGGCGGCGCCGGTTGCTGGCCGCGGCGGAGAAGTGCTACCCGGCGCACCCGCTGTTTGGTGGCAGTGGGGCTGGTCGTCAGGCGGTGTGGGTGTCGTCGTGGGAACGGCTGCGGGCGTCGCGGCCGTTGCCGGCGATGTTCGTCCCCCGTGACAGGGTCCTCGACCAGGCGGTAGCTCTGCTGGCGGTCGAGGGCGCCGGCGCGGTGGGTCTGGTGGGCGCGGGTGGCACGGGGAAATCGACCCTGGCGCGTGCGGTCCTGCATGACGGGCGGATCGGGCAGCGGTTCACCGGCGGCGCTGTGTGGGTGGAGGTCAACCCGGGCGCGGACGTGCGTGAGGTGCAGGGGCGGGTGCTGGCGGCGTTCGGGGACTCCCGGCCGGTGACCGAGGTGCGTGAGGGCCGGGAGCGGCTGCGTGACCTGCTGGCAGGCACGCGCCGTCTGGTCGTGCTCGACGACGTATGGGAAGCCGAGGTTGCGGAGGCGTTCCCGCAGGTGACGGGGATGCGCCTGTTGGTGACGTCGCGCAGCGCGCGGTTGCTGCACATGGACGCGCCGATCTGTCCGGTGGGAACGGTTGAGGAGACGACGGCGCGACGCTTGCTGGCGGCCTATTCCCGCTGCGCGGTGGAGATGTTGCCGCCGGCCGCAACGGGGATCCTGGCGCACTGCGCGGGGCTTGCGGTCGCGCTGGCGGTCGCGGGCAGCCTGGTCGGGGAGCTGTGGGAGTGGGAGGAAGTCGCCGAGGCGTTCGACGCGGCCGATCTGGCCGGGCTCACGGCCAGGTTCCCGGACTATCCCTACCCGAATCTGCTGGTGGTGCTTGCGACGAGTGTCCGGCTGCTACCCGAGGGCGCGGCAGCGCGGTTCCAGGAACTCGCGGTGTTCAAGGGACATGGCCCGGTTCCGGTCGCGGTCGTGGTGGGGCTATGGCAGACCTGCGGCGGGATGAGCCCGGCCGCGGCGCGAGCCCTGTTGCGTCAGCTCGACGGGGTCTCGCTCATACAGGTCGACCGCCAGACCCGTACGGTCACGGCCCACGACCTGCTGTTCGATTTCGCCCGCGCTGAGCTAGGCGTCGAGGCGTTCACCGCAGCGCATGGCCGCGTCGCTGGGTGGCTGCTGGATCGGTGGGGTGGTCTGACCCATGGTCTACCCGGCCTGCACGGCGCCGCCGGGTTCGACGAGGTGGACCGCTACAGCCTGGCCTGGCTGGTCGCGCATCTGCTCGCCGCCGATGAACCGGACCGGGTCGACCTTCTTTTGGCGACCGAACGCCTGACGGCGGGTGGTCGGGTGGAAAGTGTCTGGTGCACGGCGCATGAGGATCAGGGCGGCACCGCCAGCTATCTGGCCCAGGTCCGGGCGGCCTGGGACGATGCCCGCACCCGGTACCCGGCCGGTGACCCGCGGTCTTTCGCCCGTCAGGCCGGCTATGCACTTCTAATTGGCTCGATCACCAGCATGGCCGCGAACATCCCCCCGGCGCTGCTCGTCCGCCTCGTCGAAACCGGCACCTGGCCCACCGCCCGGGCGCTGGCCTACGCCCAGGCGATCCCGCAGCCGGTGACATGTGCGCAGGCGTTGGGCGGGTTGGCGCCCCACCTGCCGGCCGAGGTACGCGGCCCTGTCCTGGTTCAGGCGCTCGCCGCCGCGACCGCCATCGACTCGCCGTACGACCGGGCGGCGGCGCTGAGCGGGTTGGCACCGCACCTGTCCGCTGATCTGCTCGCCCAGGCGCTGGCCGCCGCGCCCGCCATCGACCGGCCGTCGGCTCGGGCGTTGGCGCTGAGCGGGTTGGCACCGCACCTGCCGGCCGAGGTACGCGGCCCTGTCCTGGTTCAGGCGCTCGCCGCCGCGACCGCCATCGACTGGCCGTCGGCGCTGGCGTGGGCGCTGCGCGGGTTGGCACCGCATCTGCCCGCCGACCTGCTCGCCCAAGCCCTGGCCGCCGCCATCGCCATCGACTCGCCGGGCGACCGGGCGTGGGCGCTGCGCGGGTTGGCACCCCATCTACCCGCCGACCTGCTCGCCCAAGCCCTGGCCGCCGCCATCGCCATCGACCGGTCGGGCGACCGGGCGTGGGCGCTGAGCGGGTTGGCACCCCACCTACCCGCCGACCTGCTCACCCAGGTATTGGCCGCCGCGACCGCCATCGACCGGCCGGACGACCGGGCATGGGCGCTGAGCGGGTTGGCACCCCACCTACCCACCGACCTGCTCACCCAGGTATTGGCCGCCGCGACCGCCATCGACCGGCCGTCGGCTCGGGCGTTGGCGCTGAGCGGGTTGGCACCGCACCTGCCGGCCGAGGTACGCGGCCCTGTCCTGGTTCAGGCGCTCGCCGCCGCGACCGCCATCGACCGCGCGTCGGCCCGGGCGTCGGCGCTGCGCGAGTTGGCACCCCACCTACCCACCGAGGTACGCGCCCCTGTCCTGGTTCAGGCGCTCGCCGCCGCGACCGCCATCGACTCGCCGGACGACCGGGCGTCGGCGCTGCGCGGGTTGGCACCCCACCTGCCCGCCGACCTGCTCACCCAAGCCCTGGCCGCCGCGACCGCCATCGACCGGCCGGACGACCGGGCGGCGGCGCTGCGCGGGTTGGCACCGCACCTGCCCGCCGACCTGCTCACCCAGGCCCTGGCCGCCGCAACCGCCATCGACCGGCCGGACGACCGGGCGGCGGCGCTGAGCGCGTTGGCACCCCACCTACCCGCCGACCTGCTCACCCAGGCGCTCGCCGCCGCAACCACCATCGACCGGCCGGACGACCTGGCGTCGGCGCTGCGCGGGTTGGCACCCCACCTACCCGCCGAGGTACGCGGCCCTGTCCTGGTTCAGGCGCTCGCCGCCGCAGCCGCCATCGACTCGCCGTCGGCCCTGGCGTCGGCGCTGCGCGAGTTGGCACCCCACCTACCCGCCGACCTGCTCGCCCAAGCCCTGGCCGCCGCAACCACCATCGACTCGCCGGGCGACCGGGCGTGGGCGCTGCGCAGGTTGGCACCCCACCTACCCGCCGATCTGCTCACCCAGGCGCTCGCCGCCGCGACCGCCATCGACCGGCCGGACGACCGAGCGTCGGCGCTGCGCGAGTTGGCACCCCACCTACCCACCGAGGTACGCGCCCCTGTCCTGGTTCAGGCGCTCGCCGCCGCGACCGCCATCGACCGGCCGGGCGACCGGGCGGCGGCGCTGCGCGGGTTGGCACCCCACCTACCCGCCGACCTGCTCGCCCAAGCCCTAGCCGCCGCGACCGCCATCGACTCGCCGTACGACCGGGCGTCCGCGCTGCGCGGGTTGGCACCCCACCTACCCGCGGACGCACGCGGCCCTGTCCTGGTTCAGGCGCTCGCCGCCGCAGCCGCCATCGACTCGCCGTCGGCCCTGGCGTCGGCGCTGAGCGCGTTGGCACCCCACCTGCCCGCCGACCTGCTCACCCAGGCCCTGGCCGCCGCAACCGCCATCGACTCGCCGTCGGCCCTGGCGTCGGCGCTGAGCGCGTTGGCACCCCACCTGCCCGCCGACCTGCTCACC
>NZ_JADWYU010000142.1:0-55497 GCF_016786325.1 Frankia nepalensis | reverse complement strand
CAGGCACTGGCCGCCGCAACCGCCATCGACCGGCCGGACGACCAGGCGTCGGCGCTGAGCGCGTTGGCACCCCACCTACCCGCGGACGCACGCGCCCCTGTCCTGGCTCAGGCCGTGGCCGCCGCGGCCGCCATCGACTCGCCGGACGACCGGGCGTCGGCGCTGCGCGGGTTGGCACCCCACCTACCCGCCGAGGTACGCGGCCCTGTCCTGGTTCAGGCGCTCGCCGCCGCAGCCGCCATCGACTCGCCGTCGGCGCTGGCGTTGGCGCTGAGCGCGTTGGCACCGCACCTGCCCGCCGACCTGCTCACCCAGGCACTGGCCGCCGCGGCCGCCATCGACTCGCCGTACGACCGGGCGGCGGCGCTGAGCGCGTTGGCACCGCACCTGCCCGCCGACCTGCTCACCCCGGCGCTCGCCGCCGCAACCACCATCGACCGGCCGGACGACCGGGCGTCGGCGCTGAGCGCGTTGGCACCCCACCTACCCGCCGACCTGCTCACCCCGGCGCTCGCCGCCGCAACCACCATCGACCGGCCGGACGACCGGGCGTCGGCGCTGCGCGGGTTGGCACCCCACCTACCCGCCGACCTGCTCACCCCGGCGCTCGCCGCCGCAACCACCATCGACTCGCCGGGCGATCGGGCGTCGGCGCTGAGCGCGTTGGCACCCCACCTACCCGCCGACGCACGCGGCCCCGTCCTGGCCCAGGCGCTGGAGGCTGCTTCAGTGTCAGGTAGAACGACGGTTATCTCAACGATCTCCGCCGCCCTGCGAGACCAACTCGCTACGGCCGAAGCGATCGGTGCATTGGTCGTGTCAGCGATACTTCGCATTCAACGCTGGTGGCGCTGAGGCAGGACCTGCTTGGACGCGACGCGCCGGCGAGCACGGCTCGCCGGGGCCGCGCGCAGCCATCGCGCGGTGCGGTCTTGATCTCAAAATCGAGCAATTCGGCAGGCCGCGACGTTGCGACGTTGCGGCTGGCACACCGCCCGCTGGCGGGCGGGCGTCAGAAGGCGTGCCATGTGTGCCACTCTGACTCGGGGACGTAGTCGTCGGGGTTCATCGCCCACTCGTGGGTGAGGATGAGCAGACGGGTGAGGAGCACGTCGCCCGCCCGCTGCACGCGCATCACGAGACCAAGATCGGGCAATGCCAGAGCGCCGTAGGCGGTAACCCTCAGATCAATCTTCCGGGCGTCGCTCTGGTCGACGAACCACTGCTCGAGTTCGGACGGCACGCGCCCGACCAGCGGGGTGCCGTCAAACGTCACCTGCGGGCCGACCAGGGCGTCGACGGCGACACCGGCCAGACCGGCGGAGCCGCTGTAGTACGTCGTCACTCCCACGTCGCGAAACATCTTGCGGGCGATGACCACGACGTCCGTCTGGAAGGGGGAAACGATGCCCAGCGCCGCTGACACCTCGCCGGAACGCATCCCGAAACGGAGCGGCCCGACACCCGCAAGCGGAGCCAGAGCCCACTCAGCGCGTTCCTCATCCGGCTTGGCGTTCCAGCGATCCATGAGTACCACCCCCAGGCCGTCGGCCGCCCGGCGCGACCAGCGAAATCGTTGCATGCCGGAACGGCGAGCGATGCCCGGGCCATGCGCACCTCCCCAAGGCGCCCGCTACCTGTGGTTCCTGTCCCCGCTGTCAACCACCAGCTGGGACAGAAACGTCAAGCATCACCTGGGACTCGACAGCGGCGTTGCGGCGCGGTCCTGGTGCTGGGGCCTGTTACGGCCTTCGGTCGTGGTGGTCGCTCGCGTCGGCGGTGGCGGTGTGTGATCCGCTCGGCGAGCGCTTGAAGTCTGGATCTTGCGGGTGGGCGGTGGGCTAGCCTGCCGTCCATGGGCGGGACGGTACGGGGCGGCGGCATGCTGTCATCTCGGGGATTCTGGGCCGCGTTGGCAGGCTCGATCCTGGTCGTGCCTGCGAGCGGGTCGGGTTGGACCCCGCGGGCGCGGCGCTAGTCCGGTTAGGCGAGAACGCGCTGTTCCGGCTGCGTGACGTCGGCGTCGTGGTGCGGGTGGCCCGGTCGATGAGCCGCTGGGACGACGCGATGAAGGAAGCCGGTGTCTCCCGGTGGTTGGCCGAGGTGGGCTATCCGGCGGCGCGCCTGGCCGATGTGCCGCAGCCTCAGGAGGTCGACGGGCACCCGGTCACGTTCTGGCGGCAGATCATCGGTCGCGACGGGGTGGAGGACGACGCGTCTCGACTTTGCCCTGGCGCTTGGGCCCATCCACGGTGATGCCCATGTGGCCAACCTGATGGTCGCGGAGGGCGGCCCGGTCCTGATCGACTTCGAGCGGTTCGGGTGGGGTCAGCCTGAGTGGGACCTGGCGATGACGGCGACGGAGTACCGGACGGCTGGGTGGTGGACCGACGCGCAGTACCGGGCGTTCGTGGACGCCTACGGGTTCGACGTGACGGACTGGTCCGGCTTCGAGGTGCTGCGCCGCGTGCACGAGATCAGGATGACTACGTGGATCATGCAGAACGTTCACCTGCCCAGCGAGATCGCGGCCGAGTACGAACGCAGGATGATCACGCTACGTACTGGTGTTGGAGGCATTGGAGGCCGTTCTAGACCGTGTGGATCGCTAGAGTAGGGCCGTAGTCGTTGGTGCCGTCGTCGAACTCGACGGCAAACACCCGCTCGGGAAACTGCGAACGCGCCGAGCACTTCCAGGAAGTCGCCATCCGGCGCGCGAGATCGACCAGCGCCTCGTCCTCGTCCTCGGACTGAGATTTGAAGAATTCCCACAGATGGATGTGGTTCACCATGGTCTCAACCGCCTGGACATCGCCCCGGAAGTGGTCGATCCACGTATCGACTCCGCTTGCGTCTAAGGCATCGAAGACGAAGCGTAGGAGTATGCAGCCTCGGTACTCGATGAATTCTGGAGACATCAGCGTGGCGACAGCGCAGGCCTCGGCAATCGACACATTCGACAGGGTGAACGTCCGTAGGTCGAAGGTGCCGACCTCGGCAACCCAGGCCTTGGCCTGCGGGAGGTCAGTCAACTGCATGCCAGGAGACTGTACGCTACATTGGTGAGGCTTCGCTACAGAAGGGTGTCCCGCTAGGCAAGATCTACCGTGGGGATGGCCTGACGGTCGCACTACGCTAGGACGGCAGTTGCTGGACGCTTCTTGAAGATGTTGATAGTCGCCCAAATAAGGTGATCAACAAGAGTAGGCTTCGCCGATGAAAACTGACAGAACGAATCTGGATGAGATCCTTCTGCTGCTGCGCACCAAGCACTTCAGCAACCTCCTGGTCCCTGGGTACTTTATGAAGGCGGATCCCGCGCGCATTGAGGCGGACCCTGTGCGGCGCTTCAATCTACTTCCAGACGAGGTCTACCTTGAGGCGGGGGCGGGAGGTCCCTACCTTCGACTCACCGCCGTGAATCAAGGTGATCAACTCGCCATGAGGGTTGTGGGCAAGATCACGCATGATCCGGGTTTGCCCGACGACGAAGAGGCGGAAGCCGGTGTGGCGAGCCTCTCGGAAATCTACTTCGGCGAGGCGGACGATCTTCCATGCCTGTCTCTCCGCTGCCTACTTGATGACGGATCATCCCTTGAATCTGGCATCGTTAAATTTGCCGAGTTCACCTTCGCGGGCGATCAGCACGTGTCTTTTGATCCACTCTGGACCTTTGGAATCAGAATAGGCCAACCCAATACGGAGCCCCGCTTTCGGGCGAATCATCCTGGTGTATTTGGATTTAAGGAGGAGTATTTTTGGAGTGCCGATGACTAAACGGTATCTTGACAACGCCTGGTCGCACCCCTTAATGGCGGAGAAACTCACGAGTTTAGGGACGCCCGGCTGGGATGTTGGCGGATGGGTAGTGCTCTCGTAGCCTTGCGGCGAACGCGGCGGCCTGCTGCTCGCTGGGGTGGCGGGTCCTCAGGGTGCGGTGGAAGTCGTTCAGGTAGCGGACGCACCGAGTGGACTTCAGCGGTGTGCCGATGTCCAGTGTCTCCGTCGCGAGGGTGACCGCCTCGTCCAGCTGGCCGCCGTTGAGTGCTCCGGCAGCGTTGACCATGCCGATAAACGCCCAGGTGCGGGGTGGGTGTTCCGCGGGTGCAGGGCCTTCGTGCCGAACGCGCGGGTCTCGGCGGAGTGGCCGAGGTCGCGGTAGCAGTGGGCGGCTTCGCCGGCGAGTTCCTCGGCGTTGAAGAACGCGATCCACGGTGGGGCGCGGTCGGGGTCCCGGCGCCCGAAGAGCTGTTCGGCCTGGTGGATGGTCCGGGAGCACTCTTTGGCTTCGCCGAGGTTGGCCAGGGCGCGGGCCTGCATCGCCAGCGAGAGGGACGCCACGGTCATGCTCGGCTGGGTGCGGGTGACCGAGGCTGAGGCGCGAACCAGTTGCAGGCCTCGCCGTAGCGGCCGAGGTAGTTGGCCTGGTGGCTGAGGCTGGCCAGCATCCATCCTCCACCCACGGGTCCGGAGTCGGAAAGGAGTCCGTGGGACAGAACGAACCCGCTGCCGCGCTCCTGGACGACCCCAGGGGACTGACGACCGCCACGGGCACTCATCAGAGATCAGGAAGCGACCGGGAGATCCCTGGGTAGTACCCCTCTTCAAGCCGGAACAGGTACCTCCGGAGGTCCACGGCCAGCCCGCTGGATATGTATGCGGAGAAGTCCCGCAGTCCCTCAGCGGCTTCCTGCTCCGCTGGGATGTCGCTGGACGACCACTCGGGCAGCAGCACTGCCAGATACTCCATCACCCGTGCACGGTCATGCCACCATTCGCGAACGGCCCCAGGTGTCCACCAACTGTCGCCGTCGCAGGCGTAGCCACAGAAAGGATCTTCCTGCGCTGCCACCACCAGGCTCTGGACCTCGGTAGCAGTCGCCGGCTGGCGATACACGTACTCACCGAGATACTCGCCGCCATAGAGCACATGACGCGGCGCGTGCAGGCGGCCTGTCCAGCAGTTGTCCGCCATGCCGGTGTAGAAGGGGCCAGGAACGTTCAACCAGAGCCGGTCCGCCCAACGCCCGCCGAAGGATGCCTCGAGCTCACCGTCTGGGAGTGCTGCGATCGGATCCCAGAACAGCTTTTCGTCGGTCACGTGCGCAGGATAGACCCGACAGGACCGAGTGCGCGGGAAACGATCTCCCAGCTCGGACCGTCCCACTGGCCAGCGACTTCCATCCGTGGCCGCCGCAGACACGGCCATGAGACAACGTGCCTCACATGACAGACACAGCCATCAGCCATCCGCTGGCAAGTTGACTTGAGACTTCGTGCCTGGTCGCGGCTGTCGCGGCTCAGGGCTTCGGTTCGGCAAGCGGGTGACCTCGTGTCGTTGCGTGCTGTGAACTGGGGGTTCGCTCGTCTGACGTACGAACTCCGGAAGAAGTACGCCGATCTGTCGTTCGTGCTGCCGGCCGGGCCGGTGCATGGGGATGCGAACGTGGGCAACGTGCTGCGCGACGAGTCAGGGCGGGCGGTGCTGATCGACCTGGACGGCTTCGCGCACGGGCCGCGGGAATGGGACCTGCTCCTGACCGCGATGTACGCGGACTCCTACGGGTGGCACAGCGCCGAGGAGTACCGCGCGTTCGTCGACGGCTACGGCTTCGACGTCATGACCTGGGAGGGGTACCCGGTGCTGCGGGACATCCGGGAGACGATGATGGTGATCTGGGTCGGACAGAACGTCGGCGCGGAACCACGGGCGGCGGCGGAGTTCGGCAAGCGCATCGCGGCGCTGCGCTCGGGTGCTAGTCGCCGTGACTGGGCGCCGCTGTAGAGCAGAGTCACGGCAGGTGGATCGAGATGGCAGACATGACGCCGCTGCACCTGGCGGTCGAGTTGGAGGACCTCCCCAGACTCCGGGATCTCCTGGACGCTGGCGGGGACATCCACGACGAGGATGACTACGGGTTCACGCTGCTGCATCACGCGATCGATGTCGAGATCGACGGCCACACGCAGACCGGGGAACCGCTCGAGGTGAGTACCACGGCGTATCTGCTTGCCCGGGGCGCGGACCCGCTACGACGGCCCGAAGGCGGCAGAGGGGTAACAGCCGAGCACATGGCGTTTGTGTGCGGCCACTGGCTGGCGACTGCTCTCTTCGAGGTATGGCGGGAAACCCACCCCGACAGGACGTGACGCCCAGATGTGGTAGCGTCAGGTTAGGGGCTAAGATGACCAACTGGAATCCGGTGGTGTACCGAAGTGACGGGGCATGGATCGGGATGATGCCCGACGGCCTGATCGGGGTCGGAGTGGAGTCGGAGGGGCGGGCTTCCCTTGCTGGCTCGGGGTTCGTTCCCATGTGGCCCTACCTGAAGCGTGATCTTTCCGGAGTCTTGGCTGAATTTTCCAACTCCTGGCCGGAACTCGACCAGGGAGGAATTTCGACTCCCGAAAGACTCATTGAGTTGACGGTCGAGTCTGCGTGGAGGTCTGGTCGTTCGTACTGGATGCAGCTAGCCGCTCCATGGGCAATTGAAATGTCCCATCGAGAAGGTTTCGATCGAGAAGTCGTTCTAGAACTTCTCCTTGAAATGGCGGTCTCTGCGATTCTTTCGCCGGCCGTGCGAGATGGGGCGAGGCGTGCTGATGGATAAGTTCGGCACGTGGAAACCTCACTCGGGTTCACCTTGGAAAGATGGATCCAGGGCGGCTATCTATATAGCGGAGGCCGGTTGCCACAAGCGGTGGGCGGCAGCTTGCTCGACGAACCGACGGGCCACCGAGGCAGCACATTCGCCAGCCGGCCCAGGCCGCAGCGGGCAGCCAGCGCCATCACCGGCACCAGCCCACCCATCGCGGTCAGGTTCGAATCATCGAACCCGAGACAGATCTTCGACGGGGCGTACAACAATCGCATCTCGTAGATGCCCTCTTGGTCGGAAACGATGGGTACTCCAGCAAGACGATCATCCCAGGTCAGAGGGCATCTACACGTTCAGGACACCCCATACCGGTGGTGGATCGAGGCTCAGGCTGAGTCACCCACGGAATCGGCCTCAGGCGGCTCGCCGCACACCGGACAGTCGAACTCATCGGCCAAGTCCGCAACGACCGGGTGACCGTAAAAGCCGCAGGGGCGCCTGCCCCCATCCGCCGCACCCTCCACAGGCTGACACGCTGGCGAACGCGAGAGTTGTGGTGATGCCGAAGACGAGTGGAGGTCATAACTGGGCGTGGTGACCTACCACGGTCAGCAGCCTGGGGCTCGGCCGTCGGCCGGGCTTCGAAGTCGATATCGTGCGTCCGAAGGGGAACGTAAAGGGTGCAGGGAATTTCTACGGTAAACTCATGGACATGGCGGGGTGTGACTGAGGGGGGCGTGGAGGTATGGCGCTGAACGTCGAGCTACTTGCGCGCGCATTGGAAGGCTGTGGCCTGCGGTTTCTGGGCTTCAGGTATTTGACTGGAATTCCTCCTTTTGCGGCCGGCATGGTGACATCGTGCCATCCCGACGAGGGTCGACGGGATCGAACTGTCAGGCTGGACGACCCGGACCTGGTCTCGAAAGCGAACGCTGACTGGTACGCGCTGGCAACGGAGTTCGGTTTGTTTTCGGCCGAGCGCCAGTTCTTGCTGGGGATCAGCGTGCCTATCGGTTCGGGCGGAGGGAAGACTGTATCGCATGACGAGGAGGTCGAGGCAGTATGGGGCTTGGTCGAGTTGCTTGATGATTGGGACATCATGGGGAAAGGAGCTGCCGCTGGGATTACCGGCGGGCCCTACGGTCGCCCTGCTTTCGTGATGTCAGCCGTGGATGGCTCGGTATTTGTGCAAGGAACAGTTTGGCAGGATTGCATCGGAACCCGCCGTCCTCCCTAATCCCCATAAGGTGCAGTCTCTTCGGAACATTGTCCGAAAGAATGCGGGAAGTCCATATCGCACGGCTGCGGAGAAAGATGATGCACTGTCATGGCTGGCTCGAGGAAATGACGACCTTCCCCCGTAAGCCGGAATAGCCCTTTGTAATCGCGGTAGGCAGTTTGAGCGACGAATTAATTCGTGCGTCGGGAGAACTCTCCAGATGCGTCTGGTGCCTCTCGGTCGCCTTGATCTCAATCGAGCAATTCGGCAGGCTGCGGCGTCGCGGCGTCAAGCATCACCTGGGACTAGACACGGCGTTGCGGCGCTGTCCGAACCTGGGCGCCGAGCTGCTCTTTGGAGTGGTGAGGTGGCGGCGTGCGGGTGCGGGTGGTCACTGGCGTGCGAGCTGGTCGACCTGGGCGGTGCTGGGGTTGACGAGCCACTGTCCGGCGACGTGGACGGTGGGCACGGTTTCGTTACCGGCGGCGACGGCGCGTACGGCGGCCGCGCCGTGGGGGTCGGCCCAGATGTTGACTTCGGTGAAGTCGATCCGGCGGCGGCGTAGGCCGCGGCGTAGCAGGAAGCTGTGGGGGCATCCGGGTCGGGTGTAGACGGTGACCGGTGCCTGTTTCCTGCTGGTGGCGCTCATCGGTGTGCCGTCTTTGGGGCGGCGGGTGGCGGCGCCGCGGGCGTGTGGGGTGGTGGGGCTGGGTGGGCCGGTGTCGGGGAAGTGGAAACGGTGGAGGTCGTTGACGGCGAATCCGGCGTCGCGGATGGCGGTGATGGTGTCGCGGCCGGTGTGGCAGCCGGCGAACAGCGATGGCTGACCTTGTTCCGGCGGGCGGCCTCCGCGATCGTCATCTCTCCGGCCAGCACGGACAACTCGATCCGGATCTTGTCCTCGGTGGGGAACACCGGGGGCGACTCATTCGATCTCCTTGGGCTCAGGGCCAACCAACCCCTGTGCCAAGGATCTTGACGCAGGGCAGCCGGACACACAACCGTCACGACAGCGACAGTGCGATGCGCCCCGCCTCGACGCCGGCGACCGCGCAGTCCTCACCACGCTCGTCAGCCTGGTCCTTGTACTCCTGGGCGAAATGTCGGCGTGTCGCCACCGGATGCTCCACCGCGATCAGCGGCAACCTACCTCCCGACTGTCAACAAGAACGAGAACGGTCCAGACCGATGCTGGTCCCAGGTGAAGGACGAACAGGTCCTGCCGGACGCGATCGTCCACCGCGACGGGATGACGCTGGTGCCGACGCTGTCCACCCGAGGCGCCGGCCGCGTCAAGGTCCACCTCTACGACGACGACCCCGACCGCCTGGACCACAACCGCCAGGCAGCACACGCCCTCGCCGGAACGCTGCGCCCCCGCCTCGGCACCGCGGCCTGCGCCGTCGTCTCCTACCTGCGCCCCGGGACCCCGGCCGCCGCATCCACGGTCCGCATCCAGGTGGCAGCGCTCACCCGCGACCGCACCTGGCCGGCCCCGGGCGACGACATCACGCCCCTCGACGACCTTCCCAAGAAGGTCGCGGCGACTTTCGCCGCGTTCGCGACAGGCGCCGACGACGGTTTTCCATTCCTGCGCGGACGGCTGCTCGCGGGCGGCGTCGGCCCGGTCCTCACGGCCGTCCGCGACGGCGAGGTCGTCGGCGCGATCGGCCCCATGGAAACCCTGCCCGACCCGCTCGGCTGCCCACGCCTGCTCCCCCAGTACTTCGCCGTCCTGCCCGCCTGGCGCGGCCACGGCCTCGGCCGCGCCCTCTGGCGCGCCGCCATGTACTGGGGCCACACCCACGGCGCCGCCTACCAACTCCTCCAGACCGTCGTAGGCGGCCCCTCCGACCGCCTTCTGCCAGTCCGAAGGCCTCACCGACCTCGGCAGCCTCCACACCCAGCCCACCTGACTGCGGGGCAGTGTTTGAATCGACGCACACGACGACCCGCAGACGTCTACCAGCGGCACGCGGTGCGGCCCGGCCGGGTGGCACCGCCCCGGCACCCGGAGGACCGGGGGCCAGTTCAGGAAGCGCGAGACAACGAACCAACGTGTGGACGGATGTCCAGAAGGGACTTCGTGTAATGACAGGCTGGTCGGCGGTGGCGGGAAGCCATGCGTTCGCGGTGCCGGACGAGAAACGCGCCCGCGCGCTGGCCGAAGCCCTCGCGGCGCATGGATTCGCCCTGGTGACGGGTAACCCGTCGCGCCTGGACCACGGCTGGATGGTCGTGGCCTACGATGAGGGGCCCTACCCGGCCGATGCGGTGGGACACCGCGCCTTCGAGATGGTGGGCCGCCAGGCCGTTGTGCTCGCCCGGCAACATCTTGGCAGCCATTCACCGGGAGGAATACGGGGCAACACGAAGACACTCGCGAAGCTCCGGCCGACGTCGGCCGCCATCTTCCTCAACAACCCCGGAGCGCGTCCTCCACTCCCCGCCGTCCTGTTCGTCGACGCACCACCACCCCTGTCGTTGGAACTGTCTCCCGACCATGTCGAGGACGTCGCGATTGACCTGTCCGGGCTCGACGAAATCCCCTGGGCGGACCTCGACCACGCGTTCGGCAAGGCCGACGACGTCCCGGTCCTGATCCGGCTGCTGACGGACCCGCGCCAGGACTGGGCGAAGATCCTTGACGAGTTGTTCGGTGACAACCTGCTGCACCAGGGAACCTGCTACTCGGCCACCGCCCCGGCTCTGCCCTTCCTGACCCGCCTGATCACCTCGGGAGCGCTCCCGTCCAAGCGCCGCCTCGACCTGTACTGCCAGTTGCTCTGGGCGGCCGGTCAAGGGGGCCACAGCCTGACCTGGGACGCGGATCTGGCGGTCGTCCAAGGCCGACCGCCCGCGCCCGCGAAATGGACCCAGGAGGTGCATGCCACGGTCGGGGAACAGGTTCCCGCGCTGCTCGCCCGATGGGATGTCGAACCGCCCGCGAACCAAGCCGCGCTGGCCTTCCTAGCCGGGCTCTACCCACATCATGCGGCCAGCGTCATCGACCAGATCGCCAGCCTGGCCGAGCGCTTCGAGGGAACCCAGCCCGGCGTCTACCTGGACCTGGCCGTCGCCCTCGCGCGGGCCGACGACAACCGCGCGCTGGCGATCGCCTCCGACATCGCCATGTGGCACGACGACGCGGACCTGGCATGCCTGGACTCCCCGGCCGTCAGCACAGCGGTCAAGGCGGGCTGCATCCTCGTGGACGGAGCTCTGCACGTCCTCTCCGACGCCGGCTGACGCGGCGGACAGAGGGCTGCAGCACGAGACCTCCGCCACGTACGAGCCACTCGATGTCCCTCGTGACTATGAGCGTGAGCCACATAAGACCGGGCTACTTGGGATCCTTCGTCGTGATCCGGCCGAGGATCAGGTGTAACTCGCCGGCCTCGGGCGCCATCCCGCGGCGTGACTGATCTTCCTGCTGTCGACGGGACCGTGCGCGGGTCAGCCGCTCCATGCCTTCAGCCGCGCAGGCTCCTGCCGGTCGCCTTCCTGGGGCCACAGCTGAACGCGCCATTCGTCGCCCGGCGTGGTCGAACCCGGCCAACCACGCTGCACGAACCCACGGCCGCTGATCCGAACGGCATACCGACCCGGCAACGCCTCCAGCCGCAGGTTCTGCACGCTCGTCGTCGACTCGTACAGAAGTCCGAACGCGTCAACGTCGATCGAGGCCGCGAACACCTCCTGCCAGTCGTCCAGGTCATCCGGAGGCTGCGCGCTCCACTGCTCCACCCGCAGCGTCACCGCGAAGTTGCACTGATGGGACGAGAGGACGACCAGCAACGGCCCGTCCTGGGCGATCCCACCGGCCTCGATCGCACGGTCGACAACCCCTGGGTAGTCGACCCCGTCCCAGACATTCGTGTACAGGTAGAACTGCCCGTGGTCATACATAGCCGTCGCCACCTGGACATGCTCAAGCATCGAAACGGCGGTGCCGTCCACGCCGCCCGCCGAACCCGCGTTCGCCGGATCCACCGCTCTCACCGAATCCGCTGCCTCCGCCGCGCCAGGTGTGCGCAGATCTTCCACCACCTCGGATCGGTCGCATCCCAGGAGCACCGACAGCACCGCACCCGCCATCACCAGACGGACCGCTCCCGCCACCGTCAACGCACCGAGCCGTTCTTGTAGACGCCCAGGATCAGATCTGAAGGTCGGCGGTTCCAGCCGACCCCAAGACCGCGGCCTGTTCCAGATCACCGCGGGCCTGGGCAGTTGGAAGGGGGCGCTCCCGCGAACGGCCCGGCGGCGCGGGTACGCCGAGTCGTCGGTGTCGTGGAGGAGTGGAGGAGAGGCGGCACGAGTACCTCGCGTAGCAGCCGGCTTGCCGGATTCCGCTGACCAGACTGCCCGATTCTAGGGTCTGTAGGGAGTGGGTCGGTTACGATCCGTCTGGCTCCGCTGCCCCGGGGGTGGTCTTGGTTGGCTGGTTCTGAGACGTCCGCGCACTACGAGCGACTCGCCGGCAGCTACGACCAGAACTGGGCCTACAGCGAGGCGTTTCTTGGTTGGATGACCGGCCAGATCGCCTCGGCGCTGGCGTTGACCGCCGCTGATCGGATCGCGGATGTCGGCTGCGGGACCGGGCTCTTCGCCCGCCGTCTTGTGGAGCTGGTCCGTCCCGCTGCGCCGGTCCTGTGTGTCGACCCGTCCGAGGGGATGCTGAGCCAGCTGCCCGACGATCCCGGACTGGTTCCGGTGCAGGCGTCGGCCGAGCAGCTCGCACGGCGGCCGGAGGAATCCCGGGTGCCGGTTCGGCTTCCGTCGCGCGGTTCGCTGACCGCGGTCGTGGTCAAGGAGGCAATCCACCATGTGGCGGCCGAGGACCGGTCGTGGGTGGTCGCCGGGCTGGCCGGGCTGCTGGCGCCGGGTGGGCGGCTGCTGGTGGTGATGTTGCCGACGACGATCGGCTATCCGCTGTTCGACGCGGCGCTGGAGCGGTTCACCCAGCTGCAGCCGAACCCGGAGGACATCGCGGGCTTCATGCGGGCGGCGGGGCTGACGGCCAGCGTGGCCTACCAGGAGTTCGAGCTGGCGATTCCGAAGGATCGGTACCTGGCGATGGTGCGCGACCGGTACATGTCGCTGCTGGCCTCGTTCTCCGACGCGGAGATCGACGCTGGGGTGGCCGATATCGACGCCCACCACCCCGGACCGGTGCTGGTGTTTCCGGACCGGTTCGCGTTCGTGCTCGGCACCCGGCTGGAGGCACGGTGACGGAGACGGTCGATGATCGGCTGCGCCGGCTGCGGACGGAACTTGACGGTCATGCGCGTATCGCCCGGCACCTGGGGCTGGACTTCGAGCGGCCGGTGCGCTCGCTCGGGGACGGCTATCCGGAGAACACGATCGCGCTGATCGGGAAGATCTCCGAACGGCTGCTCAAGCAGCTGTGGACCCATCACGAGGTGCTCGGCGACCCGTCGGGGAAGGCACTGAACGATCTGATCAAGGGTTGTCGGCCGCATATCCGCAGCACGAACGTGCTCAATGCGTTGACCGATATCCAGCGGCTGCGGAACCGGTCGACCCACGATGGCTATGACATCGCCGAGGAGGACGGCCTGCTCGCGGTGCGGCGGCTGCTGGACGTGCTGGAGTGGTTCACCAGCACCGGCGTCACCGCGATCACCGGGGAGGCTCCGGCGCTGAACCCGCTGGTCGAGCGCAAGGCCGAGTTCCTGGCCGGGCTGTACACGACACTGGGCTATCGGCTGATCAAACGGTTCGAGCTGTCGGAGAGCACGGTCTACCAGCTGTTCTGCCGGCAGGCCGGCCTGCAGGTCGACTACGTCGAGATCATCATCGGTCGTAACGTAGGCGAGCTCGATCAACTGCTCGCCGCGACCGGCGGGGAGCTGTTGCAGACCCGGCTGCCGAAACTGACCCGGTTCCTGATCGTCGACGACGAACCGCCGGCCGAGGCGGCGCCGTGCCCGGACGGACAGGTGCGGATCGTCGCCTACGACCGGTTCGTCGAACGCATCGTCGACGTCCCTGCCCACCTCGCGGCCCTCGCCCACTCCTCGCCCACCCCTGGGGCCGGGGCCGAGGTCACGGTCGCGGCCGATGTGCTGGAGACCGACCCGCGCACTGGTGATCTGACGGTCACCGAGACCGACGACGCCGCGGCGATCCTGCGCCGCCTGGTCGGCAGCTCGGCGAACGTCCTGGTGATCGGCGGGCCGGGCAGCGGGAAGACGACCCTGCTCCACCGGCTCGCGATCGACGGGGCGGACCCGTCCACACACCGGTACCGGTTCTACCTGGATCTGAGCCTCAAGGGCCACGACGAGCAGTTCGCGGACTTCGTCACCCGGGTCCTCGGCCCGCACGTGAAGGTTCCACGCAACCGGGTCTTCGACGTGTTCCTCTACCTCATCCGCGCCGGATCGGTGCTGTGCGTGCTCGACGCGATCGACGAGGCCGTCGCGAACACCAGCCTGCCGGCGTTCCTGGACCTGTTCGCCGACGTCGCGCAGGCGATCTCGGCCGAGTCGACCGTCGTGCTGTCCTCGCGCTACTCGTTCCTTGCCGACTCGCCGCAGGTCCGCCGGCTACTGAACAGCTCGACACTGATCTCGGAGAAGCTCGTCCAGCAGTTGCACGCCGGCGGGGTCGACCCGCTCGAGCTGCCCCGGTTCAGCGTCGTCCGCCTCGACGACGTCGAGATCCACCGCGACACCCGGGCCTACACGGCCTCGCCACTGGAACTCCTGCTCGCCGAGCAGACCGGCCACGACGACGGCCTCGCCGACGAGCAGACCGGGCGGCTCGCCGCGCTGGTCGCCGCCCGCGTCGACCAAGTCCTCACCGACAGTGGACTACCCCAGGTCGGCCCGAAGCTGGACGCCTGCCTGGGCGCGGCGTTCCTGGCCGACCGGTCGGTGTTCACCCTCGCCGAGCTGTGCACCGAACTCGGTATCGACTGCTTCACCGACGGCCGGGTCACCGCAGACACGTTCCTGCTCGCCCCACTGTTCCGCCAGGCCGGGCCCGCCGCGGTGGCCCCGGTGCACACCGTGTTCCAGGAGTACTTCGCCGCCCGCCACCTACGTGCCCCGGCCGGCCGCGCCGCCGCCGCCCAGCTCGGCGAGCCGTTCCTGACCGAACAGGTCCGCCGCTTCCTGCACCACCTCGGCACCGAAACGCCCACCGGTGTGCCGCCTCTCGTTCTGCCCGCCGGGACCTACCTGCTCGGTCCCAGCCATCGCCTCCTGCTCCGCACCCTGGACCGGCCGGTCCTGTTTGACGAACACCCCGTCACCGTCGGCCGGTACAAACGCTTTCTGGCCGCGGTCGAACGCGACGGCTGCGCCACCTTCGACCACTCCGACACCCCCGCCGAGCACACCCACTCCCCCTGGGCCGAACGCCTGCGCAACCCGGCCTACTTCACCGACCCCGCCTACGACGACCACCCGGTCACCTGCGTCAACTGGTGGTCCGCCCACGCCTTCGCCCGTTTCGAGGGCAAACGGCTCCCAACCTGCGTCGAATGGGAAGCCGCCGCCCGCGGCACCGACGGCCGCCTGTTCCCCTGGGGCGACGCCCTCGACCTGACCGCGGTCAACTGCGCCGACTCCTACAGCGGCCACCCTCTCGTCACCTACGAGGTGTGGAAACAGGAGATCGACAGCGGCCAGCTCCGTGACAGCGCCCCCACCTCCGTCATGGCCCCCCCCACCAACCGCTCCCCGTTCGGAGTGCGTGGCATGGCCGGCAACGTCTGGGAATGGACCGCCACCCTCTTCGAGGACATCAACTCGGCCGTCATCTGCGGCGGCTCCTACGACAACCCCTACCGCGCCGTCCAGACCTCCTCGAAGGGCCTCTACCGCCGCCGCGGCGCCAGCAACGCCGTCGGCTTCCGCTGCGTCCAGGACCTCCCATGACCCCCGACAACGTCCGCACCGGCGCGGAGCAACGGTTCGGCCGCGTCGTCGACCGCCAGCCTCTTGGCGCCGGCCCTCACCAGGTGACCGCCACCTACTACGTCCGGGACGACGACACCGGCGAGACCCACGGCTTCGACTACAGCGACATCGTCACCGAAGGATTCCGCACCGTCATCGTCGGCGAACGCCTCCGCTTTGAAACCGACCCGACTACCGGTCGCGCCCATTTCGTCATCCGTCTGGACCTGCCGGAGGTCGACGAATTCTACCGATAGCCCCCACCGGCCGGCATTCCCTCGTCGTCATCACCCCGGCCACCGTCACCGCCATCCCCACCTGGCCCGAAGGGCCTCTGCCATTGACCTACCGCCAGGCCAGGGCAACCGTCACCGCCCGCTCCACCTATTTCAGCCCGGCCTGCGCACGCATCCTCTACGGCACCGCCGATCAGCCGACCCGATGGCACCGACGGCCAGCCACAACCGTGCCGGGCGCAACCGTATTCGGCATCGAGATCCTCGTGCCCGACCCGAAAGCCGAAAACGCCCAGGCATTCGCCGTGTTCCACCTCGGCGCCGACAGCTCCGACCTCCTCGGCATCCTGCGCGCCGTCGCCGGCCGCCGCGCCAGCACCACCCAGTCACCGAACCTCGCCGCCCTGCTACCCACCTGGGTAACCCTCACAGCCGGCGCTAGGCCATTCACCATCGCCTTCCTCACCCGGCTGGAGCCCGACCTACCGCCACCGCCCAACTCGGAACCGGTCCCAGGCTGGAGCACCACCGACCTATGGCTCTGGCAACTCGCCACCCGGACCAGCCACACCGACTTCCCACCCGACCCTGACCACGCCGCCGACCTGCACCTCGGAAAGGTCGTCCTCTCGGCCGACTGGCGAGGCTTCGTCGCCCGCGACGGCGCCGCCTTCCTCGGCCAACGCCCCGACCAGGGCGACGACGATCCCTACCTCGGCTACGCCCAGTACTACACCCACGCCGCCTACACCGACGCCCTCCTCATCGGCATGATCCAGAACACCGCCATCGCCGCCCTCATCGACGAAACCGCCCTCGCGTTTAACGCCCGCGACCTCCCACGCCACCTCGCCCGCCTCGAAACCCGCCTCGCCCGCTTCCGCGCCATCTACTGGCTCCGCGACGCCAGCCACCACGGCCCCGCCAACAACATCCTCACCGCCTACCAGGCCCAACACCACCTCCCCGAAAAATTCGACGCCATCCTCAACGAGATCGCCGACCTCAACCGCATCGCCCAAACCCAGGAAGGCACCCGCACCAGCGCCGCACTCGGCCTCCTGACGGTGGTCGGCCTTCCCTTCGGCGCCGCACTCGGCGTCCTCCAGGTCCTCGGCGCCGACACGATCCGAGACCTCCTTCTCGCGCTCGCCGGGGCGGTAGCTGGCACCGCCGTTCTCCTCATTACCCGCCTCGGCCGTGTTCTCCTACGAAGCCTCCGCCGTCTGGAGTGACATGCTTCTGCTCAGTTCCCTGGTGCCCCGCACACGAACTCCGCCCTAGCCACAGATTCCGGAATCCCCTGAGCAATCGGGAGGCTACGATGACGACCCTGGTCTACCAAGGTGAAGAGCCGAACCTGCGAGTTCTGGCGAGCGAGATCGTGTCCCATCCGGACCTTGCCGGCGTGTGCACCTCCCACATCACCACAGCGAACGGTCGGCGCCCGAGGAGCTTCGCCACGGGCCCCTCGCGGAATTGGTCATCACCATCGTTTCCGGAGTCGCCCGCCTGCGCGGCTCCAGCCACGGCACTGAGGCTAATCCGAGTCTTGGCAGTCCGAGGTCCTTCGACGGCAGTCCTTCGGAGACGAGGAAGCGTTCGACAACCGTCGGACTTCCGATGACCGCCAAGCCATCGCCGTCGCTGATCAGCTGAATGTCGTCATCCATGGGAGTGTTCCGTGATCGGTGTTTCCGGCAGGTTTGATCAGTAGGTCTCGGCGGACGGCCAGCGGTCACGGAAGGTGATCGCCATAGCGTCGATCACGGGCTTCCAGCGGACTGCCCACCGGGCGCGGCCGGTCCCGGTCGGGTCCAGGCTGCGGGTCACAAGGTACAGGCACTTGAGTGCGGCCTGGTCGGACGGGAAATGCCCGCGGGCGCGGACCGCGCGGCGGTAGCGGGCGTTCAGCGACTCGATCGCGTTCGTCGAGCACAGCACCCGACGTATTTCCACGTCATAGTCGAGGAACGGAATGAACTCCTCCCAGGCGTTTCGCCACAGCCGGATGACGGCGCGGTACTTCTTTCCCCAGGTCTGTTCAAACTCGTCCAACGCGACGGCCGCGGCATCCGGGGTCGGGGCCGTGTAGATGGGCCGCAGATCGCGTTTGACGGCGTCGTGGTCGGCTCGGGACAGCGCCCAGAACAGATCATCCCGGCCGATCTGGATGGCGAGGACCCGTTCCTGGTCCGGCTTGGTCGCCCAGCCGGAGCGGTACATCATCCACAGGAACGAGGGCTTGATCCAGGTCATCCGCTCTACGCGCGGAACGGCGGGACGCACGTTCCCGTCCTCAGGGCCGGTTCGACGATCGCGGGTGGGAAGGCCTGGTAGACGGTAACCGTCTGCTCGGTGTGGCTCGCGTAGATTTGTCGCATTGCCTGTCAGAGTGGCGCGGCTCCCCGTCACCGTCCAACCCATTTCAGTTCCGGAGCACGCCAGTCGAGACCTGATCTTCACCGGATCGGGCGGCCTCCAGCAGGAGAACGACCGCTCGCCAGCCGTTGCTCTGGCTATCACTTGCCGAGCCGACCTGTCAGCGATCTACCAGCGGAGCGGTAGGCCGCGCCTCAAGGAAGGTCAGGAAAGGTAGCGGATCAGGAGCGTGACGTCGCTGCTCGTGGCGATGACGAGACTGCGCCCGGAGGGGGAGAAACCGGCTGCGCGGAGTTCCGAGTGCGCCTGGAAGATGTGCCACCAGTCGGTTCCGGACGGGCCTTCGTAGCGTCCGCCGTCGCTCGAGAGCAGGACCCGGTGGCGCAGCCATTCCGGTGCGACGACGTCGATGGCCCACCCGTCGCTCGTCGTGCTGTGCAGCCCGCCGCCGAACAGCCCAGCGATGCGCACACGAGTGCCGGCCAACAGGCCCAGACCGGGTACTGACAGGTCATCGTCCGAGGGCAGGAGGTCGCTGGCATCCGGATCCCGGTCGCGGATCAGCTTCGCGTAGTCGCGAGTGTCGATCACACCGTGGCCGTCATGCGACACGACGACGAGCAGATCACGCCCGTCGTGCGAATGGTTACCGAACCCGACACCCAGCAAGCCTCCGACCGGGAGGGACCTGTACGCCGCGGTCGGATGGCGCCAAGGCGAAGGCGGTCCAGACAGCGGAGCGGCGAGTACCCGATCACGAAGATGCTGCTCGTACTCCGAGAGCACCCTGTCCCCTCAATGGTTGTGGCGACGACGGCAGGCGCTCCAGGGGGAAGTCCATCGGACGACAGTGCCAAGCGCGCGGCAGCCCGTTCGCGATGTTCGCCCCGCAGCGTCGAACTCCAGATAGGCCGCTGAAGTTGCGGCACGTCTGGGGATCTACGAACCGATCACGCGTCGAACTCGCCGTCGCGTATACCGGCGAGGAAGGCCGCCCATTCCGCGGCGGTGAAGCGCAGGGCGGGGCCGTCGGGGTCCTTGGAGTCGCGGACGGCGCGGCCGCCGTCGGGGAGGGCGGCGACCTCGACGCAGGCACCGTTGCCGCCGCTGTAGGTGCTCTTGCGCCACGTGGCGCAGGTGAGGTCGGGGTGCTGGGCCATGAGGTCCGCCTCTCTCACTGCCGGCCGGCGGCCACGTTGGTGATGAGCCCTGCCGTGTCGTCGGGGCTGAGCGCCTGCGCGCGCAGGGTGTCGAAGACGAGGCTATAACGGCGGATGTCGGCCTCGGCCTCGAGAAACAGGTCACCGGCCATGGACTCGACGTAGACGACGGCGGGGTCGGCGGAGTTGGGGAAGTCGAGCAGGATGTAGGAGCCCTGCATCCCACCGTGCGCGCCGGCGGCGTAGGGGATCACCTGGACGGTCACGTGGGGCTGTTCGGCGGTCTCGAGGAGTTTCTCGAGCTGGGAACGCATGACGGCCGCACCGCCGACCTGGCGGTGCAGAGCCGCCTCGTCGACGATCGCCCACAGTTGCAGCGGGCTGTCCTTGCTCAGGACGACCTGACGCTCCATCCGGGCCTGGACACGCTGGTCGACCTGGGTGGGGGTGGCCATGGGAAGGTTGCCGCGGATGACGGCTCGGGCGTAGTCCTCGGTCTGCAGCAGGCCGGGGATGAACAGCGACTCGTAGTTACGCACGGCCCGGGCCTCGGCCTCGAAGCTGATGTAGGTGGTGTAGGGCTCGGGTAGCTCGGCGTGGTAGGGCCGCAGCCAGCCCTGGACGTCGACCTCTCGGGACAGCGCGAGCAGGTCCTCGCGTTGCTGGTCGGTGGCGCCGTACAGGTTGAGCAGCGCGATCATCGTGCGTCGCTGTGGCCGGGAGCGGGCCGTGGCGGTCTCGTGCCGGTAGAGAGTGGCCGGATTGATCCCGGTCTGCGTCGAGACCTGCTCGCGAGTGAGCCCGGCGGCCTCACGCAGGCGGCGTAGCTCGGCGGCCAGCCGCCGCGAGCGGACGGTCGGCGGCGTGGGGCGGTCCTTCGGCACGTCGCTTCCCTCCTTCTCCCTCGCCGACCTGGCCCGGCCAGGCCGGCTCACCATTTTCTGCAACCTATGCGCTTTGCAAGCCTTGCAAAAGAGTGCCGTGCGGGGACATGCTGTGATCGAACCTAGACGGCCACGCTCCGTCGCCCATGCCAGGGGCCGACGGAGGCGCGCACCGCCCACCAGCGGCAGAGAGGTGAGGCCGATGACCCCACAACAGAGCGCCAGGCCAGACGCCGACGGCCGACCACTCGCCGCGCTCAGCGACCGCGGCACCGCTGCGACGGCATCACCATGAGCACCACCTTCGTCGCCAGCCGGGCAGCGATGATCGCGCTCCCCTCCGACCCGATCGCCTGCCCGCTGGCCCGGTACTTCATGCGCTGGATGCTCACCTGGTGGGAGCTGGCCCACACGCTCGACGTGGCTGAACTACTCACCGCCGAGCTCGTCACGAACGCGCTGGTCCGCGGCCCGACGCGCACCGGCCCTGCCGGGCAGCTGCCTGGCGTCGAATTGCGCCTGACCGCGGCCGTCGACAGGCTCCGGATCGAGGTCGAAGATCCCGACCCCCGGCCGCCGCTCCCCCGCGTCCCGGACGCGGATGACGAGGGCGGCCGGGGCCTGCTTCTCGTCGAGGCGCTCGCCGAACGCTGGGGCTACGACGCCATCCAAGCCGGCGGCTCCCCGAGGAAGGCCGTCTGGGCTGAGATCGCCACCCAGGCCCCGACCACTGTCCACGGCCTACCGATCCGCCGTCAGCCCACCAAGCCCGTCACCCGCCCGGCCGACCCGGCGCTTCTGCGCCGCGTCGCGCACCGCCTCCACCACCTCTGACACCCAACCGCCGAGCACCCAGAAGATCCACTCTCCTACCCGGACACAGCCGAACCGTTCTGGAGGACGCGATGGCCCAGCCCGCGCCACGCCCCCAGTCCCACCCCGCCACCCCAGCCGCGCCGCTCAACGCGGCGTCCACGCTCCACCTGGTGGCCACGACCCCCCGGACCGCCTACGGCTACCTCGCCGTCCCCGACACCGACGAGGACCAGATCAACGGCCTCCACAGCCGCCTGGCCGCCCACGCCGCCCACGCTGGCCTGGCGTTGTTGGAGGTCTACGCCGACCGGAACACCATCCCCGCCATGCCTGACCGTCCCAGCCTCGACCGTCTCCTGACCGAACTCGCCGACCATCCTGGCGCCGTACTCCTCGTTCCCGGCCCCACCCATCTACCGGCCGCCCCGACCGCCCATCGCGCCCTCATGCATCGGCTCGCTCAGACCGGCGCCACCCTCCGCACTCTCACTACTCCGGCGCCGCACCTCCCCGCCGCCCCGACACTGGAAGATCCGATCCGACGGCCACTGTCCGGATCCGGCAGCGTACGTCTCACCGCCCAGGGCACCTTCGAGATCAGCCTGGAACCCGGCGACCCCGCCGCCGCCCTCGCCAGTGCCCTCGTCCGCCTTCCCGCCGACTCCCGTTTCGTCGAGAGCTACGGCGACGTGTCCACCACCCTTGTCTTCCACCCAACCCCGGATCTCGCCGGACATCCTCGATGACCGCCATGAGTGGCCCGGACCCAGCCAGCGCGCGAACACGAAACCTCACCCACCAGTTGATGATCAGTCTCGACGGCGCCGCCGACGCCCTTCACCCCGTCGAACTTGAGGTCTTTCGCTTTCCCGCCAGGCCCGGCGTACTCGTCGACCGGCACCCGACCTCCACGTCCGCCAGCGAACCCACACCCAACGACGCACCCGGGCGCGACAGCCAACCTGGCCGCGAGGGCGGGCTGACGTTCGTTCCCGCCCATCCCCACCCACCCGAGGCCAAGGCCCGTGCTCTGGCCACCACCACCAACAGCCAGGCTCTTGTCATCTGCCCCCGACTCACCTCCCCGGCACGCACTCAGCTTGCCCTCGCCGTCGCCCGCCTCCTCGCCGACCAACGCCACCCCGCCACCGCCACCCGCCCTGTGATCACCTGTGGCATCCGCCCGGCCTGCGCCTGGGAAAGCGGGACCGTGATCCTTCCCCACCCGGTCATGGTCATCACCCAGGACGCGATCCAGCACCGCGTCGTCTGGGAACTCACCCACCAACGCCACCTCCCGGCCTGGCCAGAAGACCTCCGCCCCCGCGGCGCACGACCCATCGCGGCAACGCGATGACCCCGACGACGGCGACCAGCGCGACGAGCACCGCGACAACCTCCCCGGCCGCCGACGTACACGGCCCGCCGACCACCGAACCCCCGCCGGCGGGCGGCACCGCCGAAGACTGGGTCGCGGTCGCCGCCGCGCTCAACACCCGCCTTACCGAAAGACGCCTCACCCAGCAGCGCCTCGCCGATCTGTCGCGCATCTCGGTCGCGACTATTCGTGTCCTGCAGCGCGGCACGAGCCCCCGCAGAGTCCGCGACACCACCCTCGCCGCCGTCTCCCGCGCCCTCGCCTGGCCCGACGGCCATCTCCTGAGCATTCTCCTTCGAAGCGGCGTTCCCAACACCGACACCGACCCGGCCACCGGTACGTCGCCCCTTGCCAGCGTCACCGCCAGCCTGCGCCCACACCATCATCCGGACCGGCGACCAGAAGCCCGGTCTCCGACCGAACCCGACAGCGGACAACACCCACTCGCACGGATCGCCACCGACCTGGACACCGCCAGCGCCGCGATCGACGACGCCCGTGCCCACCTCACCCACACCGACCAGGTGCACTCCGCGGAGCGTGACCTCGCCCTGGCCTGGCTGGAAACCGCCACCGCCCGCCTGGAACAGGCCCAGGCCATTCTCTCCCAGGCGGCACCGATGCCTACATCTGCGTGTGTCGACGCATCCGCCGGCCTGGACCGTCAACTCTCATAATGACCGTCATGCCGGGGGCCTGGCCGTCGCATGGTCCCAGCTCACGGACCCAGGCCGCCATTGCGCACTCCGCGGGTTCGAACGGCAAACTCAATATCAACAGTGGTGAGCGGGCGGCTCACGATCACACCCGACCGAGCGATGAAAGATCTCGGGTAGTGCCCTTCTGACACCCAGATGGTTATCGCTGCCGGTCCCGCCTGACGAGTGGAGCCGCCCCAAGTCGCTGTGGCTGGACCTCTGGATCACCCAACGCCCGGGTTAGTTCCACGAGGTCCGTTTGCTGGCCCGACTCGAGCGCAAGGCGGTACGCATCGAACACTCGGTCGATCTTCCTGCGCCTGGTACGTTCCCGAAGAGCGACGGCGAGTGCGTGGGCCAAGCCGCCGAGAATCGCGGGACCAGTCAATGAGGCTACGAGGTATGGCCACAGCACGAAGGCACGCTCCAGTCCCGAGACGCCGCCTGGCCTCGATAACTGGTGCGTCCGTGCTGGTGATGCAGAACTGCGTGGCGGCAACCAAATACATTGAAAACTGACCGGTTCCCCGTACAAGCCGGCCTGTCACGCTAGATGATAGGGCCCATTGCGACCGCCGCCAAGACCATCGAGGGCATCTCACCGAGCTTGGCTCGCACCGCGGCCACAGAACGTTCCAGCGTGCCCAGGACTAGGGACACACGGGGACCCAGACCCGGGTTCAACCACACCGTCACCGTCCGTGACAGATCGGATTGCGGGAGCCTGTCGACGTGGCAACGGAGGCGGACAGTCCGGTCGACGCGCACGTTGGTGACGGTGCGGACGTCTTCGTGTCGTACGCAGCGGTCGACGGGGTCTGGGCAGAGTGGATCTCCTGGCAGCTAGAAGGTGCCGGCCATCGAGTGACGCTGCGGGCCTGGGACTTCGCCGCTGGGGCAAACCTCGTTCAGGAAACCCAGCGGGCACTCTCGGCGTCAGCGCGGATGGTCGCGGTGATGTCGCAGGCGTATCTAGCGTCGGCGGCGGAAATCGCGCAGTGGCAGGCGGCGTGGGCCGGCGATCCGACTGGCGCACAACGGCGGCTGGTCGTCGTGCGCGTTGAGGACTGTGCCCTGCCGGGGCTTCTGGGGCAGCTGGTCGGCGTTGATCTTTTTGGACTGGACCAGGAGGAAGCCGGGGCGCGGCTACTAACCGCCGTGGCAGGCATGCGGGGCAAACCCGAGCGTCCCCCGGCCTTCCCAGGCGGCCTGCCCACTGAGGCCGCCCGGACCCCGCCACGATTTCCAGGGCCGTCTGATGGCCCCTCGGCCGGTTGGCGACGGGTCCAAGAGGCCGATCCCTACTGGCTGGGAGTCCACCGGCCGATCCGCGTGCCTGGCGCGGTGGACAGGGATCTACCGACGTATGTCACCCGCGACGCAGACAGGGCTACCGACGGTATCCGAGCCAAACTCGTCGCGGCCGCGGGGCGCAGCGGATTCGTGCTGCTAGTCGGGGACTCGTCCGTGGGCAAGACCCGCACCGCCTATGAGGCGGTGCGGGCCGAACTGCCAAACTGGTGGCTCGTTCACCCCGCAGACCCAGCTGCCGTCTCGGCGCTCATCGAGCTTGGAACGAGCCAACTGGTGGTCTGGCTCGATGAGATCCAGAACTATCTCGACGGTGACCACGGTCTGAACGCGGGCACACTGCGCAGACTGCTGGGCGGACGGGGCCTAGTAGTACTGATCGCAACGATCTGGCCGAGTTTCTACGACGCGTACACGCTGCTCCCTGAGCCCGACAGACCGGATCCACACCGGCATGCGCGCGAAGTGCTCCGTCTCGCCGAATTGATCAGCCTCAACACCACCTTCTCCCCGGGCGAAACCGGCAGGGCCCGCGCCGCCGCAGCAGCTGGTGACGCCCAGATCGCCACCTGTCTCGCGCTGGATCACAGCTACAGCCTGCCGCAACACCTCGCCGCCGCACCCGAGCTACTGAACCACCTGACTACCGCCCCGCCCTACGCCAAAGCGGTACTGACCGCCGCGCTCGACGCCAACCGCCTCGGCGCCCGAATGCCGTTGCCGCCAGGGCTGCTACGAGCCGCCGCGGTCGACTACTGCACCCCCCGCCAGCAAGCCGAGGCACCCGTCGACTGGTTCGAGCAGGCCTTGGCTCACAACACTCGCCGCCTGCACGGCTCGACCAGCACCCTCACCCCGGTCGGCGCGGGCATGGGAACGCTCATCGGTTACATCGCTGCCGATTACCTTCGTCAGCACGCGTCACACACCCGCAGCCGGACCCGTATACCCGCAAGCCTCTGGAACTCTCTCCACGCTCACCTCACCGATCCCGACGACATCCGCCGTGTCGCCGATGCAGCAGCAGATCGATATCTATACGGCGTTGCAATCCCTTTGCTGCGTAAGGCGGCCGACGCCGGTGACAGCCAAGCTGCCCATCGGCTTGCTGACCTTCTTGTCAAAGCTGGCGATGACTCTGGCGCGATCGCGGTCCTGCGTGTGCACGCCGACGCTGGTAGTAGCCATGCCGCAGACAGACTTGCCGATCTTCTTGTCGAGGCTGGCAATATCACCAGCGCGATCGCAGTCCTGCGTGTGCACGCCGACGCTGGTAACAGCTGGGCCGCCAAGCGCCTCGCCGATCTACTCGTCCAATCCGAGGGCACCATTGAATTGCGTACTCGCGCAGAAGCCGGTGATGCCTGGGCCGCCAGCTTGCTCAGCGACCTGCTCGTTCAAACCGGTCACAACGACGATGCGATCACAGTCTTGCGCGCCCATATCAACGATCCCTGGGCAGCACGCAAGCTTGCTGACCTACTCGCACATTTCGGCGACCGGGAGGAGCTGCGTGCCCGCGCCGACGCCGGCGACACCTGGGCCGCGCGCCGGCTTGCCGATCTCCTTACTCAATCCGAGGACACCATCGAACTGCGTGCCCGCGTCGACGCCGGCGACACCTGGGCTGCTCTTCGACTTGCCGACCTGCTCGTTCATGCCGGGAACCATGGCGACGCGATCGCCATCCTGCGTACCCATGCCGATGCGGGCAACAGCCAGGCCGCCGACCGGCTGGCGGAGCTACTTGTGCAGCTCGGCGACCGGGAGGAGCTACGCGCCCGCGCCGATGCCGGCGACATGTGGACAGCCCGACGGCTGGCAGACCAGCTTCTTCAGGCCGGCGACCGGGAGGAGCTACGCGCCCGCGCCGATGCCGGCGACACCTGGGCCGCCGACCGGCTCGTCGAGCTACTTGTCCAGACCGATGACCGTGACGAGTTGGGCGCTCGCTCCGAAGCCGGCGACGGGTGGGCCACGCGTCGGCTTGTCGATCTGCTCGTTCAAGGTGTTGGCCATAATGATGCAGTCGCGCTCCTGCGCGCCCATGTCGACGACACCTGGACAGCCCGCCAACTCGCCGACCTACTCGCCCAATCCGGTGACCGCCGCGAGCTGCGTACTCTCGCGGACGTAGGGGATGCCTGGGCTGCCTATCGGCTCGTTGACCTGCTTGTTCAGGCCGGCGACCATGACGAGCTACGCGCCCGTGCCACTACCGGCGACACCTGGGCCGCCAACCAGTTAGCGGACCTTCTCGCTCGACAAGGCGATGATCGACTACGCCGGTTTGGCTTCACAATGCAGGGGGCTATCGCAGACGGCCCTACGTGGTGAGAACGACGCCGATCGCCGTCATCAGTGTGCCGACGATCGGAACCCGCAGAATGGATCTGCCGTTCAGCAAGTCTCATGATCCTCAACCGCCAGCACATGCTGGTCGTGAAGATGGCTCACGTTCTTGCTCGCCGCGGTTGTGACTGCCTGCGCACGGAGGGGCGAGTTAGATCGCCACCGAACTCACCGTCGCGATCGGCTCCGGTAACCAGAGGCCTAACCAGTCACGTGCAGCGCCATCTGGTCAGGTCCAACGCAGGCCATAGGACAGGCCGAGAGCGAGATGATCGAAATGCGCCGAAGCCTCCGCCGCCCCGTCTAGTGGCACCACCGGAAGGTCGAGGGTGAGATCCTCGACAGCGCGTATGGGCAGTCCGTCCAAGCGCTCCACCCTAGGATCGGCATCGCGGGGGAACCGGACCCGCAGGTCCAGCGCGTCGCAGCGGATGGTTGGGCTCATCGCGTAGCGCGGAGTCATCGGCTGCCCTGGCGGTAGCTGCCATACGCATCCAATATCGTGTCGTTCCCCGGTCTTTAGCGGGCGTGGCAGCCGCAGCACTGCGGAGAAGATCGTGTCGCCTCGCCGGTCGACCCGTACGATCCGCCCGCCGAACACGACGTCCATGCCAAGATCGCGAGGGCTGATTGGCGCATCGGGTGGGCGAGGTACGGACATTGAGAGCATCAGTTCTGTCAGCCCGTTCTCGGTGGCGACTATCCGCCGGGAGTCCTGCAGTTCGGGCGAGAGCAGATCCAGTCGCATCACGGCCCACACCCGCTCGATGTACCAGCCAACCGTTCCGCCAGCCAGGCCTGCGGTAGCGCGTGAAGCGGATTCTGGCTCACGACCGCGAGTGAGCGACTCGAACTCGACATCCTCGTCCGTCCCGCCCGGTGCTCCCAGGGCGTGCTTTCTCGAATCATCAGGCGATCGACGGGTTGACTCATCCTCCATAGATAGAGCTTCCCAGATTAAGCGCCTTCCACGCAACGCCCCGAGAAGCCCAGTTCCGTACCAGAACGCGGATTCGGGCCGTCAATGCGAGTTTGCCGTCTCGAACCTCGACCTACGGTCGCGGCTCCTAGCCACGCGGATGCTCCATCTGACTACGATCCGGGCGTTCGACTGGCTCGTCCTGCTGACCCGAACTGACGCGGCGTGGACAGCGGAACTGCACATGCTGCGTCATCAGGTCGTGCGGCCCCAGTCTCTCTCGCCAGACCGCGCGGCCCCGAACGCTCGCTCGCCCAGCGACTCCCCTGCCGGGCCGCGCAGTCCATGGGTGAGCGGGCACCGATTCGGCGGCGTAAGAGATTCTCGGAGATGATCCCCGGACACCCCAAGCGGTCCGTCGGGCCGTGGAACCATTCGGCCTGGCGATATCATCGGTGTATGGCCTGGACCACGGACTCTTTCCACACAGCGTTCTCCCAGTACTCCCTCGGCGACGACGGAACGCTGATGCCGATCGAAGCCATCTTTGACACCAAGAAAGGCAACGGCGCCATAGCAGCAGGCGAAGGCTGGGTATACGTGCGCTGTGCAACCCACACCGGCGTGCTCCGCATCACCATCGACCTCGAACCACCCGCGCCGATCCCCGACACCGATGGCTGGGAGGCCGTCGTCGACGTCAGCTACCGAAGCATCACCGGAAACACCCACCTCCGAGACTGGGAATACACCCCACGCACCGACGCCGGCGTCCTGTCCCACGCAGGACCCGGCTGGTACCGGATCAGGATCAAAACCCGCGGCTGGGACGCCGGCCGAGCACTCAACGTCGCCTTCGAACCCGTCGAGGAACACCACCTGACCCTCTGGCCAGCCCCACCCCACCCCGAGGTCATCCACAAACAGCGATGACCAACCGCGAACGGCGCCGCGGCCGGAACCGGACCGCTCCACCACCGTCCAATGGTCCACCGACGTCACCGGAAGGACTCCCACCCCCGTGAGCCCCAGCCCCGCCCAGCCAGCCGCGTCCCGCAACTCGGACTCGGCGCCGCTCTCGCGTTCCTGGTACTCCTCGGCGCCGGCTGCGGGGAAACACCGCGCGACCCCGAGGCGAACACCGCCAACTGGCCAGCCGACATCACCGAACCCCGCCCCCAGGACGCCGACGGCCCCCAACCGGAGTCCACCCGAACACGCCCCCCGGCGACACGCCTGACTCCGCCTCCCGACACCGAGGCGTGGCTCGCGTCCTGCGCCGTCGACTACGAGTCCGGCCTCCCCACCGCCGTCGCCGTCACCAACACCACCCAGACCGCTCAGAGCTACACCATCGAAGTCACCTTCACCAGCAACCGGGACAGGGCCGTCACCGGCATATCCTCCACGCGAACCGGACTACTCCAACCCGGCGCCGTAGCCGACAAACCGCAAATCGGCTGGTCCCGCGACAACATCGTCGGCGGCGTCGAATGCACGCTCGGAAGGATCGACCGGACAGCCTGAGAAGAGTTCTGGCGGCGCTCGGCCCGCGGTCACCGTCCCCTGTCCGATGCCGCAGGCGCGCAGCTACCTGGCCGGGACCGCGTCATCTGGGAACTCACTCAGCTTCAGCGTCTCCCCGCCTGGCCAGAGGACCTCCGCCCCCACGGCACCCGGCCCACGGCGGTGACGCGATGACTCCGACGACGGCTGCCAGCGCGACTCGTGCGACTGCGGCGTCCCCGGCCACCGAAATACACCGCGCGCCGACCACCGAAGCCGCGCCCTCGGGCGGCGCCGCGGAGGACTGGGCGGCGGTCGCCACCGCGCTCAACACCCGGCTGGCCGATTGCCGCTTCACCCAGCAGCGCCTCGCCGACCTGTCGCGCGTCTCGGTCGCGACGATCCGCGTCCTGCAACGCGGCATCGGCACCCGGCGCGTCCGCGACAGCACCCTCGCCGCCCTCTCCCACGCCCTCGGCTGGCCCGAGGGCCACCTTCTCCACGTCCTCCTCGCAGACTCCCCCGACACCCCCACCGGTCAGACCACCTGCACGCCGCTCGCCGGCCTCGATGCCAGGCAGCACCCCCACCGACCTGTGGACCGGCCAGCGCCAGCCAGGCCACCGGCCGCGCCAGGCGACACACCGCACCCGTTGGCGCAGATCACCACCGAACTCGACGCAGCCGGTGCCGTGATCAGCGACGCCCGCGCCCACCTCGCCCACACTGACCAACTCCGCCCCACCGAGCGCGACCTGGCCGCCGCCTGGCTCGAGACCGCCACCGCCCGCCTCGAACAAACCCAGACCCTGCTCGCCCAGGCGGCCACGACGACCGACGCCGCGACCACGCCAACCCTCACCAGCCGCGATCACTGACCATCGCGGTCGTCCCAAGACCATCAGAACTTCCAGAAGAAGAACCGCGTTCGCTCCGGCGGGAACGAGGGCGGACACAGCGCGCGCCGGACGATGCCCCTGCCGCGCCGGTTCTAGGAGGGCACTGAAGATCGGGAGTGTTCCGTGATCGGTGTTTCCGGCAGGTTTGATCAGTAGGTCTCGGCGGACGGCCAGCGGTCACGGAAGGTGATCGCCATAGCGTCGATCACGGGCTTCCAGCGGACTGCCCACCGGGCGCGGCCGGTCCCGGTCGGGTCCAGGCTGCGGGTCACAAGGTACAGGCACTTGAGTGCGGCCTGGTCGGACGGGAAATGCCCGCGGGCGCGGACCGCGCGGCGGTAGCGGGCGTTCAGCGACTCGATCGCGTTCGTCGAGCACAGCACCCGACGTATTTCCACGTCGTAGTCGAGGAACGGGATGAACTCCTCCCAGGCGTTCCGCCACAGCCGGATAACGGCGCGGTACTTCTTTCCCCAGGTTTCCTCGAACTCGTCGAGCGCGACGGCGGCCGCTTCCGGGGTCGGGGCCGTGTAGATGGGCCGCAGATCGCGTTTGACGGCGTCGTGGTCGGCTCGGGACGTCAACCGGAACGTGTTCCGGATCAGATGAATGATGCAGGTCTGGACGGTGGTGGCCGGCCAGACGTTCTCGACGACCTCGGGCAGTCCCTTCAGCCCGTCGCAGACGAGGAAGAACACGTCGGCGACGCCGCGGTTGCGCAGGTCGGTGAGCACCGCCATCCAGAACTTCGCGCCCTCGCCGCCGGTGCCCGCCCACAGGCCCAGGACGTCCTTGTGGTCGTCGACGGTGACCCCGATGGCGGCGTAGACGGGCCGGTTGCCGACCTGCCCGTCGCGGATCTTCACGACGACCGCGTCGATGAAGATCGCGACGTAGACGCGGTCGAGCGGGCGGGACGCCCATTCGTTCATCTCCGCGAGAACGGTGTCGGTGATCCTGGATATGGTCTCCTTCGACACCGACGCCCCGTAGATCTCGTCGAAATGCGCCGAGATCTCCCCGGTCGTCAGCCCCTTTGCATACAGGGAGAGCACGATCTCGTCGACGCCCGTCAGGCGGCGCTGACGCTTCTTCACGATCCGCGGCTCGAACGTGCCCTCACGGTCGCGCGGGACCGCGATCCGAACCTCACCCGCAGCCTCGGAGACGACTGTCTTCTCCCGACTGCCGTTCCGGACGTTGGCCGATTCCCTCTCAGCCGGTGCGCGGTTCTTCTCGTGGCCGAGGTGCTCGGTCATCTCCTCGGCCAAAGCCGCCTCGAGCACGGACCTCGTGAACAGCTTCAAAAGGCCGTCCGGCCCCGTCAGCGCCAGGCCCCGCGCCTTCGCGTCCGCGACCATCGCGGCCGCGGCGGCCTGCTCCGGCGACAGCTGCCGCCCCGGATCGCGATCTTGTTTGCGAGGGGTCATATCACCCGATGTCATCACTCACAGTGCCCATCCCGCCGGACCCTAGGCCCGGCGTGTCGGGCCGGAAACACCGATCTTGAGGCTCTGGCTCAAATTCGGTGGTAACGCGGAGTCACCGCACACCGCGGCCCCGTGCGTGCCGAGTATGTCGCATATCGGCTCGTTTGGAGATGTCGCCGTGGCGGTCGAGGGACTCGGAAACGATCACCAGGCATCTGGTTCAGTCGTGTTCGCCGCCTGCCGCGTCGACTGCGCCTGCTAACAGGCGGTCACCACCGAATTCGAGCCAGAGCCGATCTTGAAACAGTCCCGCGCCGGTTCTAGGGCGTGTATCGAAAGCGCCGGTCACAGCCACCCGTTGCTCTGAGGCAGGGGTAAACCGCTACTTCAGCGGTGGATGTGGCGAGTACGGTGTGGCTGTGGCCGGTGATCGCGCGCAGCGGCGGCTCACGGAGGCAGACGGGCGGACGCGAAGGAGCGGATGGTGCCAGGCGCTGTACTGCGAGGGGTGACTCTGGACTGTGCCGACCCGCAGACGCTGGCGGGCTTCTACGGTGCGCTGACCGGGATGCGCGAACTCTTCAGTACGGACGAGTTCGTCGCTCTGACGGACGACTCCGGCTGTGATCTGGGATTCCAGAGGGTTGACGGATACCGGGCTCCGCAGTGGCCGGGTCAGGACGTGCCACAACAGTTCCACCTGGATTTCCGCGCTGACGACCTCGATGCGATGGAAGAGCTGGCTCTGGAACTCGGCGCGGCCAAACCGGACCATCAGCCCGGCGACGGACGCTGGCGGGTACTCCTGGATCCGGCTGGCCACCCCTTCTGCCTCACGTCTTCCTGACATCACCGCCGTTGACAGGTATCCCCCGTCAGACGCCGTAGCGCTCAGGCTTGGGCGAGCGGTTCATCAGCTGCTGGCCGCCTCGGAGAGGGATGGCGTCAGATGTGCTGGTCACAGCCACTCGTTGATGGCCGCTACCAGTACGGTTGCCTCGTAGCGGACCGCTAGCTTGTCGTACCTCGTGGCCACGGCACGGTGCCTGACTGGAAACCCCAAGGTGACCTGGGCAGGCTCGCGCGCATCAGGGCACTTGGCCGCTGATGCGTGGGAAGGCGGCGGTTTGGGTGGCTGTCGGCGTGCCTTCTGTCAGGGCGAGTGGTACGGGTGCGTGTCGAGGTTTGCGCGGCCCCCGGTGCGCGGCCGTCAGGCCGCGGGGTCGGGGGCTCAGGCCGCGGCGAGCATCGAGGCGGCCTCCTCGGGCGAGACCCCGAGGTTTTTCATCTGCCGTACCAGCGCGTGTTTGCGCCGTTCCGGGTCCGGCTGGCGGGTGTGGTGGTCAGCGCCGAGCTCCCGGAATGGCACCTGGTCGTGCACCATCCGCCAGATGATCTCCAGGATGGCGCGGCTGGTGGCGACGAGGGCCTTCAGCCCGCCGCGGCGGGCGCGTAGTCGTCGGTGGCGTACTCCGAGGAAGGTGTTGGTGCGCCCGGCGGAGACCGCGGCCGTGCCAAGCGTGCGGCGCACATAGCGGTTGCCGCGTCCGGTCCGGCCCATCCGCAGGGATGCTCCGGTCTGGATCGTGCGTGAGGTCAGCTTCGCCCACGACGCCAGGTGCCCCGAGGTTGGGAACGGGCTCATGTCCATCCCGATCTCCGCGAGGATCAGCTGCGCGGAGTCCCTGCCGATCCCGGGGACCTGGTCGAGCAGGTCGACGAGATCCGCGACTGTCCGTGGCACCGGTGGCCGGTCGGTGGGTGGGGGCGTGGCGTCGGCGGGAGCATCGGCGGCGGGTGGGATGATCTCACCGGTGACGGTCGAGACCGTTCCGGGCACCCCGTCCACCACGGTGGCCCCGGCGGGTTCGACAGTGCCGGACTGGCGGGCGGGCAGGAGCATCGCCGCGGTCATCTGTTCGACCCGCGCGGACAGTGTGGCGATCTGCTGGTCGAGTGCGTCGACCTGATCCAGGTAGATCTTCAGCAGGAAGGCGTCGTGGTCGCTGAACCGGCCGGTCAGCGCCGCGGTCAGCGCTTCCGGTGAGGCCTTCAGGCCGGTGCCGAGCGCCGCGAGCCGGCGCGGGTCGCGTTCCCCGGCCACCAGCGCGTCGAGGATCCGCCGACCCGCTACCCCGAAGAGGTCCGAGACCACCGACGAGAGCTTGATCAGCGCCCCTTCGAGCACCTTCTCGCCACGTTGCTTGGCCCGCGTGCGGTCCGCGACGAGGTCGACCCGCATCCGGGTCACGTCCCGCATCCGGCGGATGTCCACCGGCGGCACGAACGACCGGCGCAGCATCGAGCGCTCGTTCAGCTTCGCCAGCCACACGGCGTCCAGCTTGTCCGTTTTGGGTCTTCCGGGGACGTTCTTCACATCGCGGGCGTTGACCAGCCACACCTCAAGGCCCCGCTCCTCGAGCAGGTAGTAGAAGACCCGCCAGTAGTCCGAGGTGCTCTCGAGAACCACCCGCTCGATGCCCTGGCAGACGAGGTGGTCCGCCAGCCCCTCCACCGCCGGGACCGTCGCGACGACGTCGAAGACGCGGGTGACCCGCCTGCCTTCCTTCGTGTCGTGCGGGACCCGCACGCACACCTTCCCGGACGCCTTCGCGACGTCGATCGCCGCGACACGCTCCAGGATCTGCTCGGCGTCGTCCACGACGACCTCGACCGAACCGCCCACCACATCCCCAACCGATCGATACCTACAGGTAGCGACCGCCCGGGGACCGACACAGGATCAACACTCTGACTGGCGTGCTCGAGGCACAGCGGGCGACCCGCAAGGTCAAGATCCCTCGCCAAACTTTTGAACGGCTACGAAGGCCAAGGAACGGACGGCGTTGGACGGGCGGTCGACCCGCACCCTGCCAGGCTGCTCCGGGCGCGCCCGCAAGAGCCAGGCGGAGCTTTCACACCGGGGCGGCGTGCCCGAAGGCCAGGGGAACTTTTGAGGCGATTGATGCCGCACTCGACCGCGTGCCGAGCCTTGTAGTCCTCCGGGTCGAACTTCGGCGGACGGCCGCCGCGGGAGCCGCGTTTCCTTCGGTTGCGGGCCTGGTCGGCCTTGTCCGGGATGGTGCAGCGATGCCACGTCTGCGCAGGTAGGCGCGGTTCTTCCGGGAGGCGTACGCCTTATCGGCTCGCACCCTCCTCGGCCGGGTGCGCGGTCTGCCGGACCCCAGCCGGGGCACCCTGATGCCGCCCAGGACAACCTCGAACTGCGGGGAGTCCCCGCGCTGCCCGGCGGTGATCACGATGGACATGGGCTTTTGCCCCTGCTCGACGGCGAGGTGCAGCTTGGTGGTCAGGCCGCCGCGTGAGCGCCCGAGGCCGTGGTCGTCGGGCTCGACGGCGACACCGCCGGGCGGCTCCTTCTGCAGGTCCCCCTTTTCCTCGCTCCGGCGGCGTGCTGGTGGGCCCGGCAGACGGTGGAGTCGACGTTGAGGTCCCAGGTGATCAGGTCCTTGGCATCGGCCCTGGCCTGGAGTTCGGTGAAGATGCGCTGCCAGGTGCCGTTGCGCTGCCAGCGGCGGAACAGGTCATACGCCCGGCCCCACGGCCCGTACTCGGCGGACATGTCCCGCCACGGGATGCCGGTACGAACCCGTAACCGTATGCCGTCGATCAGCTGCCGCCGGGTCCATATCGGTGGCCAGCCGGGCTTCTTGCCCTTCGGTAACAGCAGCTCCAGCACGGCCCATTGCTCGTCCGTCAGATCTCCACGCGCCACGAATAAAGATCATCTCGCACCCAAGATCCACTTTCGACACAGGCCCTAGCCGCTGGCCGCCCTGGTACCGACAACTCGGCGTAGCTGACGGCGCTCGTGCCAGTGCAACGCGACGAGCACGACGGCCACCGCCCCTACCCGCCAACCAGCCCGAGCACCGCCACCCGCCAACGCCGCGGCACCACGCCCGCCAAGGCGATCAAGGCGATCAAGGCGATGGACGCCCCCACCGTCGACGTCACACAATCCACGATCCCAGAACAATCGGGCATCCTGAAGGCCTCAACAGGCAAGGATCTGAAGCCACGTCGCCGCCGCCAACACGCCTCCACAATCGGAACGATTCACCCAAATGCCGCACACGCCGGAGTATCGGGGGGCTCAAGCCCGATAACCCCCGCGACCTGCACCAGTCACTATCGGCCGACAAGTTTCCACAACGGGCGTGAGCTGTTGTTCGCGGGCGCACGATGGGTCTTCTCCTGAACGCAGATGACGATGCATACTGCCCGTCTGCACCACGCTCCCTGCGGACGCAGGGCTATCACGAAACGGGGGAAGTTTCGATGGCTGCCGCCCTGGCCCTGACAGCCGGCGCGAACCTGCAGGTCCCGACCCGGACCGTGCGGTTGTCACTGGACGTGCGCGGCGGCCCGGATGTCGATGTGTGCGCCGTGCTGCTGACCGCGTCCGGTCAGGTCCGGTCCGACGCGGACCTCGTGTTCTTCAACCAGCCCGTTCACCCGTCCGGCGCGGTACGGATCAGCGCCGGTTCGTTCGCGGCCGCGCTGGCGACCGTCGAGCCCGCCATCGACGTGATCGTGCTCGCGGGCTCCGTCGACGCCGGAACCTTCCTGGACGTTTCCGACCTGCGGGTCAACCTGCTGGAGGAGTCGGGCCGCCCGCTGGCCTGCTTCACTCCCAACGGCGCGCAGCCGGTGACCACCATGGTCTTCGGTGAGCTTTACCGCCGTGGTGACGGCTGGAAGTTCCGCGCCGTCGGGCAGGGCTGGGACAGCGGCCTCGCCGGCCTGGCCAGGAACTACGGCATCCAGGTCGACGATGACGCCCCCGCGCCCGAGCCCGCGCCGAGCCAGCCACGTCCCCCAGCGGCCCGGCCCGCCACGCCATCGGCCCCCGTCCAGCCCGTCCCCGCCGCCCGGGCGCCCACCCCGGCGGCCGCTGCACGCGCCGACTGGCACCCGGACCCCACCGACCCGTCCTGCCTGCGCTGGTGGGACGGCTCGGCGTGGGCCGACCACCGTATCCCCGCCTGGCGTGAGACCGACAGCACCTGCGGCGGATGCGGCGGGCCCAAGCGCAGGCAGATGTTCCGCGGCGCGGCACCGTGCGCGGCGTGCGAGTCCCGCATCCATATCGCGCTTTTGCAATGGCAGCACAGACTCAGCGACGTACTCACCCAACAAGGAGCGACCAAGCCCGCCCTGGACGCGCTGTGGGCCGAACTCCGCTTCCAACGGGTGCCCGAAGGCCATGCCTACGAGATGTACCGGCGCGCGGGGCTGGGCTACCTGGAGCGCATTGTCGCGTTTGCCTACGCCGACGGCGTGATCGAGCAGCACGAACTCGCCGGGTTCAACACCGCCGCGACGGCGCTGAACATCCAGGACGACGCCGTCAACCGCATGCGCGCCCGGCTCGAACGCGGCCTGACTTTCACCCGCATCCGCGACGGCGACCTCCCACGGATCCAGAACCCGATGCTCCACCTGGAACTCGACGAGATCATGCACCTCGACGCCCCCGCCACCCACGTCCGCCAACTCGCCAACGGAGCGCGGCGCACCGAGGGCCGGCTGATCGCCTCCAGCAAGAAGCTGCGTTTCATCTCTCCCGGCGCCGGCGGGTCCGAGACCCCCTGGGCCAAGGTTCACGCCGTCATGCCCTGCTACGGCGGCGTCGACATCTCCACCACCACCCGCACCAGCGGCACCTACCTGCTCGCCGACCCCGAATACGCCGCCGCCGTGCTCTCCGGCACGTTGCGCGTCGCCAAACGACTCGTCCTCGCCCCCGGCCAACGCGACACCCGTACGATCCCACCCGACGTCAAGGCCGCCGTCTGGCAGCGCGACGGCGGCGCCTGCTCCCAGTGCCGCGCGACCGAGTACCTCGAGTTCGACCACGTCATCCCGCACAGCCTCGGCGGCGCCACCAGCGTCGGCAACCTCCAGCTCCTCTGCCGCCGCTGCAACCAGGAAAAAGGCGCCCGCATCTGACCCCGCCAGCAGCCCGACGCGGATCGTGCCGGCGGGGTGCCGCGCCCCTCGGCGGTACAGGCAACTGAACTAGTCTTGAGCAAGACTCAGTCTGCCCGGGAACAGTCTTCGTGGTGAGAGCTGCTACCAGTGCGGGGCGACGGCTACCGACGCCGTAAGGGGCTCAGGGAGGCCGCGCGCCTGGAATGTCGGCGCGACATCGGGCTGACCGCGGCGCGGATCCGTGTGAGCGGCAAGTCCCGTGCCTTGGCGTCCGGCCGGTCGAACATGTCGGGGCGTGGAGTAAGCCTCTACCCGTATTGGCATCTGCTTGTGGGCGAAACCGTCGGGTCGCGCAGGTAGCCGGCCCGCCGCTCTACCTGTCCTACACCGGACGCAGATGAGAGCGCAACAGCGCCACGCCGGTCCGCTCGGCGTCTCGCGCGCCGACAGACCATCCCGCTCCTCACGGGATCCGCGCCGGCGTCGGGCCGTCAACGTCCCCTGGTGGCCCGCGGCCGCCCGCGATCGAGAGCTCGGCGCCGGTGGGCCGAGGACCCGACCGCGGACCCGCGCCGGCGGCCAGAAAGACGCGCCCGCGGGTGCCCCGCCGGCCGACGACCACCAGCCTTCAAGATCGACAAAGATTTCGCTGGGAAGCAAGTTCCGTTTGAGGGGGTCAGATTCGCACTGCGGAAGTAGGAGCCCTTTTCCGACTTCCGGAGGTGCTGATGGTTCCCAGTGGAACGCGCCGGCGAGGGCCGGCCGCCTGGTGGCGGCGGGGCCGCCGGGCGCTGGCCGTGGCCGGCGCGGCGGTGCTCGCCGAGATATGTCTGTCTGCGCGGCGGGCGGTGGCGGCGACGCCCGCGCTGGCCGGCGGCGGGGGTGTGCCCGGGATCAACGTCAACCCAGGTTGGCGGGACATGCCCGGCAAGGAAAAGATCGAGATGTTCCTGGATGTGGCGTCGCAGGTCGGGTTGGCGTGCAGCCTCGCGTCGGTCCTGATCGGCGCGGCGATGCTGGGCATCGGCCGGGCGACCGGGAACGGGCAGGCCTCCAGCCGGGGCCTGACGATGGTGTTCGGGGGTGGCGGCGGGGCCGTGCTGATCCCGCTCGCCCCGGCGCTGATCGGCTGGGTGAGCAAGTGAGCACCCACGACCCGGACGCCCCGCGCCCATCCGACGGCTCCGGCCTGCCTGGTCCCGATCCGGTCTGGCCCGCGCAGCCGGCCCGCGTGCGGGAGCCCGACGAGCCGTGGCTGCCCGACACCGGCTGGTCGGCGACGCGAGACGGCGGTTGGCCGCCCGGCGCCCCCTGGCTCGCCGACCTCGGCTGGCCGACCGACAACGCCGGCCCCCACGACGCCGACTACGCGTCGGACCGGCCCGACCCAGGGCTGCCGCCCGTCGACCCGCCCGGCCCCACTCCCGGCGACGCCACGTCTGGCCTCGATCCGAGCACCGGTCAGCGCTGGTGGGAACGGCCCACCGTCGACCGGTCGGCGGGCCGCTCCGGGTCCGGCTGGCACCTTCACGCTGGCGTGGCCGGTTCCGGCTGGGACGACGGGCAGCGCTGGGCCGATGGCTTCGGCGGGACCGGCTGGGTGCCACCGGGGCCCGCGCCCACCTGGCCGATCACGCCCACTCCTGTTCCCGGCTGGACGGCCCCGCGTGGGGCGGCGCCCTGGCCGGAACCACGGCGGGAACGGACGTTGCGCTGGCTGGCCGCGGCGGTCCTGGCCGCGCTCCTCACGCTGAGCGGGCTCACGGTCTGGCTGCTGCTGCACCGTCCGACCTCGGACTGCCCGCCGAACCCGGCCCAGGTCCAGGTGCCCGGCCTGGCCGTGTCCGCGGCCTGCGCCGGCGGTCACGACGATGACGACCCGGTCGATCCCCGCCGCGGTGGGCAGCCGTCCGCCGATCCGACCACAGCGCCCTCACCCGGTGAGCTCGTCGAGACCGGGGCCGGGCACCCGACCCGGACGGCGCTTCCGGCCGCGCCGGTTCGGCAGGGGCGGGCCGTGTCATGTTCCCGCTGCTGATCGGTCCACTGGCCGGGTCCGCGCAGGACTCGATCACCGGGGTCATGCAGGCGATGGTGGCGATGTTCGCCGCGTCGTTCGGCACCCGGCTCGGTGAGCTGCTGTCCGCGATGTTCACCGCGTCGACCCGGCCTCCGGTCACCGCGCAGACCTTCCTCGCCGCCGACGGCCCGTACCGCACGGTCGCCTCGTTCAGCACCCTGCTGCTTGCCGTCGCGATCGTCATCGGGGTGATCCAGGGCCTGCTGTCCGGCCAGCCCGGGCAGGCGTTCGCCCGCATGGGCGTACAACTGCCCATCGCCGTGCTGGCGATCGGCGGCCTGCCCTGGCTCGTCGACCAGATGCTCGCCATCGCCGACGTGCTCGCCGACGCCGTCCTGCCCCCGGACAAGGCCCGGGAGGTGACGACGCTGATGGCGGCGCCGCCGTCCCCGGACTTCCCGGGGCTGCTGGTCACCGTGCTGGCGTTCCTCGGCGGCGTGCTCCTCTACATGGAGCTCGTCGTACGCGACGCGCTGATCCTCATCGTCGTCGCGCTCGCCCCGGGGTCGTTCGCCGCTTCCGTCGTCCCCGCCGCCCGCCCGGCCGCCGGCCAGGTCCTGCGCCTGATCACCGCCGCGGTCCTCGCGAAACCAGCGATCTACGTCGCGCTGCGGATCGGCATCGACCAGGTCGCCCAGCACGACGACGCCGACAGCACCGGAGCCGGATGGGGCCAGTACATCCTGGGCCTGGCCGTCGTCACCGTCGCCGTGTTCATGCCGGCCATCGTCTGGCGACTGCTCCCACTCGCCGAGGCCTACGCCCTGTCCCAGGGCATCGCCCGCGCCCCGTTCCGCGCCACCATGCAGACCGCCCAGATGGCCTACTGGGGCCGCACCCTGCTCGCCGGCCGGGGTCGCGGCCTGCCCGGCGGCACCGCCCGCACCCCCACCACTGGCAGCACCACCCCGGCCAGCGACCGACCCCACTTCGACACACCCCGCGCCCTGCCCGACCCGCCACCCGAACCCCACCGGGCCGATCCCCGCCCCGACCCGCCACCACCTGCCGCGGACACCCCGCCCCAGCCGCGGCCGACCCCGGACCCACCACCGCCCCCGACGCCTCCGCCGGCGGGGCGGGTGCGCCGCCGGCGGGGACGTCCCGAGCCCGGAGGCGCGGCCACCCCGACCGGGAACGGCCCGTGACCGACCCCGTCTACCGGCTCCCACCCCGACGCACCGGCACCGCGCTCTACGGCCTGACCCTCGCCCAGCTCGCCCTCGCCGGCACCGGCCTGGCCGGGCTCGCCGCCGCGACCACGCTCCTGCCCGGCCGCGCAGGCCTGCTCGCCGGCACCGCGACCCTGGCCACCGCCGTCCTGCTCGCCACCGTCCGCGTCGCCGGCCAACCCCTCCACCACCTGCTGCCCCTGCTCATCCGCCACGCCCTCACCCGCGACCGCCACCGGCCGACCACCGCGGCCGGCGCCGCGCGGCCAGCCGGCTCACCCCGCTGGCTACGCGGCCTCGACCTGCTCGACGCCCCCACCGGCCAGCTACCCACCACCGACGGCAACCCGCCCATGCTGATCCACCACCGCCGCACCGGCGCGCTCACCGTCGTCCTCGACGTCCGCGGCGGCCCGTTCACCCTCCTCGACCCCGCCGACCAGCACCGCCACCTCGCCGCCTGGGCCCGCCTGCTCGCCCAGACCGCCCGCGACCGATCCACCCTCACCTTCGGCTGGACCCTGCGCACCCACCACGCCCCACCCCCACCGCTCACCCCGACCAGCGCCACCAGACCACACCGTGCCGGGTCCACGCGCGGCGCGGCCGGCGACGCCGGCCAGACCCCACTGGCCTCCTACCGCCACCTGCTCGCCGACACCCTGCTCCAACACCACGACCTACGCCTCTGGATCACCGTCAACTCCCACCACGCCCGCGGCCGTCGCCCCGAGCTGGCCGCCCTCGACGCCGCCCACGCTCTCATCACCCGCGCCACCACCGCCGGCCTCACCGTCCACGGCGCCCTGTCCACCGCCCAGCTGTCCGCCGAGATCACCGCCCACACCGACCCCCACAGACCCAGCCATCCAGCCGACGGCGGGCCCGCGCGGACACCGAACGCACCGACCCGCCTACCAGCCGGCCTCGCGGCCCGCGCCGGCCTTCCCGGCGCCCGCGACACCCCAGTCCCGCCAGCCCCGGAACCACCCACATTCCCGACGTCATCCACATCCCCGGCGTCGGCCGACGCGCCGAGCGCCGAGATCGAGGCCCGCTGGGACGCCGCCCGCGTCGGCGCCACCTGGCACCGCGTCTTCCACATCGCCGCGTGGCCCACCAGTCCCCTGCACCCCGGCTGGCTCGACCCCCTCCTGCACGAAACCCCGACCGCCCGAACCCTCACCGTCGCCTACACCCCGATCCCACCCCCCACCTCCCGGCGCCGCCTCAACCACGACACCGCCGCCCTCGACCTCGCCCTCCAGATCCGCCACCGCCACGGCGTCCGCATCCCCACCCACCTCACCGACGCCCGCGACGACATCGACCAACGCGACGCCGAACTGTCCGCTGGCCACCCCGAACTCGCCTACACCGCCCTGCTCGACCTCGCCAGCCCCGACCGCCAGGCCCTCGACACGGCCACCGCCGACCTGGTCGACCTCGCCGCCCGCGCCGGCATCACCGACCTACATCCCCTGCACGGCCGCCACCAGCACGCCCTGCCCGCCGCACTCCCCCTCGGCCTCACCCCACGCCGTCCCCACCCCGCGACGTGACACCCAGCGTCATCCGCCCATCGCCGTCGCCGGACCGCCCTCCCGCGGAGCCGCCCCATGCCCCAGCCCTCCCGACACCCACGCCGCCCACGAAGCCGCCGCCGCGCCGGCCGACCCCCAGCCGTGCCCGTCGCGCTGCCCTGGGACATCGCCACCACCGCCCACCTGTGCGCGCTGAGCCCCCTGTCGATTGAGAGCGCGCTGCCACCCACCGGCCCGCTGCTCGGCACCGACCGCCTCGCCGGCGGCGCCTTCCACTTCGACCTCATCACCGCCTACGAGCACGGCCTCATCCAAGGCCCCAACATGCTCATCTCCGGCGCCGGCGCCCACGGCAAATCCGCCCTCGCCAAGGCCTACCTCCACCGCACCACCGCCCTGACCACCCCGGCGGGCCGCCCCCGCTGGACCGCCGTCCTCGACCCCAAAGGCGAATGGACCACGCTGGGCCACCGACTCGGCCACGCCGTCCTACGCCTCCAACCCGGCGGCACCCTGCGCGTCAACCCCCTCGACACCACCCCGGGCATCACGGCCACCACCGCACCAGCCGCCGCGCGACCCGCGACGAGACCCGTGGGCGGGCATGCGGCCGCCCGCACGTCGCCGACCACCCGCTCGGCCACCAGCGCTCCACGCCACCGCGTCCCGGCAGGTCAGCCCGACGACGAGACCGGCGACGAGGTCGGTGACGTCGCCGCGCGCCGCGCCGCCGTCCTGGAAACCCTGCTCGCCATCGCGCTGGACCGCCCCGCCCTCGACCCCGGCCAGCAGCGCCTCCTCGTCGAGACCGCCCGCCGCCTCACCACCCGACCCGGCGCGGCCGCCTCAGGCCCGGACGCCCCGACCCTGCACGACGTCCGCCACCTGCTCGCCCAGCCGGACCACACATTGGCCGACGACCTCGACACCACACTCGACGAACTCCTCGACCGCCGCCGCCCTCTCCTCGACGCCACGGTCACCCTCCTCGAGCACGACCTGCGCGGCATCTGCGACGGCCCCACCAGCACAGGCCTTCGCTGGCACACGGCCCCCGGCCTCGTCCTCGACCTGTCCGCCCTGCTCACCCAGCCCCGCACGCTGAAACTCGTGTTGACCGCGGCCACCGGCTGGCTCGCCGCCGTCATGTACGGGCAGCCGCATGCTCACAAGGTCACCATCGTCGACGAGGCCTGGATCGCCCTCGACGACCCCGCCATCACCCGCCACCTCCACAACCAGTGGCGCCTGGGCCGCCAGTTCGGCCAGGTCAACATCCTCATCACCCACGCCATCGCCGACCTGGACACCCAGCGGGCCGGCCCCGCCTTCGCCGGCACCCGTACCGCCGAAGGCCTCCTCAACACCACCTCCGTCCGTGTCTACCTCCACCAAAACCCCGAACACGTCGGCAGACTCCTCACCGACATGGGCCTCACCCGACGCCAGGCCGCACTCCTCGACCAGCTACCGCCGTTCACCGCGCTCTGGCAGATCGGCGCCCGCACCGCCCTCGTCGACCACCACATCACCTCCGACGAATGGACCTTCGCCGACACCGACACGGCCATGACCAACAGAACCTGACCCCGCCGCCGGTTCGACCCACCGAGCCGGCACGACCAGGCTCGGGCAGGAGATCTGGCGGAGATCCCCGGCAGCGGCGCACGGCCGCGCCCAAGCCTGTATCACTCGGGCCGATCGGCCGGCGGCACTACCGGCTGTGTCTGACACGCTGTCGTCGTGACCTCCCGCCTGCTCGACGACGACACCCTCGCCGCCTCGTCGGTCGTCGCCAACCGGGACATGAACCGACAGCGCCAACTCGCCGGCGTCAACAGCTACCAACGCGAACTGGGATTCCACCCACTGGACTGGCTGCGCACCCGCCTCGCCAGCCGCCGACACGAAAGCGGACCGACCGAGGTCAGGTGGCTCGACCTGTGCTGCGGCACCGGCCGAGCCCTGCTCCAAGCCGCCGAAGAACTGCGCGGCCTCGGCCTCGACGACGCCGTCCGCCTCGTCGGCGTCGACCTCGTCGACGCGTTCACCCCACAACCCCCCGACAGCCCGGTACAGCTGATCACCGCCTCCGTCACCACCTGGCAGCCCCCCGGCCCGTTCGACCTGATCACCTGCGTACACGGCCTGCACTACGTCGGCGACAAACTCGCCGTCATCACCCGCGCGGCACGCACACTGACCGACGACGGCCTGTTCATCGCCGACTTCGACGCCACCAGCGTGCGACTGGCCAACCGACAGCCCGCCGGACGGACACTGACCACGGCGCTACGCACCACCGGCCTGACCTACGACACCCGCCGCCACCGCCTCACCCGCCAGGGCCACCGGGACATCGCCCTGCCGTTCACCTACCTCGGCGCCGACGACCACGCCGGCCCCAACTACACCGGCCAACCCGCCGTCCACTCCTACTACCGCCACGAACAGAACCACCGGGCAGAAGCCAGAACCGTCCGCTGAGGAAGAGTCCTCCCTCTCCAGCGACGGCCGGAATCCGCCGTCAGCCGGCTGCCTACGCACCCTCACCGGCGCCCGCCAGTTCTGCGCCCTACGCAGCTACCTATCACCGCCACCAAACACGGCATAGCCACCTTCCAAGCCCTCGTCCAGCTCGCCGAAGGCCGCCCCTGGCTGCCCGCCACAGCCTGACGATCATCAGATAACTGATATAGTTACCAGATCACCAGCAACCGAATAACTACAAAGTCAGCAAATGGCGACGTCCACCTTGAATTCACGCATTACCTCCATGACCGAGTCTACAAAGGCGCGACCCAGCGACTCCTGGGACATCCGGAAATCTTGCCAAACAATCTTCATTTGAGACCCCTCTCTGAAACTCGAAGAAATACAGTCCGCCATCGCATCAAGATTTGACCCAAAATACCCACCAGGACCATTGACCGCCTCTCCCAATGCACAGAAGAATCCCGGCTTCGTGGAGATTTGGGCGCCATCCAAATGTACGACGTCATCGGCTCCATAGCGGACAGCCCTGTGATTCGAGGCAAACCAAGCGTTCTGGACAACGTGGAGCCAGGCACCGTGATGACTCGCCGGCCATTGAAGCCATTCTCCCTTCTCCATTGCGACGGCCAACGCCCAGCGTCGCCAGATTCTTGCAGCCCCGGGATACTCGCAACGATCACCAAAGAATCGATACGGAACGCTCGAAATCTTACCGTCTGACGATTCTTTCCCGACATCGCCGAGCACAACCCGGCCGATGAGGTATTCGCCGATCTTTTCCCGGCGACGGTTAACAATCCGCAGCACCGCGTCTTCAGACCTTCGCCTACCCATGTTAACCTCATGAGCCCTCAAGAATATAACTTCCGGCGCCTCCTCCCCCGGATCGACAAAAAATCCCTCCACCTCCTCGGCCGCGACGAGTACGCCTCCAGACTCCTCATCGGCCACCACATACAGCGGGAAATCCTCCTCAACTACCATAGGCAGTTCACTGGTCATACAGTACGTGACCCCTAACCGGAGCTGGTGCGGCAACACCGAAGTGTCACCGCGCCAGTTAACGAATAAGGCTACTAATTCCACCTCGAGTCAGGGAAGTGGGGTGCAGCGAAGCGTTGAATCTTCGTGTAGTGCGTGGATGTCCAACCGTACACCTTGACACCGTTGGGCAACTCCTTTTCCAGGATCCTGTCGGTTTCCGGCCTACCAAGCACGCGGTATTCCTTAGATCCTGCCCACCACGAATGTTCACGCCCTGAGTAGGTGTCGCGCGAAGGAATCCGTCCCGCTTTCACGTCGTCGTAGGCAGAAGCGATCTTGTTGTTCATCCCCCTGGGCAGGGGATCCGACAACCTCCCAGTGGGGCAGCCATTGTTGTTGTGAACGAGAACCGGCGTAGCCCCCGCCAACACATAGTACGTGTGGATGTCGGCGACGGTGAGGTTGTAGGCGGGCGCCTGGCGGCTGGTGTCGGGTTGGAGGCCGGACACTGTGGTTTGGCGTCTGTCGGGGCGTAGCAGTTTCTCGCCGGGGGCGAGTTCGTCGGCGCGTTCGAAGCGGTGGTCGGTGGCCGACCAGAACGGGTGGTCCTCTGTCGTGGCCAGCACCGTGCCGTCCGCGAGCACCAAGTCGGTAAGGGTGTCGTGGTGGACCTAGACGTGGGTGACCGTCTTGGCTGCCTGTTGCCCGGTTTCGGGATCCGTGGCGTGTGTCGCCAGGTGGGTATTGACCCCATCGGACACTTGGCCAGCGCCCACCCAAACCGCCAGCCTCGGCCGCCCGGCGCCGGGGTCCCTAGCCCGGCGCACACGCATCCTCGGCAGCCTGATCAGCGAGTACCGCAACGCCGCCTGACAGCATCCCCAGACGATCAAAATCGCCGCGAAGGACCAGCTCACAGACCCAAGCCGCATTTTGAAGTCCCACAGCCCCTTCGGGCCATCCTGGACTCCGGAGCCTCTGTGACCCCGCGGCCAGGAACAAGGCCAGGTCGGGAACCTGGCCCATCAAACGCGCGACGCCGGGTAGACCCACCCGGCCCCATCAGACCCGGGCTCCGCCCGGGCCGATCTTCTTCACGCTTCCAGGGCAAGCTCGTCACTCAGCAGGAGTTTTCGCATTCCGAATTCAAGAATTCAAGGAAAGACCCCCACCTTATCATCGGAGACTTCTCTCGTTCCATATAGAGACTCACAGGAGGATCCTCCACGGAAATCGAATCCATCCAGTAAACCTGATACCCCTGATGCATGGCGAAGACAACCGCACCATCCGGAAGATCAATCCCTCCCGGATTATCGGCGAAAAAATCATCAGTCGCTCGTCGCATGTCAAGTATCTCCGGGAAGAACGCATCGGTCCCACGGAGAATTCCGCCAGCCCCGCGTCCCGCCAAAGACAAGAACTCCCTGTACCGACCCGGGAGGGACTGAACCCCCCAGGCCTCGCAGACCCGGCCGATTTCCGCATCACTCATCCCTGCGACAAGGCCTGAGTCATCCTTCCTGGCGCGCGCAACAATGCTAGAAACAGAAAGCACTAGCCACCTCCTGCCGAAATATTGATCCCAACCCCCGGGAACGCTTTCTTGAACTCGGCAATTAGGTTTGCACAGCTGTTGCAGACGACGCGCTCCGAATACAAATTGATCACACCACGCGAACCTGAAGTAAGGCGCCGCGCCAGCTTCTCGAAGATAAACGTCTCCGAACCATAGGGGCGCGTTCCAGGGTCAAACCTTCTCACAGAAGGCATGCCGACCTCCCCTGGATTGACATGTTGGCCGCTCGTCGCTCCCACGCGAGGTGGTCCGCTGCCTGAAGAGATACGTCGCCCGCGAGATCTACAACGCCATCCCGCGCACATCTCCGCCAGCCACTCAGATCGGTTGACAACACAGGGGCGTCAGCGCCGCGCCAACGTTATGGGACCCGATACTTGAGATCCATCAGAAAGAACCGAAGAATCGGTCCCACCAACTCGGCTCCCCAGAACCGTGGAAACGCAGGAGAGTGGATCCGTCATAGCGAATTGTGAGGAGTTCTTCCGGAATCGTAACGTACCCCGATTCAGCAAGAACTTGCTCTACCTTCTCAAGGTCACTCGCGTCGAGCTCGCCTTCAGCCCGCGCTTCATCCGTACCCAAGAAGGCGCCAGGGTTATCGGCCGCCAGCATTGCCAATGGCTTGAACTTGCTCACTAGGACAACGATCCTCGTCCCGCAAACTGTGGCTTCCCCCGGCACTTCGATTCGTCCGTACTGAGCGGAGTCCTGGATGTCTCGATCGATCTCACAAGGCGTAGAGAAGCGAGAACCTACCTGCACAGCCAGAAGGCTGAATGAAGCCGCAGCATCGGCTGCACTGTAGTCAGCCGGTGCTTCTGGCCATTCGGGATCATCCAGATCATGCAGCATTTCCATCAGACTCGTATCTCTCTCCATGATCCTCCAATCATTGAAGATGCCACACCCGGATCGATTGAAATATTCCCACAGTGCGGGAACGCTGTGAGCACCTTTCCAGTGAGAGGTTCGTAACGCACTAGGATTCTCACCCCTCCCACGGTCCCGATCACATTCTGAACCACGGGTTCACCCTTCCTGGCCTTCAGGGTCCTATCGGCCCACACAGCAGATCCCTTGTACCAGATCCTTCGGCTATTTGGACTCGTCACCACGTCAGCAACAGCATCCAGAATCTGGTCATCGGACCACCCCTTCGGGAAAGCGTCCTTACCCGCCATCCCCGGATACCTGTGACCATCAAGGATGTGATCCGACCCCTCGTCACCAATCAGCTCCCGACCAATTCCCCGGTTTCCATTGCTGTTGTGAACGAGTACCGGTGTCTGCCCAGCCGGCACATAGTACATGTGGAGGTCGGCGATGAGGTCGGCGACCGCGTGGGGCTCGGTGCGGCCCGTCTCGGGGTCGGTCAAAACCTGATCGCCCAGGTCAATCTCGGCCATCGGCTTGGAGGTGCCATCGGCGAGCAGGACCGGGTCTCCAGGGTGAAGCTGTTGCAGTCCGCCTTGTTGAGGGCCTTGATGACGGCGCCGCCGCCCTTGGCAAGGACGATTCCACCCACGGCAGGGACCACGACCCCGGCCGCAGACATCGCGGCGTCGGCGTACCATCCGTTGACCAGGTGCCCCAGCGCCTGGGCGCTGCCGCAGTCTACCCCGAGAGTGCCCGGCACAAAGTTCGCGCACATCGACACGAGCTGGTTGTTCGCGACCCAGTTGCCCGCGGACTGGGTCACGTTGACGACGGTCTCTGTGACGGAGCCGACGGTCGCTTTGAAGGCGCCGCTGACAGCGCAGCCGGGGTTGAAGAGGCCGCAGTCCTTCTTCTTCTGGACAGGCGGTGCGACGACGAGCGAGGTCGCCGCGATGCTGTCGGCGTGCAGGGCCTTCAACGCCTGCTGCGTCGCGGCGGAGCGCGCCTGGTCGTAGGCGACCTTGGCGTTGACGCCGGGCCAGAACTTGTCCTCACCAATCTTGATCATCTGGTCGATCGCGTCATGACCGAGATCGGGATACTTGGCGGTCAGAGCCTTCTCATAGGCCTTGTAGGCCGTGACGCCGGCCAAGAACTCGTCCTCGCCGTAGACGACCATGTTGATGCGTGCGTCAGCGTCGACGTTGGGATACTTCGTGGCGAGATTTTCCGCTTGGATCATGGGACCGTTGGTGCTGCCGCCCCCGAAGATATCTCCGTAACTGTTGTAGGATCTGACGCCGGCGTTGTAGGCCCTGATGCCGGCCCAGAACTGGTCCTCGCCGAGTCGGGCCATCTCCCACAGCTGCGAGTCGGTCAGTTCGCCGTAGCGCGGGTCCTTCGAGTACCGCGCGAACCGTGGCTCCTGCTCGGTCGACTGCTTGGACCGGCCGACGGCCAGGTCGAAGCCGGTCGGGTCGGAGTAGCGCACCGGGTTCGCCCCGCCATAGGTGTGGCGGTTGTCAGCCGCGGTCCCGGTCCAGGACAGGGCCGCCGTGTCCCGGGAGAGGAACGTGCCGGTCGCCGGGTCGTACCAACGGGCCAGGGCGTTGACGAGCCCGGTGTCCGGGTCGGTCCAGCTGCCCTGGTAGCCGACCCGCAGGTTCGGGTCACCGGCGTCCAGGGGAACACCGAACGGGTCGTAGGAGCGGTCGTCGGTCAGCGCGGTGCCGTCGATGGTGAGCGCCGCGACGACGTCACCGTGCTGGTTCTCCAGCGTGGCCCAGGCACCGCCCGCGGTGCTGGTCCCGAGAAGCTCGCCGGCGGGGCCGCGGACGTAGGCCGACGTGCCGTCGACGCCGGGTTCCTTCTCAAGACCGTCGTAGACGAAGTCCTCGGCGCTGTTGCCCGTGACGATCTGGTCCAGCCCGTCGTAGGTGTAGTCGGTGGTGACCGGGCCGGCGGTGTGGGACACCAGCCGGTCGAACGCGTCGAACCCGAACGTCGTGACCGTGGAATCGGCGGTGCTGACCGGGCTGGACCGGTTCGAGGGCCGGTCACGGACTACCTCGAAGACACGCTCGACACGGACACCCACCGCCGATTCACCGGGACTGGCTGGAAGAACACCAGGTCGGCTTCGTGCTCGGTATCCGGTACGACCTCCAGGTGACCACGGCCGTCGGACGCCGCCGCGCCGACGAACTCGCGGTTCTCGTCCCGGCCACCGCCTGCGGGACCTATTTGGCTGTGGACGGGCGAAAGGCCCTCGCCTCTACGACTGGGCGCTGGTAGACACGACCGACCGCGCCGGGTCCGAGAACCGGCCACATCAGGTACTCATCCGCCGCGGCCGGGACCAGGAACGGGAAGCCGCGCTCTTCCTCACGCATAGCCCGACACCGGTCCCGCTCGCGACGCTGGTGACTGTCGCGGGCCGCCGATCGGGTATCGAGGTCCGACTCGACCATCCTGGTACCGGCACATCACCCTCGCGATGCTCGCCCACGCCCGGCTCGCTGTCACCGCCGCGAAAAGCCGCACCGATTCCCCGACTGGAACACCAACGACCACCGCCGCCGGCAATCGGCGCCGCTCCGACCGCATTCCCATCACAGACCACGCGGCCCCGGATAGAACCACGATTATCCCGATCAGCCTCAACGACATCCGTCATCTCGTCGCACTGATCCGGACAGATATCCTGCCCGCCGCACTCGTAATCTGGTGATCGAACTGCCGCCACCACCAGGCAACCGCCCGCCGCTACCACTTCCTCCGACGCATCGGCGCAATACGACCAGCCGCCGCACCAGTCTGACCCACCCAGCGCCACGGCAAGACCACTGTTCCTGTAGTACTAGATCAAATCCGGTGGATAGCCAAAATGTTCATCTCCGACTCTCAGGACCCGCCACGCCTCGACGTGCCGGAGAGTGGCGGGGAAAACTTCAATGAAAAGACCACCCGAGCACTCCACGGAAAGACTTCCCGCCGGACCGTGGCGAACATCCTCAACTCTGACGACCTCCCCCTTCAGAACAGAATTAAACTCAGCCGCACGCGTGTCGTATCTTTTCTCGCCAGTTTCCGGCCTCTCGAATGCCAAGTCACCACTTCCAATGAGCAGACTGTCACGGTGCCTGAACCTCATCGGACATTGAACGTGAAGGCGAACACTCTCGTCGCCAAGGTCTCCCCCTGGAGAAAATGCGATAATCATCAGGTTGAGCGCCCTGCCTATAGAAACCAGCCGTGTATCAACGAGAAGCGTACGAATATGCTCCTGCCAGTGCTCAACCGCCAAAGATTTTCCCTCCTCTTCGACGATTCCGTGGTAGTCATATCTCTGCCCCGTCACAGCATCATGCAGCCTCCGCTCCTCAGCTTCAGTGAGCGGATACCCCGTTCCCGTCCGAGTTGATCCACGGCGTCGTCAAACTGCCGATTCTGCCTCTCATGATCTCGCGGTGTATTGTAGTCATCGTCATCGACATATCTACCATCCCGATTATTTCTGACGGCATCCCAGTCTACGCCACCAGAGTTGTGGACAAGTATGGATTCATTACCGGCGAGGACGTAGTATGTGTGGATTCCGTCGATGGTGAGGTTGTAGGCGGCGGCGGTGTCGGGGTTGATGGGGTGGGTGACGGGGAGGGTGGTGCCGTTGGCGGTGAGGACGTGTTCGCCGGTGTCGAGGTCCTGTGTGTCTTCCCAGGTGTGGTCAGTCATCGACCAGATGGGGTGGTCCTCGGTGACGACGATCAGCTCGCCGTTGATCTCGAGCTGGTAGAGGTCGTCTAGGTGGATCCAGGTGTGGGTGACTGTTCTCGGGCCCTGCTCCCCGCTCTCGGGGTTGGTGGCGAGGACCTGGTCGCCGACCTTGATCTGGTCGATGGGTTTGGTGGTGCCGTTGGCGAGGAGAACAGGGGTATCACCGGCGAAGCTCTTGCGGCCGCCGCCGACCGTGCAGGAGAGGGCGGCGTCGGTGATGTCGTCGCCGTAGCGGCTTGCGGTCGTGGCGGCGGCTTCGGCTTGTTTGAGGGTCTTGAGGGCCTTGGCGCCGCCGGCGACGACGGCCGCGCCGGGGAGCATCCCAGCGCCGGCGAGGGCGGCCTCGGCCCACTGGCCGTTGAGGGCGTAGCCGACGGCCTGGGCGGAGCCGCAGACGGTACCGACGACACCGGGGACCATGGCGCAGTACTGGAAGAACGTACTGTTCGCGACCCAGGCACCACCGGTCTGCAGCGCGGAGAAGGTGGCCTTGCTGGCATCGACGACGACGTCCTTGACCGTGCTCGCGACGGACACGACGCCGTTGACGGTGGATTTGACGTTGGACGCGGTCGCGGCGTCGGCACCGTCGGTGCGCATGGCGTGGGTGGACGCCGGGTTCAAGAACGCCGTCGCCGCGCACGGCGCCGGTCTGGGCATCGCCGTGGCGGTTGTCGGCCGCCAGCCCGGGGTGCGGGGGGCACGCCGCTGCCAAAGCGGTAGCGGGTCGAGCAGACGTTCGGCACGTTGATGCTGCACCGCCGCCTGGCCGCGGACTATGAGGCGAAACTGTCCAGTGCGGTCGCGATTATCCGCTGGTCGATGGTCGACGTGATAACCCGGCGGCTGACCCGCGCGTCCACGCCGACCTGGCGCGACCCACCGACCTGACCAGCAGACAACCGGGGCGAGAGCCAGGACCGGTGATGAAAGACCTGCTGGAACAGATCGAGGCCTGGCGGATCCGAGCCGCGCGGACCGTGGAACGGCTTCATGCCGAGATCGCCGCGCTTACCGAGTAGATCGTCACCACCGAACGCGATCTGAAACGCCCGACATCACTCGCAAGACCGTGCTGGAACTGTCCGCCGAGGACAACGCCGCACCTTTCAAGTCACCACCGGACTACCGCGACGTGGTGGCCCTGTGCGACCACGATGGCCATGGACCAACGTTGAATCGCCAAAGCATCGATCACAAGGGAAAGTCGTTATACCAGGGCGCGTCCAGCTCCTCCGGATCGGCTCCGACTTCCCTTACCGCATCATCAATCTCCGAGATCTCGCTGACAATCTTAATATACGGGGTCTCGAAATCACCATCGTAGAAACAGACGTCCTCGTCTACAAGGTGTTTGGGTACCTCAATCGCAGCGACCCGGAACCGACCGTCCAGCATCGGGTTCACCCAGACCCACGAGTAGCAGCCAGGGTTACTGCTCGGTCGACGGACCGAGATCTCCGCCTTGGTCATGACCAGGCGGTTCTTCGCTTGAGTCTTCATCTACCCTCCCCAGAAGATCCGGATGACCGGGCCATCGAATGCATGGATCTGCAGGTGGTGGAAGTCTCCATCTGCGGATCCATGGCCGAGAACACGTCCATCAGGGCCAAGTTCATCGTCCCAATGATAAGGCCGGGCTTCCTACCAAAGTACTGCTTCGTGCCAGGCCCGTCGAAGCCCTGAGCGTTCCGGTATCCCTGCCCTTGAAATTTCCCAAGGAAGAGTTCCTCTGCGTCAGCTCTGGATCGAACCACGATACTCGTCGCACCTTCATCAATTGCCTTCGACGCCCTCGATACCGACCCACTAGACCAGGGAATCTCGCATGGCCCGGAGTTGTGAACGAGGACCGGTGTCGAACCCGCGAGCACATTGTACGTGTGGAGGTCGGCGACGGTGAGGTTGTAGGCGGGTGCCTGGCGGCTGGTGTCGGGTTGGAGGCCGGAGACTGTGGCCTGGCGTCCGTCGGGGCGTAGCAGTTTCTCCGCGGTCGTTGTAGTCGAACGGGATACTGCCCGCCGGGATGTCGATCTGCACGAGGTTGCCCACCAGGTCGTACTCGAGCGCCCGGGCCGCGCCGGTCACGCCAGAGCCGTAGCCGGTCTCGGTGATGCGCCAGCCGAACTCGTCGTAGGTGGCGCTGCGGGTCACGCCGCCTGGGGCAAGCAGGGTGACGGGAAGGCCACCGGCGTCGTAGGAGACACCGACCCAGGCGCCGCGCGCGAACGCGTTCGCCGAACGCTGGGTCCGCACCGCGCGCGCCGAGTGCCTGGACTGGACCTTGATCTGGAACCGTTGCCGCGCCGAACAGGTCCTGTCGATCTACGTCGAGCATTACAACACCGCTCGACCTCACCGCTCGACATCCCCGATCGGCCGGCCTCAGTCGGCGATCCAAGCGGCCCAATGAAACGCATCGACCGCCTCGGCGGCCTTCTCCACGAATATCAAAGAGCCGCCTGATCAATAACCTGACCAGCGGAATCGTCTAGTTGCACCCTTCAGCCTCGCGCCGCTCGGCCTTCCGCCTCTCCCTGGCCGCGATCGGGTCCTTCGACGGCGGCACCGAGGAGTTCGTGCTGTCCTGGGAGACCTGCCGGCGCAGGTCAGCGATCTCAAGCTCGAGTTCCTCGACCCGCCGCGCAGCCCGGTCCCGTTCGGCGCGCACCGCGCCGAGCTCCTCCTGGTGCCGCGCGACCGCGTCGTCCACGACGCGGCGCAGCCGCTCGCTAACCGACGCCAGCCGGTCATTCGCCGCCAGCGACGCCGCCTGTCCGGCAGCGAGCTCCCCGATCCGCGCCTCAGCAGCCGCGAGACGCGACTCCCACGAGTACGCGGACGGGTCAGCCACAACCCTGATCATCGACGCCCAGCCACCAGGATCAAGCAACGATCACAACGCGTCCCCGCAACACAAACCCCAAGTCAGCGGCTACCCCTGCACACCCCTGAATGGGCACCAACGCAGGCGAACGAAGGACGCCCTCAACGCCCGCGACACTGTGACCTACATGATATCGATCATGAAGGAAATCACGCTACTCTGGAGCTAAAAATCATGAGGGCGTTCTCTTCGCGCTCCAGCAACGCGTCGTAATGGAACTCATCCATTACCAGCTCCCCATATCCCCAGATCGCCTGAAGGAAATCCGAGTTAGGATAACTAGTAAATAACCAGCCGGGAGGCAGGCGGGAGTCCACTACCTCAAACATTTCCATGGGGTACCAGTTAGGGAGGCTAGTGTCGTCTCGGATCAAGACCATAAGCATGCCACCATAAATCGATATCGCAGCTACTGGGT
>NZ_JADWYU010000045.1 GCF_016786325.1 Frankia nepalensis | reverse complement strand
GCCGGCACCCACCACGGCCACGCCAACCGGCTCCGTGGACAAGCCACCCGTCGTCATGAGTCCCCCCGCCGGACCCCCTTTAGTCCGCGGCTTATCTCGTTGTCCACCGCGGTGCCAAGGCCCGTGCCCCGGCGCAACTATACCGGGGCGCTCCGCCATCTTCGCGGGCACTTCCAGAAAGGAGGGAAGAAAACCGGGGCGCCGATCTGACCGTTATGCACCATTCGGCCGGCCCTGGTACGGAACCGCGGCGCCCACCAATGCGCCGCGGCTAATTCAGCGCATGGTTGGCATGAATTAGTTAGCCGATTGCGCGGCCGTCTGGGCCGTTGAACCGCGAGGACGGGTGAGGACGACCTCGTCGAAGGGCGGGGCGTCGGGCGCGAGGGAGTCGCGGGCGGTCAGGCGGATCGTCGTGAGGCCGCCCGGGGTGCCCGGGTCGACGCTCAGCTCGGCGAACGCGTACGGGTGGTCGGGGGAACGCATGGCCAGCCACGGCGCCTCCTCGAGCGCGTAGCGGGCGCGCCGGCGGCCTGACTGGGCGTCGACGCCCACGACCACCCGGCCCGCCGGCGGTTCCAGCAGCACCTGGGCGCTGGGGGACGACGACCCGCCGGTCCCGACGATCACGTGGACGGCGCCGGCGGTCGTGTCGACCTGCTCCGGCTCCGCCACCGCGGACCGCGCCGCCGCCGTGGGTGCCGTGGGTGACGGCCCGGCGGCGACGACGGCCGGGACGGCCCCGGGGCGTGGCGTCAGCGCGGGGGAGCCGGGGACGACGCCGCGGACGGGGTGCGTCCGCTCGTAGTGGTGCTCGTGGCCGCAGAGAACCAGATCGACCTCGTGGCGGTCGAACAGCGGCAGCCACTCCTCCCGCAGCCCGAGGTCCCCGCCGTTGTGGTAGTTGGCGGTGGACATCGCCACCTGGTGCACGGCGACGACGATCCAGTCGACGGCCGGGTCGGCGCGCGCGGAGCGCAGCGTCCGGTCCAGCCAGGCGGTCTGCCGGCCGTGGCTGAATCCGCGCAGGTACACCTCGCCGTGGTCCTGGTAGCAGACGTCCTCGCCGAACAGGACGACGAACCTGGCCCTGCCGACCGTGAAGGCGTACCAGAGACCGCGGAAGGCCTCGCCGCAGCCGTTGTCCGGCGTCTGGAAGTAGGCCTGGTAGGCGTCCAGCCCGAAGCGGCCGACTCCGTGCTCGCTCTCGTGGTTGCCGGCGACGGGCAGCCAGGGGCGGCGCCGGGCCGAGGGGGAGATCATCCGGAACCAGTCCGCCCAGACGCGGGCCGAGTCGTGCCGCAGGCTCGCGTAGGACAGGTCGCCGAGGACGAGGTTGAACAGCGGGGCGCGCGCCTCGACCGCGGCGACGACCTCCCCGGAGGCCGGGGTGCCGAACGGGTCGTCCGGCTGGTCCGTGCCGTGGTCACCGAAGCAGGTGAACGTGAAGGCGGCCTCGGCGCCGGGCGCCGGCGCCGTGCGGAACTCGCCGGTGAAGGGCTCCGGGCCGGCGAGGCCGCCCTCGATCTCGTAGCGGTAGCGGGTGTCCGGCCGCAGCCCGCGCAGCGTGGCGTGCTGGACGTGCACCCGCTGGCGCCTGTCGTCGCGGTAGGCCCGGGTCTGGGCGTGCGCCCGGCCCTTCCTGCCCTCGCCGGCCTCGAGCGGAGCGAACCGCACCGCTGCCCGGCGCACGGGGCCGTCCGTCAGCCAGGAAACCACCATCGACGTCGCCGGGTCGGCCCCGAACTCCAGGTGCACCCCGGTCCCGCCCGCGTCCGCCCGCCGCGCCACGCCTCGTCTCCTCCATCTCACGACGTCCATGTGACAACGTCGTCCCTCTCGCGACGTCGTCCATATCCGACATCGCCTGCCCTGACACGACGGAAGGGCGGCCACGGCTACCCGTGACCGCCCTCCCATCTTCGATCTCTTCAGTTACCGGCACCCGTCACGGACGCCGTCAACCCAGCCACATGGCGGTCAGTTCGCCGCCAACCCGGCCACGTGGCCGCCCACAGACGGGGGAGTACCCCAGTCTGTGGACCGACCACGGGTCAGGTCCGGTCGGGCGCGGAGCGTCCGACGGCGGAGCGGCGATGGTCGCCCCTAGGGCGACCTTGAGTCGACCGCCTTATTCGCCCGACTTGGCCAGGTCGATCGGCGGGGTGTCGGGGACCGAGCTGGGCTTCGGCTCGCCGCGGAAGACGAACTTCGCGTCCTCGCCCTCGCCCTCGACATCCCCGATGACGATCTCGCCCGGCTTGAGCGTGCCGTACAGGATCTTCTCGGACAGGATGTCCTCGATCTCCCGCTGGATCGTCCGGCGCAGCGGCCGGGCGCCCAGCACCGGGTCATACCCGCGCGTGGCGAGCAGGGCCTTGGCGGCGGAGGTGAGCTCCAGCGCCATGTCCTTGTTCTTCAGCTGCGCGTCCACCCGGGCCAGCATGAGATCGACGATCCGGATGATCTCTTCCTGGGACAGCTGGTGGAAGACGATGATGTCGTCGATCCGGTTGAGGAACTCGGGCCGGAAGTGCTGCTTGAGCTCGTCCTGGACCTTGGCCTTCATCCGCTCGTAGTCGACCGCGCCCTGACCGGTGGCGAAGCCGATGCCGGGGCCCTTGGAGATGTCCCGGGTGCCCAGGTTCGACGTCATGATCAGGACGGTGTTCTTGAAGTCGACCAGCCGGCCCTGGGAGTCGGTCAGCCGACCGTCCTCCAGGATCTGCAGGAGCGTGTTGAAGACGTCCGGGTGGGCCTTCTCGACCTCGTCGAACAGGACCACCGAGAACGGCTTGCGCCGCACCCGCTCGGTGAGCTGGCCGCCCTCCTCGTAGCCGACGTATCCGGGCGGGGAGCCCACCAGCCGCGAGACGGTGTGCTTCTCCATGTACTCGGACATGTCGAGCTGGATGAGCGAGTCCTCGTCGCCGAACAGGAACTCGGCCAGCGTCTTGGACAGCTCGGTCTTACCGACGCCGGACGGGCCGGCGAAGATGAACGAGCCGCCGGGGCGCTTCGGGTCCTTCAGGCCGGCGCGGGTGCGCCGGATCGCCTGGGAGACGGCCTTGATGGCCTGCTGCTGGCCGATGACCCGCTTGTGCAGCTCGTCCTCCATGCGCAGGAGGCGGGCCGTCTCCTCCTCGGTCAGCTTGAAGACCGGGATGCCCGTCCAGATGGCGAGCACCTCGGCGATCTCCTCGTCGCCGACCTCGGCGACGACGTCCATGTCGCCGGCCTTCCACTCCTTCTCGCGCTTCGCCTTCTCCGCGAGGAGGGTCTTCTCCTTGTCGCGCAGCGACGCGGCCTTCTCGAAGTCCTGCGCGTCGATCGCCGACTCCTTGTCGCGGCGGACGCCCGCGATCCGCTCGTCGAACTCGCGCAGGTCCGGCGGCGCGGTCATCCGGCGGATGCGCATCCGGGAGCCGGCCTCGTCGATCAGGTCGATCGCCTTGTCCGGCAGGAAGCGGTCCGAGATGTACCGGTCGGCCAGCGACGCGGCGGCGACGAGCGCGGCGTCGGTGATCGAGACACGGTGGTGCGCCTCGTACCGGTCGCGCAGGCCCTTGAGGATCTCGATCGTGTGCGCCACCGACGGCTCCGCGACCTGGATCGGCTGGAACCGGCGCTCCAGCGCCGCGTCCTTCTCCAGGTGCTTGCGGTACTCGTCGAGGGTGGTCGCGCCGATGGTCTGCAGCTCGCCGCGGGCCAGCATCGGCTTGAGGATCGACGCGGCGTCGATCGCGCCCTCGGCGGCACCCGCGCCGACGAGCGTGTGGAGCTCGTCGATGAACAGGATGATGTCGCCGCGGGTGCGGATCTCCTTGAGGACCTTCTTCAGGCGCTCCTCGAAGTCACCGCGGTAGCGCGAGCCGGCGACCAGCGCGCCCAGGTCGAGCGTGTACAGCTGCTTGTCCTTGAGCGTCTCGGGCACCTCGCCCTTGACGATCGCCTGCGCCAGCCCCTCGACGACCGCGGTCTTGCCGACGCCGGGCTCGCCGATCAGGACCGGGTTGTTCTTGGTGCGGCGGGACAGCACCTGCATGACCCGCTCGATTTCCTTCTCGCGCCCGATGACCGGGTCGAGCTTGGCCTCGCGGGCGGCCGCGGTCAGGTTGCGGCCGAACTGGTCGAGCACCAGCGACGTCGACGGCGTGCCCTCGGCCGGGCCGCCGGCCGTCGCGGGCTCGCCCTTGCCCTGGTAGCCGGAGAGCAGCTGGATGACCTGCTGCCGGACCCGGTTGAGGTCGGCGCCCAGCTTCACCAGCACCTGGGCGGCGACGCCCTCACCCTCGCGGATCAGGCCGAGGAGGATGTGCTCGGTGCCGATGTAGTTGTGGCCGAGCTGTAGCGCCTCGCGCAGGGACAGCTCGAGGACCTTCTTGGCGCGCGGGGTGAAGGGGATGTGGCCGCTCGGGGCCTGCTGCCCCTGACCGATGATCTCCTCAACCTGTGACCGCACACCCTCGAGCGAGATCCCCAGCGACTCCAGCGCCTTCGCCGCGACACCCTCGCCCTCGTGGATCAGGCCGAGGAGGATGTGCTCGGTGCCGATGTAGTTGTGGTTGAGCATCCTGGCCTCTTCTTGAGCCAGGACGACGACCCGACGTGCCCGGTCGGTGAATCTCTCGAACATGTGCGCTCCTTCGAGCTGCGACCGACCACACGACAGCCGGTATCCGCATGCTAGCTCCGCCGAGGCATGTCCTCACGCATCGAACAGAAACCTACCCGCCAGAACCCGGCCACCTCATCGCGGACCGGGCCGACAACGCTGTCGTGCCCCGACGGGCTCGGACGTGCCCCTCGACGCCTAGGGCAACCGTGGCGGAGCCGCCATGATTCCGTCCTGGCGTTCCGCCGAGAGCGGAACCCGCAGGCACCGGCGGGGTCCGGTCCCCGCGCCAATGGCCAGGCCCCGGATGGCCCGATGTCGGATTCTGGGTGCCGTGTCCGGCCTGGGGTGTCAGGGGATCCTGACGGATGGCGGCGGAGCGATCACTTCTCGTCGTCACCGTGTGTCACGACTCGTGGGGCGTGCCGAGGCGCCGAGGGGGCGGGCCGCGCGGCGCCGGGCCCTCGGCGAGCGCCCCGACCCTCCCCAATACGGGCAAAATGGCAATAACATAGCCGACCGGCCACAAAGACCTGAACCCGGCCTCGCCTGGACCGCCCTGGCGCCTCTTCGATCTTCTCTGTCGGCGCGTCAAACAGGCTCCGACGTGCAGGGAATCTGTCTCGGCCCTGAGCGTCGATCGTGCGCCGTATTAGCGGCGCCGGCCGGGTGGCCGTGGGATGTGCGCGGCGGACTCCCTGGCACGTAGGAGCGTCGCGCAACCCACTCTTAACTCTTGGACATTGAAGGGAAACATGCCCGCCCCGTACCGTTCGCGATCGACGTGCTACGGTTGGTCCCGTGGTTCCCGCGACTTCGCCGAGCCACGCGGCACACGTGAACTGGGGGGTCACATACTTGCCGTTAACCGCGCGGGCAGTCGCCTGAGCAGAATCTGCCTGAGCAGGGCCAGGCCGTCCCGCTGGGCGCGGGGAGCCCTCGTCGCCGTAGCACCGTCGTGCTAAGGCCACCCGGCCGTCGCTAGTCGTTGGGGGACGTCTGCCGGCGGGTGAGACAGGTACGCCGGCGGACGTTCCTTCGTGACCGGTCGGCGCCGCCGCGCCAGGAGACATGTTCTCGGCCCCGCGTGGGTCCGCCTTGTGCGCACAGAACGGCCGCTGTATTGCCGCGCCCGCCACCGAGCGCGCCAGCGCGCGGTGGATTCCGACCTGCCATCGAATTTGACGTGCCATCACTTGGGGGAACGGCATGCCTTTGATGAGCGTACCGGCGGCCCACCTGTCGCTGAAATCCAGGACTTCCCGCCTCGGTCGTGAACTGTTCACGTCCCATTCAGACTTCCTTTCGGGCCCGGCCCGTCCCTCAGGCGTGCCGGCGGCCCGCGGGGAGCGACCATTGAGCGCGCCCGGGCGGGGCATCGCGGGCCCGCTGTGTACGCAGCGTGACGAGTCTTCGGGACGGTATGCCCCATCGCCCGCCGATGGCCGCGGCCATGGATCGGCGGCCGGGCCGGGGCACGAAACGCTCCACCGGCGCCAGCCATGACCGAACTCGCGGCCGGCCCGGAACGCGGCCCGTCCTTTTTGCGCCGAAATGCGCCGACATTCCTGAGGCTGTTCCGGTTCGGCTGCGTCGGCACCTCCTGCGCCGTCTTCCAGTTCGCCGTGCTCAAGGCCGTCGAACTTCTCGGCGCCCAGCCGAGCGCCGCCTACGCCGCGGGCTTCGCCTGCTCCGCGCAGGTCAACTTCCTGCTCAGCAGCACCTTCACCTGGCGCGACCGCACCAGGGAGCTCGCCGGGCCGCGTCGCTGGCTCAGGCGGTGGCTCGGGTTCAACGCCGGCACGCTCGCGTCGCTGCTGGTCAGCACCGTGGTGTTCACCCTGGTCGTCGGGCGTTTCGGCGATCTACTCGCAATGGTCATAGGAATCGCATCCGGAATGATAGTCAGCTATTCGATCGGCGACAGGGTCGTCTTCGCCAGGAGCCGGGGGGCCGGGGAACGGGACTTCGCGGACGTCTCGGGCCTCATACCGGCGGCCCGGCGGCCGGACCGCCAGCCGCGGGTGGGGGACCACGCGTGACCGCCGACGGCACCACCCGACCGACCGATTCGATCCCGTCGCCACGGCGGGCGTCCGGAGCCGCCGTGGGTTCTCCGACGGCGCTGGAACAGGCGCGCCGTGATCTGCCGCCGCTCGCGCCGGCGCGCCCGCGCGCCCGGCGCCGGCCACCCTCGGCGTCCAGCTCCGCCGCGCGCCGGGCGTTGTTCCTGCTCCGTGTCGTCAGCGTGCCGTGCGTCCTGCTGCTCGTCCTGCGGGCCGGGCGAGACGCCGGCGCCCCGGCGGCCGCGGCCTACGCCGCCGCGTTCCTCGCGGCCGCCGGGTGCAATCTTCTGCTCCGTCGCCTCGCCCGCCTGGGCGACGGCCGGGTACGGGCCGCGGCCTCCTGGCGGCGGTCCGCGGCGGCGCTGATGCTCACCCTGGCCTGCCTGGCGGCCGGTACCGGCGTCTACCTGGGGCTCCGGTACGTCGACGTGCCCGGGAACGCCGCGGCGGTCGCCGGGCTGGTCGTCGGGGCGACGGCCGCCGCCGGGCTGCGCCATTCGAGGTTCTTCGGCTACGTGCGCGTGACCGAGGCGGCCAGCGAGCCGGTTCATCGGCTCCGCGCGCTGGCGCACGGCGGAATCGCGTTCTTCCTGCCGGCCCACAACGAGGTCGAGAATCTCCAGGGCTGCGTCGAGGATCTGGTCACGACGTTCCAGCGGCTGGCGGTCCCGTACCGGGTGATCATCGTCGATGACGGCAGCACCGACGGGACCCGTGAACTCACCGGCGAGCTGAGCCAGACGTACGAGCACGTCGACGTCATCCGGCACGAGGTGAACCGTGGCTACGGCGCGGCGCTGCGGACCGGCCTCAGCGCCACCTACGAGACCGGCATGCTGCTGATCGGATTCTCGGACTCCGACCGCCAGTTCCGGGCCCGCAGCATCGAGACCCTGCTGAGCCAGATGGCGCGCACCAACGCCGACATGGTGGTGGGCTTCAGGATCGCCCGGGCCGACTCCCTCAAGCGGCGCCTGATGGGGTCGGGCTGGCACGCGCTCACCCGGCTCATGCTCGGATTCACGGCCCGGGACGTCGACTGCGGGTTCAAGCTGGTCGACCGAAGCGTCATCGAGAAGATCCTGCCGCGGCTGGACGGCGACCATGCCGCCATCTCTCCCCAGCTGCTGGCGTATGCCGGACGCTATGGATTCCGGATCGAAGAGGCCGGCGTAACCCACTACCCGCGGACCGCTGGGAAGCAGACCGGCGGAAGCCTGAAGGTCGTCCTGGGCTCCTTCGTCAGCCTGTTCAAACTCCGGTCGAAGGTGACCCGGCACGCGGTCGAGGACGGCAGGCGGAGCGTAGGCCCGTGGCGGCGGACCGACCCGTGGGTCCGGCTGGTCTTCGTCGTCGCCTGCCTGTGCTCGATCGGCTCGTTCGCGTACTTCTACGCGCACGACGTCACCCTTTCCTACAAGGACGCGATCTCGCACCTGCTCATCTCCCGCCGCGTGGTGAGCAGCACCACGCCCGGGCTCGCCCAGCTCGGTGGGGTGTGGCTTCCGCTGCCGCACCTGCTCGCGCTGCCGCTCGTCTGGTACGGCCCGGCATACGAGAGCGGGATCTGCGGCAGCATCGTCTCGATGGTGTCGTACGTCGTGTGCGGCGTGCTGCTCTACAAGTTCGGGTGGCGGCTCACCGGCCGCCGCTCCGCGGGCCTGGTCACCGCCGGGGTCTTCCTCTTCAACCCGAGCGTCCTCTACATGCAGAGCACGCCGATGACCGAGACGCTGCTGCTGGCCTGCATCATGGGCAGCGTCTATGGCCTGCTCCGGTGGATCCAGACCGACTTTCGCTACCAGTACCTCGTCCGCGCGGCCGGGTCGGCCTTCCTGGCGACATTGTCCAGGTACGAGGGATGGGTCCTGCTCATCGCCATGATGGCGGCGCTGCTGGTCGTCGCGCTGCGGAGCCGGCTGCGGTCGATGACCGACGGCATCCTGATCTCGTTCGCTACCCTCGCCGCGCTTGGGGTCATCGGGTGGGCGGCCTGGAACCAGCTGATCCTGGGTGACTGGCTGGGCTTCCAACGGGGCGAGTACGCGAAGCCGTCGCTCTGGGTCGACGAGACCGAGCGCTCGATCGGCCATCTCGACGTGGCGATCGGTACCTACGGGATCGCCGTCGTCGGAAACCTGACGCTCATCTTCGCGTCCCTGGCCGTGATCGGCCTCGTCGTCTACCTGGCGCGGACCCGCCTTTCGGTGGAGTCGCTGCCGGCGCTGGTGCTCGTCACCTTCTTCCCGTTCTTCAGCTACGCGCTGTACTCAGGCCAGCGGCCGCTGCACGTCATGCACTACAACGGCGAGCTGTACAACGTCCGTTTCGGCCTCATCATGATCCTGGCCGCCGCCGTGTTCGTCGGGTACCTGACGGCCCAGCTCGGATCCCTTCCGCGGGTGCGCGGCCTGCGGCTCGCGCCCGCCGGGTTCGCGCTCGGCCTGGCCATTGCCGTCGGGGGGAGCGGACTGGTCACCCGCGACATCCTCACCCTCGAGGAGCCGCAGGCCTGGGCCCGGGCGGCCACCTCCATCCAGGCGAGCGAGGCGGCCGACTTCCTGAGTGACAACTACACCAGCGGGCTGGTGCTCATGGAGTCGTTCGGCAACGAACAGGTGATGTTCGAGTCCCAGCTTCCGTCCGACCAGTGCGTCTACGAAGGAAGCTACAAACAGTGGGAACGAGCGCTGGCCGACCCGCGCGCGAACGGTATCGAGTGGATCTACATGCGCCGGTCGGCGGGGACCGAGGACCACGTCATGATCGAGCTCGCGGGATCCAAGCGCCTGGCCGGATACGAACTTGTCTACAGCGACGCCGACCGACTGATCTACGCGACGCCGGAACATGCCGACGAGGTTCGCCAGGCCGGAAATGAGGACCGGACGTGACGACGATCGAAAGCCCGCCGCTCAGCCGAGCCCACGCTGACGACCACGGGCTCGCCTGGCGGGACAGCGCGCGAACGGTGCTCTCCCGCGGCCAGAAGATCTTCCTGGTGCTCCTGGTGGTCGTCGCCGCCGCCTGTTTCGGCATCTTCGGGCCCACCGTCCTGCTGATCGCCATCATCGGGGCCAGCCAGCTCTTCTACCTGGCATTCGTCGGTGTAAAGCTCGTGCTGAGCGCCGCGGCCTCCGACCAGCGGATTCTGCGGCCAAAGTCGCTGCCCAGCTCGGACGATCCCGATCTTCCCACCATCACGATCTTCGTGCCGCTGTTCAAGGAGGCGGCCGTTCTGCCGGGCCTGGTGCGGGCAATCGACCGGATCAAGTACCCGAAGGACCGGCTGCAGGTCATGCTCCTCCTCGAGGAGGTGGACGACGAGACGCGCACGGCGGCCGCCGGGGCCGACCTCCCCGCCCACTTCGAGGTGGTCGTGGTTCCCGACAGCAAGCCGAGGACGAAGCCGAAGGCCTGTGACTACGGCCTGGCGCTGGCGCGTGGCACCTACTCGGTGATCTGGGACGCGGAGGACCGCCCCGACCCGTTGCAACTGTTGAAGGCCGTCGCCGTGTATCGGATCGCCCCACCCGACGTGGTGTGCCTCCAGGCTCGGCTGGTCTTCTGGAACGTCGGCAAGCAGCGGCTGTCGGTCGCGCCGGCCGAGGAGTGGCGCCTCCGGAGGGTGGTCACCGCCGCGTACTGGCGCAACGTCTGGCGCTGGTGGGCCGGCGACGTCATCACCCGGATGTACTGGGCCGAGTACGTCGTGCACTTCGAGTACATCCTCACCGGCCTGGCGCGGCTCGGCTGCGTCCCACCGCTCGGCGGCACCTCGAACATCTTCCGGACGGATGTTCTCCGGCAGATCGCGATGCCCGCCGACGAGCTTCGCGACGGCGGCCTGGACCCGGACGTGCTGATCGGCGCGTGGGACCCGTGGAACGTCGCCGAGGACGCCGACATCGCGGGATGGCTGGCCCGCGCGGGCTACCGGGTCGAGATGATCGACTCGTACACGCTCGAGGAGGCCTCCGCCAAGGCGAAGACCGCGGCCCGGCAGCGCATGCGCTGGGGCAAGGGCTACATGCAGGCCGGCCTCGTCCACATGCGGCGGCCGCGGACAGTGATCCGGCAGATGGGGCTCAAGAACTTCCTCGTCTACAGCCTGCTGATGGTCGGCACGCCGATCTCGTTGATGATCAACCCGGCGTTCTGGTTGCTGACCGCCGCCTACTTCATCACCCGGTCGGCCTTCATCGAGTCGCTGTTCCCGCCGGCCATCTTCTACCTCGGCGGCGCGACCGCGCTCATCGGAAACTTCGTCCTGCTCTACCAGCTCATGATCGCCTGCCTTCGCCGTGGCGAGTACCCGAGCGTCAAGTACATGTTCCTGGCACCCGTCTGGTGGCTGTTCACCAGCTACTCGATGTGGAGCGGCGTGCTGGAGCTCGGCCGGAAGCGCTCACGCAGCCAGTGGCACAAGACCGAGCATGGCCATGAAGGCAGCGAGCGTGAGAACATGGCGATCGAGGCAGCCCTGAGGAACGATGCCGCGCTGCAGTCGGCCGGAGGTCTTTGACGATGACCGGCGCCGCCGCGGGCGGACCTTCTCCTTTTCTTCCCCCTGGCCGTCCGGGCCTCTGCCGACAAACGTCGGC
>NZ_JADWYU010000044.1 GCF_016786325.1 Frankia nepalensis | reverse complement strand
CGAGGGTGCCCTTGCGGGCCCGCCCGATCGCCGTACGGGCCGTCGCGACGATGACTGCTTCGGGCACGGTGAACTCCTAGGAGAGTGGCCGGTGTCGATCGACGGACGCCGGCTCGGCGGCACGGGCGACGGTGAGCGCCGTGCGGGCGGCGCGGGCGGTGGCCCGGCCGGCCCAGACGCTGGGCCTACCTGCCCTGGAAGACAGGCTGGCGCTTCTCGGCGAACGCGCGCGGTCCTTCCTTGGCGTCCTCGCTCGCGAGCACCTCGGCGGCGATCCGCGATTCGATCGCGAACGCCTCGTCCCACGGGCGGTTGTAGGCGGCGCGAACGGTTTCCTTGATCTTTCGGACCGCGAGCGGGCTGTTGCGGCTGATCCGTTCGGCGAACGCCCGGGCCGTGCTCATCAGGTCGGCCGCAGGCACCACACGGTTGATGAGTCCGATCTCGAGCGCCTCCTGGGCGGAGATCCGGTCACCGACGAGCAGGATCTCCATGGCCCGTGCCCAGGAGACCTGCTGGGGCAGGCGCACGTGAGATCCATAGAACGGTACGAGTCCCAGGGCTGGTTCCGGAAGCCCGAACGACGCATGCGTGGCGGCGATCCGGATGTCGGTCCCGAGAAGGATCTCCATTCCGCCGGCGACAGCGTAGCCGTTGACCGCGGCGATGACCGGCTTGGTGGTGTCCGAGAACGGTCGTTTGATCGGATCAGCGCCGGTCGGGCCATCTGGGCCGGCCGAGCTGGCCGAGCTGGCCGAGGCGGTCACCGCGGGGATGGCGCTCTTGAGATCCGCGCCGGCGCAGAAGGCCTTGTCGCCGGCTCCGGTGAGGATGAGGACCCGCAGCGTGGGGTCGTCCTCGAAGTCCTCGGTCGCCTCGTTCAGCGCGGCACCCATCTCGACCGAGATCGCGTTGCGGACCTCGGGCCGGTTGAGGGTCACGGTCGCGATCGGACCGTCCTTCTCGTAGATGAGGTGATCAGTCTTGATCACACGTCCTCCGGGCGCGTGCGCAGGGACTCTGGCAAGCAGAGCTGTTTCGGACGAATGTCTTCCGTAAGTCGGGCAAACTACGTCGGGGGGTGGATGCCTGTCAAGGTGGCGGCCCGTTATGGGAGGGCTGTGGCATGGTTGGGGGATGCCGACCTCTCCCGGGCGCCGGATCGGGCGCCCTGTGGACCCGAGCATCGAGGAGAAGGTCGCCGAGGCGGCGATCCAGATCTACGCCGAGGTCGGGTGGGCGGGCTTCACCTTCGACGCGGTCGCCGCGCGAGCCGGGGTGGGCAAGGCGGCGATCTACCGCCGCTGGTCGACCAAGATGGAGATCCTCTCCAGCGCCTGGAAGGCGGCACAGCCAGGCTTCGTCGAGGTGCCAGACACGGGCAGCATCCGAGGCGACCTCGTCGCCCTGGCGAAGGCCCTGCTTGAACGCCTTGACCAGCCGGTGGGGATCGCCGAGGTCCGTCTGCTCCTGGACACGAAGATGTTCGGCGCCGACGCCACCTTCCCGGACCTCGACGCGACAAGGCGCCGTAGCCGGACCTTCATGCGGGCGGGGATCGAGCGGGCGATCCAGCGCGGCGACCTTCCGCCTGATGCGCGCCCGGAGATGATCTTCGACGCGGTTCGAGGGATGATCATCCACAACTTCCTGCTCATGCCGTCGGAGCGGATGGATGTCTGGCGTGCGCGCAAGGATGCCTACGCCGAGGAGGTCGTGGATCTGGTGCTCGCCGGGGTCCGTGCCCGGTCGGCCGTGATCTGATCGACTGGTACCTCGGTCGCGCCGTCGGGCGCGACGGACTCCTGGGCCAGGGGTCGACCGCCGCGGCGCGCCGCGAGATCTAGACGAACTTCGTCCGTAACCCTTGACCTGGGCCACTGGCCGGATCTAACGTCCCGCCAGGTCCATCGCAGTGTGGCGTCCGATCGAGTGCGGTAACCGTCCACCTTCCTGTCGCCCATCGCCATTCTCGTGGGACCTGAGGTACTGAGGCATGCCCTAAGACGCTCCGGACCCGAGGAGTGGCATCGCGGCCGCGGCGAGTGGCCAACAGAGTCGATTGGCTCGGCGTTTTGTTCGGCGGTTCATCGGATTCTGCCAGCTAGGAGCGGGATGGCCCCCGCGATGACCTCATCAGGAAGGAGTCGGGATTGGACGTCCCAGGAACTGCGAGCGTACCATCCGCCGATTTCACGCTCGCCGACTTCACGACGAAGGCGGCGCATTGGTGGCCGAATCGCGGCGCCTTCGTTGAGGAAGGTGAAGAAACCACCTACCGCCAGTTGCACGACCGTGTCAACCGGCTCACGGCCGTCTTACGCGATGCTGGTGTCACGGCAGGTTCCCGCGTCGGCATGCTCGCGGCGAACTCGAAGGCCTACTTCGAGATCTTCTTCGCCTGCGCTCGGCTCGGCGCCGTCATGGTGCCGATCAATATCCGTCTTTCGCCTCGCGAGGTCGCCTACCAGATCGACAACGCGGACATGTCCCACGTCGTGCTCGAGCGGGACCTTGAGGAACTCGCGGACAACAGCCGGTTGACATCGCTGACCCACTGGTGGCTCGGGGAGACGTACGAGGACGCGATCGCCGCCGCGACCCCCGACGAGGCACGTGTTGTCCTTCCCGCGGAGGCGCCGGTCAGCCAGATGTACACGTCGGGAACGACGGGCTTCGCGAAGGGATGTGTCCATAGCCAGGGCGGATGGCGCGCCTCGGCGCTGAACCTCGCCGTCGGGCTGCGCCTGGACCGTCGCCCCGTCGTGCTGGCCAACGTGCCGTACTTCCATGCCTGGGGCTTTGGCTTCGCGCTCAGTCATCTCGTCACGGGCGGAACGGTGGTGGTCGGGCGGCAGGCGTCGCCCGCCGAGTACTGGGAGCTGATTGACCGTCACCAGGTGACATCGGCGATCCTGCCCTCCGGGGCGCCGACGCAACTGCATCCCAGAGACCACCTGACCGTCCTGGTCGGGCAGGCGGGCGGGTTCCGCTCCCTGCTGAAGGCCCTGCTGGACGTCGTGTTTCCCAAGGCCGAGTACTACGGCATCTACGGCATGACGGAGCTCACCAACATCGCGCTGATCTCCCGTCTGTCGGACGAGCTGGACCATCCAGGAAACCTGGGTGAGCCGCTCCCGGGAATCGATGCCCAGGCACACGACGAAGCTGGCCTTCCGGTCCGGCCGGGCGAGGTCGGAGAGCTCGTGATCCGTGGTGCTCAGGTCTGCCTTGGCTACTACAAGAATCCGGAGGCCACCGCGGATCTGTTCCGTGACGGGTGGCTGCACACGGGTGATCTCGTCCGGGTCGGCGAAACGGGAAGCCTGCATTTCTTCGACCGCGCCAAGGACATGATCAAGAGCGGTGGCGAGAACGTCTACTCCGCTGAGGTCGAACGTGTGCTCCTGGAGTGTCCCGGCGTGGTGGACGTCGCCGTCTTCGGTGTCGCCGACCGCCGGTGGGGTGAGGCCGTGAAGGCCCTCGTCGCCTTCGGGCCGGGCGTGGAAGCAGACCTGAGGGCAGTTGACGACTACTGCCTGAAGAACCTCGCCGCCTACAAACGGCCGAGGTGGTATGAGGTCGTGCCGCAGATCCCCAGGAGTACGACCGGCAAGGTCGTCAAGGTCCGGCTGCGTGAGCAACACGACCCCTCGACATCAATACGTCTGGAGGAAAGAACCTAGATGTCCCGCAAAGTCGCGGTTGTCACCGGTGGGGGCCGCGGTATCGGTCGAGCGCACTCGCTCGTCCTGGCCGAGCGAGGGTACACGGTGGTCGTCAACGACCTGGGGGTGAGCCTCGCCGGCGGATCAACGGACGAGACTCCAGCCCAGCAGGTGGTCGCCGAGATCGAGAGCAGGGGCGGGGAGGCTGTCGCCAGCGACCACGACGTGAGCGACTGGGCGGCCGCCGGCGACCTGATCAACAGCACTGTCGACAGATTCGGCCATCTCGACGTCCTCATCAACAACGCCGGCATCATCCGCGACACCGTGCTCTACAAGATGGACGCGTCGAGCTGGGACGACGTCATCCGCGTGCACCTACGGGCGACGGCCGCGACCTCGCATTTCGCGGCCGCCCACTGGCGGGAGCGCTTCCAGGCTGAAGGTGAGTTCGGCGGGCGGCTGATCAACACGGCGTCGCCGTCCGTCTTCTCCGGCAACCCGGGCCAGACCAACTACACGGCCGCCAAGGGCGGGATCATCGCCTTGACCCTGACGGCGAGCCTCGAACTCGGCCGGTACGGTGTCACAGCGAACGCGATCGCGCCGGGGGCGGCCTCCCGAATGCTTGCGGCGATCATGACGGAGTCGCAGATGGCCGCCCTCGACCCCGTTTTCGTGGCGCGGGTGGCGGCCTCGCTGTGCACCCCCGAGGCGCAGTCGGTGACCGGGCGGGTGTTCGCGGTCATGGGGGAGCACGTGTTCCTCGCGGAGGGCTGGAAGGCGGGGCCTTCCATGGACATTCCCATGACTGTGCCCGTGGACGATGTGACACCGATCTTGACAAACATGATCGCGACGCCATCGGCACCGGTGCCGACCGGCGCGTAGCGTCCGGCATCAGCGGCTGACCCGCCTGATGTGAAGCCTGGACGGACGACTTGCCTGGGTGGCGGAGTCGGCCAGGAGACTGCTGAAAAGTAGCTCCGGCGGCCCGGCCTGTCCGAGTTCGCCCATATATCGATCAGAACAAACTGGGGCGATCCCGGCGCGGCCCGGAGCTGTTCAGCGGTCTCCTGGCGGCCGTCGCGGGCGGCGGTCGAGGCGCGTCGCGTCTGGACGAGATCTGATCACTCACCCCTCAGGGTGCCACCCCGAGCCGCGGCCGGGGCAGTCGACTCGCCAGGGCCTTGCATTGGAACTGGATTCCTGTTTCACTCACGATCCCAGTGACTCAGCTCACAGGGCTCAACTCATCCGAGGTGACTATGAAGCTCCAGCGTTTGCTGGTTGTCGGGGCGGCGGCCTGCCTTGTGGCGGCCGGCTGCTCCAGCGGCCGGGACGACGCGGCGGTCGTCGGGGCTCCCGGCGCCACGGCCAGCGGATCGGCGTCCGCGGCCTGCGACAGCGCGGATCTCCAGGCGACCGATATCGGGATCACGAAGGACACGATCACCATCGAGACCGTCGCGGACGTCGGCTCGCAGGCGGCGCCGGGCATCGCCAACGGTTCTTTAGAGGCGATGAAGGCCTGGGCTGACGTGGTGAACAAGAGCGGTGGCCTGGCCTGTCGGGAGGTGGTGATCCGGACCTTCGACAGCAAGCTCGATCCGGGCGAGTCGCGCAGCGGGATGGTCGACTCCTGCCAGAACGCGTTCGCCGACGTCGGTTCGTTCACGCTCGCCGTGGCCGACGTGACGCCGCTGGCGGAGTGCGTGGACGGCGCCGGCAAGCCGACGGGGCAGCCGCAGGTGCCGGCGGTGTCGACGAACGCCCTGATCGCCTGCAACAAGACGACCTACCTGGCGCAAGGAATCACGTTCTCCTGCCCGCCCTCCCAGGGTGCGCGGACTTTCACGGTCGGCACGTCCCTCGGCGACTACCTCCGTCAGGTGGTCGGCGGAGACGCGCACGGCCAGTTCCAGATCGGATACACCTCGCCATCCTTCCTCGACGTGACCATGCCAACCGTCGTGCAACTGCGCGCCCAGGGGCTGGCCGGGCCGGTGTACGGCGCGAAGGCCGCGGACCCGCAGTCGGCCTACACGTCGGTCGTGCAGGGGATGAAGAGCAGCGGCGCCCAGTTCGTGTTCGCCAACTCGACCTTCCCGTCGTTCGTGCAGTTGCAGCGGGAGGCGGCCGCGCAGGGCGTCGAGGTGCCGCACTGGTTCTGCCAGGGCGCCTGCTACGACCCGGCCTACGTCAAGGCAGCGGGGGACCTGGCCAAGGGCACCGAGATCCTGCTGGCCTCGCTTCCGTTCGAGGAGGCGGACGTCAACGAGGAGATGAAGACGTTCGTCGACAACGTCGACACGCACAACACGTTCGCGTTCAGCTCCTGGGTCGCGGCGCGACTGTTCCAGCAGGCCGTCGAGGCGGTTGTCACCAAGGACGGCCCCAACGGTCTCACCCGCGCCTCCGTGCTGGGCGCGCTGGAAGCCGTGAAGGACTTCGACGCCGGTGGCCTGATCGGGCCCAACACGCCCTCGGCGCACCTGCCGAACCTGTGCGTGGTGGCCGTCAAGGTCGGCGCCGACGGCGGCTTCGAGCGGGTGTTCCCGAAGGAGGCCGGGACGCTGTCGTGCGCCGGATCCGGAAAGCAGACCTTCGACCCGATCGCCGAGTTCTCCCGGTGAGGGGCCGGTCATGCCGTTAGTGACCCGCCGGGTCGCCGTCCCGGTGCTGTCCGTGGCGTTGCTGGTCTACCTGGCCAGCAACGCCTGGGCAGGCGAGCCCGTCACCGTGGACAGCCTCGTCCAGCTCGTGGCGTTCGCGTTGCCGATCGCCGGTCTGTACGCGATCAGCGCCACCGGTCTCGTGGTGGTCTACTCGGCCACCGGCATCTTCAACGTCGCGCAGGGCGCGATCGGGATGGTCTGCGCGTTCGTCTACTGGGAGCTCTCGGTCAACCGGGGGCTGCCGGTGCCCCTGGCGCTCATCCTGGTCGTGGGGGTGTTCGCGCCGCTGTTCGCGGTCGTGCTGAACCGGGTCCTGATGCAGCGCCTGCGCAACGCCCCGCTGATCACCCAGCTGCTCGGCACCGTCGGCGTCATGGCCCTGCTGCTCGGCGTCGCGGCGCTCATCTGGGACCCGACCGCCAGCTACCCCATCGACGGGCTCGGCGGCTCCGGCGGGATCCACATCTCCGGCGTGCTGCTCTCCTGGCACCGTGTGATCACCATCGTCACGGCGGTGGTCATCGCGGTGGCGCTGCGCTTCGTCCTCACGTCGACGCGCCTGGGCGTGTCGATGCGCGCCGTGGTGGACAACGAGGACCTCGCCAGCCTGCACGGCATCCGGCCACAGCGCGTCTCCGACACCGCCTGGATCATCGGGTCGGTCTGCGCGGCGCTCGCCGGGATCCTCATCGCCCCGGAGGTCGGGAACATGAGCGCCGAGACGCTCACGTTCTTCGTCATCAACGCCTTCGCCGCCGCGGTCTTCGGGCGCCTCAAGAGCCTGCCCATGACCTACGTGGGAGCCGTCGTCCTGGGCCTGATCGTGTCGTTCACCTCCACCTTCCTTGACCTGGAGGGGCGGTGGACGCCGCTGGCCGGTGTCCTGCCGGCGCTCGCGCTGTTCGTCGTGCTGCTGGTGGCGCCGCAGCAGAGCATCCGGCTCGGCCGGCCGGTGCGGCGCTACCACATCGAGACGGTGCCGACCATGCGCAGCGTCCTCACCGGCAGCGCGGTGCTGGTCATCCTGAGCGTGGTGGCGGGCCTGACGTTCTCACCGGTGAACGTGACCCGGATGATCTCGGCGGTCACCGTCGGGCTGATCCTGCTGGGCATGGTGCCGCTACTGGGCTGGGCCGGGATGCCGTTCTTCGCCCCCTACGCGCTGGCCGGGGTGGGCGCCTGGGTGACGTGGTCGCTCGGCGGCTCGATCCTCGCGCTGCTGGCGGCCGCGGCCGCCTCCGCCGTGGCCGGGGTCGTCGTCGCGCTGCCGGCGCTTCGGCTACGGGAGCTGTATCTCGCGCTCAGCTCCATCGCGTTCGCCCTGATCGCGGTGTCGTTCCTGTTCGTCCAGCCCGAGGTGTTCGAGATTCCCCGGCAGCTCGACCGACTCACCATCGCCGGGTTCGATCTGTCCAGTGGCACCCGGTTCCTGGTCTACGCCTGCGTCCTCTACGCGATCCTCGCGGTACTACTCGTGGCGGTCCGTCGCTCCCAGTACGGACGCCGGATCATCGCGCTGCGCGACAGCGAGGCCGCGGCGGCCTGTATCGGCATCAGCGCCGCGTCCACCAAGGCGCTCGTCTTCGCGCTCGCCGGGGCGGTCGCGGGGATAGGCGGCGGGGTGCTGGCCCAGGGGCAGCGCTTCGCCAGCTCGGAGCAGTTCCCGATGGTCGCCGGGCTGGCGATCATCCTCTCGCTGACCGTCATGGGGATCGGCACGGTCAGCGGCCCGGTCGCCGCCGGCCTGCTCGGCGCCCTGCTGACCGCGCTGGCGCATGACTGGGCGCCCGGGCACATCACCGACGCGCTCGAGCTCTTCGGCCCGGCGCTGGCGGTGCTGGCGCTGTCCAGCCAGCCCCGCGGCCAGATCCCCGAGGTGGCGGCGCGGGCGCGCGAACATCCGTGGCGGGCCGTCGCCACCGTCGTGGGCCTTGCCGTCACCATCGTCGGCTGTCGGCTGATGTCCGTGCCCGGAGAGATCGGGTTCGTGCTCGCGGTCACGGGTGCTCTGGTCGCCCGCATGCTCTACGACCTCGTGCGTCCGTCGCCCGCCGCGTCGGCCACGGCGGGCGATGCCACGGACATCAGGCTCGGTGTGTCCCGGCCGATCACCTCCGCCCATGTGCGGGAGTGGGACCGGGCACTGGGCGTGCCGGCCGGCGTCGGAAGAGAGGTTGTCGCCTCATGACGATGCTCGAGATCCGTAAGGTCTCGGTCCGGTTCGGGGGCCTGACCGCCGTCGACGACGTCAGTCTGGCGGTCCCGGAGGGGACGATCATGGGCATCATCGGCCCGAACGGCGCCGGGAAGACGACGCTGTTCAACGTCGTCGCCGGCATCCTGCGGCCGAGGACGGGCAGCGTCCTGCTCGGGGGTGAGGACATCACCCGGCTGCCGGCGCACCGGCGGGCGCGCCGCGGCCTCGCCCGCACGTTCCAGCGCCTGGAGGTCTTCGGCACGCTCTCGGTGCGGGAGAACCTGCTCGTCGCGGCCGAGTCACGCCGGCGGTGGGACCGGTCCACCCAGCCCGCCTTCGTCGCCGACGAGCTGTGTGCGGAGCTTGGGCTCGGCGAGGTCGCGGAAAGTCTCGTCGACACCTTGCCGACCGGTACCCAGAGGCTCGTCGAGCTGGGACGGGCGCTGGCGCTGCGGCCGCGGCTGCTGCTGCTCGACGAGGCGTCCTCCGGCCTGACCGAACTCGAGACGATCCAGGTGGGGGAGCGGCTCCAGCGGCTCGCCGGCCAGGGGCTGACGGTCGTGCTGGTCGAGCACGACATGCCGTTCGTGCTGAGTACCTGCGGGCGCGTGGCCATGCTCGACCACGGCGTGCTGGTCACGGAGGGAACCCCGGACGAGGTCCGGAACAACCCCGTGGTCCAGGAGGCCTACCTCGGCAGGAACCGGGAGGCGGCCGCATGACCCCGGTCGTCGAGATGAGAAACGTCTCCGCCGGCTACGGCCAGATCGACGTCCTGCACGGCATCGACCTCAGCCTCTCGCAGGGCACCGTGCTGGCGGTGCTCGGACCGAACGGGGCAGGGAAGTCGACGACGGTGCGCGCGCTGGCCGGCCTCGTGCGCCCCACGAACGGCCAGATCCTGCTGCAGGGTCGGGACGTCACGGGGGCGTCGCCGGACGGGCTCGCCCGCGCCGGCCTGTGCGTGATCCCGGAGGGCCGCGGTGTCTTCCCGCGCCTCACCGTGGACGAGCACCTTCGCCTGGTCGCCCGCGACCGAGCGGGTACGGCGGTGGCCCGGGAACGGGCCTACGCGCACTTCCCGAAACTGGCACAGCGGCGCAAGCAGCTCGCGGGAACGATGTCCGGCGGCGAGCAGCAGATGCTGGCGCTCGCGCGCGCCGTCGCCGGCGACCCGGCCGTGGTCGTCATCGACGAGCTGTCCATGGGACTCGCGCCACTGATCGTCGAGCAGCTGTACGAGCAGGTCCGCAGCCTGGCCGCGGCCGGAATCTCGCTGATCCTGATCGAGCAGTTCGCGCACGACGTCCTCGGAGTCGCCGACCACGCCGTCGTCCTGCAGCACGGCCGGATCGTGCGAAGCGGAACTCCCGGCGAGGTCGCCGCCGACCTCGCCGAGTTCTACCTGGCCCGGGACCGATGATCTCCCGTCCGAAGTCGACACGGCGCCCAGACGCGTCGGTATATCCCGCCTCCCCGCCCAGCGGAACCACGAACAGGAGACCGACGTGACCACGAGTCCCATCGCCAGCGAAACGACAACGCCGGAGGCGGCCTCCGGGACGGCCGGCCTGACGCTCTCCGAACCTTCGCGGCAGGCGTTCACGGCCGAGCTGGACAAGCTCAAGGCCGGCCCGAGCGGCGGACCCCGGGACCGAACGGTGCAGGTCCTGGGGCTCGTGGTCGCCATCATCGGCCTGGTCGTCACCCTGATCTGCTACTCACAGGCGACCGCGTTCGACGACCTGCGTGACCAGATCCAGATCGGCATTCTCGGGTTGTTCGGGCTGGGCCTGGTAGTCCTGGGGTCGGTGTTATACGCCGCCAGCACGATCACCCGATTCCTGCGCCTCTGGCTGCTTCGGCTGATCTACGAGCAGCGCGACCGCGGCGCCTGACCACAGGCCCACTGATGTCTGGCTTGCCTCGACCTCTGGTCGTGCGGGGCGCCGGCTTCGACGAGTGTGGCTGGGTGGCGATGACGGGGACGGTCGCCGCGGAACGCTCCGCGGCGACCGTCCACTGGCGGGCCCACGTGTTTGTTGATCAACGAGTCGATTGTCCGATGCCGCTCCGCGAGCGCGAACGTCTCCCGTAGCTCGCGCAGCCTCGGCCCCCGGAGGGCGTTCAGGCTCCCGGGGCGGTCGGTCGTGACGACCACGGCCCGGTCGTCGACCTCCAGGCGGACGTCCTCGAACGCGCGAGCTTCCGCCATCCCGACCCTTTTGGACGCGCGCGGCGACGCCCATGATGCGGCCCGCCCTCGCTCAGACCACTTCTAATATATAGACAGATTCGCCCATCCGGCGTCACTGCGGTCCCGTCGGCCACGCGCCGCCGCTGCCGCGTCCACGTTGGTCTTGCCCGACGGGCCGGCCGCCGTAGTCCAGAAGCCGAGATGGTGGGTTCGGCTCCCGTGCTCGAGATGATCACCGCATGGATCTCCCGGGGGTCCAGTCGGGAGAGCCAACCGGGCAGATGCGGCGCCCTTGACACCTTTCAGCACTGGTTGTGACGATTTGGGTAGTTGTGGGTTGCGATAAGCGTTGTCGCGGCCACGCTCCGTCCGCGAAGGTTTGTGGTGGCTCGTCGATGAGCAGGGCGGTTCGCCGCCGGTAGGGCTACGCCGGATGTGACGAGTCCGACCTGCGTCACTGGAGGCCATGCCGATCGGACCGTGGCAAGTCCGCTATAAATATCTATATATTCTCGCTGAGCGAGGGCATGCGGATGGGCCGCGGGCCGCAGGCGGTGGAGGTGGGGCGGATCATGACGAGCGTTGTCGACTCCGCGGTGGCGGGACGGCCGGAGGTCGACTTCCCGGTGTTCGACGCTGACAACCACCTGTACGAGGCTGAGGACGCGCTGACGCGGCACCTGCCGGCGGCG
>NZ_JADWYU010000043.1 GCF_016786325.1 Frankia nepalensis | reverse complement strand
CTCGATCGGCACCGCGTTGCTGAGCACCATCGCCACCACCGCGACGGCGAGCTATCTGGCCGCCCACCCGGCCGCGGGGGGGGGGGGGCCCCCCCCCCCCCCCCCAGCCCGGTCCGTCCGTGCGGGCCCGGGCCGAGTGCCGACGCGGCCGCCGGGTCGGCTCGCCTACACCGCAGGGAGGAACAGGTGCCTGGTCAGCGGAGGGCGGCGTGGGCCGGCTCGTGGCGGCGGCGCGCCGCCGGGTTGGCGGTCCCGGTCGCGATGGCCGCGGCGACGGCATGCGGCGGCTCCGGCGGCGACCTGCCCGACAAGGACGGCGCCGCGGTGGTGATCGGTCTCGTGACGTCGAGTGAAGCGAATCCGTTCGCGCTGAAGATGCTGGACGGCGCCGAGCGAGCTTCCCTGGAATACGGGGCGACACTGATGACGGCCGCGGGCAGGTTCGACGGGGACACCGCCAGCCAGGTCACGGCGATCGAGACGATGATCACCTCCAAGGTGCACGGAATCCTCGTCGAGGCCACCGCCGACCCCGCGGTGACGGCCGCGCTCCGGCAGGCCCGGGCGGCGGGCATCACGGTGATCGCCCTCGGCTCGTCCAGCGACCCGCCGTCCGACGCCGACGCGGTGTTCGGAACGGACGACTTCCGGGCCGGCCATGTCGGAGGCGAATACGCCAAGGCGGCGCTCGGCGACCGGACGCCCGTGGTCGCGATGCTGGACCTGGCGCCAGGCTCCCTGCCCGGGGCGCACCGGCACAACGGTTTCCTGGCCGGAATGAAGCTGGCCGACGTCGACGACGGCGCTACCAAGGCGATCGCGGCCCCCGGGGTCGCGTGCAGCGAGCCCACCTACGGGCAGCAGGACATCGCCCAGACGGTCCTCGAGGAGTGCCTCGCGGCGAATCCCGAGGTGAACGTCGTGTTCGCGATCGACGACGAGGTGGCGGCGGGCGCGCACACGGCCGCGCTGGACGCCGGGAGACCGGACGTCCTCATCGTCTCGGCGGACGGCGGGTGCGCCGGCGTCAACGCCGTCGCCGAAGGGCGGATCGCGGCGACGGCGCAGCAGCATCCGCGGGCAATGGCCGAGCAGGGCGTGGCCGCCGTCGTGTCCTCGGTCCGGGAGAGCGAGAAGGTGACCGGTTTCCATGACACCGGCGTCACGCTCATAACGGCCACGCCGCGGTCGGGTGTCGAATCCGCCGACGTCGCCACCGGGCTCTCCGACTGTTGGGGCTAAGAAGCGCCCGCCGGCCGGCGCCGGCCTCCCTTCGGCTGGGACCCGCTCTCCTGTGTCGCAATTGTGTCTGGCTAGACTTCCGTACCGGAGGGGCAACGACTCGCGAGCCGAGGGCTGCACCATGACCCGTTCTCTGTCCAGTCCGTGTGTTAGACACCGAGTGTCGACGCCCAATCTACGCCTTCTCATCGGTACCGTTCTTTCATTGTTGCTGGTCGCGAGCTGCGGGCTGGATCGTCCGGCCGGCGGCGCGGGGCCGCGCATCGTCTCCGTCGACGACTCCGTCATCGGCGCGGCGCTTCACCAGTTCGACTTCTCAGGCGGATGGACCTGGTCTCAGGGCGCCGGGAAGTTCCAACAGGGTGACCACTATTCGGGAACAACGGGAGACCAATACTCGATTAAGTTCTCCGGCGGGAGGGTCGCGCTGTTCGGCGCGCGCGCGCCGTGGCACGGAATCGCCAAGGTGCGCCTCGACGGCGAGGAGCGCCCCGACATAGACCTGTACGCCCCGACCCGGGCGGACCAGGTGGAATTGCTTTCCGTCCACGGCCTGGGGGGCGGCACGCACGAGCTGACCGTGACGGTCAGCGGCCAGAAGAACCCGCTGTCCGAGGATTACATCGTCACCGTCGACCGGATCGACGTCGAAGGCCCCATAAGCACGGCCACCACCGGCCCGTCGCCGAGCCAGGGCCCGTCGCCCAGCCCCACGCCCGGCTCGGAGCCGACCGGGCAGCCGGCCGACGGGATCGTCCGGGCGGCCGGGACCTCGCTGAAACTCAACGGCCAGACCTACCGGTTCACCGGGGTGAACGCCTACGAGCTGGCGACGTACTGGGACGTGAACGCCGGGTGCGGGGGGCAGGTCAACGACCTCGACGCGTTCTTCGGCTCGCTGCGGCCGAACAGCATGGTCCGGACGTGGGCGTTCCAGGACCTGGCGACCAACAAGCACACCGGCAAGCGGGACTGGACCGGTATCGACCGTGTGGTGAAGGCCGCGGAGCGGCACGGGCAGCGGCTCATCCTCACCATCGGCAACCACTGGGCGGACTGTGACCAGCCGAAGAAGGGGAAGGAGTGGTACGAGGACGGTTACCGCGCGGTCCAGCCCGGGCAGCCGACGTCCTACTGGGACTACCTCCGTGAGGTCGTCGAGCGCTACCGGAGCTCGCCCGCGCTCGGCATGTGGGAGCTGCTCAACGAGCCCGAGATCGCCTGCGGCTCCACGCCCGTGCTGCGTGAGTTCTTCGACGTCGCCGGTGGCGAGCTCAAGCGCCTCGACCCGGTCCACCTGCTCGGCTCCGGCGTCATCGGCGGCACCCAGTGCGGCCTGCGCGATCAGGACTACGTGACGGTTCACCAGAGCCCGGCGATCGACGTCCTGAGCTTCCACGACTACAACCGGGACGACGAGGCGCTCTCGTCGGAGGTCGCCCTGCGACTCCAGCAGATGGCGAAGCTCGGCAAGCCGCTGGTGGTCGGCGAGGCCGGCATCAAGGCGGGATCCGACGCGGGCTGCCTGTCCACCGCGCGTCGGGCGGCGAAGTTCGAAGCGAAGATGACCAAGCAGTTCAGCGGCGGTGTCTCGGGTTTCCTGGTCTGGAACTGGATACCCGGCACCGAGGGGTGCGACTACGGCATCTCGGCCGGCGATCCGACGCTCGCGACCATTCGCGACTTCAATCTGGGCTCTGGCGAGGTGGGCGCGCCGCCGCCGACGTCCGCGCCGTCTCCGACCGCCTCGGCGACGGCGAGCCCGGTGTCGCGGGCCGGGCCGCCGATGGGCTTCAACCACTACAACCACTTCGGCAACACGATCAACGAGGGAATCGTCCGCGAGATCGTCGACGCCATGGTTCGCAACGGCATGCGTGAGGCCGGCTACGTGTATGTCAACATCGACGACAGCTGGCAGGGTGAACGCGACGCGAACGGGAACATCCGGACCAACAGTCAGTTCCCGAGCGGTATCGCGGCGCTCGCCGACTACGTGCACAAGCGAGGCATGAAGCTCGGGATCTACACGACACCGACGGCCAAGACGTGCGCCGGCCGGACCGGTAGCGAGGGGCACGAGAAGCAGGACGTGCAGGCGTTCGCGAACTGGGGAGTCGACTACATCAAGCTCGACTGGTGTGGTGCCGACTACTCGCCGGACGGTGCCGCCGCGATCGCGAGGAAGTGGAAGGAAGCCATAGCGGCAAGCGGCCGGCCGATGGTGCTGTCCATCAACGCCGGGGGAACGCTGCACGTACCGCCGTGGGCGAGTGAGATCGTGAACCTGTGGCGCACCGGCGACGACATCTGCTCCAGCTGGTACAACCAGACCCGCGATCCCGATCCGGCGTCGAGCTGCCGCGGCAAGCAGCCGGCCGGCATCCGCGACTACCTGTTCAACAACACCGCGGGGAACGCGCCCTTCGTCGGCCCCGGTCACTGGGCGGACCCCGACATGCTCGAAGTGGGTAACAAGGGGCTTTCGTTCGAGGAGGCCAAGACCCACTTCAGCATGTGGGCCATGTGGTCGGCACCGCTGCTGGCCGGCAACGACCCCCGGCAGATGACCGGCAGCGACGATGCAAGCCGGATCCTGCTCAACACCGAGGTGATCGCGGTGGACCAGGACCCGCTGTCGGTGATGGCCACGAAGGTGCGCGATGACGGTGGTCTGCAGATCTGGCGAAAGCCGCTCGCGGGCGGCGGCCAGGCGGTGGCGCTGGTGAACACTCGGGACGAGGCCACGACCATGACGTTGTCGTGGCGGGATCTCGGCTGGACGAGTGTGAGCGCCGTCCGAGACCTCTGGCGCCACGCCGACCTGGCTCCGGGCGGCACGGGCTACACCGGCAGCGTCCCGGCCCACGGGACCGTGATGCTGCGCGTCGCCGGGAGTTAATGGCGCGTCATCGGGGCGGCGCGTCATCGAACCGAGGTGGTGACGCGCCGCCTTTCCGCGCTCGGCGCTGGCCCGCGGCGCCCGGGCGGAGATCGAGCAAGGCCGCGCCTCGGGAGGGGACGATCAAGCCCGCGGCTCCGTGTCCAGCGGTCAACCGGTCGGTACGCTAGGCATGGCTTCGTGGCGCGCCGATGCGCACGGGTGCCGCACGGCGAGCGGCGGGCCGCCGGACCGTGCGGCTGGGGAATGGTCATGCGACGGTACGGTCGCGTGGCGGCAAAGAGGGTGCGGTTTCATGACAGGGACGTCCGAGGACGAGTCGACGCCGCGAATGCCCCGATCGGGGTACCAGACGGACACGGTCGCGGCGGCCGTCCAGACGACTCCGGACGGCACACCGGCGCGGATCGCCGGTCGGCTGGTGCTCTGGCGCCGGATGGGTGGCCTGGTCTTCGGGCACATCCAGGACCGCAGCGGCCGGGTGCAGATCTCGCTCGCCCGCAACGACCTGGGCGAGGAGACCTTCAAGGCGTGGCACAGCTCCGCGCGGGTCGGTGACTTCGTCGGCGTCACCGGGACCGTCTACACCACCCGCAAGGGCGAGCGGACCGTCGCCGCGAGCGACTTCACCGTGCTCAACAGGGCGGTGCGGGCGCTTCCGGACAAGTGGCACGGCGTCGCCGACGTCGAGACCCGCTATCGGCGCCGCTACCTGGATCTGCTGGCCAACCCCGAGTCGCGGGAGCGGTTCCAGATCCGCTCGCGGGTGATCAGCAGGATCCGTCGTTTCCTGGACGAGGCGGACTTCCTTGAGGTCGAGACCCCGATCCTGACCGACGCCGCCTCCGGCGCCGCCGCCCGCCCGTTCATCACCCGGCACAACGCCCTCGGCGAGGACTTCTACCTGCGCATCTCGCCGGAGACCTACCTCAAGCGAGTGGTCGCGGGCTCGTTCGACCGCGTGTACGAGATCGGCCGCAACTTCCGCAACGAGGGCATCGACCCCTCGCATCTGCAGGAGTTCACGATGCTCGAGTGGTACGCGGCGTACTGGGACTACCGCGACAACATGAACGTCGTGCGTGAGCTGATCCGCGCCGTCCTGGACGACGTGGTCGGCTCCCGGGCGGTCACCTACGAGGGCGTCAAGCTCGACTTCGGCGCGGACTGGCCGGTGCTGGACTACCGCGAGGAGGTCCAGCGGCGCACCGGCGTGGACCTGCGGGTCGTGCGTGACTTCGAGACGCTGAAGGAGAAGTGCGCGGCGTTCGGCCTCGACGTCACCAAGGCGGTCTCCTACGCCGGGCTGGTCGACCTGCTCTACAAGAAGACGGTCCGCCCCGAGCTGGTGCAGCCGTGCTTCCTGGTCGGCCACCCGGTCGAGCTCGTGCCGCTGGCGCGGCGCAACGACGAGGACCCGACCAGGCTCGACATGTTCCAGGTCGTCGTCAACGGCTGGGAGATCGTCAAGGCCTACTCCGAGCTGGTCGACCCGGTCGACCAGCGGGCCCGGCTCGAGGAACAGGCCGAGCTGCGGGCCGCCGGGGACGACGAGACGATGATGCTGGAAGAGGACTTCATCGAGGCGATGGAGTACGGCATGCCGCCGATGTCCGGCCTCGGGCTTGGCATCGACCGATTCGTCGCGCTTCTCACCGACGCCCCGACGCTGCGCGACGTCGTGCTCTTCCCGTCCATGCGGGGCGCGAAGGGCGGCGAGGGCGCTCCAGCCGGCGAAGACCCGGCCGAGCGTGCTCCGGCCGAGAATGCTCCGGCGGTGGCCCCCGGCCCCAAGCCGACCGGAGCCCCCGGCAGCTGAGCGCGGGCCCGTGCCCCGGGCCCGGGGCACGGGCCTCGTGGGTGTACTCGCGCGGGCCTACCCGTGCCAGACCCGCGCGTCGTACAGGACGACCTCGCCGTAGGCGCCGGGCGGATCGCCCTGGGCGAGGTTGGACTGTGTGTAGCAGCCCGCCTTGAAATAGAGGCCGGACCGCCGCAGTGGGATGGTGGCCCGCGTCCGGTGGTTGTACTCGATCGCGACCATCCCATCGGCCACGACCAGCCGCACCGTGAACACCTCGCCGAGTCGGTAATCGGTGTCCAGGTCGACCAGGTCCTGGCCGTCGTACTGGACGAACAACCGGTCGCCCTCGAGTCGGATCATGAGAACGTAGCCGTCGCCGTCGTGGATCTGCCCGGCGACGACCTTCGGCTGCGCGGACGGCACGTTGGTGATCGCCTGGCGCAGGAACAGCACGTGGACGCCGGAGGTGCTCGACCAGGCGGCGTGCTCGCCGCTCCTGGTCATCTCGCGCAGTTCGGAGCGCGGGTAGCTCGAGCCGGGGGTCGTGGCGCCCTCGACGGGCGCCCGGAACCGGACGCCCTCGCCGCCGGCGGCGGCGGCGAAGTAGGGATCGAGGACGAAGTCCCTCAGCGCCGGCCACCGCACCTGGACGGCCGTGACCCCGTTGCCCGGCTCGGCGCCCGGCGCGCTCGTGAGCGGCAGCGTCAGCTTCCAGGGCGAGAGGTCGAGAAGCCGGGCGGGCGGCGGCGCGGTCTCGCCCACGCCAGCCACCGGGCTCGGCGGACCGCCGGCGGCGGCCCCGGCCGTGGCCGAGCCGCTCCCGCCCTGGCCGCTCCCGCCCTGGCCGTCGTGGGGCGGGTGGCTCACGACCGGATGGCCCATGACCGGCACGCCGCCGGTCATGGGCGGCGGTTCGGCCAGGCAGCCGGTGAGCGTCGCCAGGAGGAGCGCCGCTCCCAGCGGGCCGCGGGCTCGCGGCAGCCGGCGCCGGCCCGCGGGTGGCGGGGGCGGACCACCGTCCGGGGATGCTGAGGTCATCCGCTCCGACCCTCCCGGTGTGGTCTCCGCCCGGTCCTCGGGGCGTCGGCCCGTCGATTGTCGGCCGGGCGCCGACGGCGCGAGCGCTGCCGCCGGGGTGTGTCCCACCGGTGTCCACCGCGGCGCGCGCGCATGTCGCGATTGACGGAAACGGAATGGACGAACGGGCGGAGTCGAATTTTTCCGTATGCGGCGCGATGTCACTTCCTCTTATCGTCAATCGGTTGCAGCGATATCACCGGTTGCCGGGCCGTGATTCACGAACCTGTTACCGGGGTGGTCCTTGCCTGGCTCTGAAGGCCCTGTAGTCTTTCGGCTGCGCGGCGTATCCGAATATGCGTACCGCGTAGCGCCCAATCGCCAAAGAATGCGGCCGGCCAGTCACACGATTCCTGACGGTCCTCCTGCCGCCAGCCCGGGCCCGGCGGGGCCCCGAGGCGGACAGCCGGCCGACCTGTCGTCTCCCCCATGACGCCGGGCACGCCGCGCGGCGTAAACGAGGAGTAACCAGTGAGAATATTCATCATCGGGTCCGGGGTGGTCGGGACCGCGACCGGCCGGGGATTCGTCGAGGCCGGCCACCGGGTCACCTTCGTCGACGTGCGGCCGGAGCGGGTCGACGAACTGGCCGCCCTCGGCCTGGACGCGCGCACGCGCCTCGACCTGGCGACCGAGGAGGCGTCGTTCGTCTTCCTCACGCTGCCGACGCCGAACGACGGCACCCGGTATGACCTCACCGCGTTCCTCGACGGCACCCGCGCGGTCGGCCGGGCCCTGCGCCAGGCCGACGCGGCGCACACCGTCGTCGTGCGCAGCACCGTGACGCCCGGCACCACGGAAGGGCTCGTCGGCCCGGTCCTGGAACGGGAGTCCGGGCTGCGCCAGGACAGCGGCTTCCTGCTGGCCAGCAACCCCGAGTTCCTGCGCGCCGCCTCCGCGGAGGCGGATTTCCGCTGGCCGTGGATGACCGTCGTCGGCGCGCGCAACAAGCGGGTCCGCGAGCGGCTGGCGGAACTGTTCACCCCCTTCGGCGGCATCCTGCGGCTCTTCGAGGAGCCGATGACCGCCGAGCTCGTCAAGTGCGCTCACAACATTTTCAACGCCACCAAGATCTCTTTCTGGAACGAGATGTACGCGGTGGCGCGGCGTCTCGGGCTGGACCCGGCCAACGTCGCGGGCACCGTCGCCCGCTCGGCGGAGGGGTCCCTCAATCCGGAGTACGGCATCCGCGGCGGCGCGGCCTATGGGGGTGCCTGCCTGCCCAAGGACACCATGGCCTTCCTGGGCTTCGCCGACACGATCGGCGTGGAGATGCCGCTGCTGCGCGCGGTGGTCGAGGTCAACGACCGGACTGCCACGGGCCTCGTCGAGGCCGTGGACCCCACGGTGGCCGCCGTGGGTGCCCTCGGCGGCCACGGATGGCCCGGCCAGCGGGTCGACGTCCCCGAGCAGCCGACCGGCGACCGAATGGTCGCGCGGGTGGCGGAGAGCCCGACGCGGTGACCGGCGGCGCCGCGACGGCCGGCCCGGCGTGCGCGGGAGGTGCGCGATGAGGACCTGGCTCCCCTGGCTGGGACTGGTGGCCTTCCTACGGCCCATGATCGAGGTCTTCATCCTCGCGATCGGCGAATGGTGGTTCCACGCGGGTTTCAAGGAAAACCGCTCCCTGTTCCGCCGCTACATCATCCAGATCACGACGGTGGGCCGGGAGCAGGACCGGGTGAACGAGATCATCCGGGAGATCCGCTCCTATCCGATGACGATGGACTACCAGATCTGGGTGGTGAACGAGCCCGGCAACGACGACGTCTACCCGGATGCGGACCGGGTCGTCACCGTGCCGCTCGACTTCAGCTGTGTCGCGCAGTTCAAGGCCCGCGCGCTCGAGTACAGCCGGCTCGTCCGCCGCGAGCTGGGTTATAACACCGCCGACACGAAGATGACGTTCCTCGACGACGACACGTCGCCCACCTGGGAGTACCTGGAGACCGCCTACGCCGGCGACTACGACATCTGCCAGGGGGTCACCGCTCCCCGGATCGGCTACGGCGCCCGCCCGTTCAGCCACTTCCTGCTCAGCCACATCGACGATCTGCGGTTCCACAACTGCATGACGTACTGCTCCTCGTTCCAGGGGATAGTCGGCCGCCCGCTGTTCGTGCACGGCGAAGGGCTGACGATCACCGGCTACACGGAGGAGACCGTAACCTGGGACTGGCGGATCTTCGCCTCCGAGGATCTCACCTTCGGCTGCAACGCGGCGGCCAAGGGCCTGCGCTGGGGCTTCTTCCACGAGTACATCCAGCTGACCTCGCCATGGACCTGGAAGGCCTACTTCAAGCAGCGACGACGCTGGATGTGGGGCAATATCCACGCGATCGTCAACCGGGACGTCCTGCCACTGGGAGCCGCGATCCGAATCGCGATCCGTTACTTCCTCAGCCTGTTCACCTTCCTCGCCTCCGGAATCTCGATCGCGCTGATCCTGACGCACACGATCGACGTGCCGGGCTGGGCGCACTCCTTGTTCTGGTGCTCGCTCGCGGTCTGGCTGCTCAACTTCGCGCTGTCCGGCTGGGTCAACGCCGGCCTTCGCCAGCCCGACCAGAGCGCCGCGCGGTTCTGGCTGAACCGGGTCGCTCAGACGTTCGCCGCGGTCCTGCTCGCCCCGGTCACGGCGACCTTCACGATCGTCGCGCTGATCACGACCCTCTACATGGGCAACCCGCGCAGCTTCGAGGTCATCGCGAAGACCGCCGCCACCAGCGGCCAGCGCGAGCAGGGCGGCCGGGCGCTGCTCCGGGAGGGAGCCCGGTGAACGAGAGGGGAGACTCGCGCGGTGCGCGCCCCGGCCAGGAGGCCGGCCACCCGCGGGAGGCCGGCCACCAGCAGAGGGCCGGCCGCGGGGAAGGCCCGGCGACGGAGCCGACCCTGGTCGTCAGCGTGGATGTGCCTGCCCAGCGGACCGGGCAGCCCGGCGAGGCCGGCGGCGGCCGGGCCGGCAGCGGCGGCGCGCGGCGGGCGGCCCTGGCCGCGGCCAGGGCGACGGCGTCCGGCGCCCGCGGCCGCGGGGTCTACTCGCTGCTCGCCCTCATGACGCTGCTGACGGCCGTCGTGCTCAGCGTCACCGTGGGGCGCGACTACCAGCCGCTCCGCTCGACGACCCAGCCCTTCCACCGGCACAGCCAGGACCCGTCCTTCGACCCGATCAGCAACGTGCTGCGCGGGCTGCCGCCGAACACGATCAACAACCAGTCGAGCACCCCGGATCAGGCAATCCGGGCCATGGCGGTCAGCCAGGCCGAGATCGCCCTGCTGGCCGGCGGCCGGCTGATCCGGACGATCCCGCTGGCCACGCCGGCCACCGGGCTGCCCGAGCTCGCGGCGGCGGTCGGCGACCCGTCCTGGCTCGAGTACGACGGCGGCGGTCAGGTGACCGTGCGGGCCGCGCTGGTGGTCGTCGGCGGGGCGGCGCTGGGGATCGCCGCGCCGGTGAGGGACGTGGTGCTGGAGTCGCGGCGCGGCGTCCTGCTCGGCGCGGACGGCGCGGCGCTCGCGCTGGACGGGGTGCACGTCAGGCCGAGCTCGGCCCACCCCGACCCCGACTGGCGCGCGGTCGACCAGAACCAGCCCTTCGTGTTCGCGAACAACGATGCCACCCTGGTCATCTCGAACAGCCATCTGAGCCATATCGGCCGGGACTGGAACAGTTCTTACGGGATCTCCTGGGCGGACGGCTCGACCGGGAGCATCACGAACAGCGAGGTCGACAACACCTTCATCGGCGTGTACACGGACAAGGCGCGCGACATCACCGTCGCGAACAACTGGTTCCACGACAACACGCTGTACGGGATCGACCCGCACAGCGGTTCCACCGGAATCGTCGTCCGCCAGAACCTGAGCGAGCGCAACGGCCGGCACGGGATCATCTTCTCCGAGGACGTCACCGGCAGCCTGGTCGAGAACAACATCACCCGGAACAACCACCTGAACGGCATCATGATGGACGCCGGGAGCACGGGGAACCGGATCGTCGGCAACACCGCGACCGGCAACCGAGGCGACGGCATCGTGCTCGCGTCCTCGCCCGACAACGTGCTCGAGCGGAACATCGTCACCCACAACCGGGTCGGCATCCACGTCCACGGCGACGGCGGCACCGAGGGCATCACGATCCGGGACAACCACGTCGCGGGCAACCAGCTCGCGTCGCAGGGCATCGCCCTGGCGGGCAACGACGTGATCGACAACGGCGACCAGTGGCGCCCGCGGGTCCTCGCCGTGATCTGGTCGCTGGTCCCGATCACGGTCGTGCTGCTGGTGAGCGGCACCGCGGTCCTGCGCCGGCGCCGCGGCAGGTCCGGCAGCCGGCGAACGCGGGTGACGGCGGTGGGTGCCCGTGCATGACACCCCGGTCCATCACACGCCGGTCCGCGGGCACGCCCCGCCGGCCCCGCGCGGGCCGGCCCGGGGCGCGACACCCGAAAGGCGCGGGCATCGCGAGGCCCTGGGGAACCACGCCGCCGCGCCGGCCGACACTGCGCCGGCCGACACTGCGCCGGCCGCCCCCGCGCGGGCCGC
>NZ_JADWYU010000042.1 GCF_016786325.1 Frankia nepalensis | reverse complement strand
GGACACGCTGGCCGGCCACGACCCGGCCGACATCGAGCGGATCATGTCAGCGAACCTGGCGGAACTGCTCGGCCTCCCCCGGCCGGCTCCGGCGGGCGCGCGGGGCTGACTCGCGGGCGCGACGCCCAGCGGCCGGTCATGGCCGGCTGGGCGTTGCGCCAGCGCATGCCAGGCCAATAACCTGTTACCTCTAGATATTTTGACCGACCGACGGCGGTGACGGTCCCGATGCGGTTCAGCCATGACGAGGCGCGGCCGGCGAGCCGTCCCGCCGCGGCGGCCTCCGCGCCGGCGGGCCGCGCTCGACTCGGTCAGGGCTGGCCGTGGGCCCGCGGGGCCGGACACGCGACGCCCGGCGAGCGAGGCCGGCGGCGGGGCCCGCGAGACCGGCTCGCACGCCACCGGCCTCGTCGCGCCTCGCGACCCGGGCCGACGACTGACGCGAAAGGCTTCCCCGCATGGGTTTCGAGACGATTCAGTACGAGGTCGCCGACCGGGTCGCGACGATCACCTTCAACCGGCCGGACCGGCTCAACGCTCTGTCGCCCGAAATGATCCGCGAGCTGCGGCAGGCCTACGCCGACGCCGAGGCCGACCCCGACGTCTGGATCCTCGTCGTCACCGGCAACGGCAGGGCCTTCTGCGCCGGCGCCGACGTCACCGAGATCCCCGCCGACGGCCGCGTCATCTACGACGAGCCCTACCTGACCACCTACCCCCAGTGGGAAGCGCCCCAGGAAGGCACCCCGCCGTTTCGGACCATGACCAAGCCGGTCCTCGCCGCCGTCAACGGCCTGTGCTGCGGCGCCGGGCTCGACTGGGTCACCACCGGCGACATCGTCATCGCCTCCGACCGCGCCGAGTTCTTCGACCCGCACGTCAGCATCGGCCTGGTCTCGGGCCGCGAGGTGGTACGCCTGGCCCGGGTCCTGCCCACGAACATCGCGATGCGCATGGCTCTCATGGGCAAGCACGAGCGGATGCCGGCGAAGCGTGCCTACGAGCTCGGGCTCGTCTCGGAGGTCGTCGAGCACGACCGGCTCCTCGAACGTGCCCACGAGATCGCGGCCACCATCGCCCGCAACGCCCCGCTGGCCGTGCGCGGCACCCGCCTCGCCATCCGCCAGGGCCTGGACGTGCCGCTGCGCGAAGCCGAAATCATGGCCGAAGCCTTCCGGGAACGGGTCGTACGCACCGACGACGCCAAGGAGGGCCCACGCGCCTTCGTCGAGAAGCGCACCCCCGACTGGAAATGCCAGTAACCGGCGCCGGCGGGCCCCGGCACGGCGGTGGTGCCGGCGGCATCGCCCAGATTCAGCGCGACGTCATCGCCGAACGCGTCCTCGGGCTGCCGCGGGCGTCCTAGACCGGAAGGCTGGTCACAATGGAATACGGACCGATCGACGCGGACAACCACTACTACGAGCCGTTGGACGCGTTTACCCGGCACCTCGACAAGAAATTCACCGAGCGCGGGGTGCAGGTCGTCCAGACGGGCAAGCGGGTAAAGCTCCTCATGGGTGGGAAGGTGAATCGCTTCATCCCGAACCCAACCTTCGACCCGATCGTCGTCCCCGGCTGCCTTGACCCGCTCTTCCGGGGGCAGATCCCCGAGGGGGTCGACCCACGCTCGCTCATGAAGGTCGAGCCGCTGCGGCCCGAGTACCGCGACCGTGACCGGCGCGCCGACCTGCTCGCCGAGCAGGATCTGGAGGCGGCGCTGCTGTTCCCGACGCTGGGCTGCGGGGTCGAGGAAGCGCTCAAGGACGACATCGGGGCGACGATGGCGAGCCTGACCGCCTTCAACCGCTGGCTGGAGGAGGACTGGGGCTTCCACTACCGCGATCGGCTCATCGGCGTCCCGATGCTGTCGCTCGCCGACCCGGCCGCCGCCGTCGCCGAGGTCGACCGACTGCTGGGGCGCGGCGCGCGGATCGTGCACGTCCGCCCGGCGCCCGTCCCCGCCGAGAACGGCACCTCCCGCTCGCTGGGCGACAAGCGCTACGACCCGGTCTGGGCACGGCTGGCCGAGGCGTCGGTGCCGGTCGCGTTCCACCTCGGCGACTCCGGCTACGAGGCGTCGACCACGGCCTGGGGCGGCACCGGTCGGTTCGAGGGCTACGGCCAGATCAGCGTCCTCACCCGGGTCCTCGTCGACGACCGCGCCATCCACGACACGCTCGCCGCCCTCGTCGTCGACGGCGTGTTCACCCGCCACCCGGCGCTGCGCGTCGCGTCCATCGAGAACGGCTCGGACTGGATCCGCGTCCTCGTCAAGCGGCTGCGCAAGCAGGCCAACCAGCGGCCCTGGGCGTTCACCGAGGACCCGCTCGACACCCTGCGCAACCACCTGTGGGTCACCCCGTACCTGGAGGAGGACCTCGGCGCGCTCGCCGAGCTGATCGGCGTCGAGCGCATCCTGTTCGGCTCCGACTGGCCGCACGGCGAGGGTGTCGCCGCGCCGCTCGACTTCGTCAAGGAACTCGGCGCCTTCAGCGACGCCGACGTCCGCAGGATCATGCGCGACAACTGCCTGGACCTGCTCGGCGCGGCGCGCCCGGCGAACTGACCTCGGCGACCTGACGGAAGGGCGGAACGCGTGACTGGGAACGACGGATTAGCCACAGCCGAGTGGTCGCTTCCCGCGGTCCTCGACGTCATCACCGCGACGGTGCCCGACCGCGAGATGCTGGTCTGGACCGACGTCCACCGCACCTACGCCGAGGTTCGCGAGCGCACCCGGCGCCTCGCCGCGTTCCTGCGCCGCCGCGGCCTGGGCGCGCGCCGCGAGCGCGCCGAGCTGGAACGCTGGGAATGCGGCCAGAGCCCGGTCGCGATCCTGCTGTCCAACTGTCCCGAGTACCCGGAGACGATGATCGGGGCGTACCGGGCACGGGCGGTGCCGTTCAATGTCAACCACCACTACACGCCCCACGAGGTCGCCGCCCTGCTCGACCAGATCGGCGCCGAGGCGGTCGTCTACCACCGCCGGCTCGGCCCGCTGCTCGCCGCCGGCGGCACCGACCTGGGCCGGCTGCTGCTCGTCGACGTCGACGACGGCTCCGGCGTCGCGCCGCTGCCCGGCTCCACCCCGTACGAGACGGCGCTGGCCGAGGCCACCGAGGCGGACCTCGCCGCGCTGCCCGTCCCCTCGCCCGACGACCTCTTCCTGGTCTGCACGGGTGGCACGACCGGCAAGCCGAAGGGCGTGCTGTGGCGGCAGGCCGACGTCTACGTCGCCGCCATGGGCGGCCTCGAGGGCGCCACCGCCGAGCGCATCGCCGCCGTCGCCGCCGCCGCGGGCGCCGGGCGCGGCCCCGGTGGGTCCGGCGTGGGCCGCGGCGGCGTCTGGTTCGCGGCGCCGCCGCTGATGCACGGCGCCGCGCAGTGGACCGCGTTCGCGGGCCTCGCGCTCGGCGCCACCCTCGTCCTGCACGACGACAGCCGGCCGTTCGACGCCCGCGAGATCCTCACCGTCGCCGCGCGCGAGGGGGTGACGATGATGACGATCGTCGGCGACGCCTACGCCCGCCCGCTCGTCGAGGAGCTACGCCGGGCGTCCTACGACCTGTCCGCCCTGACGAGCCTGTCCACCGGCGGGGCGACCACGAGCGCGGCCCACAAGCAGGCCCTGCTCGAGCTGCTGCCGCACCTGACCATCATCGACGGCTACGGGGCCTCCGAGACCGGCGGCATGGCGTTCGGCGCGTCGACGAAGAACGCCGCGACCCGCCAGTTCACGCTGTCGGCCGGCGGGGCGGTGCTGTCGATGGACCGGCGGCGGTTCCTGCGGCCCGACGAGGACGAGACCGGCTGGACCGCCCGCGTCGGCCGGGTGCCGCTCGGCTATCTGAACGACCCGGCGAAGACGGCCGCGACGTTTCCCGTCATCGACGGCCAGCGGGTCACGGTCCCCGGCGACCGGGCGCACTACGACCCGGACGGCTCCGGGCGGATCGTGATGCTCGGCCGGGACTCGATGGTCGTCAACACCGGCGGGGAGAAGGTGTTCGTCGAGGAGGTCGAGGAGGCGCTGCGCCGTCACCCCGACATCCTCGACGCACTCGTCGTCGGCCGGCCCAGCGAGCGGTTCGGCGAGGAGGTCGTCGCGCTGGTGGCGGTCCGCGAAGGCGCGGTCCTCTCCCCGGGTGACGTCCGCGCGTTCGCGGCGTCCTCGCTCGCCCGGTTCAAGGCGCCGCGCGCGGTGCTGCTGTGCGAGAAGATCGGGCGCCATCCGACCGGCAAGGCCGACTACACCTGGGCCCGCCGGGCGGCCGTCGACGCGGTCGCCGCCGTCTGAGCCAGCCGCCGTCTGAAGCAGGCGCCGTCTGAAGCAGGCGCCGTCTGAAGCAGGCGCCGTCGGCCGTCTCCGGCCGACGGGACGTTCCCGGCCGGACGGCGTCGCGCCCACCGGCACGAGCTTCACCGGTGGGCGCGACGGACCACGGGGATCAGCTGCCCGTGAACTTCGGCTCGCGGCGCTCCAGGAACGAGCGGATGCCCTCCGCCATGTCCTTGGTGGTGTAGGCGATGTGCTGGGAGCGGGCCTCGTCCTCGAGCGCCTGCTCGAAGGTCAGCGACCCGCTCGCGTCGAGCTGACGCTTGATCAGGCTCAGCGTCATCGTCGGCCCGGCCGCGAGCCGGCGACCCCACGCGGCGCCGACCTTGGGCAGCTCGTCGGCCGGCACCACCTCGTTGACCAGTCCCCAGGCGAGCGCGTCCTCGGCCCGGACCATGTCGCCGAAGAACGCGAGCTGCTTGGCCCGGCGCAGCCCGACGTGGCGGGGCAGCGTCCAGGAGGTGCCGCCGTCGAGCGCGAGCCCGCGCCGGACGAACACCTCGCAGAAGCGGGCCCGGTCGCTGGCGAGGACGAGGTCGCACGCCATCGCCAGCCCCATCGCGACGCCGACGCACACGCCGTCGACGGCGGCGAGCGTCGGCTTGGGCAGCCGGTGCAGCCGGTTGATGATGTCACCGACGACCCGCATCTCGGTCAGGATCGGCTGCCGCCCGCGGCCGGTGAGCCCGCTGGTGTTCCCGTCGCCGGGCGAGAGGTCCGCGCCCGAGGAGAAGTTCCCGCCCGCGCCGGTCAGCAGCAGCGCCCGGTCCTCCGGGTTGACCGCGACCTCGGCGAGAACCCGGTCCAGGTCCCCCCAGCTCTCGGCATTGAGCGCGTTCTTCCTCTCGGGGCGGTTGAACGTCACGGTGACGAGTCCGTCCTGCCGCTCGACGAGCGTGGAGGCCATCAGGCTCCCCTTCTGCTAATTGCCATGGGTTTCTGGCGGTTTCCGGCGACGCCGGCCTGCCCGGCGACCGGTGGTCAGTCCTCGATGGGCGTGGCGCCGACGGCCCGGTAGGGAAGCGTGGGCTGCCCGTCCGCGCCCAGCTGGGTCCGCATGGTGCCCCGGACGCAGACCGCCGAGGTCAGCGGAACCGCCTTGCCGTCGCACCGGAAGTTCAGGCCCCCGCCGGCGGGCACGGGCTTCGCCGGCGCGTGCCCTCGCCGGATCCGTGCCCCGGGACGGCTACCTAAGTCGGCTGGGCATTCGGTGTCGTCCATGGCGAGCCCCCTCCAGTCCGGCCACGATCGGACGGATAATATCTAGCTCTTTCGCTAGTATCTAGATGCTTTGCGAGCGCGGACGACCAGCACACCGCGATGACGGGAGTGGGCTCATGGGCGACGGGGACACGGGAGCCGGCCCGCGGGCCGAGGTGGAGGCCTGGCTCGCCGAGCACTGGGATCCCGACCTGTCCGTCGAGCGGTGGTGGCGGCTCGTCGCCGCCGCCGGGTGGACGGCGCCGCACTTCTCCGTCGAGCAGGGCGGCCGCGGGCTCCCCCAGCGGGCCGGACGGACGGTGCGGGCCGCGTTCGCCGCGTTCGGCGCGCTGGAGCCGCCCGGTGGGCTGGGGCTGCTGATGGCGGCGCCGACGATCCTCGCGCTGGGAACGCCCGAGCAGATCGCCCGCCACGTGCCGCCGATCCTCGAGGGCCGGCTCGGCTGGTGCCAGCTGTTCAGCGAGCCGGGCGCCGGCTCCGACCTCGCGGGCCTGACCACCCGGGCGCAACGCGACGGCGACAACTGGGTGATCAACGGCCAGAAGGTCTGGAGCAGCCAGGCCCGCGAGGCCGACTACGGCATGCTGCTCGCCCGCACGGACTTCGACGTCCCCAAGCACGCAGGGATCTCGTGGTTCGCGCTCAACCTCGACCAGCCCGGCGTCACCATCCGCCCGCTGCGCGAGATGACCGGTGACGCGGTCTTCAACGAGGTCTTCTTCGACAACGCGGTCGTTCCCGCCGCCGACCTCGTCGGCGGCGAGGGCAACGGCTGGATGGCCGCCAACACGACCCTGCACTTCGAGCGGACCGGCATCGGCGCCGGCGGCGCGCACGCCGGCTTCCCGCCGCCCGGCCCGAAGGGCGGCGTGCTCGGGATGCGCGCCGGCGACGCCGCGCGGCTGCGCGCGCCCGAGGGCATGGTCGTCACCTTCGCCGACCTGGTGGCGCTCGCCCACGAGCATGGCCGGGCCGACGACCCGACGATCCGCGACGCGCTCGCCCGGCTGCACTGCTACGTGCAGGTCGGCCAGTGGAACGCGGCCCGCGCGAAGGCGGAGGCCGCGGCCGGGAACGCCGGTGCCGGCACGGCGATCGCCAGCATGGGCAAGATCGCGCAGACCCGGATCACGAAGCTCGCCGCCGAGATCGGCATGGACATCCTCGGCGCCGGTGGCCTGCTCGCCGGGCCGGACGGGGCAGCGGACGGCAAGTTCGCCAAGGCCTTCGTCTTCTCGCCCGCGTCGTCGATCTACGGCGGCACCGACGAGATCCAGCGCAACATCGCCGCCGAGCGCACCCTTGGCCTGCCCCGCGAGCCCAACCCCGACCGCGACCGCCCCTACCGCGAGGTCCTGCGCGGCCAGCGGCGCGCCTGATCCGCGGCCGCGACGAGCGCCCGGGCGGCGAGCAGGGGCGGCGCCGCCCGGGCGGGGCCGCTCGCGGGCCGGCCCTGGCTTTGACCGCCTCCCCTCGTGGGGCGGGTCGCGGCAGGTCCTCGGTCAGTCACGGCAGGTCCCCAGGTCAGAGGCCGATCCGGTCGGCGAGCCGCCCGCGCCAGGCAGCCGGGGCGCCGAACAGCAGCGCGTCGGCCTTGGCCCGCTTGAAGTACAGGTGGGCCGGGTGCTCCCAGGTGAAGCCGATGCCGCCGTGGACCTGGATGGTGTCGGCGGCCACCCGCAGGTAGGCGTCGGAGCAGTACGCCTTGGCGATGGCCGCGGCCTTCGCCAGCTCCGCCTCGTCGCCCACCGCGGCGCACCAGGCGGCGTAGTGCGCCGCCGACCGCGCCGACTCGACCTCCAGCAGCATGTCGGCGCACCGATGCTTGATCGCCTGGAAGCTGCCGATCGGCCGGCCGAACTGGACGCGGTCCTTCGCGTACTGGACCGCCATGTCGAGGGCGACCGCGGCGCCGCCGGCCTGCTCGGCGGCCAGCGCCACGGCCGCCAGGTCCAGCACGTGCTCGACCACCGGCCAGCCCGCGCCGTCCGCGCCGACGAGGGTGGCGGGCACGCCGGCGAGCTCGACCCGCGCGAGCCGGCGGGTCTGGTCCAGCGTCCGCAGCGGCGCGCGGACCAGGCCCTGGGCGCCGGCCGGCACGGCGAACAGGGACACGCCCTCGTCCGTGCGGGCGGCGACCAACAGCAGGTCCGCGGTGTGGCCGTCGAGCACGTAGGACTTCGCGCCGGTCAGCGTCCAGCCGTCGCCGGCGGGCCGGGCGGTGGTGGTGACACCCGCGGCGTCCCAGCGCCCGGCGTCCTCCGCGAGCGCCAGCGTCGCGAGGGTCTCGCCGGCGGCGATGCCCGGCAGCCACGCCTTCTGCGCGGCCGCGTCGCCCGACCGCAGCAGCGCCGCGGCCGCCATCACCGCCGTGGACAGGTACGGCGCGCACAGCAGCCGTCGGCCCATCTCCTCGACGACGACCGCGAGCTCGACGAACGAGGCGCCGGCTCCGCCGAGCTCCTCCGGGATGACCAGGCCGACCAGGCCGAGCTCGCCGGCGAGGCGGGACCACACCTCGGGGTCGTAGCCGGCCGGCGTCTCCATCAGCCGGCGCACCTCGGTCTCGGGGGACGCCGCGTCGAGGAACGCGCGCACCGCCCGCCGCAGCTCGCGCCGCTCCTCGGTGAACGCGAACGGCCTCCCGGCCGCCACCATGCCCCCGTCAGCGCCCCCGATGGTGCCCCCGCCCATGCGCCCTCCCATGCTCCCGCGCGCCCGGCCGGCCGCGCCCCGTTCCGGCCCCCGGGGCCGCCACCCGCCGCGAACCGTTGCATCGTAAGTTATATGTAGATATTTTCGCTAGTCACAGCCGCGCCGGGCGGACGGCGCGGCCCGGCAGTGGCGGAGGTGGGCGGTGTTACGCGTCGTGCAGTGGGCGACCGGACCGGTGGGGCGGCACGCGGTGCGCGCCGTGCACGAGCACCCGGACCTGGAGCTGGTCGGGGCGCTCGTCTACAGCGAGGCCAAGGCGGGCCGCGACGTCGGCGAGATCGCCGGCCTGTCGCCGATCGGGGTGCTGGCCACCCGGGACGCCGACGAGATCGTCGCGCTCGACGCCGACTGCGTGCTCTACATGGCGCAGGGCGAGATGAACCCGGCGGGCGCGCTGGACGACATCTGCCGGCTGCTCGCGTCGGGCAAGAACGTCGTCTCGACGGCGGTGACCGCCTTCATCTACCCGCCGAGCGGCGACCCGGCGGTGGTCGACCGGCTGGAGGCCGCCTGCGCCGCCGGCCAGACGTCGTTCCACGCCACCGGCATCGAGCCCGGCTGGGCGGCCGAGGTGCTGCCGCTGACCATGTCGGCGCTGTTCGAGCGGATCGACACGCTGCTCGTCCAGGAACTGCTGGACTACAGCAGCTACGACAACGCCGGGATGCTGTTCGACATCATGGGGTTCGGGAAGGCCCCGGACGCGCAGGTGCCGCTGGCCATCCCGGAGCTGGCCGGCTCGGTGTTCCAGGCCTCGCTGATGATGGTGGCCGACGGCCTCGGCGCGACGATCGACGGGTTCACCTACGACCGCCAGGTCGCCGTCGCCCCGGCGCCCTTCGAGATCAAGGCCGGCCGCATCGAGGCCGGCAGCGTCTCCGCGCAGCGTTTCTCCGCGACCGCGGTCATCGACGGCCGCCCGGCGCTGACGATCGAGCACATCACCCGCGTCGGCGACGGCCAGGCTCCCGACTGGCCCACCGGCCGCGGCTGGAAGGTCACCGTCGAGGGCAGCCCCTCCATGGTCCTTGAGGCCAAGATCGCCATCAACGGCGAGGACGAGAACGACCAGGGCTGCCTGGGCACCGCCATGCACGCCGTCCACGCCGTCGCCCCGCTGTGCGCGGCCGCGCCCGGCATCCGTACCTTCCTCGACCTGCCGATCCTCACCGGCCGCCACGCGCTGTCCCGCCCGCGGGCCTCGCGGGGCTGAGGCGCGCCGCGGCGGCCGGCTCGGCGGCGGGTCGGCTCGGCGGCGACCGGCTCAGGCACGGACCTCTGGGGGCAGGAGCCGTCGGGCGATCTTGCCGGTGGCCAGGCGAGGCAGCGCCTCCAGGAAACGGACGGAGCGCGGGGCCTTGAAGTGGGCGATGTTGGCGCGGCAGAAGGCGATGAGGTCGGCCTCCAGGGCGGCGGGGTCGGCCGGCGGGTAGGCCGCCGGCTGGACGACGGCCCGGACGGACTCGCCCATCTCGCCGTCCGGGACCCCGATCACCGCGACGTCCGCGACCTCGGGGTGGCCGATCAGCACGTCCTCGATCTCGCGCGGGTAGATGTTGACCCCACCCGAGACGATCATGTTCGTCGCCCGGTCCGTGAGATAGAGGTAGCCGTCCGCGTCGACGTGCCCGATCTCGCCGTAGGTGGCCCAGCCGTGCTTGTCGAACACCTCGGCGGTCTTGGCCGGGTCGCCGTGGTACTCGAACTGGCGGGTGGACTCGAAGAACACCCGGCCGTCGGTGCCCGGCGGCACCTCCTCGCCCAGCTCGTCGAGGATGTGCACCGCTCCCTGCATCGAGCGGCCGACGGAGCCCGGGTGCGCGAGCCACTCCTCGGGGCCGATGTAGCAGAAGCCGACGCCCTCGCTGCCCGCGTAGTACTCGTGGATCACCGGGCCCAGCCAGTCGAGCATGCCCCGCTTGACCTCGACCGGGCAGGGCGCGGCGGCGTGGACGAGGACCTTCAGACTGGACAGGTCGTGGCGGGCGCGCGCCTCGGCCGGCAGCTTCAGCAGGCGCACCATATGCGTCGGCACCACCTGCGCCAGCGTGATCTTCTCGCGTTCGACGGTCTGGAGGAACTCCTCCGGGTCGAACCGCTCGGTGATGACGACCGTGCCGCCGATCCGGTGCACCGCGTTGGTCCAGCCGGACGGCGCCGCGTGGTAGAGCGGCGCCGGGCTGAGGTAGCGGGTCGACTCGTCGCCGCCAAACAAGAACCGGACCATGGCGCTGAACGACGTCGGCTCGCCGAGCGGCCCGCCGACCTCCGGCGGGCGGATGCCCTTGGGCCGGCCGGTGGTGCCCGACGAGTAGAACATCCAGTTGCCCTCGCACTCGTCGTCCAACGGTGTCGCCGGGAAATCGGCGACGGCCCGCTCGTAGGGCTCGAACCCCTCGATCGGCCCGCCGACGGCCAGCCGGACCTTCGGGCCCGCCTCCCCCAGGCTCGCGACGACGTCGGCGCACGCCGCGGACGCGACCAGCGCGGCCGCGCCGCAGTCGGTGACGATGTACTCCGTCTCGGCGGCGGACAGGTGCCAGTTGATCGGCGTCACCCGCAGGCCCGCGCGCATCCCCGCCCAGACGATCTCGAAGTACTCGGCGCGGTTCTCCATGAGCACGGCGAGGTTGTCGCCGACGTCCAGCCCGGCGGCTCGTAAGGCGTGCGCGAGCCGGTTCGACCGGGCCTCCAGCTCGGCGTAGGTCACGACGACGTCGCCGGCGATCACCGCCGGCTTGTCCGGCGTGGCCGCGGCGAACCGCTTCGGGTGCTCGATCGGCGTCTTGGTGGTCATGTGGGCGCTCCTTCGGGCATCGCGGTCACTCGTCGTCCGGCGACGGTTGAGGATCTCGGCTGTCGTGCCGTCCAGCGGCGGGGATGCTAGCCCAGCGGGGCGAAAAATGTCTAGAAGTATAGCGGCGGTGTGCAGGCGTCGGCCGCTTCGCCCCCGTCAACCTGATCGCCCCATCCGGGCAGGTCGGCGCGTCGAACACCGACGTCCTCGCCCTGTCCACCCGCGTCCAGACGCCGCCGCCGATGCCGATGCCCGACGCCGTCCAGCGCCAGTTCGACGTCCCGGTCCTCTACGGCGGCCTCCGCCACCGTCTGGCGCCTGCTCACCGACCTGGGCTCGACTCGGCGGCCCCGCGCCGCCCTCCTCGATCCCGCCACCGGCAAGAGGCGCCGCGGCTGGTCGACGGAGCCGGGGGCCTCTCCAGACCAGACCCACCTTCCCCGGCCCCATCTCGCTAGGGCGTGTTTTGGAAGTGGGTTGGCCTGGGTGGCTGGTCGGGGAGGTCGCGGCTGGTCATCCAGGTCGTGAGGT
>NZ_JADWYU010000041.1 GCF_016786325.1 Frankia nepalensis | reverse complement strand
CCGGGCGGAGCGGGCAGCCGCTCCGCCCGGCGCGACGGCTCAGTCCTCGACCGACGTGTTGCCGAGGACCTTGTACTCGGACGGCTGACCCTTGTCGTCCAGGGTCGTCACCAGGCCGCCGCGGACGCACGAGGCCGGAGACTCGGGGTGCGCCTTGCCGTTGCAGCGGAACTTCAGGCCGCCGGCGCCGGGCAGCTCCGTCTCCTTCATGCCCTTGATGGCCGCCGTGATGGACTGCGGGGTGATGTCACCGGTGAGCCCGGTGAGGGCCGCGTGGAAGCCGGAGGCAATGGTGAACATCACCATGCCGTCCTGGTTGCTCAGGTCGATGTCCTTGCCGTAGGTGTCGACGACCTCCTTGTACAGCGCCGCCGAGGGGTTGTCCGTCCCGATCGGGGCGAAGGCGCTGACGACGATGCCCTCCAGCACGTCACCGGACACCGCCTTGCGGGTCGCGTCCGAGAAGCACTGGGAGATGGCGCTGATGGTGCCGGTGAAGCCCACGGCCTTGAGGCCGTTCATCGCGCTGATGCAGAACGTGTCGTTGCCGATGATGAATACCTGGTCGGAGCCGTTCGACTTGACCTGCTGCATCTGCGGGGTCATGTCGGCGGTGCCGGGGGCGACCCGCAGGAGTTCGTAGCCGATGCCGGCCTTGTCGAACAGCGGGGGCGCGATGTCCTGTGCGGAGTGCAGGGCGGCGGGAACGTCGATCACAATGGATGTGACCTTCTTGTTGCCCTCGTCCTGGGCGACCTGGATAGGCATGTCGATGACGCCGAAGGTTGGGTCACCGAGAATGAACGTCGCCGGGTCGGTGAGCATGTCGGGATCGCTCGTGCCGAAGATCATGACGGGGATATCGGCGTCGCCCAGCGGCTTCCAGGCGTCCGGGCCGACGCCCGACGTGCCGATGAGGACGGCGGGCACGTCCTCCTCGATCATCTTGTTCCCGCAGTCGGCGGCCTTGGCCGGGTCGTTGTCGGTCTCGCAGATCGTGAACTCGATGGGCCGCCCGGCGATCCCGCCGCGGTGCTCGTTGAGCCACTTGGCGGTCGCCTCGGCCACCCGGTTCTGGATGGTCAGGTTCGCGACGACGCTCTGACCGTCGGTGATCAGGCCGATCTTGATGGGTTCGCCGCTCGCCTTGTCGACCGCGCCGAGGAGGCTCTGGGCGGTCGCGGAACCGGTCGCCGTGGGCGTGGTCCCGCCCCCGTCGGAGTCGTCCGAACAGGCCGTGACGAAGGCGAGGCTCGCCGCGAGGGTGGCGGTCGCGGCCAGCCGTAAGCCGGTGGAGCGCGAGGACGTGGATTCGGGTCTGCGGCGCGCTCGCCGGCCGGCCAGCGCTCGGAGGTGTGGCATGTGTCCCCCTTGTTGTCGGACGACGGGAAGACACGACGGAGTGCTTGCCCGCTGGTTCCCTCGTGGGCGTGGCACTCGGTCACCCGCTCGCCCGGTCGGCACGGAACGTCCGTGGCCGATCCTGGCGGCGGCTGGTCGTGACTGTGCCGCAAGTGAATACTCACGTGTGACCTGCGTCAACAGATCGCTAATGTCTGATTTTCCGGGACGAGTGTCTCGGCCATGGGACGGACGCGGCCGGCGCCGCGCCGTGAGGTGTCGGTCGCGGAGCCGGCGGATACGCCGGCGGCTCCTCAGCGACCGCGACGGTCGGTAAGCGAGCGGCCGGGCTGGGCGCGAGCGACGAAACGGCCGTCGAGGCGGGCGACCCGGATCGGGTGGCCGAAACAGGCGCTTACCCGCTCCGTGGTCAGCACCTCGTCGATGGCGCCTGAGGCGACGACCTCGCCGTCGCGCAGCAGGACGGCGTGCGTGGAGCTGGCCGGGATCTCCTCCAGGTGATGGGTCACCAGGACGCTCGCCAGGTCCGGATGCTCGGCCCGCAGCTCGTCGAGGCCGGTCAGAAGCTGCTCGCGGGCGGCCACGTCCAGGCCGGTCGTCGGCTCGTCGAGCAGCAGCAGCCGGGGACGGGGCATCAGCGCCCGGGCGATCAGCGCCCGGCCGCGCTCGCCCTGGGACAGGTCCGGCCACCGCGCGTCCCGGATGGCGCCGATCCCGAGGACGTCGAGCAGCTCGTCGGCGTCGCGCTCCTGCTCGGTGGTCGGGGTCCAACGGGGGACCAGGTCGATCGTGCTGGTCACGCCCGTCAGGACCACCTCGCGCACGGTCAGCGGTGACTGCAGCGGGTGACGCGGGTTGACGTGCCCGATGGCGGCGCGCAGCGCGCGGACGTCGACCCTGCCGAGCTGGCGGCCCAGCACCCGCACCGTGCCGCGCGTCGGGTGCGTGACCGCGCCGAGCAGCCCGAGCAGCGTGCTCTTGCCGGCACCGTTCGGCCCCAGCAGGGTCCAGTGCTCGCCGGCCCGCACGGTCAGGTCCACCCCGCGCAGCAGGTCCCGCCCGCCCCGGACCAGGTCCACCCGGTCGGCCCGCAGCACCTCCACGGCCGGCGAGTCCGTCGTGTCCGGCATCCCTCGGCTCTCTTCTCCCCAGTGCTCCCCGTCCCGCGACCCTATCCAGGGGTGGGGTGGGGGCCCTCGGCCATGGACGGCTCCGGATGACCGGCACCGACCGGTCGGGGACCGGCGGTCGGACGCGGCCCACCAGGGACGACAGGGCCGGGCGCGGCACCGGCCCTGTCGTCCCCGGTGGGCCACCCGCGGGCTACGGGACCGCATCGGTCAGGATCAGTACCGACGAAGCGGTGCCGGGCGGGACGGTGCCGATGCCGGCGTCGGCGTGCGGAGGGCGGCCAGTGCGGCACGAGGGGAAGACCGAGGCGCGGCTTGGGCGGATCCGCGGCTCGGAGCCGCCCCGGCGGCACAACGCGCGGACCATCGCGGCCCTGACCAGCAACCCGGGGTGCGCGCGACGGGCGGTGCTGGACGCGGCCGGGGTCGACAAGGAGCGGCTCGCGGCCCGGGTGGGCTTCCCAGCGGCCTTCGGACAGTCCCAGTTCGCGATCGTGCGCGGCAACGCGTTCGAGAAGCAGGTCAAGGCGGACGGCTGCGCCGAGCTGCTGCGCCTGCTGCGGGAGCTCCTCGGCCTCGATCTCGAGCAGGCCACGTACCGCGACCTCGGCGCCGGCGAGACCGGGGACAGCCTGCACCCGCGGCACGCCGCGGCCCGCGCCCAGCTGGCCGGCGCCGCCGAGGGCGCGCGGCCAACGGTGTTCGACCACCCGCTGCTGCGGCTCGACATCGCGGGCCAGGAGGTCTATCTCGAGCCGGACCTGGTCGCGTTCCAGCACGGCGGGGCGTTCCACGTCGTGGAGATCAAGTCGTTCCCCGTGATCGACGGCCAGGCGGACGGCGAGAAGGTCGCGGCGGCGGCGATCCAGTCCGCCGTCTACGTCCTGGCGCTGCGCCGCCTGCTGGGACGGGCCGACGCCGTCTCGCACGAGGTCGTGCTCGTCTGCCCGAAGGACTTCTCCAACGTCCCCGTCGCGACGACGATCGACGTGCGCCGGCAGTTGCTGGTGCTGGAGCACCAGCTGGCCCGGCTGACCCGGATCGACACGCTGCTCGACGCGCTGCCGGACGACCTGACCCTCGACCTGGCCGAGAACGGCGCCGGCGGGCCCGTGGTGACGGCCGAGGCGCTCACCGGCGCCCTCGGCCGGGTCGCCGCCCGGTACGCGCCCGGCTGCCTGTCGACCTGCGAGCTGGCGTTCTTCTGCCGGCGGGAGGCGGCGGGGCGCACCGCGACGCTCGGCGCCGGCGTGCGCGAGGAGCTCGGTGGAGTGGAGACCATCGACGAGGCCCTCGGCCTCGCGCACGGGACGCTGGCTCCCGACGAGGAACGGGCCGAGGCGGCGGCGATGCTGCGGACCGCGGCCCGGGTGTACGCCGAGGGCCTCCAGGCCGCGTCCGCGGCTGTCCCGCCGGCCCCGGTGGCCTTGACGGCGGATGGGGAACCGGCCGCCCCGCCGGGGGCCGGAGCAGGGCCGTGAGCGCGGTCGAGGCCTACGCCCGGCTGCTGGCGGCGCGGGCGGGGGCCGCCCAGCCGGTCGCGTCGGTACGCCACGTCCACCTGTCCGAGCGGCCGCTGGTGCTGGTGCCGTTGACGATGGCTGGCGAGGCGAACGCGCCGCTGGCGGCGCTGGTCGGCACGGACGAGCGGGCGCCCGCCCTGCTCGTCGTCGGGCAGCCGCGGGACCGGGCGCTGCGGTTCGCGTTCGCCAGTGAGCTGGCCGGGATCCTGCTCGCCCACGTCGAGCGGTGCGCCGCCGCGGGCACCGAGCCGGTGAAGCCGCCGAAGGCGGCGGCGAGGCAGCAGCCGGCGACCGCACCCGCCGGCCGTGGCGCCGGCCGGGCGGGCGCCGCCGCCGGCGGCCTCGGCGGCGCGCCGGCCGGTGCTGACGCCGCCGGGACCGGCGAACAGGGGACGGACGGGCCGGGCGCGGACTGGGAGGCCGAGGCCGCTCCCGAGCCGGCCGAGCCCGTGCGGTTCCTCGACGCGCCGCAGGTGCTGGTGCCCAACCGGGCCGGGATCGACTTCGTCCGGCTGTTCGGCCGCTCGACGCGGTTCCGGGCGACCACCGGGGAGCACGCCGTCCCGGCGGCGGTGCCGGTGCTGGGCCGGTGGCTCACCTATCTCGCCGGGCGCGCCGAGCACCCCGGGTCGGCCTCGCTGGTGGCGATGACGGAGGCGCTCACCCTGCACTGGGCGACCGGGCAGAGCGCGCTGGAGGACGCGAACCTGGCGGCGCTGATGGCCTGGATCGACCCACCGGCTGGCCTTTCCGGGCCCGAGGCGGCCCTGCTGGCCGAGGACCCGGTCCGCTGGCCGCCGGCCGGGCCGGCCACTGACCCCCAGTTCGACAACCGGGTGCTCGCGCCGGCCATCCGGGCCTACGACGCGGCGGCCGCCGGACAGGCCGGCTCCGGTGGCGGCGACGAGCGGCTGGGCGAGGCGCTGGCCGAGATCCAACGGGTCGCGCGGACCCAGCTCGAGCCGACCTGGCGGCTGATGTGGCGGGCCGTCGACCGGCTGCGCGCGCTGCCGGCCGCCGCGTCCGCGCCGCGGCGCTGGGAGCGAGACCGGGCGCGGTTCACCGCGTATTACAGCTACCTGCGTGACTCCGACGGCGGCCTGCCGCAGGCCCGCCGCGACGGCGCGGTCGCCGCCGCCCGACGGCTTGGCGCGCTGGAACGGGAGCTCGCCGAATACGAGGCCGACCGGGCCTTCGACGACCCGCTGGTGCTCGCGGGTCACCGGGTGACCGGCGAGGCGTTCGTCGGCACCGTCGTCGGGGCCGACCGGGAACGGCGCCGGCCCAACGAGCGCGGCAGCCTCGTCACCCGGCCGCTCGTCCAGCTGCGCACGGTCGACCCGGCGCGGCTCGCGACCGGTACCAGGGTCCGCTCGCCGGCACGGCCTGGGCAGACCGGCGTCACCCTGGCGGTCGAGCCGGCGGATGACGGGTTTCTGGTCGTGCTGGAGCTCAGCGGCGGAATGGGCAGGTCCAAGGTGCCGCCGCCCGGGTCGGTGCCGAAAGTGGGCGAGACGCTCGCTTACACCAGCCTGCTGGTCGAGGGGGCGTTCTCAGCCGGGCTACCGGCGCCGGAGGACACCCCGTGGACGCACGGCGGCCCGCCGAGCCCGTACGAGCCGGCCGAGCAGGACGCGCGGGAGCTGTGGGAGTAGGCCTCCCGGCAGGGCCGCGGCCCGGCGGCGATGCTTTCAGGGACGGCGGTGCTCGCGGGGACGGCAGTGCTCGTCGGGGCAGTGGCACTCGCGGGGGCGGCGGTGCTCGCGGGGACGGCGGTGCTCGCGGGGACGATGACGTGGAAGGTGTCGGGTGAGCGTGACGGGCGCGGGTGCGCGGGTCACGGGCGCGGGCGGCCGGCTGGAGAGTCCCGCCGCCGCGGCCGAGCGAGTGATCACGGCGATCCTGGCGGACTTCCGGTCGGGGCGGCATCGAGGCGTCGTCGTCGACTCGCCGCCTGGGGCGGGCAAGTCGACGCTGGTGGTGCGGGCGGCGACCGGCCTCGCCGTCGACGGCGAGCGGCTGATGATCGTCGCCCAGACGAACGAGCAGGTCGACGACCTGGTCGAGAAGCTGGCCGTGGCTCTGGCCGACCAGGCGCCGGACCTGCGGGTCGGCCGGCTCGGCCGAGCCGGCTACGTCCCGCCACCGCGCCTCGACGGGCTGCCGAACGTCGTGGTCGGTAGCGACCTGAAGTCCCTGGCCGATCCGGACATCACCGTGGCCACGGCGGCGAAGTGGGCCTACGTGCGGGACTCCGCCTGGCGGTGGGCGATCGTCGACGAGGCCTACCAGATGCGCTCGGACGCGTTGCTGGCGATCGCCAGGCTGTTCGAGCAGGCACTGTTCGTCGGTGACCCGGGCCAGCTCGACCCGTTCTCGACCGTCGAGAACGACCGGTGGCGCGGGCTTACCTGGGACCCGATGCAGAGCGCCGTGGCGGTGCTGCTGCGCAGCAACCACGACCTGCCGGTGCACAACCTGCCAGTGTCGTGGCGGCTGCCGCGCAGCGCCGAACGGGTGGTCGCCGACGCGTTCTACCCGTTCACGGGTTTCCGGACCGGCAACGACGACGGTGACCGGCGGCTCACGTTCACCGGCCGCGGCTCGGCCGGTGACCTCGCCGGGGGTGTTCCGGCCGGGGGTGTCCCAGCCAGGGGAGCGGGCGCCGGCGCGGTGGACGACGTGCTGGACGTGGCGGCGGCGACCGGCTGGGGGCTGCTGGAGCTGCCCCCCCGGTACACGCTGCGCACGGACGCCGAGGCGGTTCGCGCGGTCGCCGACGTCACCCGCCGGCTGCTCGCCCGCGGCGCCGTCGCGTCCGCGCTCGACCGTCGCGACGAGCACCCGGTCACGGCGGGCCAGGTCGCCGTCGGCGCGGCGCACCGCGACCAGGTCGCGGCGATCCGCGCCGCCCTCGGCGAACTGGCCGGCGACGTCGTCGTGGACACCGCCAACCGGCTGCAGGGGCGGGAGTACGACGTGACGGTCGTGCTGCACCCGCTGTCCGGCCGGCGTGACGCGACCGCGTTCCACCTGGAGGCCGGCCGGCTGTGCGTGCTGGCGTCCCGGCATCGGCAGGCCTGCGTCGTCGTCGCGCGGGCCGGCATCCGCGAGCTGCTCGACACGCACCCGTCCCATGAGCCGGTCCACCTGCGGGAGCCGGTCAGGTTCCCCGACGGCTGGGCCGCCAACCAGACCGTGCTCGCCCAGCTGGAACGTCACGCGGTCCGGCTGTGACCACGTCGCGAGGTCTCCCGGGCCTGAAGTCCGTCGCGTCTGAAGTCCGCCGCCTTGACGTCCGCTGTCGGCGGCGGGGTCCGGGCATGTCCCGGCACCGGCGCGGTGGGCCGGGTGGTCAGGCCGCGGGTCCGCAGGCCACGGGCGGAGGAAAGACGACCGGCCGGAGGACGAGCGGTCCCTGTTCAGCCGGGAGCGGCGTCGGGACCGAGGAGGCGGGCGTGACCGGCGCGGGCCGCACGGGCGCCGGCTCGGCGCAGGTGCGGTAGGCCGGGGTGGCGTAGCCGGCGCAGGCGGCCCAGGTCACCAGGCAGCCGGCCACGAAGACCAGCAGCCAGAGTACGCGCAGGCCCGCGTCGCCTTCGTCCGTCGCGTGCGGGTCGGTCATCTCGTCTCCTCGAGAACGTGGCTGGCGATTATCGCGGGGGCGTGGACGCTCCGGACGTCACCCGAGCGCGGGCAGCGCAAGATCAGGCCGTGACGGTGGCGACGGCGCTTTACTTCCTCGTGAGGGGAGGAATTCGTCCCGGGAACGGCCGCGAGGCCAGGGATTTCAGGGATTCCAGTGACTGACGCGACCGAGCGGCGGCCCGTCGATGGTTGTCGAATCTTTGGTTTCGACGCGAGGCCCGCCCGCTCGGCATTCGTTCACCGTGTGCGCATCGCGGGCAGCGGCGCCGAGGCGACGATAGCCCGTCCGATGGAGTCCGGCAAACGGCCCCGTAGCGGGGCATAACGGAATCGGGGGACGAGACGGTCGAGGAACGGACCGCGGCTCGGGACGCGCGCGTGGGGTTGTCCGACACGCGGCGTCCGGCGGGGCACCGCCTCTCGGGCGGTACCGCCCGCCCCGGGCGCCCGGGGCGGGCGACTCCCAGTTCGACGGGTCGGCATGGCGGCGAACTGGTGGGCAGGCGAGCTGGTGGGCATGGCGGCGGGTGGCGGAGCTGGTCGACGTGTCCCGTCGGTCGCTCTCGGCGGACCCTCGGGGCGGAGGCGCCCAAGGCTCCTGGACGGTGCGCGTCCGTTCGACGACCGAGTGTGGCTGGTGGTGGGCGGGCTCGCGACTGGCGGATCCAGGACTTGGTCGTCGGCGCGCGATCGGGCACGATGGCCGACATGACAGGGGCGGCTGGCGGCGAGCGGGGCGTATTACGGGTTCGTAGCGCGCTGTTCGTGGACTTCGAGAACATCCACCTGGGGCTTCAACGCCTGGACGCGGTTGCCGCGAACCGTTTCGCGGTCAACCCGCAGGGCTGGCTCGGCTGGCTGGAGAAGCTCGCCTACCCCGCGCTGGGGACCAACGATTTTCGCCGGGATCTGCTTATCCGGTACTGCTACCTCAATCCGGTAAGTTCAGCGCGCTACCGCGCGTATTTCACCAGAGCGGGCTTCCACGTCGTCGATTGCCCGCCGCTGACCGCCGCCGGCAAGAACTCGGCTGATATTCACATCGTCATCGATGTCCTCGATATCCTCGGCCATCCGACGCGGTTCGACGAGGTCATCCTCTTGTCAGCCGACGCCGACTACACCCCCGTCATGCTGCGGTTACGGGCGCACGACCGCCGCACGGTCATCATCACCAGCGGACCGTCGGCCAGGGCCTTTCGGGCCGCCTGCGATCACGTCGTCGGCGAGGACACCTTCATCGACGACGCGCTGTCCTGGGAGCCGCGTCAGCCGGCCGGGAACGGAAACGGCGCGCCGGGCGGGATCGGGGCCACCCTCACCGGCCCCGGCCCCGTGAGCCCCATGCCCGTGCCCCCCACGTCGGCGCACTCCACGCCTGAGACCCTCACGCCTGAGAGCTCCGCGGCCGAGGCTTCCGCGCCGGAGAACCCCGCGGCACCAGGCGCCCTCGCGGCGGCGGCCGCGGGGCCGTACCCGGCCTCGGATGGCTCCCAGGCCCAGCCGACAGGCCTTCAGCCCGCCTCCGCCGAGTTACCCACACCCCCGCCCGCCGCGTCGCCGGCAGGGGCGGGGCCCCCGGTGGCCCAGGCCGCGCCGGCCTCCCAGGCGCTGCCGGCGGGGCCGGGCGAGTACCTGCTGCGCCGCGCCATCGCGGCGCAGGTCCGCGCCCAGGTCGCGGCCTCCGACCGGCCGATCACCCTCGCCTCGGTCGCCCAGCTGGTGCGCGCCCACCTCGGGCCCGAGACGACCGACGGCTGGGCGGGCACCGGTTCGTTCAAGAAACTGCTCAGCCTCGTCGACCTGCCCGGCCTGGTGATCACCGCGGCCCCCGAGTACATCTACGACCCGCGTCGGCACACCGCGCCGCCCAGCGGCCCGCCCGCCGGCGCCGTCCCGGCCGGCCCGCTCGCCGAGCTGGTCACCCGGATCTCGGCCGTCACCGACATACCTCGGCTGACGTCACGGGAGTTCCGCGCGCTGTTCGAGGAGCTCGCCGCCGAGGTCGGCGCGCGCGGCTTCAACCGGACCGGCACGTCGCGCGAGGTCCGGGACCGCTGCGTCGAGCGCGGGGAGCACATCGGTCGTGGCGCGGTGAACTTCGTCCTCAACGGCCTGCTCTATGCCGGCCGCCCGCCGCGGCCCGGCGACGACGCCGACACCCTTGCCCGCGCGTTCGCCGACAACGCGGTCGTGCTCTGCCAGAACGCCCGGATGGAGCTGTCCGCGGACGAGATCGCCCACCTGCGTGCCTGGATCGTCGGCGTGCCGCCGGTGCCCAAGGCGGCCGCGGCGGGCACCGAGGGCGCCGGGTCCAGTCCCGACCTGGTCGGCCAGGCCTGCGGCTGAGGCCGGCCGCCGCCGGCGGGCGACGCGGCCGAGCCACGGGCCACCCCCTCCCGGTTCACCAGGCGGGCGCCGCCTGGCCGGACCATCCGGGCGGGGTCTGGTCCGCGCGGGACCTGGTCCGCGCTGTGCGCCGTGACGATAGTCGTCCACTGTTCTGGGCTGTCGGCAATCCGATATCCCCTGGTTGACGTCCCTGGCCGGGCCGGTGGGCAGGCGGCGGCGGTTGGGCGCCGACGCCGCCCGGGCACCGCCGCGGCGAGGGTCGCGCTCGCGGCGGGCCGCCCGGCGCTCTCTCGGCCCAGGCGACACGGCAGCCTGTCAAGGAGGGCTGCACCAGGCGTGTCGGAGCGCCTCCGCGATGGGACGGTTCGCGTCCTCACCCCGGCGGTAATGTGACCACGAACGAGGCGAGCCGGGCGGGACGGCACGGCGCCAGCGTCACGGCGTCGGAGTCATCGCGCCGGAGGACGGGCACCGGCGCGCCGCGGTGGCGGTGACAGCGGCGGGTCGAGACAGCATCGGAGAGCGGTCGGCGTGCAGGACATCGCGTTGCCGGTGCGGCTGGGGCCGACGACGCTGACGGCGCGCATCGGCGGCGGCGGGATGGGCGTCGTCTACTACGGCCTGCTCGGGCAGACGCCCGTCGCGGTCAAGGTGATCCGCGGTGAGCTCGCCGACGCGCCCGAGTTCCGTGCCCGCTTCCGCCGCGAGATCGAGCTGATGCGCAGGGTGCGTGGCCTGTGTACCGCCCGTGTCTACGCCGCCGACCCGGACTGGTACCCGCCCTACCTCGCCACCGAGTACCTCGCCGGCCCCACGCTGGCCGACTGGATCCTGCGTAATGGCCCGGTGACGGGTCCGTCGCTGCGGACGCTGGCCGTCGGTCTCGCCGAGGCGCTGCTCGCCATGCACCGGGCCGGCGTGGTGCACCGCGACCTGAAGCCCGGCAACGTGCTGCTCACCCAGGCCGGGCCCAAGGTGGTGGACTTCGGGATCGCGCACGCCACAGACGTCACCGTGCTCACCCGGGTGGGCACCCCGGTCGGCACCCCGGGCTACATGAGCCCGGAACAGCTCAACGGCATCGACGTCGTCGGGACACCGGCCGACGTGTTCGCCTGGGGCTGCAGCGTCGCCTACGCGGCGACCGGGCGGACCCCGTTCGGCGCCGGCCCGACCGACGCGGTGCTGTTCCGGGTGCGCCACGACCCCCCGAACCTGGCCGGCATCCCCGATGACCTGGCCGGCCTGGTCGACGAGACGCTGCGCAAGGACCCTGCGGCCCGGCCGGACGCGGCCACGCTGCTGAGCCGGCTGCTGCGGCTCGTGGGGGGGCCGGACTGGGCCGTCGAGGCCGGTGGCGCCGCCACGGGCGACGGCGCGCGGGCTCTCGCCGCCCAGGGTTCCTCCGGTTCGCCGGTGGACGGCTCGGCGCGGGTGGGCGCCTCGCCCGCCCCGGAGGCCGACGGGGTGCTGGCGCGCGGCGTGGCGCTCGTTCTCGAGCGACAGTGGCCGATCCGCGCCTATCTGCCGCCACCGCCCACGGCCGTGGCCGCCGCGCCGCCCGCGGGCCCTCCCGCCCCTCCGGCGCCTGGCCCGATGGCCGCGCCTCCAGCGCCCGGCCCGATGGC
>NZ_JADWYU010000040.1 GCF_016786325.1 Frankia nepalensis | reverse complement strand
CCCGGCTGCTCGGCACACACGGCAGCGAACGCCGCTACGTACACGAGACCCTCGGCTTCAACTCCCGACTCGACACCGTGCAGGCCGTCGTGCTGCGCGCCAAGCTCACCCGGCTGGACCGCTGGAACGCGGCCCGCCGGGCGGTCGCGGCCCGCTACGACACGCTGCTCGAGGCCGCCGGGCTGACCGGCACCGCGTGGTCCCCGGGGCCGGTCCGGCCACCGACGGTGGCCCCGGGCAACATCCACGTCTGGCACCTCTACGTCATCAGGATCCCCGACCGGGACGCGGTACTGGCACGGCTGAACAAGGCCGGGATCGGCGCCGGCATCCACTACCAGCTCCCGGTGCACCTCCAGGAGGCCTTCGCCAGCCTGGGCTACGCCCGCGGCGACTTCCCGGTGGCGGAGCGGGCCTGCGCCCAGATCCTCAGCCTGCCCATCCACCCGCACCTCACCGAGGCCGACCAGGCCAGGGTCGTCGACGAGCTGGCGGAGGCGCTCGCGTGACCACGGCGAACGGCGGCCCGGCCCGGGGCACGGCCGAGACGCCACCGGGGGTGTTCGTACACCCGCGCGGCCTGTGCGAGTCGGACACCGTCGGCCCCGGCACCAGGATCTGGGCGTTCGCGCACGTCATGGCGGGCGCGGTCGTCGGCGCCGGCTGCAACATCTGCGACCACGCCTTCATCGAGTCCGGCGCGTGGCTCGGGGACCGGGTGACGGTGAAGAACGCCGTCCTGGTCTGGGACCGGGTCACGATCGAGGACGACGTCTTCCTGGGCCCGAACATGCTGTTCACGAACGACTTCCGGCCGCGCGCCGAAGTACGCAGGGGCCGCGGCGAGCTCACCCCGACGGTGGTGCGCCGCGGGGCCACCATCGGCGCTGGCGTCACGGTCGTCGCCGGGACCGAGATAGGCGAGTACGCCTTCGTCGGCGCCGGCGCCGTCATCACCCGCGACGTGCCCGCGCACGCGCTGGTCGTCGGCAACCCCGCCCGCTCCATCGGCTGGGCCTGCCGATGCGGCGAACGACTCACCGACGAGCTGACCTGTCCCGGCTGCGCGGCGGCCTACGAGCCGACCAGGCCCGGCCCGGGCCTGCGCGCCGCCGATGGCGGGGAACCCCCGGGCTGGCCGCCGGGGTCGGTCGCTCCCGCGAGCCCGGCGGCCGCGCCGCCGCGATGACGGCCGGCGGCCGGGGCCGGGGCTGGGCGAGCGAGGATCGCCGCGACGCCGAGCTCGCCGGCCTCGAGCTGGTCGGGGACCGGCCGGCGCCGGGCCCCGCGGCGGCCTGGGACCCGGACGCGGCGACCATGCCGCACCGCCTCACGCCACCGGCCGGCGGCGGGGATGCCGAAGGCGACGGCCTCGGCCGGTCCGTGCGCCGCGGGCTCGGCTTCAGCCTGCTCAACAACGCGGTCAGCAGGGTCGGCACGGTCGTGACCGGGATCGTGCTCGCGCGGCTGCTGATACCCGAGGACTACGGCGAGTTCGCGGTCGCGCTCGTCGTCCTCAACGCCCTGCTGTCGGTCAACGAGCTGGGCGTGAGCCTCGCGGTCGTGCGCTGGCCGACCGACCCACGCATGATCGCGCGTACCGTCACGACGCTCGCCCTCGCGGGCAGCGGCCTGCTGTTCGCCGGGACGCTGCTCGCCGCGCCGGCCATCGCCGAGCAGCTGGGAGCGCCCGAGGCCGTTCGGGTGATCCGGCTGCTGGCCGTCAGCGTGTTCATCGACGGGCTCGCGAGCGTCCCGGCGGCGCTGCTGACCAGACAGTTCCTGCAGGGCAGGCGGATGGTGGCCGACCTCACCGGGCTGCTGGCGAACACGGGCGTGACGGTCGGGCTCGCGGCCACCGGCCACGGCGTCTACAGCCTCGCCTTCGGCTACCTGGCTGGAAACGCGGTCACCGCGGTCCTCATCACCGCCGCCGCGCCCTACCGGGTCTGGCCAGGATTCGACCGCCCGGCAGCCCGACAGCTGATCGCCTTCGGCCTGCCGCTCGCCGGCTCGAGCCTGCTCGTCTTCGGCGTGCTCAACATCGACACGATGATCGTGGGATCGCGGCTCGGCGCCGTCGAGCTCGGCTTTTACACGCTCGCGTTCAACCTGTCGAGCTGGCCGGTCAACATGTTCTCGCTGGCGGTGCGGCGGGTGGCGATGCCGGCGTTCGCCCGGCTGTCCGCCGACCAGCGGCGCCTGCAGGAGTCGTTCGCCCGCTCGCTCGGGCTGCTGCTCGCGGTCGCGCTACCGTCCTGCGCGCTGCTCGCGGCCCTGGCCACGCCCGTGATCCGGATCGTCTACGGCGACCGGTGGGCCGCGGCGGCCGACGCGCTGCGCTGGCTCGCGGTGCTCGGCGCCGGCCGGATCGCCGCGGAGCTCGCCTACGACCTGCTCGTCGCGGCCGGCCGCACCCGCGCGGTGTTCGCGGTCCAGGGGGCCTGGCTCGCGGCACTGGTCCCCGGGCTCTACCTCGGCGCCCACCTGGGCGGGATCGGCGGAGTCGCCGCCGCGCACGCGGCCGTCGCGCTGCTCGTCGTGGGCCCTGCCCTCCTGGCCGCGATCAGCGGCGCCGGCCTCGCGCCGCTGGCGAGCCTGCGTCACTGCGTCCGGCCGTTGGTGGCGGCGGCCGTCGCGGTCGCCGTCGCCGGGTTCGGCCAGCGGTGGGTCCACGGCGACCTCGCCCAGCTGTTCGGGCTGTCGACGGCCGCCGGTGCCGCCGCCCTGATCGTGTTGGCGCCGTTCCTGCTCTCGTTCCGCCGGCGCGGCGCGGCGCCGGACGGCCCCGCCGCGAACGCGGCCACCGGCTGACCCGCCGCGGCCACGCCTCGCCCCGCGTCCCCCTTCCGGGAGCCGCCCAGGTCCCAGACGGGACCTGGGCGACCCCGGAGCGGGGACGCGACCCCGCGATCCCGGCCGGGATGGGCCAGGGCGCGTCCCTAGCGGGGGGCGGGCTCGTGGACCAGGTCCGCGACGACGATGGTCGTGTCGTCGCGCGCGCCCGCGAGCAGGGCGGCCTCGACGAGGGCGTCGGCGGCCCGTTCCGGTGGGTCGGAGGCCAGCTGGCTGAGCAGGCCGTGCAGCTGCTCGGGCTTCATGACCTTGGTGATCCCGTCGCTGGAGAGCACCACCCGGTCACCGGCGGAGACCTCGACCTGGAAGAGGTCCATCTCGACCTCGTCGGCCAGGCCGATCGCGTTCAGCAGCGGCCCGCCGGTGATCGCGTGCGGGGTGGTGAGCTGGCGGGGCTGTCCCTTGGCCGGCTGCAGCCACACGGTGCTGTCGCCGACGTGCGCGACGGTGATCGTCCGTCCGGTCTGCTCCTGCCGGCCGAGCACGACGACGTCGAGCGTGCAGGCCATGCCGCGCCAGGAGGGCTCGTTCTTCGGACGCTCCCGCACCACCTTGTTCGCGCGGACCACGGCGGCGCGCAGGCCCTCGCGCGGGTCGGCGGCGTACTGCGGCCGGAAGCCGGCGACGGTCGTCACGGTGAGCGTCGAGGCGATCTGCCCGGCCGCCTCGCCGCCGACCCCGTCGGAGACGGCCAGCAGGCCGTCGGAGACGACGAACGCGTCCTCGTTCGGCCCACCGCGCTTGCCGCGCCGCGTCCGGCCGGCCGCGGACAGCCGCAGCGGCGGCGCGCTGAACTGCTCGGGCTCGTCGGCGACGTAGGGGCCGGTCGACACGACGGCCGTGTCGACGGGCCCGGCGGGCGCCGTCTGCGCCGCGGGATCCCACTCGGGCGGCGCGGCCGCCGGCTGGGCCGCGGGCGGCGCCGGCGTGGGCACGGGCTGCGCCGGGGCCGCTGGCGGCGCCGGAGGCGCGGGCCACGCGGCGTCCTCGGCCACCGCGGGCGCCTCCGGGTCCGGGTCCGGGTCACGCGGCGGCGGCGCCGACGCCGCCCGGGGGTGCGGTGGGCCGACCGGCGGTGGCGCCCAGCTGGTCGCGTCCGGGTCACGGTCGTCGGCCGGCCAGCCGCCGCCGTCCGCGGGAACCTGCGTCGTCACGTCATCTCTCCAGGCATGGTCGACGCCGGACGCGTCGAGGTAGGGGTCAGGTCCTGAGCCAACTCCGGGGCTCTCGTCGGGCGCGGCGGGAGGGCCGGCGGCGGCGCGCGGCCGCGGCGCCTGGGGATCCGCGGCCGGGCCGAAGCCCGGCACGAGGCCCTCCGCCTCCGGGGACCGGCGGCCCGCCTCGGCGGCCCGGTGCGTGCCGCGCCGCTCCCGGCCTCCGGCACCCCGCCGGCTCGGGCGCGGCTGGCCCGGGTCGGGGGGCGGGTGAGGGCCCGGGCCGAACTGCGTCCGACCGGAGCGGCTGGACAGGACGACGAACACCGTGGCGCCCACGAGGAGCACGACGATCAGCATGATTGGTAGCAGTGAGCTCTTCATGGCCTCCGTACCCCACCGCCGCGGCATAGATCAGTCCGGAGCGGCTAGCTCGCGCGGCCATGCTCGTCGTACTGATCGTGCCGGTCATGCTGCCAGATGGCGGCCATGCCCGACCGCCGGTATCCGTCCCCGCTCGTCTAACAAAGACACCAGACTGCCATTCAGAGGTGAATTGTCGCCACAGCGACACGGCTGTGTCCCCGCGGGGCCACCCCGCGGGGAGCCTGTCAGTGCACCCGCTGGTCGGCTGGGCAGTCGAGAGCGCGCGCGCCGGTGAGGCCGTCGACCGACAGCCGGGTCGAGAGCCGCACCGGACCGGGCGAGTCCGTGAGGATCCCGGTCCAGCCGTCGGCGGCGCGGAACACGCAGGCGTCACCCGTCTCGATCGCCCACAGCGAGGTGAAGCGCACCAGCACGGTCGCCACGCCGGGCTGGTCGAAGTCGACGGTCACCGAGCTGACCCCCAGCTCGGTCAGCTCCGCCGGACCGCGCACCAGGCCTGGCGAGTCGGTGACGATCCAGACCTTCCAGTTGGCGTCCTCCCACGCGAGGTCCAGGTAGGGCAGGCCGGCGCGCAGCAGCTCGGCCTCCGCGTCGGCCGCCGGGTCGAGTGGCACGTCCGGCAGCGCGACGTAGGTGACGCCGTGCTCCAGCAGCCAGTCGTGGTAGGTCTCGGCCGTCAGCGTCCCGTCGTAGAAGAGCGAGTTGCGCTCGCTGTCGAGCTGGCGCAGCCAGCCGCGCGCGATCTGCACCCGGGGGGCGACGTAGCGGGCCTCCCAGTGCGCCTGGGTGAACGGGATCTCGACCCGCCCGGCCGGCACCGGGCCGCGCTCGAGGTAGTCGAGCAGCCCGGTGTAGTAGCTGGCGCGCGCCGACGGGTCGCCCTGGGTGAGCAGCGCCCCGTGGACGGGGCCGATCGACCAGCCGATCAGCGGCACGGACACGATCAGCAGGATCCTGGGCCGGGAGGCGAGCAGCACGGCCGCCATCGGCCCCGCGAGCAGGGTCGCCGGCCGGGTCATGTTGCCCCCGACCGTCGAGGGCACGAAGAAGAAGACGGTCGCGGCGGCCCCCCACAGCAACAGGCCGCGGCGCACGGCCCGCTCCCGGCGCGGCACCACGAGCAGGCCGCCGACGATGAGCGACACGAGGCACAGGTAGGTGAGCGCCGGGAAAGGCTGCACGCCCTCCTCCGGGAAGAGCATCGCCACCACGATCCCGCTGAGCGCGCCCGCTATCGGCACGATCCGGCGCCACGCCAGGCTGCCGATCAGGGCGGTACCGACGAGCAGCAGGAACGCGCCGGCCAGCGGCGAGGTGAGCGACGCGCACAGCGCCCCGGCCCAGGCGGCCCAGGCACGGCGCTCGCGCACGCCGACCAGGGCCAACGCACCGAACGCCATGCCCAGCGCGAACGGACCCCGCCCGACGATCAGGTTCGCGACGGTCACCACGGCGAACCAGAGGATCGGCAGGTCGTGGCCCCGGCGTGCCCGCGGCCCGCGCAGCAGGCGGGCCACCAGCGCCGTCGAGGCCACGCAGGCCAGGGCGGTGAGCAGCTGCGCCCCGAAAAGCGCCCCGATCGGCGGGAACAGCACGCTGTAGCCGAGTAGGGTGTGTCCGCCGTACCACTGGCCGTCCCAGAGCCGCGCCCCGCCGTGCTTGAACAGCCAGACCCGGTACTCCTGCGCCGGCGTGTCCGGCCCGGTGAGCCCGAGACGCAGCGTGAGGGCGCACAGCGCGGCCGTCAGCAGCCACGGCCGGGCCCGTACGACGCGGTAGACCATCCGGGCGGCACGCCGGAGGTGCCGCGAGCGGCCGCCGGCCCGTCCGGCACGATCGGAGTCGGCCGCGTCGGCGCGCCGCTCGGAATCCTCGGCGGTCGGGCCGCTCGCGGCCGCGGTCCCGCCCGGGCCGACGGAGCCCGGCGTCCCGGCGGGATCGGTGCCGGCGTCCCGGTCCGATCCGGGGTCGCCGCCCGGTCCGCGAGGCTGGTCGGGCAGGTCGGCGGCCGGGGACGCCGGCCGGGTTGCCGGTGGGGACGTCCGCGCCGGCACGGTCTCGACGAGCGGCGCGGCGTCGACGAGCGGCGCGGTCTCGACAAGGGAGGAGGACGACGGGAGTGAGCGAGCCGGGTCATCGCCCTTGTCCAGCTGATCCGGCGGCTGGTCCGCCGGATCCACCGGATTCGCCTGGAACGTCGGCGCCTGGGGTCCCGTCGGGGATCCGGGTACGGCGAGCGGTCCTCCCACCCGGTGCTACCTCCCAGACGTTGCCGGCGCTTCGCCCGCCCCCGGTCCGGGCGACCCCCTGGGCCGGATCCGCGCCGGCCTGGCTGCTGGCGGCCGGGGCCTGCGCGGCCATTGCCACCGTTACAGCCGAGGGCCGCCTTGGCCCACGTGACCCACGCGCAATCGACCCGACATCCTGGCTCGGCATTCTTCCACCGGCTCCGCCCACCGGCACCACAAGGGGCGCACTTGCCGGTATCGCCGCGCTGGCGGTCATCGCGCTCTGCGCACTTTGGATCACTCTTGTCCGAGGTGCGTGGACCGGCCGCCTCGGCGCCCGCGCGGTGTCCGCGGCCTCCCTGGCCTGGTGCGCGCCGTTCGCGCTCGGCCCGCCGCTGTTCAGCCGGGACGCCTATGCCTACGCGGCCCAGGGTGAGCTCGCCAGGCGCGGGCTCGACCCGGCGACCCACGGGGTGCTCGCGCTCGCCGCCGATCCCTCGGGCGCGGTGTTCAGCGACGCCGTCGACCCACGCTGGCGGGAGACGCACACGCCGTACGGCGGCGCGGCGGTGGCGGTCGAGAAGGCCGCCGCGGCCGTCGGCCACCTCTTCGGCGTCGGCCCGGCGGGAGCGCTGGTGACGCTGCGGGTCGTCGCGCTCGTCTCCGTGGCCGTCCTGGTCTGCTGCACGGTCCGCCTGGCCCAGGGCGCGGCCGGGGCGCCAGCGGCGCCCACTGACGGCGGCGACGTCATCGGCGGCCCCAGCGGCGACCGTGTCCGGGCGGTCGCGCTCGCGCTGGTCGCCGCCAACCCGGTGACGCTGATCCACCTGGTCGGCGGCGCGCATCTCGACGCGCTGGTCGCCGCCGCCCTGGCCGGCGCCCTGCTGGTCGACCGGTACGGCCGGCGGCCTCCGGCGGGCGCGCCGGACACGCCCGGCCCTCTCTCGTGGCCCGCGGTGGCGGCGACGGCGCTGGCCTGCCTCGCGGGCATGGTCAAGGCGACCGCCCTGCTGGGCGTGGCCTGGCTGGTCCTGGCGCACGCCCGCCGCGCCCGGAGCTCCGGCCCCCGGGCGGTGGCGGCGGCCGTGGCGGTCGATCTCGTGGTGACGGCCGGCGTGGGGGGCCTGAGCGTGCTGGCGAGCGGGTTCGCGCCGACCTGGATCGGGGCCCTGGCCACCTCCAGCGAACTGACGACCGGCATCGCGCCCGCGTCGATCCTGGCCACCCTCCTCTCGGCGCTCGCGAGCCTGGTCGGCGTGGACGTGGCCGCCGGGCGGGGGTCGGCGCTGCTCGCCGGCTGCCGCGCCGTCACCCTGGCCGCCGCCGGGGTCGTCGTCGCCGTCCTGCTCTGGCGCGGCTGGCGCGGCCGGCCCCGCGACGGGCAGGCACCCGACGGCGAGCGGGACGGGTCGGACGAGTGGGACGGGCTGAAGGTGCTGGGGGTCGGCGGGCTGGCGGTCGCGCTGGGCAGCCCGGTGCTCTACCCCTGGTACCTCGCCCCGGCGCTGCCCATGCTCGCGGTCCTGACCGCCCGAGGCCCTTCCCGGCGGGCCTCCCGGGTCGCCGGCCCCCCGGATCTCGAGGCCGGTCCAGAAGGCCCGCGGCCCCTGGCCGACACCGCCGATGACCGCGCCGAGCACGGCGGCGGGGCGGCGGGGCGGCGGCCGAGGCCCTCCTGGATCGGCGTCGGCGCGGTGTGCGCCCTGTCTGTCTGGCTGTGCCTGGCGACGCTGTCGCCGCTGGCCGAGACCTGGCGGCTGCTCGGGCCGCGCGGGCCGGCCGGCCCTGTCCCGCTGGTGGCGGCGGTGGCCGTGGCGACGGCCGCGCTCACGGCCGCCGGCGCGGCCGGGGCACGCGCGCTCGCGGGCGGCCAGCGGCGCCGGCGGCGGGCCGCGGCGCGATGAGCCTGACGGCCCGCCAGCAGGCCGCCAGGAGCAGCAGGTTGCGCGCCACCAGCAGCAGGCTGGCCACCACCCGCCCCTGGATCACGTCGTTGTACCGCCACGGATAGACCACCTGGCTGATCACCGCCGCCACCAGCAACAGGACGAGAGTGCCCCGGTGGCTCCCGGAGCGGCCCGCCCCCGGGCGGGCGGCCGGGGCAGCCGCGAGGGGCGCGTCGCCCGGCCGGTCGACGGCCCGCTCCCGCAGCGCGACACCCGCCGCGGCCACCGCCAGCGCCCAGATCAGGTACTGCGGGCTGAGCACCCGGGAGGTCACCAGCACGACGAGCAGCAGCGCCAGCAGCCGGTCGCTCACCCGCGCGCCGTCGGCGGCCCGGGGCCGCGCCCACCAGACCAGGACCGCGACCGCCACGGCGCCGACCTCGACGAGCGAGCAGGCCGTGGCGATCGCGCGCGCCGCCGGCTCGTCGAACTGCGACGAGCCGTACGAGTACCGCGCGCTCTGCCCGGCCCCGAACATGCGGGCGACCACGAACACCGTCGCCGGCACGGCCTCCAGTTGCAGCCCACGGGCCTGTTGGGCACGCAGGAACCCGAGGAGGTCCCCCGTCGCCCCGGCGGCCGCCAGGAGGACGACCACCACGGCGGCGGCGGCGAGCGCGCCAGCGGCGAGCCGGGCCAGCGGCGGCAACGGCGGACGGGCCCTGGCGGTGGGTCCGCCGGCGGGCCGGAGCCCCGACGGGCCCGCCGCGGGCCGGCCGCACGCGACCAGCAGGAACGCCGGCCACACCTTGACCATGGCGCCGGCCGCCGCCGCGAGGCCGGCGCGGCCGTACCGCGGCCCGCGCCGGGTGCCCTCACCGCCGGACGGGGCCCGCCCGGGGTCGGCCCGCGCGCCCAGGGCGAGCAGGCCGGCGACGACGCACGCCGCCGGCACCAGGTCGAACCGGGCGAGCGTCACCGGGCCCAGCGCGGTGGTGCCCAGCAGCCAGACCCGCGCCCCGGCCCGGGTTCCCACCCGCTCGGGGTCCGACGGGTCCTGGCGTCGGGAGGAGCCCCGGCGGGCGAGGGCGGCGGTGACGGCGGCGTCGAGCGCGAGCATGAACAGCGGGAAGCCGACCCGGTAGGGCAGCCCGACGAGGGCGTGGACGGCGGCCGGGACGGCGAAGACGAGCGCCGCGCCCGGGGGGTACTGCCAGGTGTCGTCACCGCTCGGCAGACCGCGGCCGTGGACGAACGCGTCCCCCCAGCCCGCGTAGAGCTCCAGGTCACCGTCGACGCCGTGCTGGGCGCCGAGCGGGTGCACGTACAACGCCAGAACCAGCAGCACGGCCCTGCTGACGGCCCAGAATCCCCAGAGTCCTTCCGCCGACCACGGCCGGCCAGCCCGGGCGATGATCCGGGCACGCCAGCCGCGCGCGCCAGCCGCCTCGGCGCCGGCCCGGTCCGCGCCGCCGGCCTCCCGGCGGGCCTCCCCGGCCTCCCCGGCGGCCCCGGCCGTCGCGCCCGTGGCGTTCTCCCCTGTCCCCGGGACCTGCGCGGACGCCTCCCATGTCGTCCGCGAGTTGTCCCCGCGGGGCGAGTCGGGCGGCATATCGCGGACGGTACCGGCCGACCACGCCGGGCCGCGTGGAGGGGACCCCTCCAGGCGGGTAGCGTGCGTGACCTAGTGCATCAACGGCGATGCGCTCGCGGGGGGCAGGGTCCTCCCGCCGGGTGGACCGCCCGGCGCCCTCACCTGCCGGGCGGCCGGATGGCGGGCCGCGTCCCCCCGGGCCACATAGGAGGGCCAGTGAGCCTCGGGGCATCACCTTGGGACACCGCCTGCGTCCAACTGGCGGACGCGGCGCGGCACCTGGGTCTAGACGATGGAATGCACGACCTGCTGCGCATGCCGCGACGGTCGGTCACGGTCAGTGTTCCGCTGCGGCGCGATGACGGGCAGCTGCTGGTACTGACCGGATACCGGGTACAGCACAACCTGGCGCGCGGGCCGGCGAAGGGGGGCATCCGCTTCCACCCGTCCACCGACCTCGAAGAGGTCAAGGCGCTCGCCATGTGGATGACGTGGAAATGCGCGCTGATGGGGATCCCGTACGGCGGCGCCAAGGGCGGGATCGCCGTGGAGCCCGGGATGCTCTCCGACCGGGAACGGGAGCGGATGACCCGGCGGTACGCCGCCGAGCTGGTGGGGCTGATCGGGCCGGCGAACGACATCCCGGCGCCCGACATGGGGACCGACGAGCAGGTCATGGCCTGGATCATGGACACCTACTCGGCGCACACGGGCCACACCGCGCACGGGGTGGTGACCGGCAAGCCGGTGTCGGTCGGCGGGACGGCCGGCCGGGCGGGCGCCACCAGCCGGGGCGTCCAGCTCGCGACGTTCGCCGCGCTGCGGGAACGGGGCGTCGCCCCGGCGGACGTCACCGTGGCGGTGCAGGGTTTCGGCAAGGTGGGCGCGCTCGCCGCCCGGTACCTGCGGGACGCGGGCTGCCGGGTGGTCGCCGTGTCCGACGTCAAGGGCGCCGTCTACAGCTCGCGCGGGCTCGACCCGGCCGCGCTGATGAGCCATGTCGCCGACGGCGCCGACACCGTGGTCGGTTTCGCCGACACGGACACGCTGACCAACGCCGAGCTGCTCGAGCTCGACGTGGACGTGCTGATACCGGCGGCGCGCGAGGGCGTGGTGACGGCGGAGAACGCCGGGCGGGTACGGGCGAAGATGATCGTCGAAGGCGCGAACGGCCCGGTGACGGCCCAGGCCGACCCCGTCCTGGCCGAGAACGGGGTGGTCGTCGTTCCCGACATCCTGGCGAACGGCGGCGGGGTCGCGGTCTCCTATTTCGAATGGGTCCAGAACCTGCAGGGATATCTCTGGTCCGAGGGCCAGGTGAACGAACGGCTCGCCGAGCTGATGGAACGGGCGTACGCGCAGGTGTCGGCGCTCGCCCGCGAGCGCGGCCTGGCGCTGCGCGAGGCGGCGCACGTCATCGGCGTCGGCCGGGTGGCCGAGGCCCACCAGACCAGGGGCCTCTATCCCTGAGGTCTCACCACCCCGAGATCCCTCGGGCCTGGGGATTTTCCAAGATCCTGGCGGCCGGCACGACTCCGCCGGACGGCCGCCGGGCGGCGGGGT
>NZ_JADWYU010000039.1 GCF_016786325.1 Frankia nepalensis | reverse complement strand
CCGGAAGCTAAGTTCTCCAGCGCCGATGGTACTGCCCGGGAGGCCGGGTGGGAGAGTAGGTCGCCGCCGAAGCTACACATTGACGACGGGCTCGTCGTCCCCGGAGAGGGGTATCCCCTCTCCGCGCGGGACGACGAGCCCGCCGCCATTTCCCTCTGCGCTCAGGCACCTCGTCCAACACGAGCCCGCTGCCGCCGCCTCCACCGCGGCCTACGCCGACCCGGTGTATCCGGTCATCCCCCGTGGCCGCGAATCCGCTGCTTCTCACCGCCAGACGGCATGACCCGACGCGGGACGTACCGGGCGGCCCGCGGCCTGGCGGGCACTCGCCCAGGGTCTTGGGCGGCTAGCGGGTCACGGGGCTGGCCAGCTGGCGGCGCGCCAGATGTTGTCGGCGGAGGTCGACTGGCCGACCACCAGCCCGCCGGCGGACAGGCCCTTCGGGTCGGCCGCGAGGCCGCCGAGCGTTCCGAGTGTGACGAGCCGGCCGTCGTGCCAGAGATAGCCGCCCGGCGAGGCGGTTGGCCCAACGGTTCCGGCCACGAGCACGTCGCCGCCGTCGTTGATACCGACCACGTAGTCGGGGCTGGGGATGCCGAGCCGGGTCGGTGTCGCGTCCGGCTCCGCCGACCACAGCGTGACGTCCCGGGTGGCGCCAGACGGATCCGCGACCACGCCGGCGACCTGGCCGGACCGGTTGATCCGGACCGGCCCCGCGCCGGCGCCGCGCGTGTCGAGCATGGTCAGGTCGCCGGACGTCCAGCGGAAGGCGGGGCGGAAGATGGGCTGGGCTCCGGACGGGAGGTCCTGGTCGTCGAGGACGAGTCCGACCACCTGGCCGGCGTCGTTGATCCCCGTGATGACCGGATGTGTCGTGGCGCCGGTGTCGAAGGTTGTCAGCTCGCCGTCGTCCCAGAGGAAGCCGTGCGCGGTCCCGCCCGACTCGACGAACGCCCGTCCGGCGACCTGCCCGGCCTCGTTCAGGTAGAGGTTGTGCTCGTTGGTGTCCGGGGCGACGCCCAGATCGACGGCCGTGGTTTCGTCGGTCAGGTAGGCCCGCGCCGTCGTCGCGGGGTCGGATCCGGGAGCGTCGCTTCGGCGGGTGATGGCGATCGCGGTGACCTGGCCGCGGTCGTTGAGGTCCTCGGGGATGACCTCGTCGCCGTGGACCGGCAGTACTGTGCTGTGCCCGTCCTGCCAGCGCACCAGGCGCGGGGGTTCGTGCCCGGCGGGGTCCGTGACCAGCCCGACGACCTGGCCGGCGTTGTTCAGCAGACGCGGCTCGATCGGCGCGCCCTCATGCGTCAGCGGAACCGGCCGGGTGCCGGGGGCCAGGTAGTAGAACTCCATCCCGGCGGGTCCCGCCCGGGAGATCACCATGTCGCCCGCGTCGTTGACCGCGTTCGCGGCGGTGGCCCCGTCGAGGTCGGGCGCCACCGCGACGGCCGGCCGCGCCGACGGGCCGTCGCTGGCCGGCGCCGTGGTCGTCGGCGTCCCGGGGTCCGTCCGCGGGTCGCATCCCGCCAGGACGACAGCCGCGACCAGCACGACCGACGCCGCCAACGTCCTCGACGCCACCGACACCGCGGACGTCGCCACGCCCATCGACGCCGCCGACGCCGGGGCGGCGGGGGGCCTGCCGGCCGTGGGCGTGCCCACGACGCGGCGCGGGTTACCGCGCTGTCCGCGAATGGTCCCCATGGGCATTACATGACCTTCTCATGGCCGACCGAGGGTGACAGCCCGTGCAGACGTCTCGAATCCGTTCCGGACCCGGTCCGACGGCCGTCCGGCCCGCCCTGAGCGCGCCCTGGCTGGAGGCCGACGGGCTGCCCCAGGGCGTCTCACTGATCGGATTCGAGGGCCGTGACCAGGATCTCCTCGCCGCGGCCGCCCACTCGACACGATTGTCGGACAGCAAGGATGACGTTCGGGAGACGGACGACCAACCGCAGGAGGCAACGATGACCGAGCGCCTGGCCGAGCTCGAGGCCCGGCTGCGCCGCGACCTCGACCTCACCGCCTTTCCTCGGCCCGAGTGGCTGGCGCCGCGGGTCCACGACGGAAAGCCGGTCCACGACGTCGTCATCGTCGGCGGCGGCCAGGCCGGGCTCACCGTCACGTTCGCGCTGCGCCGCCGCGGCGTGCCCAACACGGTGGTCCTCGACGAGATGCCGGCCGGCGCCGAAGGCCCGTGGACCACCTACGCCCGCATGATCACTCTGCGCACGCCCAAGGGTGTCACCGGCCCCGACCAGGGCGTGCCCTCGCTGACCCCCGAGGCCTGGTACCGGGCCGCCTTCGGCGACGACGCCTGGGAGGCGCTCGGCCGCATCCCGCGGGAGCACTGGCAGGCCTACCTGCGCTGGTATCGCTCGGTCACCGGCGCCGACGTGCGCAACGAGACGAGGGCCACCGGGATCCACCCGGTGCCCGGGCCCGACGGGCAGGGGCCGCTGGTCGAGGTGGCCACGACGGGCGGGGTGTTCCTCGCGCGCCGCGTCGTTCTCGCCACCGGGCTCGCGGGCAACGGCGAGTGGTCGGTGCCCGCCGTCATCCGGGACAACGTGCCGGCCGAGCGCTACGTCCACACCGGGGCGCCCGTGGACTTCGCCCGCTTCGCCGGGCAGCGCGTGGGCGTGCTGGGCGGCGGCGCCTCGGCGTTCGACTACGCGGGCTCGGCGCTGGAGGCCGGCGCGGCGAGTGTCGACCTGTTCTACCGGCGCGCCAGGGTGCCCCGGGTCAACCTGTTCCGGTGGATGGAGTTCTACGCGTTCGGCGCGCACTTTCCCGACCTGCCGGACGAGGACAGGTGGAAGTTCACCGTGCAGTTCCAGCGGACGAACCAGCCGCCGCCGCAGCCGACCTGGTACCGCTGCACCAGGTGGGACACGTTCGCCTGGCACACGTCGGCGCCCTGGAACTCGGTGCGGACGGACGGCGACGAGATCGTCGTCTCCTCCGGCGCCGGCGAGTTCCGCTTCGACGCGCTCATCAGCGGCACCGGGCCGAACGTCGACTTCGGGGCGCGCCCCGAGCTGCGTGGCCTGGGCGCGGTCGTCGCCACCTGGGCCGACCGCTACAAGCCGCCGGCCGAATGGGAGGACGACACGCTGCTGGGCTACCCCTACCTGGGCCCCGGTTTCGAGTTCACCGAACGGGAGCCGGGCAGCGCGCCGTGGGTCGAGCGTGTCCACGACTTCACCTACGGCGCCCGCGTCTCGATGGGCCTCAACGGCAACATGAACTCGGGCCTCGGCGCCGGGGGGCGGCGGCTCGCCGACGCGATCACCCGTTCGCTGTTCCTGGAGGACCGCGACGCGATCTTCGCCTCGTACCGGGCCTACGACGTGGAGGAGCTGGTCGACCTGGGCCGGCCGGGGGAGTCGGACGAGCTCGCCTGACGCGGGCGAACGCAACCCGGCGATCGCCGGCCACTGGGTCGCGGTCCACCCGCCGCCGGCCCCCGAGCGCCGGCCCGGGCGTCAGCCCGTCGCGTCGTCCCGGGCCGCGCGGGCGAGCTCCGAGGCCCGGGCGAGCTCGCGGGTGTAGCCGGCGAGAACCGTGCGTACCTCGTCGAGGTGCGCACCCAGCTCCGGTCCGGCGTCGACCGCGGCGAGGATGAGCGCGGACGTGATCGTCAGGTAGGCGCGGGCGGCGACGGCCTGCCGCGCCGGTGGCAGGTCCGGCGCGTGCCGGGCGATGTAGCGCTCGAGGTAGGCGATCCACTGCCGGGTCTCGCCGGGAGGCTCGCGCAGCGTGGTCGCGAGCAGGCCCCTGGCACCCGGCAGCTCGTCGAGGACCTGCCGCAGCACGGCGACGAACTGGTCGACCGACTCGTCGATGCCGGCAGCGGTGTCGGCGTCGCTGCCGGCTGTGGTGTCGGCCTCGCCGTCGGCCTCAACGCCGTCCGGCCCGTCCGGCCGGTCCGGCTGGTCCGGGCCGGCTCCGGCCGCCGCGGCGGGCCCGGCCAGGAGCGCGGGCTCGACGGAGCCGCGGATCCGGTCGACCCACCGGGCGGTGAGGGTCTCCTTCAGCGCGTTCTTGTTCGCGAAGAACCGGTAGACGGAGCCGATCGACACGCCGGCCCGGTCGGCGATCGCCTCCATGGTCGTGGCGTCGACGCCGACCTCGTCGAACAGCTCGCCGGCGGCCTCGAGGATCCGCTCGAAGGTGGCGACGCTGCGTGCCTGCCGGGCCTGCACGCGCACCCCGACGTCGCGCGGCATCTACGGCCTCCAGTCGGCGTGACGACGGGCGTGAAAACGATGGACTTGAGAACGATGGACTTGAAACATGAGGCTACCCTCACTTATTCTTCCACACGGCGAAGGACGAACCCTCCACTTGGGGCGTTCGCCACGCGGGCCCGTCCACCCCGAGAACGCGGTTCTCGTATCAGGGCTGGGACGGGCAGTGCGACCGTGACGGTTTCGGTCGCGGGGCACCCTCAGGCCGCCGGGCTTCGTCCCTCCGCCCGGGCCAGGCCGTAACGCCGTCATGCCGTAACTCCGAATGCTCACGGACAGGCGCGAGGGGGCGAGGCAGGCCTCTCGCGACACGTCAGGCTTCCGCGCGGCCAAGGGCGGCGGCGCGGAGGGAACCGGCCGGAGACGGACTCCGGAGGCCCGGGCGTTTGGCGCCCTCCGAGATCCCCGCTGGTGGCCGGTCCGCGGGCCGAGAGCCGACCCCACGCCTTTCGGCCCTCGTTTCACCATCCTTCCAGGAGGCACGAAGATGACAGGTCCGCAGTTACCCACCAGACGGCAGTTACCCACCAGACGGCGAGGACGCAGACGACTGGCGGTGCTCCTGGGCGCGTTGTGCGCGCCGCTCCTGCTGGTCCTGACCTCGCCGGGCGCGTCGGCGTTCACCCTGACGCCGGTGTCGCTGCCGGCCGACGAGGCGGCGCACCGGGGCGCCGCGATGGAGTGGTGGTACTTCACCGGGCACCTGCAGGGCACCGACATCTTCGGCGGGCGCCACGAGTACGGGTTCGAGGTGACCCACATCCGCCTGGACGCGCTCGACAGCGAGCCGCTCGCGGCGGCCTACAACGGGCATCTCGCGATCAGCGACATCACCCGCGGCACCTTCAAGCAGAACATGTCCACGATCTCGCTCCAGCCGGACGTCGTGCCCGCGGGCGGGGGCTTCAACAACACCGTCGGCCCGCTGCACATGGACGGCAAGAACGGCGTCAACCACCTGTTCGCCGGGTTCGCGGACCTCAGCTACTCGTCGATCAACCTCACGCTGAGCCAGTCGACCCCGACCGCCAAGCACGGGAACGCGGGCATCATCCCCTACGGCCCGTTCGGCGAGTCGGCCTACTATTCCCAGACGAACCTCAAGGTCAAGGGCACGCTGTTCGACCACGGCCTGCTGGTGAACGTGACCGGCATCGGTTGGCAGGACCACCAGTGGGGCGACTTCGAACCCGGCACCGGCGGCTGGGATTGGTTCGCCATCCAGCTGTCGAACAACACCCAGTACATGCTGTACTTCATCAAGGACGAGAACGAGGAGATCGTCGAGACGGTCGGCACCCTGGTCAAGGCCGACGGCTCGACCACGAACCTCGACCCGGCCCTGGTCACCGAGACCACGCTGGGTTCCTGGACCAGCCCGCACACCGGACACGTGTACGGCCAGAAATGGCGGGTCACCGTGCCCGGCGGCACGCTGACCATCACTCCCAAGCTCGCCGACCAGGAGCTCTACATCCCGCTGATCGCGAACGAGGACACCGGCTCCTACTGGGAGGGCGCGTCCACCGTCACGGGCACCATCAACGGCCAGCCCGTCACTGGGCAGTCCTACGTGGAGCTGACCCCGACCTACACCATGTTCACGCGCGGCTTCGTCTTCGACCTGATCAAGGACGCGCTCGGCCTGTAACCCACCCGCGCACGACCGTCGGGATCATCGCCGGGCAGCCCAGGGCCCCCAGCGGCACGGCGATGACGACCTGACGACGACCTCACCAGGTGGGGCGGGCGACGACGGACGCGACGGGCACCCCGTCCGGAGCGGTCCCGCCCGCCCCACCACCCGCGACCGGCCCGCGGACCACGGCGACCGCCCTCGTCGCGGGATTGCGCGTCGCCTGGCTCGCGGCCCGATCGCCGTTGACCACCTGGACGTACCGGCGTCGACCGTCCGGCCCGTCCCGGAAACACCCCCGCCGCCCCCCGCCGCGCCCGGCCGGGCGCTGCCGATGCGATGATGTACGGCGGCGTGACCGCTCAGGTCCTCTGCGTGACCTCGGCTTTGGGGGTGGCGGGTGGGAGCGGGGCTGACCCGGCGACAGATCACCGAACTGGCCGGGCTCTTCCTGGACGTGTTCACCGTGCACCAGTTGCTCGACGAGGCTCGGATCCCGTCGGGTGACCTGCCGTGGAGTCCGTTCGTTCCCCGCACGTTCTGGACCGCTGTCTCCGACCAGCTCGGGCACGGTATCGCGATCGGCGGCCGCGAACGGCTGCTCGCCGTGCTGCGCGGCCGTTATCCGCAAAGTTCGATGTTCGCCGAAGGCGCCGCGGACCCGGCCGAGCCCGCGAGCGCCGAGGCGGAGATCCCCGGCCCCGGGCCCGCGGTGTGGAACCCGCCACCGAGGCCGGCCCGGTTCGTCGGCCGCGACGACCAGCTCGCCGAGCTCGCCGCCAGGCTCGGCACCGGCACCGGCGCCAACTTCGGCACCGGTCCGGTACCGGCGGTGGCCCTCTTCGGCATGGGCGGCGTCGGCAAGACGGCGCTCGCCGTCGAGTACGTCTACCGGAACAGCGAGCACTACGACGTCGTCTGGTGGGTGCCCGCGGAGCAGGCCGAGCTCGTGCCCGGCCACCTGGCCGAACTCGGCGAGCAACTCGGCCTGCCAGCCGGCGAGAAACCGCCGGTGGTCCTCGCCGAGCTGCGCAGGCGCCGGCGGAACTGGCTGCTCGTGTTCGACAACGCGCAGAACGTCGCCACGGTCGCCCCGTTCCGCCCGACGGACCGGCACGGCCGGCTGCTGGTCACGTCCCGGCGGACCGGCTGGCACACGGTGGGCGCCGGTATCGAGGTCCCGACGCTCGCCCGCGCCGAGTCGGTCGCCCTGCTCACCGCCCACGTTCGTGGTACCGACCTGGCGGCGGACAGGGTCGCCGGCCTGCTCGGGGACCTGGCGCTCGCGGTGGAACAGGCCGCCGCCTTCTGCGAACAGACCGGCACGCCGCTAGACACCTTCGCCGACCTGGTCGAGAACCGGCTCGACGAGGTCATAGAGCTGGGCTTCGTCGCCGACCGCGACGCAGAGATCACGGTCGCTACCCTCTGGGACCTGTCCGTGGAGCGGCTCACCGAGAAGACACCGGCCGCCGTCGAACTGCTCGAGCTGCTCGCCCTGTGCGCCGCCGAACCGCTCCCGCTCGACCTCCTCGCCGGCCATCCCGACCTGCTCGGCACCGGCACCCTCGCCCACGCGGCCGCCGACCCGCTCGCCTGGGCCCGCACCCTCGGCGCGCTGGTCAGCTACAGCCTCGTCCACCGCGCCGACGCCACGATCTGGACCCATCGACTGGTCCAGGCCGCCACCCGCCACCGCCTCGGCCACACCCGCCGAGCCGAGCTCGCGGCCGCCCTGGTCAGCCTGCTCGGCCAGGACCTGCCCGCCGGCATCGTCGGGGCCCCGGACGACTGGCCGCGCTGGCGCGACCTGCTGCCGCACGTCCGCGCCGTCCTCGCGCACGCCGACCAGCCTGGCGACGCGCCGCCCGAGACGTCGACCGCCGCGGCGACGGGCCTGGCCTGGCTGTACGACCGTGCCGCGACCTACCTGCGGGAACAGGGTCAGCCCGGCGACGCCCTCGCCCTGTACCGGCGGGCCCTGGCCATCGACGAGGCCACGCATGGGGGCGACCATCGCACCGTCGCCCGCGATCTCAACGACCAGGCGCAGGCACTGCATGCTCTTGGCCGGCCCGGCGAGGCGGTGCCGCTGCTTCAGCGGGCGCTGGCCATCACCGAGGCCGGGCACGGACCCGACCACCCCGACGTGGCCGCGGTCCTGAGCACCCTGGGCCTGGCGCTGTGCGCGCTGGGCCGGCCCGGCGAGGCGTTGGCGCTGTTCCAGCGGGCGCTGGCCATCACCGAGGCCGCCCATGGGCCCGAGCATCCTGACGTCGCCCGGGACGTCAACAACCAGGCGGCGGCGCTGCGCGACCTCGGCCGTGCCGGGGAGGCGCTGCCCCTGTACCAACGGGCACGGGCCATCAACGAGTCCGTCCACGGCCCCGACCACCCGTCGGTGGCCCGCAACCTCAACAACGAGGCCCTGGCGCTGCGCGACCTGGGCGAGCCCGGCAGCGCGCTGCCCCTGCTGGCGCGGACGTTGGCGATCGGCGAAGCCGTCCACGGGCCCGACCACCCCGCCGTCGCCACGGCCCTGACCAACCAGGCGGAGGTGCTGCGCGACCTGGGCCGCGTCGACGAGGCACTGTCGATCTACCAGCGGGCACTGGACATCGACAGGTCCACCTACGGACCCGAGCATCCCGACGTCGCCCGGGACCTCAACAACCAGGCGCTGGCGCTGCGTGACCTGGGCCGCGCCGACGAGGCGCTCGCCCTCCTCCGGCAGGTGTCGGAGATCATCGAGGCCACTCTCGGGACCGGCCATCCCCATGTCGCCACGGCCCTGACCAACCAGGCGCTGGCGCTGCACGACCTGGGCCGGGCGAGCGCGGCGCTGCCCCTGTACCAGCGCGCCGTGGCGATCGCCGAGGCCGTTCACGGGGCCGAGCACCCGAGCGTCGCGGCCATCCTGACCAACCGGGCGGCGGCGTTGCGTGACCTGGGCCAGGCGGACGAGGCACTGCTGCAGTACCGGCGCGCCCTGGTCATCCGGGAGGCCGCCTACGGGCCCGACCATCCCGCCCTCGCCACGGACCTGAACAACCAGGCGGTGGCGCTGTGCGACCTCGGCCGTCGGGACGAGGCGGTGGCGCCGCTCCGGCGGGCGCTCGCCATCCTCGAGTCGGCGCTCGGTCCCGATCATCCGTACTGCGCGGCCGTCCGGGCGAACCTGACGTCCCTCACCGGGCCATGAGCACCCCGTGGCCCGGGCGGACCGATGGTCGGGCAGGCCGGGCCAGGACGCCCCGCCCGGGTGCCGCTCGGCCCACCCGCGGTCGCCGGGCTGCCTGGCGGATCACCCGGCCAACGGTGGACTACCGGACCAGCGGCGCCGCGGCAGGGAGGGCGCCGCCTGGCCTGGCGGACCCGACGCCGACCACCTCGCGCGTCGTGCGCGCCGCGTGGCCCGTGGCCGGCGAGCCGAGCTCGTCCTCGTCGGGACCCGGCCCGCCGATCGCCATGGCCCGGCCGGCTGTCAGGACTCGCAGCAGGGCCTCGGAGCCGTCGGGGACCGCGGGGTCGGCGACCCAGGTCACGCCGGCGATCACATAACGGTCGTGGGTGAAGAACGCGTGCCCGCGGCGGGCCAGCTCGCCGACGCGGCCGCTCACCTGGCGGTCGCGGGTGTAGGCGCCGAAGACGATCGGCCTCGCCATCCAGTCGGCGACCCGGTAGCCCGCCGCCTGGGCATGGTCGAGCAGGCCGACCGGGTCGGAGATCGAGGAGACGAGCAGCAGGACCGTCTCGAAGCCGGCGGACAGCACCCGTCGGGAGATCTCCGCGCCCGTGTCGCCGCCCCACAGCTCCGGCGAGTGGCCGCGGGCCGGCAGGTAGGGCGGGTTGCCGACCGCGCAGCGCTCGAGCCCCTCGCGGGCGCCGGCGAAGAAGTCCCCGTGGACGATCCGGTAGTTCGCCAGGCCCGACTTCTCGACGATGCGCGCGGCCACCCGGCTGGAGCGCTCGTCCAGCTCGAAGCCGCGCACCGGCACCGCCGACTCCTGCCGCCGCAGCGCCTCGATCATCGGGATGCCGGTGCCCGCTCCCAGCTCCACGACGCCGTCCGCGAGGACCGGGCCGAGCCTGGTATCGGCCAGCAGGTTCTCCAGGCAGGAGGCGTAGAACCCCGACTCGACCGGATCAAAGAACGGCATGCATGGCTCCTGACCGTGCTTGTGACGCTGGGCGATCGGGTATCGCCCGTCCGCCGCGTGCCGCCTGTCGCGGCGTCGACGGGCGAGATACCCGCCACGTGACCCGCCACCCGTTAACCGTCCGGAAACCGGTGGCAAACTATCTGTCATCAATCCTGTCCGCCGTGTGACCAATGAGCGCGTGGTGAAGGAAGCGGTGGCCGCGGCAGCTCCCGAAAGCGACGGTCGGCGCGCGGTTGGGCCGGCGCCGACTGGGCACGTCCCGGCGCATGCGCGCGAAGGTCCATGACCACGACGGCATCCACACCCATGACGACTGAGCTGTCGACGGCTCCCGCGCCGCCGGTTGTCGATCCGGCGAGGACGCGAAGAGGCCGGTACGGGACGGTGCTCGGCCCGCCGGAGCTGGCGCCGAGCGCGCCGCCGGCGGCCAGGGGCACCCTGAGCGAGTACCTGCTGTGCCGGCTGGCCGGCCCGAGGCAGGTGCTGGCCGGGTGGCCCGCCGCGGACGACGACGCGCTGTTCGGCGAGGACGGGGCGCTCGCGCTGTACTGCCTGTACGAGCTGCACTACCGGGGATTCGCCGGCGTCGACGAGGACTGGGAGTGGGAGCCGTCGCTGCTCGCGCTGCGGGCCGAGCTGGAGGAGGACCTGGAGGCGCGGCTGCGGCGGCTGGCCGACGACGTGGGCGATGGCCCGGGTGCCGCCGCGGGTGCCGGTGTCGACCCGGCCGGCGTCCCCGCCGCGCTGCGGGAGATCATCGGCTGCTCGACGGGGCCGTCGCTGTCGGGCTACCTGGCCGAGGAGGGCTCGCTGGAGCAGTTCCGCGAGTTCGCCATCCACCGGTCGCTGCTGCAGCTCAAGGAGGCGGACCCGCACTCCTGGGCGATCCCCCGGCTGTCGGGCGCGGTCAAGGCCGCCCTGATGGAGATCCAGATGGACGAGTACGGCAACGGCCGGGCACCCGACGCGCACCAGAACCTGTTCGGCGTGACCATGCTGGCGCTCGGCCTGGACCCCGGCTATGGCCGCTACCTCGACCGGGTGCCCGCCACGACGCTCGCGACGGTCAACCTGCCGACGTTTCTCGGCCTGCGCCGCCGGATGCGCGGGGCGCTCGTCGGCCACCTCGCCGTCTTCGAGATGACCTCGGTGGAGCCGATGAGCGCGTACGCCGCGGCGTTGCGCCGCCATGGACTGCCGCCGGGCGCCCGCCACTTCTTCGAGGTGCACGTCGTCGCCGACGCCCACCACCAGGCCGTGGCGGCGGAGGCGCTCGCCGGGGGACTGGCCCGCGCCGAGCCGACACTCACCGACGACATCCTGTTCGGCGCGCGCGCCGTCATGGCCGTCGAGGGCCGGTGCTCGGCGGCGATCCTCGACGCCTGGCGCGCCGGCCGCTCCTCCCTGCGCGCCGGCTGAGCGGCCCCGGCCGCGTGGTTTCTCGCTGGTCGGCGCCACGCGGCCGAGAGGCCGGCGGGCGAGCGGTCCCGGCGAACGAGCGGCAGCCAGGGCGCCCGTCCCGCCACGGTGGTACCTCCCGGTGACCCCCGCCGGGGGGGCGCGGGGGCCGGGGGGTCGTGGGCCCGGGGCCGGCCCCGGCCCCCCCGCAGCGCGGTCGCCGCCC
>NZ_JADWYU010000398.1 GCF_016786325.1 Frankia nepalensis | reverse complement strand
ATACACGGGGCTCTACCGGACCAGGAACCACCACGAAAATCGATCACGAAAAGATCGCAACCAGATACACGCCCTAGTGCCGCGACCGCCAACGTCTGCCCGCTCCGTGTGATCGCGGATAGTGCCCCCTGGGGGTTGTGAACAGGACCTGTTCACAACCCCCAGGGGGCAGAAACGGCGATCATGTCCGACGTTGATACAGGGCGAACCTTGGCGGGGGCGGCACTAGTGCGTGAAAACCGCCTGGGATGAGGCGAGGCGATCCGGCGGTCTTCCCCGCGTAGTGGGACGGCTGTCAGCACGAGCCCAGATGATCACTTTTTCACCAGGCCGACCAGGCCGACGCCATCCAGGCCGTACGAAACACGTGAATCCAGCGCGAGGGCAAAAGGCGTACTATAGTAGGTCCCAGGTCTGAGTAGCCAGCCGAGTGTCCGGACGCCATGCGCTCCCGTCGGCCGCTTGCACCGGCACCGAATTCCTTCGGCAGAAGCCTGGTGACCGTGCCACAAGGCTCCTTCTACCTGTCCGCCCTCTTTCCGCAGCCCCCCGTCAGGTGCGACCCCCGCTTCCATGTCGAGATCTACGCGCCGCCGCACAGAACGATCGTGCGCGCGCACGGCGAGATCGACATGGCCACCAGCGACACGTTCCGCGCGGCTCTGACTGCCGTCCTCGGCCTCCGGCCACAGACGCTGGTGGTCGACCTCGACGGCGTGTCCTTCCTTGACGCCGGCGGCCTGGGCATCCTCGTCGGCGTCGCGAACCAGGCCGCCCAGACCAGCACCCCCATCATGGTCGTCTCCGCCCGACCCCACATCTACCGCCTGTTCGACCTGACCCACCTGGTCGACCGGCTGGATGTACACGCCAGACCCACAGCGCTGGCCACCCCGACACCCGACCAGGCCGCCGCGGTCGCGGGGGCCATGCGCCCGCCTGTTCTGACCTGGGACCGGTCTCGACGCACCGAAGACCATGATGATCTCATTCGACAATCCACACACGCTACGTTTTCGAGGCCAAAGCAGGGAGTCGTCATGACAACCATCGAGCCATCGCCCGACCCACGGCCGCCCGAGACGGACGCCACGCAGCCCGCACCGCGAGAGCACGTCCCGCGGTCCACGCGCACCAGCCGGACGTGGACGGCGGCAATCCTGTTCGCGTTGCTGCTCACCCTGCTGCTGGTCTTCATTCTGCAGAACAACCAGCGGGTCGACGTGTCGTTCCTGGGTTTCAACGGCCACCTGCCGCTCGCGGTCGCGATGTTGTTCGCGGCGATCGCGGGAGCACTGCTGATCGCGATCCCCGGAACGGGCCGCATATACCAGCTCCGCCGGGTCGCCCGTCGTCTGCAAAAGACTCGGCGGGATCCCGTCGACACGACACGACCCGGTCGCCAGAACGCGCGGGTTCGACAAGCAGAACACTAGACGTATCGGAACTGCCCCGTAACCGCCAGGCGCCGACGCACGAAACCCGACGCCGACCAGTCGACTGCGTCGACACCCTCCGTGCTATATCGACCAGAGTCACGGTGACCACCGAACCACCAGAAACCCCCGCCGCTGGTCCGCGTCACGCCCGATTCGTCCGCTGCGCGGGTGTAGTTCGCCGCGTCCTGGGACGGTTGTCGCGGAACGCATGGCACGCCGCCCCTTCCAGCCATCGGTCGGGCCGGCGCTCGCATCGAACATCACGGAACCCCTGATCGCCGGCCACTACGGCAAGCCTCGTTCGACGCTGTCGGACGACTTCCTTCGCGCTGGGGAAGTGGTCCAGGTCGGCACAGCCCACCGGTGGCCACCCGTGATCCCAGAGTGGTGGTTCGCGCCGAGTCGGCCTAGTGTGGTGGGTGTGGGTCGGCGGAGGACGTTTGACGCGCTGGCGTTGCTGACGGCAGTCGAACGCGCCGCGCCCGCCGACGCGGTGGACGTGCTCGCCAGCCAACTCGTGAATGACCTCGGGGCGCTTGGCAGTTCGTTTCTGATCGCCGACCATTCTGGTGGTTATCTGGCGAAGTTCGGCGGAAGGGACGGCGGGGACCGCCCGACGGAAAGAGTGCAGATCGTCGGCACGCCGCAGGGCGACGTTCTGCGGACCCAGCGGCCGGCGAGATACGAGCTTGAGGACCGGACGGTCGTCTACGCACCGGTCACGGCGCGCGGCGAGGCGATCGGGGTCATCGAGGTCCACTTTCCCCGCCGTATTGATCGGACCGGGGCAAAAAGGGTCGAAAAAGCGGATGACGACTTTGACTGGCTACTGTACGAGGTCGGGGCTGCCGCGCATATATTCGCCTACATAGTCGTGTTGAACCGGCGCTATACTGACCAGTTCGAGTGGGGGCGGCGTTCCGTACCATTCAGGCTGGCCGCCGAGGTGCAGCGCCGACTGCTTCCGGATTCTTTCACCTGTGAGGCCGCCCAGGCAACGATCGCGGGTTGGATGGAGCCGGCGGCCACGGTGGCCGGGGATACCTTCGACTACACCTTCGGACGCACCACCCTGGATCTCTCGCTCACCGACGCGATGGGTCACGGGTTGGCCGCGGCCCTGTTGGCCACCCTGGTGGTCAGCAGCCTGCGCAACGTCCGCCGGGAGCAGGCTGGCACCGATCTGGCCTCGGTGGCCGCTCGAGCCAACGCCGTCATGAACAAGTATGCCGACCCCGAGCAGTTCGTTACCGGGCTGTTGCTCCGGGTCGACCTGCCCAGCGGTGAGGTAAGGGCTGTCAACGCCGGGCATATTCCGTGCTACTGGGTGCGGGGCGGCGAGGTGAGGTGTGTCCACTGGCCCGCCGACCCCCCTTTCGGGATGTTCCCAGAGTCCAGCTACACCGCTCGGGTCCTCCAGCTCCGACCTGGCGATCGCCTCCTTCTCGTCACCGACGGGATGGTCGACCGGAACGCGATACGCGTCGATTTGTCCGCGGAGTTGACCGCGACCACACGCCTGCACCCCCGGGAACTCGTGCAGTTCCTGACCAGGCTCGTGCGCGACGCGTGCGACGACCAGTTGCGTGACGATGCGACGGCCCTGTGCCTGGACTGGCATGGTGGGAGCGGGCCGGAACGCAGCGTCGCCAGCGGCGCCGATCCCACCCGCGCGTCTGCCTCACTGCTGGGGTAGTGAGTCCACGCCGTCAGGGCCACGCCGAGCTGGAGCGGGACCGGCGCGCTTCCCATCGACGACGACCTCACGGCCTGCCCGCTCTGCTGGGCGCCGGCCAGGAAGTGCCCGGGGAGCCGCGCATCCGATGACCGCCACCGGCGATCGGGGATACGGCCGGACCGAACGGTCGGCGAGCGCCGTCAGGGGCAGACCACTGACGACAGGCAAGCCTTCCAACACCGGGGAGCAAGGGATCGCGATGAATGATCCAGATCGGCTCGACGCAATCGCCGCGCGAATGGTCACCGCGCAGCGTGCCAACCGCGGCGCCCGCCACCTCGCCAACGCGGCGGTCGAACTCGGGGAACCAGTCGAGACCGCCAGCGTGGCGATCATCCTCGACGAATACCGCCAGGCGTACCGCGAGGTCCATCGCGTGCTCACCAGTGGTGATCCAGAAGACATCCTCTACCTGGTGGCACGCATGGACCCCGTCGTCACCGGCGGCACCGGCGGCACCGGCGGCACCGGCGTCTGAGGCTCGACGAGGCCCCGTTTCGGCGGCCCGGCGGCCGCGTCGGCCCCGCCTTGGCGGGAGAGGCTCGACGCGATCGTTCACCCGCACCCGCGGCCGACGAGGGTGGCCCCCGGACCGGCCCCACAGCCACACGGCTGGACAGCCGGGCGGCGCCGGTACCCCACGCGCGCGCCTCAGGCGGCGCGGGCGGGGATGACCGGCTCGGGCGAGGTCTCGCCTGTCCTGGATCGCGTGGGGCCGGGTAGCGCCAGGCGCAGGATGCGTCCCCAGACGTTCGCGGTCTGCCGGGGCAGCGTGCCGGTCGTGTACGGGAGGCCGAACCGTTCGCACAGGGCGCGGACCCGCGGCGCGATCTGCGCATACCGGTTGCTGGGCAGGTCGGGAAAGAGGTGGTGCTCGATCTGGTGGCTGAGGTTGCCGGTGAGGAGGTGGAGCGCCGGCGGGCCGCTGATGTTCGCGGAGCCGAGCAGCTGCCTCAGATACCACTCCCCCCGGCTCTCGCCTTCGATCTCCTCCTCGGTGAAGGTCCTGGTGCCGTCGGGAAAATGTCCGCAGAAGATGACGCTGTGCGCCCAGACGTTCCTGGCGACGTTCGCGGTGAGGTTGCCCAGAAACACGGGGAGGAACGCCGGTCCGGCGAGCAACGGAAACACGACGTAGTCCTTCAGACCCTGGCGGGCGACCTTCTCAAGCGCGCCGCCGAGGTGGCTCAGGGTCTCGTCCAGGTCCTTTTCTCGGCGCCAGGCCCTTTCGATCTCGACGTCGTAGAGCGCGATTCCCCACTCGAAGACGACCGCGAGGGCGAGGTTATACAGCGGCTGAGCCAGGTAGACGGGGCGCCACGGCTGCTCGGGAGCTACCCGTAGCATGCTGTACCCGAGATCCCGGTCCCGGCCGAGAACGTTCGTGTAGGTGTGGTGCACATAGTTGTGTGAATATTTCCACTGGGCGGCGGGAGACGCGGAGTCCCATTCCCAGGTGGTGGAGTGGATGCCGGGATCGCGCATCCAGTCCCACTGCCCGTGCAGGACGTTGTGGCCGATCTCCATGTTCTCGAGGATCTTGGCGAGGGTGAGCATCGCCGTGCCAGCCAGCCACGCCGGCGGCAGCAGGGAGGCGAACATCACCAGCCGGCCGCCGGCCTCCAGTCCGCGTTGAGCCGCGATCACCCGTCGGATGTACCGGGCGTCGTCCTCTCCTCTGCTCGCGAGGACCTCCGCGCGGAGGCGGTCAAGCTCCTCGCCCAGTTCCTCGATGTCACCGGCGCTGAGAGGGGTCGGTGCTGCCATCCGTCTGCTCCTCACAGATCGATGTCGACGTCGCGGGCGGGGGCGGACACGCAGGTCTGGATGAGGTCGCCCGGGGCGCCATATTCCTCGCCGGTGCGCAGGTCGCGGACCCGGCCGTCGACGAGCGGGACGAGGCAGCTGTGGCAGACCCCCATCTGGCAGCCGCTCGGCATGAGGACGCCCGCTTCCTCGCCCGCGGCCAGCAGTGAGACATCCGCGGTCGCGGTGGTCTCCCGCCCGCTCCGGATGAAACGCACCCTCCCGCCCTGCCCGCCACCGGGGGATACGACCGAGTGGAATCGTTCCGTAAGCAGACGGTCGCTGATGCCGGACTCCCGCCAGTACGATTCGGCGTCGTCGACCATTCCGAGCGGCCCGCAGACCCAGGCCATCCGCTCCGGGATGTCGGTACAGATCGCGGACAGCGCTGCCATCGTCAGCCGTGCCGCGGGCCGGCCGCCCGCGGGGCGGGTGTGATGCTCGTACAGGCGCACGTTCGGGAACTGGGCGGCGATCCGGCGAAGTTCTTCACCGAAGATGACCTCCGAGGCGTTCCGCGCGGAGTGCGCGAGGAAGACGTCGGGCATCCGCCGGCCCTCGGCGAGGTGTCGCAGCATCGACATCACCGGGGTGATCCCGCTGCCGGCGGTCACGAAAAGCAGGCGGTCCGGCAGTTCGTCCGGCAGCACGAACCGTCCCGAAGGATGCCCGAGCCGGACGGTCTGGCCCGGGCGCAGCGCGTGCACGATGTGCCGGGACACCGCACCGTCTGGCCTCGCTTTCACCGTGATGGCGATGAGGCCGTCCGGGCGTCCGGGCGGGGACGACAGCGAGAAGGTCCGCCGATGCCACACGCCGTCGATGCTCACGTCGACACCGACGTGCTGACCCGCCAGGCCTCCTCGCCAGCCCAGACCGGGCCGGACAACGATCGTCGAGGTATCGGACGTCTCCGGAGAAATTTCCTCGACACGCCCGGACAATCGGTGCCGCGACCACAGCGGATTAATGGTCGCCCGGAAGTCGCCCGGTCTCAGCGGACTTGTCATGGAGCCCGCCACGGCACCGAGAAATGCCCTGATAGCCAGCATCAATCTCCTTGTACGCGGGCGGGCGAGCGGGGTTTCGCCAGACGGTCACCGGCCTCGGCCAGCGGCATATTCGGCCCGTCAGCCGGCACGGTACACCGCCGCCCCGCCCCCGCCCCGTCGACCATCCCGGCGGGAAGACCTACGGAAAGACATAAAGGGCCGACGCGTGGCCCGAACTCACCGCGGTCGCGTGGAAGATCCGGGGCGACGGCTTCACGGTTTGAGAGCGTTCTCGCGTAGCATGGCGGTATGGCGGGCGATGATCTGTGGACGACCGCGGGCATCGCCCACCGGTTGGCCATTTCGGCGGAACGAGCCAGGCGGCTGTGCGCCCGGCCGGATTTTCCCAGCCCTGTCCAGTCTGTGCCGTATTTCGATCTCTGGCGGGCAAGCGATGTCGAAGCCTGGCTTCTGGAGGGTCAGCCTGACTACTGACCATGCAGCCGCCGCTCGTCGGCGTGGGCACCCGTGGCCGGTCAGGCTCGACGCATGCTGGGTGGAGTAGCGTTCGGCCTCGTCGCGATGGCCCTCGTGGTGGGGGCGGCCTTGGCCGCGAGCCGGTTCGGTCTCCCGGCCCCGGTGCTTCTGGTCGGCGCGAGCGCCGTCTACACGTTGCTGCCCGGCCCGGACCTGCGGCTTGAGCCCGACATCATTCTGGTGCTGGTCATCCCGCCGTTGCTGTTCTCCGCCGCGCTGAGCTCGAGCCTGCTGGAGATCCAGGCGAACCTGCGAGCGGTGATCTCCCTGTCCGTCCTGCTCGTCGTCGCCACCGCGCTGGTCATCGGCGGCCTGTTGGTCACAGTGGTACCGGGTCTGCCGTTCGCCGCCGCCTGCGCTCTCGGCGCGGCCCTGGCGCCACCGGACGCCGTGTCGGCCCTGTCCATCGGACGGCGCGTAGGCCTGCCGGACCGGCTACGCACCGTCATCGAGGGCGAAAGCCTGCTCAACGACGCGACGGCGCTGACCCTCTACACGGTGGCGGTGGCCGCGGTCGTCGGCGGCCCGTTCGACGTCCCGTTCGTCGCCGGAAAGTTCCTGGCCGCCGCCCTCGGCGGGATCGCCGTCGGGATCGCCGTCGCCTGGCTCATCGGGCAACTGCGGCGCCGGATCGAGGAGCCGGTCGCCGAGACGGCCATCTCGCTGGCCACCCCCTTCGCCGCCTACCTGCCGGCCGAGGCGCTGCACGCCTCCGGCGTCCTCGCGGTCGTCACCGCCGGGCTCGTCCTGGGTCACCAGTCCCGGCAGCTGCTGTCCGGCGCGGCCCGGCTGCACGCCCTCGCCGTGTGGCGCCTGGTGGACCTGCTGCTCGAAGGATTCGTCTTCCTCCTCATCGGCCAGCAGTTCGTCGCCATCGTGCCCGCCATCGCGGACTATCCCCTGGGCACGGTGCTGGCCGCGACGGCGGTGACGGTCGGCGGCGTGCTCCTGACCCGGGCGCTGTGGCTGCTGGTTCCCGCCCTGCTCCCGACACGGCTGTGGTTCCTGTCCCCACACCCTCACCTGTCCAGCCGTGAGCTCGTGGCGCTGTCCTGGTCCGGGATGCGCGGCGTGATCTCGCTCGCCGCCGTGTTCGCGCTGCCGCTGTCCACCGACGCCGCCGGGTTCCCCCACCGCGACCTGCTGCTGTTCTGCGCCTACAGCACCGTCCTGCTCACCCTCGTCGGGCAGGGCCTGACCTTCGGACCACTGCTACGGCGGCTCGGAGTACGGCCCGACGCCGACGAGGGCCGACGCCAGCGCGCCCGAGCCCGCGTAGCGGCGGCCGAGGCCGGCCTACGAACGCTGCGATCCCTCCAAGCGCACGAACCGATCCCCGGCATCCTCGCCAAACGGCTCAGCCGAGCCGCGGAGGACCGCAAACAACGCAGCGTGGACAGCCTGAAGACGCTGAACACCCCTACCGACGAACAGATCCCCCCCGAGAGCCCGACGGACACCTTCGGCCGCGTGCGACGCACCATGATCGAGGCCGAGCGCGACGAGCTACAGCTCTGGCGAGACACCGGACAACTCTCCGACGTCTCCCTCCGCCTCCTCGAAAACGAACTCGACCACGAAGAAGGAGCGCTCCCCCCTGGGGGCCCCATGTGATGTCTCGGGACATTGTTGACAGCCGGATCCGCGATTCATGGGTCCGGCTGCCGTGTTCTCGGCGGGCTTCGCGCGGAGTGCCGGAACCCGCCGCCGACGGGTCAGGGCACCGCTCGGCCGGGGCCGGGGCGCGCGAAACGGGGGTCGAGCCGGCCGAGGAACAGGCCGGCGGCGGCCAGGCTGGCCAGGCCGAGCGCGGTGAGGGCGCCCAGGTCGAGCAGCAGGGTCCCCGTCGTGTGCCGCCACAGCGGATCGGGCGGGACTCCCGGGTTGAGACGTGGGTCGGTCAGCTTCTGGACGTCGATGAGATCGGTCACCGAGGCCGCGGCGGCGTTGCCCCAGCGGCCGGGTAACAGCCAGGACAGCTGGTTGAGCCCGGGGCGGCCGGCGAGCGGGATCAGCGGGCCGGCCAGCACCAGCTGCGCCGCGGAGAGCACGACCAGCGGCGGCATCGCCTTGTCCGCGTTGTCGACCAGCGCGGACACCGCGAGGCCCATCATGGCCGCGGCGGTCGCGGTCGCGGCGACGACGACCGTCATCTCGACCATGGGATGACCGGTGAGCAGCCCGTCGGCCGGGGGGCGGCCCGCGAAGCCGATGATGGTGATCACGACGCTCTGCGCCGAAGTAATCACGGTCAGGACCAGCGCCTTGGAGCCGAGATAGGCGGTGGTGGACAGGCCGATGGCGCGTTCACGCAGGTAGACGGGCCGTTCCTTGACGATCTCGCGGATCGCGTTGGACATGCCCAGGAAACTCGCCACGAGCGTGACGACGAGCAGGACCCGGATCGCGTCCCGGTTCGGCTCCCCCGTCGGCACCTGGCGTAGCCCGTGCGGGGTCTCGACCAGCCGGGGAAGGAGCCCCAGCAGGAACGGATAGGTGATGATCATGTGCAGGTAGGAGTGGTCGGCGGCGATGATCCGCGCGTACCGGCGGCTCAGGGTGAGCAGCTGGGAGAGCATCGACTGCTGGCGCGGCGTCGGCGTCGGCAGCGGCGCGCGAGCTCGCCGGGTGACCGGCGTGGCGGGCGGGTTCTTCGCGAGGTGGGCCGCCGATCGGTGGCGGCGGGCGAGCCTGGCCGCGCCGTCGGCGCTCCCCAGGACTCCGAAGGCGTCCGCCCAGCTGGCCTGGCCGAGGAAGGGTAACGCGCCCGGAGGCGGGCCGAAGTAGGCCACATGCCCACCCCGGGTGAGGACCAGCAGGAAGTCGCACAGGTCGAGCTGGGCCACGCTGTGGGTCGCGACGACGACCGTCCGCCCGTCGTCCGCGAGTCCGCGCAGCGACCGCATGACCTCCTGGTCGAGGCCGGGATCCAGTCCGGACGTCGGCTCGTCGAGATAGAGCAGGGTCGGCTGGGTGAGCAGTTCGAGCGCGATGCTGGTCCGCTTGCGCTGGCCGCCGGACAGCGTCGCGACCCGCCGCTCGGACAGGTCGGCCCCGCTGGGCAGCGTCCACTCGCCGGTCGCGGTGGCGTCGGCCAGGTCGGGCTCGTCCGCCCCGCGCGCGGTGAGGCCGAGCTCGGCGAGCACGGCGTCCACCCGCGCGCCGCGCTCGGCCCGGGTGGTCTCGGCGGGGAAACGCAGTCGGGCGCCGTACTCCAGGGCCTGGCGAACGGTGAGCGTGGTGTGCAGGATGTCGTCCTGCGGCACGTAGCCGATGCGCCGGCGCAGTTCGTCGTACTCGGCGTACAGGTCGCGGCCGGCGTAGCGGACGGTTCCGGCGCCGGCCGGGCGGAACCCGGTGAGCGCGCCCAGCAGCGTCGTCTTCCCCGCCCCGCTGGGCCCGATCACCGCGAGCAGCGACCGCCCGGGCAGGCGGAAGCTGATGTCGTGCAGCAGCCGGGCCCCGTCGACGTCGACGCACAGGCCCTCCACCTCGAAGGCGACGTCGCCGGTGTCCAGATACTCGGTCAGCCGGGTCGGGACCGCCCGCGGGTCATCGGCGTCGCCGACGGCGTGGAACACGTGGTGGCCGACGGCGATCAGGTCGCCGGCACGCAGCGACGCCCGTTCGACCCGGCGGCCGTTGACGTAGGTGCCGTTCGCCGAGCCGAGGTCGACGACGCGCACGCCGCCCGGGCCGACGGACAGCTCTGCGTGCTTCCGGGAGGCGAGCAGGTCGCCGACGACCAGGTCGTTCGTCAGCGCGCGGCCGACGGACATCCGGCCGGGCCGCAGCGGGTGGACGCGGCCCTGGCCGCTGGACTCGGTCACCGCCGTGGGCCCCGGCCCGGCGGGCCCGAGCCGCGGGCCGGGGGGCGCGCCGAGACCGTCGATGTGGGCGGTCAGCTCGGCGTGATGCCGGCCGACCGCCGCGCTGTCGGAAGCGTCTTCCCCGCCCGGCACCGGAGTCAGGTCGTCGTCGAGCGGGCGGCCGGGCGCGCCGGCGGCCGGCCGGCCGAGCCCTGCCGGGTCCGTCACGCGGTCCGACGCCGGGACCGCTGTCCCCTCGCGGGGCAGCGGGGGCGTCGTCGACCGCCGGATCGGCATGGTGGCGGGCGCCCCCGCCTCGATCTCCGCCTCCACAGCGACGGCCACGGTGACGCGCGGCCCGTCCGCCGAGCCCAGGCGGAACTCCGACTGAGCGCCGACCGGCACCCGGCCCACCCGCTGCCCGGCCAGCCACGTCCCGCCGCTGCTGAGGTCCACGACCTCCCAGCCCTCGGCCGCCGGCTCGATCAGCAGGTGGCGCCGGGACACTCGCGGGTCGGCGACCACCAGATCGGCGGTGGCGTCCCGGCCCACGAGGAACGACCGGCCCGGCTCCACGACGAGGACCTCGTCGCGGCGGCGAACCGTCAGACCAGCCGACAAGCCCTCTCCCATCACGCTCCGGAGCTACGACAACGACCCAGGCTCCTGGTCGTCGATCCTGACCGGGCAGCCGCCTGCACCGCTCGCGTCGCGTGAACCACGACCTGTCGCGGATTCTCCGTAGGCGGACCCACCTTCCTGGCCCATTGTCGCGGGAACGGCGCACTTCGCTGCGCCGGGCGACGCAGAGCACCGTCCCTGACGGCACTCCAGCGCATCGCGGCCGACGGCGCGGGGTGCCGCCGGTGCCGTGCACGCATGGGCTGCGTCGCGTCGCGGGGGCCGCGAGGCCCAGACGTGCGAGGCCGAGTGCCCGACCGACTATTGGTATCCCGTTTGTGCGTGTTCACCCCTACGATGCGGGCTGTGAAAATCCCTCCTGGCACGGAAGGTGGGGCTGACCCTCTTCTCGACAGCCTCCGGCGCGCGGTCTCGGCGATGCCGGACGATCTACCGCTGCGGCTTCTCCTCGCCGAGCACCTGTTGGGGCAGGGCCTGAGGGACGAGTCGGTGGCCATGTGCGCGGAGGCGCTACGGCGTGCGCCTGACGACGCGCGGGCCCGGGAGCTCATGGTCCAGGCCCTCGCGCCGACCGCGACGCCCGCGCCGGGCGCGCGGACCCAGCCCTCCTCCGAAACCGCGGACGCCTTCTCCGAAACCGCGGACGGCGCGCCGGTCCGGCCGGCCGGCCCGGCGCGCGCGCCGCCGCCCACCCGCTCCACCCCCCCCCCACCCCCCGCGGCGGCGCGTTACCTGCGCGACCCGCGCCGCCGGGTGCCGGTCGTGTTCGGGCTGATCTGCCTGGTCGGAATCCTGG
>NZ_JADWYU010000397.1 GCF_016786325.1 Frankia nepalensis | reverse complement strand
GTCACAGACCCCGCCGGACCCCGTCCTCGCGTCAGGCCTGGGCGGCGGCCGGCGTCGGCAGCCGCGCGAGCCAGCCGAGCACCGCGCGCGCCGTCTCGGCCGCGCGCTCCTCGATGAGGGTGAAGTGGTCGCCGGAGACGTCCAGCGCCGCGCAGAGCGCGGACAGCTCGGCGCGGTTCGGCCCGGGGCCGCCCCAGTCGTGCCCGGCGGCGCGTACCAGCAGGGTGGGCGCCGCGGGCGGCATCGGCCGCCAGCCGGCCAGCAGGCGCAGGTAGCCGCCCATCGCGCTCAGCCGGGCGTCGTCCAGACCGGTGGCCTCGGCCCGGCGGGCCATCGCCGTCAGCAGCGCGGGCCCGAATTCGTCGAGCCGCCCGCCGTCCACCTGGAAGGTGTCGAGCAGGACGACCGCCGCCGGGCCGGCGCCCTCGGCCTCCAGCCAGGCCGCGGTGTCCAGGGCCAGCAGCCCGCCGGACGAGTAGCCGAGCAGCGTGTACGGCCGCCCGGCGGCCGACCGCCGGACCGTGCCGGCCAGCGCCTCGGCCAGCACCTCGCGGGTCGCGGGCAGCGGCTCGCCGGCCCGGAAGCCGGGCAGCGCCAGCGCCGAGACCTCCCGGCCGCCGCCGAAGCCGGCCGCGAGCCGGGCGAACTGCTCAGGCCCCGAGGTCGCGAGCACGGTGGGCAGGCAGAAGATCACGGGGTGCGCGTCGCCGCGGGTCAGGGGCACCGGATCGGCCGGCGCGGCGCCGTCCGCGTCGTCGAAGGTGGGACGGAAGCCGGCGGCCACGGCCAGCAGGTCGGTGAACTCACCCGCCCGGCCCGCCGCGACGGCCGCCTCGAAGAGCCCGGTGAGGGTGGATCCGGCCGACGCCGGGACCGGTGCGGCGGCCCCGGCGGCGCGCGCGCCGCCGAGCTGCTCGTCGAGGTAGGCGGTGAGCGCCTCCGGGGTCGGGTGGTCGAGGATCTGCCGGGTCGTCAGCGCCACCCCGGCCGCGCCCGTCAGCCGGTTGCGCAGCTCCACCGTGGTCAACGAGTCCATGCCGAGCTCCAGCAGCCCGCGCCGCATGTCCACGTCGCGCCCTCCGGGCAGGCCCAGGACGGCCGCGATCTGTGCCCGGACCACGTCGGCCACCGCCGCGCGCCGGCCGGCCGCGTCCAGGCCGGCGAGCCGGGCGGGCAGTGCCTGCCCGTCGTCGGCGCCTCGGTCGGCGCGCCCGCCCACGGCCGCCTCCGGGATCTCGGCGAACAGCGGGCCGCGGCCGGCCGCCGTCGCCCGCAGATAGTCGGGCCAGTCGATCTCGGTGGCCAGCAGCGCGGTCTCGTCGGCGTCCAGCGCCTGGCGCAGCACGGTCAGCGCCCGGTCCGGCGCGATCGCCGGGATGCCCCGGCGGCGCAGCCGCTCGTGCCGGGCCTGTTCCAGCGCGGCCCTGGCCGGGTCGGCGAACTCCTCGGCCCACACCCCCCAGGCCACGGCGGTGGCCGGCTCCCCCGCGGCCCGCCGCCGCAGGGCGAGCGCGTCCAGGTGCGCGCTCGCGGCGGCGAAGCCGCCGAGCCCGACACCGACCCCGATGCTCCCGGCGATGGAGGAGAACAGGACGAACGCGGACAGGCCGAGGCCCCGGGTCAACTCGTCCAGGGTGTCGGCCGCGGCCGTCCTGGCCCGCAGGACGCGCTCCAGGGCGGGCAGCTCGGCGGCCTCCAGCGGGCTCTCCTCGAGGACCTCGGCGCAGTGGAAGACCGAGGTCAGCGGCTCGTCCGCCGGGAGCGAGGCCAACAGCCGGGCGCCCTCGGCGCGGTCGGCGAACGCGCACCGGGCGATCGTCACCCGCGCGCCCAGCGCCGCGAACTCGGCCTCGCGCGCGGCGCTCTCCCGCGGATCGGGTTCCCGCGCGGTGGTCAGCAGCAGATGCCGGGCGCCGGCGCTGGCCAGCCACCGGGCGACCACCAGTCCGGTGCCGTGCGTGCCGTCAGTGACCAGCACGGTTCCCGCTGGGCGCCACGCCCGGCGGCCCGGCCGGCGCTCGAGCGGCGCCCGGGCCAGGCGGCGGGCCAGCACGGCGGATCCCCGCAGGGCGATCCGGTCCTCGCCGCCGCCAGCCGTGAGCACCGCGGCCAGCAGGTCGGCGGCCGTGCCGTCCGCGGGCAGGCCGGCGTCGTGCGCGGGCAGGTCGACCGTGCCGCCCCAGAGCCGCGGGTGTTCCTCGGCCAGCGCGAGCCCGAGCCCCCACACTCCGGCCTGCGCGGGATGGTCGGCCCCGTCCCCCGGGACGGCCGCCACCGCGCCCCGGGTCAGCGACCACACCGGCGCCTCGACGCCCAGGTCGATCAGGGCACCCACCAGCCGCAGCGTGCCGGTCAGGCCGGCGAGGAGCCCGGGATGCCCCGGGTGCGGCGTGTCGTCCATCGGCAGCGCGGACACCACACCCCGCGGCGGACGGGCGGCCATCGCCATGGCGAGGTCCTCGGCGAGCGCCGCCCGCTCGACGCCCGCCGGCACGGCGAGGCGCGTCACCGTCGCCCCGCGCCGCTCCAGGGCCGCGCTCCACGGCTCGGTCCGCGCCAGGGACGCCGGGACCAGCACGAGCCAGTGCCCGGACAGCTCCCCGAGCGCGGGTGGCGGCACCTCCCGCCACTCGGTCCGGTAACGCCAGTGCGCCACCGCGGCGTCCTGCCGCGACCGCTCGAGCAGCGCCGCCAGCGCGGGCAGCGCCGGCTCGACCTCGCCGGGCCCGACCGCGCCGTGGCCGCTCGCGCCGAGCAGCCCCGCGAGCGCGGTGGCGTCCCGCTCCTCGACGGCCGTCCAGAAGCCGGTCTCGGCCCCGGCGGGGACCGCCGCGGCGGCCGCGGGCGCTCGGACCCAGTAGTCCTTGTGCTGGAAGGGGTACGTCGGCAGGTCGACGGGCCGCGGCTCGGCGGGTGCCGGCCACGCCACCGGTAGCCCGTTCACCCACGCCTCGGCGAGCCCCCGCTCGACGGGCAGCGCGGCCAGCACCAAGAGGCCGGCCTGGGGGGCGGCTTCCCCCAGGCCCGCGGCGTCCCCGTCGGCACCGATCACCACGAACGCTCGGTAGCCGTCCGCCAGGAGGGCGCCCACCGTGGGACCGGCACCGCGCGCCGGGCCCCCGGCGACGACGAGGCGGGCGGCCTCCTCCAGCGCGAGCGCGCCGGCGAGGTGATCGCCCACGATCCCGCCCCACGGCCCGGCCACCGCGTCGGCCCGGACGCCGCGGTCCTGCCACACACCCGCGAGCGCGGTCCCGACGGCGAACAGGACCGGTCGCCGGATCTCGGCCGACGCGAGCGGCGGCGCGCCCGGCTCGCCGCGCAGCACGGCCTCGACCCGCCACGGGACGTGCCGCTCGACGGCCGCGGCGCAGGCGGCCAGCCGGGCGGCGAACGCCGCGTCGGAGTCAAGCAGGTCGAGCGCCGCCGCCAGCAGCCCGCCGCCGTGCTCGGGCAGGACGAACGCGACCCGGCCGTGGTCCCGGGCCGTCGCGGTGAGCACGCCCGGCGCGGGCTCACCGCGCGCCACCAGGTCGAGGCCCGCCACGCCGGAGCCCTCGGCCAGCACCGCCGCTCGATGGGGCAGCGCGGCGCGGGTGGTGGCCAGGGCATGCGCGACGTCCGCGCGCCGAAGTCCCGACGCCGGCGCCAGCCGCGCGGACAGCGCCCGCGCCTGGTCGCGCAGTGCCTCCGGGCTCGCCGCCGACACCAGCAGCGGCGCGGCGGCCGCGGCCCCGCCGTGGGCCGGCGGCCCGCCAGCGCCCGTCCGCGCGTCCGCCCCCGATGGCTCCGCCGTGGGCGCCGGCGCGGGCGGCGCCTCCTCGAGGATCACGTGCGCGTTCGTCCCGCTGACGCCGAACGCCGAGACGCCCGCCCGCCGCGGCCGGCCCGTGACCGGCCACGGCCGCGCCTCGCTCAGCAGGTCCACCGCGCCCGCGGCCCAGTCCACCATCGGCGTCGGGCGGTCGACGTTCAACGTGGCCGGGAGCAGGCCATGGCGCAGCGCCAGCACCATCTTGATGACGCCGATGACGCCCGCCGCCGCGCCCGGGTGGCCGAAGTTGGACTTCACCGAGCCCAGCCACAGCGGCCGGTCCGCGGGCCGCCCCTGGCCGTACGTCCGCAGCAGGGCCTCCGCCTCGATCGGGTCGCCGAGGCGAGTGCCGGTGCCGTGCGCCTCGACGGCGTCCACCTCGGCGGGCGAGAGCAGGCCACTGTTGAGCGCGGCGCGGATGACGCGCTGCTGGGACGGCCCGTTCGGGGCGGTCAGGCCGTTGGAGGCGCCGTCCTGGTTGACCGCGCTGCCGCGCACCACCGCCAGCACCCGGTGGCCGAGGCGCCGGGCGTCCGACAACCTCTCGACCACCAGCGTGCCCACCGCGTCGCACCAGGCCGTCCCGTCGGCCGCCTCGGCGAACGCCTTGACCCGGCCGTCCGGCGCCAGGCCACGCTGCCGGCTGAAGTCCACGAAGATCTGCGGCGTGGAGATCACCGACACGCCGCTGACGAGCGCCAGCGAGCATTCGTCCCGGCGCAGCGCCGCCGCGGCCAGGTGCAGCGCGACCAGCGAGGAGGAGCAGGCCGTGTCGACGGTGACGGCCGGACCGGTCAGTCCGAAGGCACCCGAGATCCGGGCGGCGAGCGCGTTGCCGCCACCGGTCAGCCGGTGCGCCGCCAGGTCCTCGGGCGGATCGGCGAGCAGCATCGTGTAGTCGTCCACGCTGCAGCCGGCGTAGACCCCGGTCGCGCTGCCGCGCAGCGCCGTCGGGTCGACGCCAGCCCGCTCCAGCGCCTCCCAGGTGCACTCCAGCAGCAGCCGTTGCTGCGGGTCCATGACCAGCGCCTCCGCGTCGGAGACGCCGAAGAACGCCGCGTCGAAGCCGCCGATGCGCGGGATGAATCCGCCATGGCGGACGTAGGAGGTACCGGGCCGGTCGGGGTCCGGGTCGTAGAGGCCCGCCAGGTCCCAGCCCCGGTCGTCGGGGAACTCGCCGACCGCGTCCTTCCCGGCCGCCACCAGCTCCCACAGGTCCTCGGGCGAACGGACGCCGGCGGGCATCCGGCAGCTCATCGCGACGATCGCGACCGGCTCGCTCGCGCGTTCCTCGGCGCTCTTCGAACGGCGCCGGACCTCACCGAGCTCGCCCACGACGCGCTTGAGATACGAGCGCAGCTTGTCCTCGTCCGGCGGCGCCACAGTAGCCATCCGGTCCTCACCGCCCCAGTTCGTTGTCGATGAAGCTGAAGATGTCGTCGTCGGAGGCGGCTTCGAGCCGGTCCTCGACCGTGGAGCGGGCCCCGCCGGTGGTCGGCTCGCCGGTCACCGACTCCAGCAGCCGCCGCAGCCGGGCCGCGACCACGCCGCGCGCCGCCGCGTCGTCGGCCAGGCCGCTGCCCGCCAGCACCTCCTGCAACCGGTCGAGCTCACCGTCCAGCGACATCTCGGGCTGCTGGGGAAGCAGTTCGGCGCGCAGGAAGGCCGCGACGGCGGCCGGCGTGGGGTGGTTGAACACGAGAGTGGTCGGCAGCTTCAGGCCCGTCGCCGCGCCGAGTCGGTTGCGCAGAGTGACGGCGGCCAGCGAGTCGAACCCGAGGTCCTGCAGTGCCCGATGGGCGTCGACGGCCTCGCCGTCGCGGTGCCCCAGGACGACGGCCGTCTCGGCGCGCACCAGGTCGGTCAGCATGCGCTCCTGGTCGGCCGCCGACAGGCCGGTCAGCGTCCGCACCAGGTCCGGCCCGGTGCGTGACGCGGCGGCGGACCCGTCCGGCCCGGACTCGGCCACCGCCCGCGCCGCCTCCGGCAGTTCGCCAAGCAGCGGGCTGCTGCGCACGGAGGTGAAGGCGGGGGCGAACCGCTCCCACTCCACATCGGCGAGTACCAGCGCGGTCTCGTCCCGGGCCAGCGCGTCGACCAGCGCGGTGACCGCCGCCTCGGAGGGCAGCGGGGTCAGGCCCCGGCGGCGCAGCTGCGCGCGGCGCTCCGCTTCGGCCTCCTCGTCCTCCAGGCCAGTGCCGGGATCGGCCCACGGCCCCCAGGCGACGGAGAGAGCCCCCAGGCCACGGGCCCGCCGGTGCTCGGCGAGTGCGTCCACGTACGCGTTCGCCGCCGCGTACCCGCCCTGGGTGGCGCTGCCCCACACGCCGGCCACGGAGGAGAACAGCACGAAGCCCTCCAGCGGGGTGTCGGCCAGCAGCTCGTCGAGATAGGCGGCGCCCAGCGCCCTGGTGCGCAGCGAATGCTCCAGCCCTGCCGGGTCCAGATCGGCCAGCGCGGCGGCGTCGAGGCTGCCGGCCGCGTGGATGACGGTGGTCAGCGGGGCGTCCTCGGGCACCGAGGCGAGCAGCGCGGCGAGCGCCGCGCGGTCCGCGACGTCGCAGACCGCGACCGTCACCCGGGTCCCGGCCGCGGCGAACTCGGCCTCCAGCGCCACCCGCTCGGCCGCGTCCAGGTCCGTGTCCGCGGTCAGTAGCAGGTGGTGGGCGCCCAGGGCGGCGAGCCGCCGCGCCGTGTGCGCGCCCATGCCGCTGGTGCCACCGGTCACCAGGACCGTGCCGTGCGGTGTCCAGGATCGCCGCACGGGCACCGTGGCCAGCGGTGACCGCACGAGTCGGCGGGCGAGCAGCCCGGTGCCGCGGACCGCGAGCTGGTCCTCGTCGGCCACACCGGTCAGCACGGCCGCCAGCCGGGCCAGCGCGCGGTCGTCCGGCACGGCCGGAAGGTCCACCAAGCCGCCCCACAGGCCCGGGTGCTCCACCGCCGCGGTCCTGCCCAGCGCCCACACCTGGGCCTGCACGGGGGCGGCGGGCCGGTCGGCGCCGTCGGTGGCGACCGCGCCCCGGGTCACCGCCCACAGCGGCGCCGACATCTGGGCGTCGACCAGCGCCTGGATCAGCAGCAGGGTGCCCGCGACGCCCGCCGCGAGGGCCGGCCGGCCCGGCAGCGGCGTCTCGTCCAACGCCAGCAGGGACAGCACGCCGCCCGGCGCCTCGGCGGCGGATCCACCCAGCGCCGCGGCGAGCGCGGCCCGGCCGAGACCGGCCCCGACGTCGAGCCGCGCCACCTGGGCACCGTGGCGCGTCAGCACGTCGGCGGACCGGTCGGCCAGCTCCGCCGCGTCCGCGTGGCCTTCCGGGGCCACCAGCAGCCAGGTGCCGGAAAGGCGCGCCGACGCCGGCTCGGTCACCGGCCGCCAGGCGGCCTGATACCGCCACGCGTCGGCGGCCGAGCGCGCCACCCTCCCCCGCCGCCAGGTGGCCAGCGCGGGCAGCACCGCGCCCAGCGCGGCGCCGTCGTCCAGCCCCAGCGTGGCCGCCAGGGTGGTCAGGTCGTCGTTCTCGACCGCCTCCCAGAACCCGGACTCGGCCGCGTCCCGCGGCGCCGGCGCCACGGCGGGCGCCTGGACCCAGTACCGCTTGCGCTGGAAGGGGTAGGTGGGCAGATCCACCCGGCCCGGGCGGGCGAGCGTCGGCCACCGCACGGGCAGCCCGTTGGTCCAGGCCTCGGCGAGGGCGGTGTTGAGGCGCTCGGGGCCGCCGTCGCCGCGGCGCAGGGTGCCCAGAGCGAGGACGTCGGCGCCGGCGGCCTCGGCGGTCTCCTCGATGGCCGCGGTGAGGACGGGGTGGGCGCTGGCCTCGAGGTAGGTGTCGTGGCCCTGGCCGATCAGGGCGCGGACCGTGGGGGCGAAGGCCACGGGGTTGCGGCAGTTGTCGTACCAGTAGTCGGCGGTGAGCTCGGGCCCGGCCAGCAGGGTGCCGGGGCGGGTGGTGGAGTGGTGCGGGATGGTCGCGGGCCGGGGCTGGACGAAGTCGAGGGCGTCGAGGATGCGTTGGCGCAGCGGTTCGACCTTGGGGCTGTGGGAGGCGACGGTCGAGGGGATGACGCGGGCGCGGACGTCTCCGGCGGTGAGGGTGTCGATCAGTGCGTCCAGGGCGTCCTCGTCCCCGGCGACGGTCGTGGCGGTGGGCGAGTTGACGCCGGCGATCCACAGCCGGCCGCGGTAGGCGTCCAGCAGGGGACCGAGGTCGTCCGCGGGCAGCTGGACGGAGGCGACCGCCCCGTGGCCGGTCAGCTCCTCGGCGAACAGGCCGGAGCGGATGACGACGACGCGGGCGGCGTCGGACAGGGTGAGGGCTCCGGCGACGTGGGCGGCGGCGATCTCGCCCTGGGAGTGGCCGATGACGGCGTCGGGGTGGACGCCGTGGTGTTGCCAGAGGCGCGCCAGGGCGACGTTGACGGCGAACAGCACCGGTTGCAGGACCTCGATGCGGTCGAATGACGGTGCGTCCGGTGCGCCGCGCAGCACGTCTTCCACCCGCCAGGGCACGTGACGCTCGATCTCGGCCGCGCACTCGCGCAGCGCCTCGGCGAACTCCGGCGTGGAATCGAGCAGTCCCACCGCCATCCCGGGCCACTGCGAACCCTGACCGGGGAACACGAACACGGTCCTGCCCCGATCCCGCGCGGTCCCGGTGACCACGTTCGGCCCCGACTCACCCCGCGCCAACACGTCCAGCCCCTCGCCGAGCACGACGGCCCGGTGGGGCAGCGCCGCGCGCGTCGTGGCCAGTGCGTGCGCCACATCGGCGCGCCGCGGCCCCGGGTTGAGCGACAGGTGCGTGGCCAGCCGACGAGCCTGATCGCGCAGCGCCGCGGGCTCGGCGGCCGACAGCGGCAGCGGCACGGCGACCGGATCCGCCTCGGGCGGCTCCTGCCCGGGCTCAGCGGCTTCGGCGACGGCGTCCGGCTCGTCCGGGGACTGCTCCAGGACCACGTGCGCGTTGGTGCCACTGATCCCGAACGAGGAGACGCCCGCCCGGCGTGGCCTTCCGGTCAGCGGCCACTGCCGCGTCTCGGTCAGCAGCTCCACCGCGCCCGCCGCCCAGTCCACGTATGGCGACGGGTTGTCCGCGTGCAGCGTCGGCGGCAGCACCCCGTGCCGCATCGCCTGCACCATCTTGATCACCGACGCGGCGCCGGCGGCGGCCTGCGTGTGCCCGATGTTCGACTTCACCGAACCCAGCCACAGCGGGTTCCCGTCCGCTCGCTCCTGGCCGTACGTGGCCTGCAGCGCCTGTGCCTCGATCGGGTCGCCGAGCGGGGTGCCGGTGCCGTGCGCCTCCACCGCGTCGACGTCGACGGGCGTGAGCCGGGCGTCGGCCAGCGCGGCCCGGATCACCCGCTGCTGGGAGGGGCCGTTCGGCGCGGTCAGCCCGTTGGACGCCCCGTCCTGGTTGACCGCCGAGCCGCGGACCACGGCGAGCACCCAGTGCCCGTTGCGCCGGGCGTCGGACAGCCGTTCCACCAGCAGGATCCCCGCGCCCTCCGCCCAGCCGGTGCCGTCCGCCTCGGCCGAGAACGACCTCGAGCGGCCGGTCGGCGACAGGGCGCGCTGCCGGCTGAACTCGACGAAGGTGAACGGCGAGGCCAGCACGGTCACCCCGCCGGCCAGCGCCAGCGAGCACTCACCCGACCGGAGCGCCCGCATCGCCAGATGCAGCGCCACCAGCGAGGAGGAGCAGGCGGTGTCCACCGAGACGGCCGGGCCCTCGAAGCCGAAGGTGTACGAGATGCGGCCGGAGCCGACGCTGCCGGTGTTGCCGGTGCCCAGGTACCCCTCCAGCTCGCCGGGCATCTGGGGCAGCCGGCTGACGTAGTCGTGGTACATGATCCCGGTGAACACGCCGGTGTCGCTGCCGCGCAGGGACGTCGGGTCGATTCCGGCGCGTTCGAGCGCCTCCCAGGAGGTCTCCAGCAGCAGCCGCTGCTGCGGGTCCATCGCGAGCGCCTCGCGTGGTGAGATCCCGAAGAACTCCGCGTCGAACTCGGCCACGTCGTGGAGAAACCCGCCCTCGCGGGTGTATGAGGTGCCGGGCCGGTCCGGGTCGGGGTCGTACAGGTTCGCCAGGTCCCAGCCTCGGTCTGCCGGGAACGGCGTGATCGCGTCGCCGCCGGCCATGACGAGCTGCCACAGGTCCTCCGGCGAGCGCACCCCGCCCGGATAGCGGCAGGCCATCCCGATGATGGCGATCGGTTCGTCGGCGCCGCGGGCGGAGTCGGCCGCGGGCCGCCGGGCCGCGGCCGGCGCGGCTGGCTGCCCGGCCCCGAGTTCCCGCAGGAGGTAGTCGGCGAGCGCGGTGGCCGACGGGTAGTCGAAGACCAGCGTCGCGGGCAGCCGCAGGCTGGTCGCCTTGCCGAGCCGGTTGCGCAGCTCGACGGCGGTCAGCGAGTCGATGCCCAGGTCCTTCAGAGGGCTGCGCGCGTCCACGCTCTGCGGGCCGTCGAAGCTCAGGGCCGCGGCGATCTGCGCCCGGACGAGGTCCAGCAGCAGCGCGCGCCGCTCGTCAGCCGACCGGCCGGCCAGGCTCTCGGCCAGGGGGGTGGCGGCGGCGTCGGGCGCCGCGGCGCGGCGGGCCGGCGGGCGGACCAGGGCCCGCATGAGGTGGGGAAGCTCCTCTCCGAGCCCGCGCAGCGTCGCGGTGTCGAGCGCCACCGGCGCGACCACCGCGCCGTCGACGGTGAGGGCGGCGTCGAAGAGGGCGCGGCCGCGGTCCGGGGGCAGGGGGGTCATGCCGGCACGGGTGATGCGGGCCTGGTCGCTGGTGGTGAGCTGGGCGGCCATGCCGCTGTCGGCCCAGGGGCCCCAGGCGAGGGAGGTGGCGGGTAGTCCGTGGGTGTGGCGGTGGGTGGCGAGGGCGTCGAGGAACGCGTTGCCGGCGGCGTAACTCGCCTGTCCCGCCGTGCCGTAGGTGCCGGCGATGGACGAGAACAGGATGAAGGCCCTGAGGTCGAGGTGGGCGGTGGCCTGGTGCAGGTGCCAGGCGGCGTCGGCCTTGGGCCGCAGCACCGCGGACACCCGCTCCGGCGTCAGCATGCCGATGACCCCGTCGTCCAGGACTCCCGCCGCGTGCACGACGGCCCGCAGGGGGTGCGCGGCCGGGACGGCGGCGAGTACGGCGTCCAGGGCCGTCCGGTCGGCGGTGTCGCAGGCGGCGACGTCGACGTGGGCGCCGGCGGCGGTGAGTTCGGCGGTGAGTTCGGCGGTGCCGGGGGCGTGTGGGCCGCGGCGGCTGAGCAGGAGCAGGTGGCGGACGCCGTGCGCGGTCACCAGGTGGCGGGCGATGAGGGAACCCAGGGCGCCGGTGGCGCCGGAGAGCAGAACGGTGCCCTCGGGGTCCCAGGCGGCGGGCGCCGCCGCGCCCGGCGCCGCGCGGCGCAGCCGGGGCGCCAGCAGCCGGCCGTCCCGGACGGCGAGCTGGGGCTCGCCGGAGGCGACGGCGGCGGCCAGCGCGGCGGCCCGGCGCTCGGGATCGGCGTCGGTCGCCTCGTCGAGGTCCACCAGGGTGACTCGGTCCGGGTGCTCGGTCTGGGCCGACCGCAGCAGGCCCCACACCGCGGCCCCGGCCAGGTCCCGCACGTCCTGCGTGGAATCCGCGGCGACCGCGCCGTGGGTGACGGCGACGAGCCGGGTGCCGGCGGCGCCCTCGTCAGCCAGCCACCGCTGGGCGGCGGCGACGGCCCGGTGCGTGAGCTCGTGCACCGACTCCGGCGTCGGCAGGCCGGGCGCGGCGGCGAACCGCACCGCCACCGAGGCGCCGCGGGCGGAGTCCGCCAGCGCGTCCGCGACGTCGGCGTACACGGGTACCGCCTCCGTGCCGGTCGCCGTGACGGGCACCCAGGTCAGCGCGTACAGGGAGTCGGCCGAACCGGCCGCCGCGCTGGCGGCGAGCTGTCCCGGGCCCGCGGGTCGGGTGGTGAGGGTGTGGATGGTGGTGAGGGGTTTTCCGGTGGGGTCGGTGAGGTGGATGGTGGCGGTG
>NZ_JADWYU010000396.1 GCF_016786325.1 Frankia nepalensis | reverse complement strand
GCCCGCGTCGGTGTGCCCGTGCCAGCCCGCCGGGGCGTCAGGGGATGGCGGGCAGGGCCTCGGCGACGTCGGCCGGCTCGGCGGGGGCGGGCGTGCCGGCGGCGATGGTGGCGGCGACCTCGGCGCGCCGGGCGGCGAGCGCCGCTTCCTCGCGGGCCGCGTCCCTGGCCCGGGCGCGGTCGAGGTCCTCGGCGGCGCGCTCGTCGGCGGCCATCATGGCGCCCAGGTCGACGTCGGCCATGTTCAGGACACCAAGCTTCTGGTAGGCGGAGCGGATCGTCGGCCCCCACAAACCGATGTCCTTCATGCACGGCACGATCCGGCTGAACAACAGTGTCTGAAAGGCCCGGAAGTAGTCCGACTTCATCACCAGCTCGGTGCTCTCGCGCCGGTCGAGTCCCAGGTTGCTCCACACCTCGGCGCCGTTGAGCCGCTCGTACATCAGATAGCAGCCCTCGGCGGCGAACTCCTCCCGCTCCCGGCGCTCCGCGTCGGTCAGCTCGCGGTAGTAGTCGCGCAGCGCGAGCCGGCCGAACGCGACATGGCGGGCCTCGTCCTGCATCACGTAGGAGAGGATCTGCTTGGGAAGCGGAAGCGTCGTCATGTCCCGCAGCAGGCCGAACGCGGCCAGCGCCAGCCCCTCGATGAGCACCTGCATGCCCAGGTAGGGAATGTCCCAGCGGCTGTCGGACAGCGTCTGGTCGAGCAGCACCTTCAGGTGTTCGTTGATCGGGTAGACGACGTCGAGCTTCTCGTGCACGAACCGCGCGTAGACCTCGACGTGGCGGGACTCGTCGATGGTCTGCGTCGTCGCGTAGAACTTCGCGTCCAGGTCCGGGACCGACTCGACGATCCGGGCGCTGCAGATCATCGCCCCCTGCTCGCCGTGCAGGAACTGGCTGAACTGCCAGGAGGCCAGGTGGTGGCGCAGCTCGTCCCGGTTGGCGTCGGACATCTTGTCCCACGTCGGGGTGCCGTAGATCGCGATCGCCTCGTCCGGCAGCCCGAGCGGCCGGCCGTGGGGGACGTCAAGCGACCAGTCGATCCGGGTGCCCGCGTCCCACTGCTTGTCCTTGCCCTTCTGGTACAGGGCGAGCAGGCGCTCCCGCCCCTCGTCGTACTCCCAGCTGAAGCGGGCCGCCCCGGCGGCCGGCACGTCCCAGGTCACCGGCGCGACGGGAGCGGTGTACCGCGGGTAGGTGGACATGACGCTCGGCCCCCTCTCCCGGCCCACCGGCTGCGCGACGACGGGCGGAGGATCGATCGGCCATCGTCCCCGGCCGCCGACCCCCTCCGGCGTCCGAGAACGGTGGTTCGGACAGGCCACGATCGTGCCAAATCCGACGCCGGGGCACACCCCCGACGACCACTTTGCTACCCGCGAGTCACTTTTCGCCGGGGCGTCAGGGCTCGATCTCGATGCGCTTGGGGTGGGACACCTGCCGCTTGGCGCACTGCAGGGTCAACACGCCGTCGCGCAGCGTGGCACGGACGGAGTCGGGGTCGACCTCGCCGGGCAGAGTGACGCGGTGTTCGAAGCGGCCGACGCGCCGGGTCTGGCGGCGCAGCTTGCCGGTGCGCTCGCGCTCCCTGATCTCGCCACTGACGACCAGCTCGTTGTCCCGCAGATCGATCATGACGTCCTCGCGGGCCACGCCGGGCAGGTCGAGCTCCACGACGAACGCGTCATCGGTCTCCTCGACGTCGACCGGCGTGACCATGCTGGTCAGCGTCCCGAAGGTACGGCCCTCCGGCGCCCCGCCGCTGACCACGTCGCCGAGCAGGCTGCCCATCTTCGACCAGGCGTCCTCGATCTCCCGGAACGGGTCCCAGCGGGCCAGCATCGGACGGTCGCCGCGTGTGGGAAGTGCCATCGGTTCCTCCTCGGATCGTGCCGTCGGCCGGGGCCTCGGGTCGAAACGGGTCGGTTCACCGTCATGTCTGGCCCTACCCACTGGCCGGCTCGCCTACCGAGCGAGGCGGCGGCTAACGGCCAGGCGGTCCCCACTGCCCGGGCGCGGGCGGCTGCCCGGCGCCGGGGTGCGGCGGCCAGGGCGTCGGAGCGGGCGGCGGGTAACCGGGGGCGCCGGTGGGCGGACCGTAGCCGCCAGGACCAGGCATCCCAGGACCAGGCATCCCAGGAGCGGGCATGCCCGGCGCGCCGGGGGCGCCCTGGGCACCGTAGGCGGCGACGGCGCTCGCGGCGACGCCGGCGGCGGCCGGGCGGCCGACCTTCGGCTCCATGCGGCGCAGCATGATCGTCGTCAGGTAGAGCATGGCGACGGCGAGCAGCAGGCACATGAAGATGTCGAGGAACCAGATCCCGGCGTTGTGCTTCCACAGGCTGTCGATCGGGTCGCCACCGGGGCGGCCGCGCCCCACCACGTTGTTGAGGTCGTCGGTCGAGGCCAGCGCGGCGAAGCCCCAGCGGGCCGGGGCGAGCCAGCTCAGCTGCCCGAGGCCCGGCTGGTTGTTCACCGGGAACATGCCGCTGGCAAGCACGAGCTGGCCCATCGTGATGAGCACGAGGAACGGCATCGTCTTGTCGGCGTTGTCGACCAGCGTCGAGACCAGCAGGCCGATCATCATCGAGGCGATCGCCGCGACGATGATCGCGACCAGGCATTCGATCAGCGGTGAGCCCAGCAGCACCGCCTCCTCCGGGGTGCGCCCGAGCAGGCCGATCAGCGTGAAGACGATGCACTGCAGCGTCGTGATGCCGGTCAGAACGATGATCTTCGAGCCAAGATAGGCGGTTCTGGACAGGCCGATGGTGCGTTCCCGGCGGTAGATATCTCGTTCCTTGACGATCTCGCGGACGGAGTTCGCCATGCCCATGAAACAGGCGCACAGCACGAGCACGACCAGCACCGTCGTCGCGTCGGTGTTGATCGTGGGCTGCCCGTCGTCCGTGAACACGAAGCCGAGCCCGTCGGGCGCGGGGATCACCCGGGGGACGATCCCGAGCAGGACCGGGAACAGCGCGATCAGCCGCAGGTACGACTTGTCCGCGAGGATGACCTTCAGGTAACGGCGGGTCAGCGTCGACAGCTGGGCCGAGACGGGCTGCTGACGCAGGCTCGGCAGCGGCGGCGGGGCGGCGCGCACCGACGGCGCGACCATCGCGGACGGCACGAAGTCGCCCGACGCGCGGAACCGGGCCGCCATCTGCTCGCCCGGGGTGTTCTCCAGGTCCCGGAAGGTGTCGACGAAGTCCTTGAAGTCCCGCTTGCCGAAGTAGGTGAGCGCGCCGTCCGGCGGCCCGAAGTAGGCGACGTAGCCGCCGGGGGAGAGCACCAGCACGTAGTCGCAGCGGTCGAGGAACAGCACGCTGTGGGTGACGACGATGACCGTGCGGCCCTGCTCGTCCGCCGAGCCGGCGCCGCCGCCCTTCGCCAGCGCCCGCAGCGTGTCCATCACGGCCTGGTCGTTGGCCGGGTCGAGGCCGGAGGTCGGCTCGTCGAGGAACAGCAGCGACGGGCGGGTCAGCAGCTCCAGCGCGACGCTGGTTCGCTTCTTCTGGCCGCCGGACAGCGCCGAGACCGGCTTGTCGGCGTGCTGGGTGAGGCCCAGCTCGCCGATCACCTCCTCGACGCGGACGCGACGCTCCTCGGCGGTGGTGTCGGCGGGGAAGCGCAGCTCGGCGCCGTACTCGAGCGCCTGACGGACGGTCAGCTGGGCGTGCAGCGGGTCCGCCTGCGGCACATAGCCGATCCGGCGGCGCAGCTCGTCGTACTCGTCGTACAGGTCGCGGCCGGCATAGCGCACGGTGCCGGCGTCCGCCGGGCGGAAGCCGGTGAGCGCGTTGAGCAGCGTCGACTTGCCCGCGCCGGAGGGACCGACGACGCCGAGCAGCGAACGCGCCGGCAGCCGGAACGTCATGTCGTGCATGAGCTGCTTGGTGCCGGCCCAGACGTTGAGGTTCGCGGCCTCGAACGCGACGTCGCCGGAGTCGTGGTACTCGACGAGGTTCGTGCCGTCGAGCTGGAACAGGTGGTGGCCGATCGCGATCACGTCCCGCTGCCCGACGGGGGCGCGCGCCACGCGCTGGCCGTTGACGAACGTGCCGTTCGCGGTGTCCAGGTCGACGACCTCGGCGCCGCCACCGGGGTGCAGGTACAGCTCGGCGTGGTGCCGGGAAGCGAGCAGGTCGGGGACGGCGACGTCGTTGTCCCGGGACCGGCCAAGCCGGATCTTGCCGCCTGGCCTGATCGGGTGGGTCTTGCGGGCCGCCGGCACGGACGGGCTCGAGCCGGTCGTCGGGTCGACCGGCCCGGCGACCCGCGGGATGCCGGCCTGGCCGGCGCGCGCCGTCGGCAGCAACGACGCGTTCGCCGCGGCCACTGAGCCCGCGGCCTGGTAGGGCGGTGCCGGGGTGTGCGGTGCCGGGGGGTACGGCGCCGGGGCGGGCGGCGCGGGCACGGGCGGGGGAGGTGACCACTGCGGCGGGGCGGCCGGCGGCCCCGCCGGGGCCGACCCGGGGGCACCGGCCACGGCGGCGAGCACCACCTCGGGCCCGTCGACGCCGCCGAGGCGCAGCCTGGCCTGCTCCCCGGGGCGCACCTCCAGCTCGGAGACGCGGCGGCCGTCCTGGAACATCCCGTTGGCGCTGTTGTCGACCACCCGCCAGCCGCCGGCCGACGGCGCGAGCAGGACGTGCTGCCGCGAGACCTGACTGTCGTTGATCACAACGTTGGAGGCGCGGGCGCGGCCGATCACCGCGGAGTCGACCCCGGCGAGAACCACCTCGCCCGTCGACGTCGTCACCCGAAGCGTGGTGCTAGCCACCCGTCCCCCTCCGCCCTGCCCCTGCTGTCACTGCCGCGAGCCGTCCTGCCGCGATCTGTCACTGCCACGATCCGTCACTGCCAGGATCGCCGGTCCCGCCGGCGAGGATCAGGATCGCGTATCCGCGGCCGTCCGAACATCCGTGAGCTTCCGGACGCACAACAATGATCGCGCACATGTTGACCCAATGTCCGCCACGCAGGCTAGTGCGGTGCGGTACCCGGGCGGAACGGGTAGGGGAACGCGGATCTGTCACCTTGACGACCAGCACACGGCTGGTCGACCGGCCGTTACAGGACGCGCGGGACCTTCGGGCCGGTGACGCCCCAGAAGACGAGGCGGACCATGGCTTCGCGCACGTCCGCGACGTGGATGTCCCAGGCCTCGAACCCGGGCTGGTGGGCGGCGACGTGCGCGAGCATCGAGACGAGCGCGCTGGCCATCGCCATCGGCTCCAGCTCGGCGCGCCGGCCGGCGCGGGTCTGCGCCTCCTCGATCACCCCGGCGAGCGCGCGGGTGATCGCGTTGAGCATCCGCACCCGGGCGCCGCGGAACCGCACGTCGCCCTCCTCGGTGAGCAGGTCGACGACGCGCAGCACCGGCTGGTGGGCCAGCCAGAACGTCAGGAACCCGTCGACGAGCGCCTGGGCGCTGTGCCAGCCGGCCGCGCCGCGCCACGGCTTGGTCCCCACCAGGCCGGACAGCTCGGCGCCCTGGTCGGCGACCTGTTCGGCGAGCGCGAGCATCGCCGTCTCCATGTCGACGAAGTACTGGTAGAACGTCGCCGGCGACGTGCCCGCCTCGCGGCTGATGTCGGTGACCGTCAGCTCCCGGTACGGGGTGGTCTGCAGCATCGCCGCCGCGCACTCCAGCAGCCGGGCCCGGGTCGCGAGCCCTCGCCGGCCGGGCACCCGGCCGTCCGCCGCCCGCGGCGGCGTCAGCTCGGCGCGGGCGTCCACGGGCTCCGTCCCCGCCGCATCCGTCCCCGGCAGATCGGTCCCCGGCGCCGTCTCCGCGCCGACCGCGAGCCGCGTGGCGGCGGCCTTCGCGCCTGTCCGCGAGCGCGCGCGGCCGCCCGCGCGGGTGGCCGCCTGCTTGGCGGCGGGCTTGTCCAGGGCAGGGGCGTCGGCGGGAGACACGCGGTAAGCGTAAGGCGACACCCGACGGGTCGTCAGAATCTGGCCGTGTGACCCTGTTCACCGAGTGCTGACGCGGGGTCAGCTGGCCGTCCCGGCGAGGGCGGTGCCCGGGCGGCTACGTCCCAGCGCTGGCCTCGGCTCCGGCGCCGGCGCGCAGGAGGCTCGGGTGACGGGCCGCGACCATCGCCCGCAGGCCGTCGCGCCACGGCACCCGCGCCACCCCGACCCGCTCGCGCAGCACCGTCAGGTCCATGACCACGCTGCCGAGCGTCGCCGTCGTGTACTCCAGCACCGCCGGCAGGCCGGTCAGCGCCGAGAGCTCGGCGCACCACTCCTGGACGGACGCCGTCTCCGGTCCCGCCCAGTTGAGCACCGTCGCGGGCACGTCCGCGACCGAGAGCAGCCCCGGGATCATGGCGGCCGTGTCGTCGTCGTGCAGCAGCTGGTAGCGGGTCGGGGTCGCCGCTCCCTCGCTCGCGCCGTAGACCGGCACGGCCATTCCGGCGGCCATCATCTGCAGGTGGTAGTCGGGCAGCCCGCCGGCGGACGGGCCGTAGGGGACGCCCAGACGCGCGATCGTCGTCGGCAGGCGGTACCGGCGGGCCGCGTACCGGGCCGCGGCCTCGGCGGCGATCTTGCACACGCTGTAGGTCCGCAGGAACGGCCAGACGGCGTGGCTGTCGCCGAGCTCGTGGTCCTCGGCCAGTACCCCGTCGTGGTCCGGCGCGTACACGGCCCCCGAGCTGCAGTGCAGGAACGCCCGCGCGACCCCGGCGTAGCGCTCGGCCAGCGCCAGCGTCCCGCCGACGTTGCCGTCCAGGTCCACGTCCCAGCGGTTGGACTTGACCACGCCGAAGTGCAGCACGAACTCGACCCGCTCCGGCAGCGCCGCGAGGTCGCCGGTGACCAGGTCCGCCGGGGCGCAGCGCACCCCGGCGGCCTCCAGGCCGTCGCGCAGCGCCGCGTCGGTGAACCGGGCCGCGCCGTACACCGTGTTGGTCCGCGCGAGCGCGGTGGCCAGCGGCCGCGCCACCTGCCCGGTCACGCCGGTGACGAGGATGGTCCGGTCGACCAGGTCGACGGGCCCGACCGGCCCTGAGCCCGTCACCGCCCGCGCGGCGTACCGGTCCGCGCCGGCGCCGCCGGGCGCGGCGAGCTGGTCGTAGCTCGTGCCATCCGCCGCGGTGTCCGCCATCGGGTGCCTCCGTCAGCTCACGTCGTGCACGATGACGCCGCGGATGTTGCGGCCGGACAGCATGTCGGCGTACCCGGTGTTGATCTCGTCGAGCGGGTAGCGGTTCGTGATCAGCTCGTCCAGCTTGAGCTGGCCGGACCGGTAGAGCCGAAACAGCGTCGGCAGGTCCGCCCGGGCGTTGCACGCGCCGAACAGGGTGCCGCGCAGCTCTTTCTGAAAGATCGTCAGGTCGGACAGCGACAGCTTCACGTCGCTGTCCTGGGCGGGGGAGACCCCGGTGACGACGACCCGCCCGCCCTTGGAGACCAGCGCCATCGTCGGCGCGATGTGCTCGTCGCCCTTGACCACGCCGACGGAGATGATCGCGGCGTCGGCCATCACGCCCCAGGTCAGGTCCCGGACGAGCGCGGTCGCCTCGTCCAGGCTCGCCGCCGTGTGGGTCGCGCCGAACAGCTTCGCGGCGTCCCGCTTGGCCGCGGCCGGGTCGACGACGACGATCCGCTCGGCGCCGGCGATCCGGGCGCCCTGGACCGCGTTCATCCCCACTCCGCCGGCGCCGACCACGACCACCGTCTCGCCGGGGACGACCCTCGCGGTGTGCACCGCGGAGCCGTAGCCGGTCGGCACCCCGCAGGAGACGAGCGCGGCGACGTCCATCGGGATGTCGTCGGCGATCTTTACGACGCTGCGCTCGTGCAGCACCGCGTACTGGCTGAACGTGCCGAGGAAGCAGATCGCCGCGCAGTCCTGATCACGGGCGTGGAAACGGGCGGTGCCGTCCACGCCATACCCCATCATCAGGTTCGCGCCCAGGTCGCACAGGTTCGACCGGCCGCTCGCGCACCAGCGGCACTGCCCGCAGTTCGGCATGAACGTGCAGATCACGTGGTCGCCGGGGGCCACGCTCTGGACCTCCGGCCCGACGGTCTCGACGACGCCGGCGCCCTCGTGACCGCCGACGATCGGGTGACCGGAGCCCATGTCGCCGGTGCGCAGGTGGTCGTCGGAGTGGCACATGCCCGCGTAGTGCCAGCGGATCAGCACCTCGCCCGCCTTCGGCGGGTCCAGCTCGATCTCCTCGACCGTCCAGGGCTCGTCGCGCCCCCACATCACGGCCGCCTTGGTACGCATCCGGTCAGGCCTCCCTGTTCGACAGGTGGCTTCCGGAGACGGGAAGGAAGATCATTTTCGCGTCTCCTACAGCCATTTCTGGACGTACTCACCGAGCACGTACGTGCGTGGCCGGTAACGCGCGGCGGTCGCGTCGGGCAGCCAGACCAGGTCGACGGCATGCAGCGGCGGCGCGCCGGGGCTCAGCGTCTCGAGCACCCGGTAGCGGACCGTGCCGCCGATCGCGTCCGGCCCGCCGGCCTCGTCGGCCGCCTCCTCCGCCTCCTCGCCGGTCAGGAAGAGCCGGGCGAGCACGACGCCGGCCGAGCGCTCGCCGGCACCCCTCCTCGCGGCCGGCGGGGGCTGGCCGGCCGGGTCCGCCCCGGCGGGGACGAGCGTCTCGCGGCTGACCTTGTACATGTGGAAACCGTCGAGGAAGTTCGCCGCGTCGTCGATCACGAGCTTCCAGTTCTCCACCGAGTCCCAGCCTTTGGCCGGGTCGACGAAGGCGTCCCACGACTCGGTCCAGATCTCGGTGAGCGCGTCCACCGCCAGCGGCAGCGGCTCGTGGCCGCCCTCGACGAGCCGGACGATGTAGCGCCGCTTCGCCGTCGAATGTGCCAGGGCCATGGGCGCGTGCACGTTGAGGTAGTGGTCGCGGAACTGGTCCTCGGACAGCCCGGCCTTGCGGGTGAACAGGAACAGCAGGATCTCCCCGGCCGGCGGCCCGTCAGCCCCCGCTAAGGCCGGGTCACCGCCGGCGGAGGCATCCGATGGCGCCGCGCCCCCGCTCACTGCCCCGCCTCCTGGGCCTCGGCACCCTGCCCCGCCTCCTGGGCCTCGGCACCCCCGGCGGCCGGCGGCGTCCAGCCGGCCGGCAGGTTCACCGTCTGGTACTCCAGGTAGGCCGACAGACCCTCGGGGCCGAGCTCGCGGCCGAGGCCGGACTCCTTGAAGCCGCCGAACGGCGCCGAGTTCTCGAGCATGAACGTGTTCACGTTGAACGTCCCGGTGCGGATCCTGGCGGAGATGTCCAGGCCCGCGTCCAGGTCCGCGGTCCACACCGAGCCGGACAGGCCGTAGCGGGAGTCGTTCGCGATCGCCACCGCCTCCTCGACGCCCGAGTAGGGGATGACCGACAGCACCGGCCCGAAGATCTCCTCCTGGGCGATCCGCATCGCGTTGTCGACCTCGGTGAACACCGTCGGCTCGACGTAGAAGCCCCGCTCGAGCTCGGCTGGCCGGCCGCCGCCGAGCGCCACCTTCGCCCCGGCCTCCCGGCCGGCGGCGATGTAGCCCTCGACCCGGTCGCGCTGGCGGGCGGCGACCAGCGGGCCGACCTCGGTGGCGGGGTCCAGCGGGTCGCCGACCTTCATCGCCGCGACCTTCGCGACCAGCGCCTCGACGATCTCGTCGTAGCGCTCGCGGGGCGCGAGCCACCGGGTCTGCGCGACGCAGGCCTGCCCGTTGTTCATCAGCGACGCGGGCAGCAGCGCGGGCAGCGCCGCCTCGATGTCGACGTCGGGCAGCAGCAGCGCGGCCGACTTGCCGCCGAGCTCCAGCGTGCAGCGCGCCAGCCGCTCGCCGCACAGCGAGGCGATCCGGCGGCCGGCGGCCGTGCTGCCGGTAAAGCTGATCTTGTCGACGCCCGGGTGGCGGACCAGGTGCTCGGCGACCTCGCGGTGCGCCGGCACGATGCTGACCACGCCCGGCGGCAGTCCCGCCTCCTCGACCGCCTCGGCGAGCAGCCAGGCCGACAGCGGCGTCTCCGGCGCCGGCTTGATCACGATGGTGGAGCCGGACGCCAGCGCCGGGCCGAGCTTGAGGGCGGTCACGTAGAGCGGCACGTTCCACGGCACGATCGCCCCGACGACGCCGACCGGCAGCCGGCGGACCAGCGCCGGGCCCATCATGCCGGCGCGCACCTCGCTGAACGTGTACGCGCGGGCCAGGCTCGCGAAGTAGTCCAGCGCGAACGTCGCCGCGTACACCTGCCCGAACAGCGCCCAGGAGACGGGGCAGCCCATCTCGGTGCTGACCGTGTTCGCGACCTCCTCCGCGCGCCGGTTGAGCACCGCGGCGACCCGCCCGATCGCGTCCGCGCGTTCCGCCGGGGACAGCCGCGGCCAGGGGCCGTGGTCGAACGCCTCCCGGGCGGCGGCGACCGCGGCGTCCAGGTCGGCGGTGGTGCCCTCGGGCACCCGGCCGACCACCTCCTCGGAGTGCGGGGAGATCACGTCGATGGTTCCCGACCCGGCGGGCGCCGCCCAGGTGCCGCCGATGAACAGCCGGTCGTGGACCTGCATCGTCGCCTCCGTCCGCCGGTCGACCCGGCTGTGCTCTGCGAGTCGTCGCTCTGGGTTGGTGTCGCCCGAGGGCAAGGTCGTCGGAGGGTGAGGTCGTCCGGGCGCGAGCCACCCGCCGCGCGAGGCCGCGGTGGTGACGTGGCCGTGAGAGTGACCTGCCTCACTGGAGCAGATGCCGAAAAACTAGTACGAGTTCTAGAAATCCGCAACGCTGCCGGGTGCGGCCGCCGACCGGCGGGCGCGGACGACCAAGGAGACGCGATGACGGCGGACCTGAAGCTGGGCCTGAACCTCGGCTACTGGCCGGCGAGCCCCCCGCCTGGCCAGCTGGAACTGGTGACGACCGCCGACGACTGCGGCTACGACTCGCTGTGGACCGCGGAGGCCTGGGGCTCCGACGCGGTGAGTCCGCTCGCCTGGTACGGCGCGCACACCCGGCGCCTGCGGCTCGCCACCGGCCTGATCCAGCTCTCCGCCCGCACCCCGGCGTGCGTGGCGATGACGGCCGCGACGCTGGACCACCTCTCCGGCGGGCGGGTCGTCCTCGGCCTCGGCGTCTCCGGTCCGCAGGTCGTCGAGGGCTGGTACGGCCAGCCGTTTCCCCAGCCGCTCGCCCGCACCCGCGAGTACGTCGAGATCATCCGAATGGCGCTGGCCCGGCAACGGCCGGTCACGAACGACGGGCCGCACTACCCGCTGCCCTACCCGGGCGGCACCGGCCTCGGAAAGCCGCTCAAGCTGATCGTGCATCCGCTGCGCGACCGGATCCCGATCTACCTGGGCGCCGAGGGGCCGCGCAACGTCGCGCTCGCCGCCGAGATCGCCGACGGCTGGGTGCCGATCTTCTACCACGCCGAGCGCGGCCCCAAGGCCTACGCCGACGCGCTCGCCGCCGCCCCGCCCGGCTTCGAGATCGCCTGCCCGGTGACCGTGAACATCACCGACGACGTGGCGGCTGGCCTGCAGGTCGTCAAGTGGACGCTCGCGTTCTACATCGGCGGGATGGGCGCGAAGTCGGTGAACTTCCACCTGAACCTGATGGGCCGGCTCGGCTACGCCGACGACGCGGCCGAGGTGCAGCGGCTCTTCCTCGCGGGCGACCGGGCCGCGGCGGCGGCCGCCGTCCCCGACGACCTCGCCGACGGGATCTCGCTGGTCGGCCCGCTCGCCCGCGTCCGCGAGCGGCTGGCGCTGTGGCGCGACTCCCCGGTGACCACGCTGCTCGTCGGCGGCGTCCGCGACCCCGCCCACCTGCGCGCGCTGGCCGACCTCCTCTGACGGCTGGCCGGACGTCGGCCGGTGGGGGTGGGTGGGCCGGGAC
>NZ_JADWYU010000141.1:80056-95856 GCF_016786325.1 Frankia nepalensis | reverse complement strand
CTCCGCCGCCGCGGCGCCACCCTCGGCTGCGTCTCCATGTGCGCCGGCGGCGGCATGGGCGCCGCCATGATCATCGAAATCGGCTAGCCCGGAACCGAAGCCTGGTCGGCGTGCCTGATCGGCAGGCCGGCCAGGCACCATGTCGTGCCGCGGCGGCTCGACCTCCAGTCAGCTGGCTAGCTTCGGCGGCCCAACGCCCGACTGACGCTACAATGGGAGGTTCAGGCGGCCCAGCGATGTGGCGTCGGAGCAATTTGCCCCGCCCGGTGGGTCGTCGCCGGGGGTGCGAAACCAGCCGATGGACATCACCGACACTCGGCGCGATCGGTGGCGTATAGCCATCGCTTTCTGCGGGACTTACACCCTAATTGCCCTGTTCTGCGTCACGGCGCTTCCGGCACCCCAGAATCTGCATACGATCCAGATCGCCTACACTGTCACGATTCTGGCCGTTGCATTCGTTTTCCTAGGTAGTGGGTACCGCTCCCGCGGAGCCGATCGGCCGTGGCGGGTGCTGGTCGGCGCTACCGCTTCCGCAGCCTTTTTCGTGGCCTTAATGGGCACATGGTACGGTTTTGCGCACAACACCGATGTTCAACCTAGCATTCAAGCCAAACACGCCATTTTGTTCCTCGCGTACCTGCCGGCCCTGGTCGGACTGTTGCTCTTCCCCTCTGATCCACGACCAGGCCGGCATGACCACCACGACCTTCCCAAGCACGATGGGCACCACTGGTATGCCATCACCGCTCTGGACAGTGCTCTGATCGCCGGATCGGTCACACTCGTGGTCTGGTCAACGCTGCTACTCCCGCTGTCGCAGTGGACGAACCTCAACCGAACCGCCCTGTTGATCACACTCGGATCGGGCGCCATTGGTTTTATCCTCGTGGCCACGGCCATCCTGCTGACTACCACCCGACAGCCAAGGTCTGGGCCGGCGTTCGCGCTCCTCACCAGTGGGCTGGCCACGATGACTCTGACATTGGCGATGATCCTGTCTTACGTCGCGTCAACTGGACATCACGCTCCCGTCGCGGCGTACCTGGGTTTCCTCGTTGCCTGGCAGCTACTGCTGCTCGCCGCGCTCGTGCCGATGCCACGAGATTCGGCCGGATCGTCCGAGATTCAGCCGGCGGCAATGCGCACGGCGAGGGCGCTGGGGATGCGCGCCGCGCTGCCCTATCTGGCGGTAGCCGCGGCTGGCGCGCTGACCCTGCTTCGGCTCGCGACCGGAGCTCCTATTGACGATCTCGAGTTGTACGGCTTGATCGGCCTCCTGCTGCTGCTCGTGGCACGGCAGTTGGCCACACTGGGCGATAACTCCCGACTGCTGGCGCTGGTGGAGGCCAGCCGACGCGACCTACGCCACCAGGCGTTCCATGACCCACTGACCGGACTGGCCAACCGGGCGCTGTTCACCCAGCGACTGGAGCGTGCCGTCAGCGACTATGACCATCACCACCGGCCGGTGGCGGTGCTGTTCTGCGATCTCGACGAGTTCAAGCAGGTCAACGACAGTCTCGGGCACGCGGTCGGCGACCAGTTGCTGGAGATCGTCGCCAGCCGGCTCCAGCATGGCACCCGAGGTACTGACACCGTCGCCCGCATGGGCGGCGACGAGTTCGCCGTCGTCCTCGACGGCAGCGGCGACGGCCCCGAGGCGGTCGCCCGCCGGCTCGCCGCCGCCGTCCGCGCGCCATGCATCCTCGCGGGCCGCACCTACCAGGTCGGCGCCAGCCTCGGCCTGGTACTGGCCGATCCCGCCGACCCGCCCACTCCGCAGCCTGTCACCGCGGACAGTCTCCTCCGAGACGCCGATATCGCGATGTACACCGCGAAATGCGCGCATCAGGGCGGTTTGGTGGTGCACCAAAGCGGAACGTCCCCCACCAGTGCTCCGCCCAGGCGGTGGGCAGGTCCGGTCGAGGCCGGCGGTCAACCAGCAAGCGGACGCCCGCACCACACGAGCGGATCGTGAGCGCCTGGCGTGGTGTTCCTGACCACCTCGAAACCGCTGCCGTCCGCGACGACGCGCGCGAAGGAGACGCAGGAAGGTGACTCGCTCAGCCCTTTGCTGAAGTTGACACTTCCGGCAAGCATCCCATCGGCATTGTAGTCGGTCACCTTGCGCAGGCCCTCGACAAAACCCTCCCGAGTCGGGCAGGGTCCGGCGGCCGTGAGCCCGCGCAGAAGCAGATCGGTGACGATGTAGCTCGAGTACGCAATTTCCTGGTCGGCAACGCCGACTTCTGGCGCGTAGTCGGTCAAGGCACTCAGGTACTTCTGCTGGGCCGGGAGGTTCGCTTCGAAGGGCATGAGGCCGCGGAACACGGTAAACCCGGCGACCGACCGGCCGAAACGTTGCACCGTCTCAGGCCCGTAACCGTTCACCGCGAGGATGACCTTGAAGGCAGCGCCGCTGGCCCGTGTCGCCGCGGCCACGGAGGCCGCCTCGTCCCCGGAGAGCGTGACGACAAGGACGTCGGCGTCCGAGGCGGTCTCCTCGATCTCCTCAGCGACGCGGTCGGGGCTCGCCAGCGCGGAGCCAAAATTGATCGTCCGTGACGAGACTCCGGCGGATCCCAGAGCGCGCTCGATCATCACGCTATGGCTCTTCGAGGTCGTTTCGACCTCTCTGCCGACGATGACTGCCCGGCTACCGCCCTGGGCACGCACGTATTGCCCGATGGCCTCGGACACGAATCCGGAAGGAAAGGTGAACATGTTCCGGTAGGCGGGGTCCTCCCAGATCTTCTCGGCTGGCAGGCCGACGGTAGGAACTCCGAGCGAGCGCAGGAAGTCCGCGCCGCCCGAGGCAGCGGTCGTCAGGTCAAGAATGCCGAAGACACCTAGATCCTCGACCAACTCCCGCGTGGCCACGCCGTTTACATCAGGCGCTCCCTGGTCATCCCGCCATTCGTAGCTGATGCGTCGGCCATGCACGCCACCCTCGGCGTTCACCACCCCAAGCCGCGCATCCACACCACTACGAATCGCCCTCAGGGTCTCGCCGAGGAAACCTGAGTCCGGATACACCAGCCCCAGCCGCACCTCGTCGGCCGACACGCCGGGCGAGCCACACGCGGAAGACTGGCCAGAACCCCCATCGGTTCCGCAGCCTACCGCCACACAGGCGGCCACCAAAGCGACAGCCGTCGCGCGTTGGGCGCGCCGAGGCAGACCGCGTGCCGCGGTCGCGGCCCGCCGCTCCGGCAGATCACGTAAAGTATTTGGAGAACTACCTAAATCGTGGTCCATGAGCAAGCCTTCACAGGTCGTCCGAGTGAATCATTCGATACCAGTCAAAGAGGTGGCACCCACCCATGCCATCTCCCCGGACGGGTGCTCCTTCAGCCCGCGATCAAATTCACGTTGTCATCCCAGTGGAGAGCGACCCCTCGGCGCGGCACGGGAGCCAGACCCCCGGTCCGGGTCGTCGCATCCAGGTCTCCACAGCAACTTCGTAAGGCGGGTTCAGGGCCTTGACCGCTGGGCATCCAAGGGCAAGTCCGAGCCTTTGGTAAGGCGCCGCCGCAGGTTGCCGGAAAAGCGAGTGCCGGTTACCACCACGCGTCGCGGAAACCAACAGGCAAGACATGGCGACCATGTGTGGTGGTGCGCCGCGGCGGGCTTGGCGGGGACGCTAGAACGGACTACCAGGCCAGGTCAAGAGTTTCGGACGAACATCGTCCAGATTTGTCAGATCTTTGGGCAGGCCCTCGTCCTGGGCTTCCCGCGCCAACCGGGCGCCGCGATCCCGCCGAGCCGTCGAGGTTTGGGTCTGGTCCGCTCAGCGGTACACCGGCCTCGCGCGGCACCGACGTACCCACTGCTCGCCACGCCCCTTCGCCCGCTCCGGGGCTCGCGCCGGGTCCGTGTTCGGGGCGTGCCGAGAACTCGGGGGCGCGTCAGGAGACCGCCACCGCCGCCTGGTCACCGGCAACCCACCAAGATCTGGACAGGCGCAGCGGCCGTCACGGTCCGGACGCCGCATGAACGAACCAGTACTAGAGTCCAGTTGCTATCCTGGTTGACAGTTGCCGAGCAGTCTGTCCGCGTCGGGAGGAACCAGTGGAGGCTGACCGTCCAGCTGTCAGCTCGCTGGCCGAGGCGGATCTGCCCGCCTATCAGGCCGCACGCCGACAGCGGATCATCGACGCGGCTCGGACGCTGCTCGAAGAGCAGGAGTACGAGCAGATCCAGATTCGCGACGTCGCGGCCACGGCCAAGTTCGCGCTGGGCACGGTGTACCGGTACTTCAGCTCGAAGGAACACCTGTACGCGGTGGTGCTACGCACGTGGGGCTCCGACTTCGACCGGACGAGCATCCGGCACCAGGACGAGGACGACCCCATGCGGCGCCTCGAGCAACGCATGCGCAGCGTGCTCGCCGCCTTCGAGCGGCGCCCGCACTTCTTCCGGGCGCTCATACTGCTGCAGAGTTCGACCGACCCCAACGCGGTAGCTCATCTGGCGCAGTTCCGGGATTCGGTCGATGATCTCGTCGAGGCCGACCTCGCGAAACTGGACCCGGACGGCGCCGCAGAATATTCTGTAATTGTCTGGGCGGTTCTCGTCAACCTCCTCACCCGCAGCATCTTTCACAACATGCCGATGGGTGAGGCATACCAGATAAATGCCAGAATGGCCGAACTGCTGCACTTTCGCTTCGAGCACGGCAAACCGTAGTCCTCGATCGAACCAGGCGACGCGGCGCGCAGTGCACGGCGCGTGTCAGCGGCTGGCCGCGCGGGGTGGAAAATGCTATGGCTCCCGCGGGCGCGCTGCTCGCGGGGCGGCCGTGGATCCGCGGGAGAAGATGGTCGATCGGGCAACGGCGAGCGGCAGTGAGCCCCCGTCCTGACGACTGGGCCAGAGAAACTCGTTGGACATACGGTCGCGCCGACGACTTTCTGGCGACGCCCGCACGCCGTCCCGCGGTGATCCTATGCGCCGTTCGACGGGGCGTGGTGGGCGTGACTCGCCAGCCGCAGCGCCTCCGCTCGCGCGAGGAGCTCGTCGACCGGGACATCGAGGGGGCCGGGAACGTTCTCCGCCGCCTCCACCAGCTGGATGAGGACTCCCCCGGTCTCCCTGGGGTGCAGGTAGGTCTCGCGCCACGCGGGATCTTCCAGCCGGGTGCCGAACGGCTTGTATCCCGAACCGCTCAGCACGTCGACGGCGGCCGCGAGGTCGGGGACCCGGAACGTGATGTGGTGGAGTCCTCCGCGTGGATGTTCCGCCAGGAACCGGCTCACCGCCGGCGAGTCCGGCCGGACCGGTTCGAGCAGCTCGAGCTTCTTTTCGCCCGGGTACATCAGCAGCAGGCCGAGGTGGCCACCCCAGGGGTTGATTCCGCCCGCGTAGGGACGGCCGCCGAGCAGGTCGCGGTAGAGGGGCAGCGCGGCTCTGATCGACGGGACGGCGTGCGCGACGTGGTCGAACCGCGCGCCGAGGCCGGCCAGCACCTGCGGCTGGCCGATCTGGGCATCCAAGCTGGTCATTCGAGGCTCCCTTGCCGCTGGCGGGAACGGGTCGCGCGGGGGCGCACCGGCGCGAGCCCGGGCCGGTGGGCGGCGATCGCGCCGTCAGCGTTGTCAGTGGTCGTCGGCGGTTGCCGGTGGTTGTCGGTGGTTGTCGGTCGCGAGCGTGCCGGGCTCAGGCGCCGGCCGGCGGCGGTCCGGCCGTGTCCGCGCCGGCGTCGATCCACGCGCGCAGGTCACGCTTGACGAGTTTTCCCGTAGGGGTGCGCAGCAAGGGGCCATCGATCACGTACCAGCGGGTGGGCACCTTGTAGTGGGCGAGCCGCGCGCGGCACCATTCGGCCAGCCGCTCGGGGGTCGGTGAAGCGCCCGGCCGGGGAACGACGACGGCGCACACCGCGTCGCCGGTCACCTCGTCGTCGACCGCGAGCACGGCCGCCTCGTCGACCTGGTCGGATGCCTCGAGAACGTACTCGACCTCCGTCGGCGAGACGTTCTCCGCGCTTACCAGGATGAGGTCGCGGGCTCGCGCGTTGATGTAGAGGAGCCCGTCCTCGAAGCGGGCGACGTCGCCGAGTGCCAACCAGCCGCCCTCCTTGAGGACCTCGGACGACGCTCGCGGGTCGTTCCAGTAGCCAAGCATGGTGTAAGGGCTGCGGACGTGGACCTCGCCGTACTCGCCGTCGGCGACCGCTGTTCCGGTCTCGTCGCGCAGCTCGACCTCGATGGTCGCCATGATCCGCCCCGTGGACGTCGGATGCGCGAGGTACTCCGCGCCGTTGATCGACGCGATCACGGCTCCGGCCTCGGTACTGGAGTAGCCCATGCCCAGCGTGTTCGAGGCGGTCGGGAAGGCCTTGCGCAGGAGCTCCTGGACGGTCGGGCTGGCCGGGGCTCCGCCCAGCCCCAGGTACTGCACGCTGCTGGTGTCGTACCGGCCGAGGGCGTCGCAGGTGGCGACACGCTGCGCGGCGCTGCCCAGCGCCGACCAGCCCGTGACACGCTCGTTCTCGATGGTCCGCAGCACGCGCTCGGGATCGAACCGGCCGGGCAGCAGGACGATCGACGAGCCCTTCACGGCCGCCGTCAGCGCGGCGCCCTGCAGCATCGACACGTGGAACAGCGGCGCGGTGACCAGCACGACGTCGTCACTCGGCGCCAGGTCCTCGGCCCGGTCCGGAACCGGCATCCCGTAGGCGGCCCGGGTCGCCACCTCGGCGAAGGTGTTGACCTGCGCGAAGCCGATGAACGACCGGTGCGGGATCGACACGGCCTTGGGCCGGCCGGTCGTGCCGCTGGTGAACAGCAGCAGCGCGGGATCGTCCTCGGCCACGGGGACCGGCGCCGGCGACTTCCCGGCGTGCTCCCGGAGCAGTCGCGGAAGGTCGTCGTCGAGGCTCAGTACCGCGACGGTGGTGCCGGCCCGCGCGACCCGTTCGAGTCGCTGCCGGTCGCCGATCACGAGCACCGGCTCGACGAGGTCGGCGGCATGTCGGTATTCGGCCGGCGTCCACCAGCCGTTCATCGCGCAGGGAATCGCGCCGACGCTCGCGGCCGCCCAGAAACCGACGAGCCAGTCCCAGCGGTTGGCGGCGAACAGGGCGACCCGGTCGCCGGCCGCCACCCGGAACTCGGTCTGCAGCGCGTGCGCGAGCGCGTCGACGCGGCCGCGGTGCTCGGCGAAGGAGAGCCGTACCTCGCCGTCCACGAGGTACGTCCGGTCGCCGAACCGGGCGCTGGCCTCGAGCAACTGCCGAAGCGAGCGTAGTCGGCGCGTGAACACCGGCATTTCGTTTCCGCGCACGTCCGCGCGCTGGATCTCGAACATGGCGCCTGGTCGGGTCAGGGCCGCACGGACCTCGCGGAGGTCGGCGGCGGGCGATGCCTCTGCTGGTAGAGCCTTGGTCTCCATCTGCAAGCTCCCGCGTCTCATGGTCGGACAGGTGCCGTTACCGGTTGATCAGGCCACCAGCGCCGCGGATCACCGTTCACGTCTGGACGAAGGCCCGTCTTCCAGGGCATGTCCAGGCCCTGACTGGCCCGGAGGGGGCGGGGCGCCGTCCGGCTGCGCGGCCTCGCTCGACGCGAACAGCGCGCCGGTGCCGACCAGCCGATCGATCTCGTCGCCGCCGAGCCGGAGGATGTCCGCCGCCACCTCGCGGGTGTGCTCCCCGAGGACAGGCGCGGGCGAGAGGTCGGGTGCCGGCAGGACGTCCGAACGGAACGCCCCGCCTTCTAGAATCAGGTAGCCGGTACCAGGCTGCTCAAAGCCGATCGGATAGTTCCGGGCGAGCAGATGCGGATCCTCGGCGATATCGACGGGATACATCATGTAGCCCGCTGGGACGCCATACGCCTGCAGATGCGCCATGACCTCTCGGTCGGAGCGCTCACGGGTCCACGCCCCGAGGTGGGCCGAGATCTCGTCGGCGCGCCGTCGGCGCCCGTCGACGGTCTCCAGGTCCGGCGTCGCCCAGGAGGGATCGCCGAGGGCCCTGACGAGATTGGACCAGTCGGCGTCATCCCGGCACGTGATCACACACCAGCGCTCGTCACCACGGCATCCGAACACGCCCCACGGCGCCCCGTCCGGCGAGTCGTTTCCCGTCGGGCCCACCGATCCCGGCTCGATCGACTCCCGGAGGAAGAACTCGGAAAGCAGGTTGAGAACCACCTCGGCCTGCGCCAGCTCGACGTGGCCGGTCGACCGGCCCAGCAGGCAGGCGGAGATCACCAGTGCTCCGAGCCGGCCGACCACGTGGTCGGGAAACGCCAGGTTGGATCCGACGGGTGCCGGCAGATCCGGGTAGCTCCAGAGATAGGTAAGGCCACCGGGCGGTTGGGTGTTGGCTCCGTAACCACGCCATCCGCGCCAGGGACCGCGGCTGCCCATCATCTGGCTGCTCAGCGTGAGCAAACCCGGGTTCACCCGACGCAGTTCGTCGGTTCCGACGCCCAGCCGCTCGAGGGTGCCCGGGGCGAGGTTCTCGACCAGGACGTCGGCCTGCCGCGCCAGATCCCGCAGGACGGCGCTGCCGGCCGCGGTCGACAGGTCGATGCCGACGCTGCGCTTGCACCGGTTGGTCGACGTGAAGGAGGGACCCAGCCCGGTCGGGCCGCCCAGCTGCCGCAGCAGGTCGGGGTTGCGGGGCGACTCGACCCGGATGACGTCGGCGCCGTACTCGGCGAGCAGCCGGGCCATCTCCGGGGCGGCTCCGGCCACGCCGAGGTCGAGGACGCGGACCCCCTCATATGGCCGGCCCGGCCGGGTGCCGTCGGCACCATCCGCGATCCGGTCGGCGCGGCGCCAGTCACACGACTCCAGGGACCGCTCCGCCACCGCCCCATGCCGGTAGCCGACACGCCGTCCCGCGAGCGTCCAGAAACCGCTGGCGATGGCACCTTCCTGGTCGTCGACGCGGCAGGCGGCGAACGAGCCGAGTTCCCGATACTGCTGGGCGCCCAGGACATCCGACGGCCGGAGCAACGGCGTGACGGGAATTCTGCGGCGTTGCCCCTCCTCCGCGGCCTCGATCATCGTCAGATCCGCGAACAGGGCCTCGAAGCGAGGCCTGATCAGGGTGTGGAAGCGCGCGATCCGCCCGGTGAGCGTGTCCAGGTCGGGATGCGCGAGCTCCTCCGGGTCGCCCAGCCACGCCCGCATCCGGCGCCATTCAGCCACCGAGAGGACGGCGGGGCGGACCCAGCCGTCCTTGCAGCCGATGACCGGCTGCGCCTCCCCGCTTCCGGAGCGGAGATCGTCCGTCTCGACCCCGATGCCGCGCAGGTAGACGGTGTTCGGCAGGGCCCAGTCGGTGGTCTGCTGCACGGCTTCGAACACCGACACGTCGAGATGCTGGCCGACCCCGTTTCGTAGCTGGTGATGCACGCCGGTGAGCGCCGCGAACGCCGCGGTGGCACCGGCGATGTCATAGATCAGCCAGCCGGGCGGGAGGACCGGCGGCAGGTCGGGTGTTCCGGCCTTGTACAGCATCCAGGCGAGACCGGCCATCACCGCGCTCGTGCCCGCGTACCCCTGGTAGGGGCCGGAGGCGCCGAAGTCCGAGACGGACACCAGAACAACCCGCGGACAGCGCCGAAGCAGGGCATCCGGCGGCAGCGGCAGCATCGACGCTCCGTCGCCACTCGCGACGATCACGTCGGCGCCGTCCACGAGCCGTGCCAGGGCCCGCGCGTCCTCGTCGCGACTCTCGTCGAACCCGACCACGCGCTTGTTGGCGTTGCGGACCGTCCAGGCGAGCGCGCGCGGACCGGCCGGCTCGTCGCCGGCCGTCCAGCCGGCCCGCTGGACCCGGATGACGTCCGCGCCGAGATCCGCCAGCAGACGGGTGGCCAGGACGCCGCGGGAGTCGGACAGGTCCAGCACCCGGAGCCGGTGTAAGGGCAGGTCGGCGTCGTCGCGCACGGCTAGCTCACTTTCCCCGACCAGTTCTGCGCGTCCCGGACCACCTCGCGAAACGGCTTCCCGCTGTCGAAGGACGGTTCGCGCGGCAGGCCGAGGACCCGCTCGCCGATGCTGTTGCGCTGCATCTCCGACGTGCCGCCGGCGATCGCCATGAAGCGGCTGCTCAGCAGGTCGCTGACGACCCGCGCGGCCGGTGTCCCGGCGCCGTTCCAGGAACTCGCCGCGCCGTTCGCGATCTCCAGCGCGAGGTTGGCGCGGACGGGGTCGAACGTCGCGGAGGCGAGCTTGCCGTACGACGCCACGCCGGCGGCGAGCCGCGGGTCCAGCCGCATCAACGCGCCGATCCGAGTCATCAGCTGGTCGCGCACGACGTCGTCGACATGCGCGCGGGTGATCAGCTGCTGGGTGTGGGCGTCGTCCAGCGTGCCCACCGACCGCGCGAGTTCCACCAGGTCGGCCGGCAGCCGGCGGGCGTCGCCCCCGGCCCGGGGCTGTGCCTCGCCGCCGCCGCCGCGCTCGAACAGCAGCATCGTCTGGGTGACCGTCCAGCCGTCGTTCACCTCGCCGATGACGTCGTCGTCGGTGAGCACCACGTCGTCGAAGAACTCCTGGCAGAACTCGGCGGAGCCGGTGATCTGCCGGATGCGCTGGACCGTCACGCCGGCGGCTCGCACGGGGACCGCGAACCAGGTCAGGCCGCGGTGCTTGGGCGCGTCCCAGTCCGTGCGGGCCAGGCACATGCCCCAGTCCGCGTAGTAGGCGCCGCTGCTCCAGATCTTCGACCCGGACAGCAGCCAGCGGTCGCCGTCGCGCACCGCCTGGGTCCGGACGCCGGCGAGGTCGGAGCCCGCCTCCGGGTCGGAGAAGAACTGGACGAACAGTTCCTCGCCGGCCAGGATCCGCGGCAGGTGCCGCCGCAGGAAGGCGGGCGATCCGTGCGCCAGCATCGTCCTGGCGCAGACGCCGAACGTGGTGCCACCGGCGATACCGAAGTCGGGCAGCCGGAAGCCTCGGGCCTCCGCGGCGAAAGCACGCTCGTACTCCTCCGGCAGTCCCTGGCCGCCGTACTCCACCGGCCACGTGATTCCGGCGTACCCGGCGTCGTACAGGCGCCGCTGCACCGCGCGCTCGGCGTCGATCTGGCGGCGAAGCTCCTCGTCCGACGCGCCGTCGAAGTCCGGCCGCGACACCTCGTCGCGCCTGGGCAGGTTCGCGGTCAGCCACTTACCCGCCTGGCGGCGGTAGTCCTCGATTCCGATCAGTGGTTCAGGCATCGACCCGACCTCCCGTCCGCTCGCCGGTCCGAGCACCGGTCGAGACATCGGCGTGCGACCACAGCGAACGGCGATGCGCCACCGGCGACCCGTACAGAAACGACTCGGACGCCAGCCGCCGCATGAACAGGTGCTGGTCGTGCTCCCACGTGTAGCCGATGCCGCCGAAGACCTGGAAGCAGTTGTGGGTCAGCTCGACCGCGCGCTCCCCCACGAACGCCTTCGCGATGCTCGCCAGCGCCGGCCCGTCCGGCGCGCCGGCACCGAGTTTCACCGCCGCTCCGGCGACCACGGCCTTGGCCATCTCCAGCAGCAGGCTCGTGTTCGCCAGCAGGTGCTTCACCGCCTGGAACGAACCGATCGGGCGGCCGAACGCGATCCGAACTCTCGAGTACTCGAGGGCGAGCTGGAAGTTCGCGTCCATCGCCCCTACCGACTCCGCCGCGCTCAGCACGCAGGCCACCGCCAGCTGACGGTTCAGCAGGCCCTCGGCGTCCGCCGAACCACCAAGGCGTTGCCGCGCCGGTACCCGGACCGAACTGAAGTGGATGTCCGAGAACCGCCGCGTGATGTCCATGCCATCGACCCGTTCGAGGGTCATCCCCCCCGTCGGGTTCGCGACGAGCACCTGGACGGGGCCGTCGCTCGACAGTGCGCTGACCAGGATCCAGTCGCACTCGTCGGCGCCCTGCACACCGCAGACGGTCCCGTCGAGCACGAGCTCGTCACCGTCCTGGCGCACCGCCAGCACGCTGCGACGGTCGCCGACGAGCGCCCCGTCGAACGCCCACACCGCCGAGGCCTTGCCCGCGACCAGGTCGGCCAGGGCCTCGAGACCTGGCGTCGTGCCCGCTTCGGACAGGGCGTACGCGACGACGTTCGTGCCGACGAACGGGCCCGGCTGCAGTCTCGCCCCGCGTTCCGACGCGACGAGAGCGGCGTCGACCACGCCATTGCCCGACAGACTGCCGCCGCCGTGGTCCTCGTGGACCAGCAGGCCGAAGCACCCGAGGTCCGCGAACTCGCGGCGCAGGTCGGCATCACCGAGCCGATTCTGTTCGGCCTGCCGCCGGACGACCGGCAGCGGGCAGTTGGACTCGACAAGCCGGATCACGCTGTCGAGCATCAGACGCTGCTCGCCGGATATCTCCGGAAAGAGGCGTACACCCACCGAAAGATCTCCTAGGCTGGACGGGCTTTTTCGGTCATGGGGCATGAATCTCGCCGCCGGCCACGCCTCACGGTGGCCTGGAAATCGCGGACCATCGCGAGACGTGACCTGGGCGGGTGCGTCAGGTGCCCCTGAACTGGGGTTCCCGGCGTTCCAGGAACGCCTGAATGCCCTCTTTCATGTCGTCGGTCGTGAAGGCGATGTGCTGGGCGCGCGCCTCGTCCTCCAGCGACTGGTCGAACCCGAGCAGGAAGCTGCTGTCGAGGAGTCGCTTGATGAGGCTCACCGCCGTGGTCGGCGCGGCGGCCAGTCGCCGGCCCCAGTCGGCCGCGACGCCTTCCAGGTCAGCGACCGGCACGACCTCGTTGATCAGACCCCAGGCGAGCGCGTCCTGGGCACTGACCATCTCGCCGAAGAACGTCATCTGCTTGGCCCGGCGCACGCCGACGGCCCGGGGCAGCGTCCAGGAATTCCCGCCGTCCAGGGCGAGGCCCCGCCTGACGAAGATCTCGGAGAAGCGCGCCCGGTCACTCGCGACGATGAGGTCGCAGGCGAGCACGAGGCCCAGTGCCACCCCCACGGCGACGCCGTCGACGACCGCCAGCGTCGGCTTCGGCAACCGCTGCAGACGGCTGATGATCTCACCGACGTGTCGCATCTCGTGGATCGTCGACTGCGGCGCGACACCCGTCAGCGAACTCGTTCTGCTCTCGTCTCCGCCCGACAGGCCACCCGACAGGTCGGCACCGGCCGAGAAAGACCCGCCCGAGCCCGTGAGCACCAGCGCACGGTCGTCCGGGTTCCTGGCGACCTCGTGCAGCACCTGGTCGAGATCGGCCCAGTTGGCCGCGTTCAGCGCATTCTTCCGGTGCGGCCGGTTGAAGGTGACCGTGACGACGCCGTCGGCCCGGTCGATGAGTGTGTCGCTCATTGGTTCTCCGCTCGGCTGCCAGTGTCTACCGCGTCGCCAGATCTGCTTCGACCACCTCGGACGCGGCCGAGGCGGCGTCGAGCCTGTCGAAGAAGAACCGCTGCGCGTTTCCGTACAGGTAGTCGTCGAGAACCTCGGCGGGGAGATCGAGCTGGCTGGCCTCCCCGATGGTGCGGGTGATGGACAGCACCGGCGCGTCGGACGCGAATATGATCTTCTTCTTGCCCCGGGTCCGCATGTAGTGGAGAAGCGAGGCGGGAAGGTACTTGGGCGCCCACGCGGACGTCATCAGATGCAGGTTCGGATACTTGATCATCAGGCGGATGGCGGTGTCCCACCACGGGTCCGCGCCATGGATCATGCAGAGCTTCAGCTCGGGGAAGCGCACGCAGACCCGGTCGTGGTAGATGGGGTTCTGCACCTCGCCGGGAATGGGCGGCCCGGGAAGCCCCGTGTTCATGCAGAGCGGCAGATCGAGCTCGCAGCACTTGGTGTACAGCGGGAAGTACACCGCGTTGTCGGGGCTGTACTGGCCGTCGCCCCAGAACGACGGGCCGGACGAGGCGGCGGCGACCGGATGGTTGGCCACGAACGACTCGAGCTGCTTCAGCGCCTGCATCGGCCGCAGGAGGTTGAAGCCACCGGCCGTGATCGCGAAACGGTCCGGGCGGGCCTCGACGAACTTGATCGCCGAGCTGTCAGGCTCGTTCACGTTGCCGGACAGGATCGCGCGCTGGACGCCGTTGGCATCCATCTCGTCCAGCACCTGCGACATGTCCCACTTGCCGAAGATCGAGTCCTCTTTCTTGAAGTACTCGTTCTTGACGCGGAACATCCACTCGGGCTGGGCGGTATCGCCGAAGTGGACGTTGACCAGGCAGTCATGTGCGCGTGGGACGGGCTGCGTCATCAGTAAAATCTCCTGTCAGCCGAAAGAAGATCGATGGTCTGACCGGCCCTGTGGTTCCTCACACCGCGGGCACGAGGAACCACAGGCGCCGTGCTAAGGCGAGGCGGCTACTGCCGAAATCTGCGCCGGGACGGGTGTATGCCCCGCCCCGCGGGGGCGCCCCAGCAGCCTGGCCAGGGGCTAGCTGGCCACCGAGTCGACACCGAGGTACTCGATGACGTTGTCACGCATGATCTTGCGGATGTCGGCCTCGGAGAATCCGTGGAGCTCCTTGGTGAACTGGACCGGGTCGGCGAGCCCCTCGCCGTGCGGCCAGTCCGAGCCGAACAGCACGTGGCCGACGCCGATCGTCTCGGCCAGCGCCGGGATGTCCTCCTCGTAGTACGGCGTGACCCACACGTTGCGGCGCAGCACGTCCAGCGGGTCCTCCGGGAAGTACGCCGGCGCCTGGTTCGCCTTCTTGCGCAGGCGCTTGGCCAGGATGGCGACCCAGTCCGAGCCGTTCTCGACGCTCGCGACACGCAGCGTGGGATGCCGGTGGAAGACCCCGTGTGTGATCATCGACGCCATGGTGTCGTAGATCGCCCGGTCGTCGACGAGGACCTGGTCGAGCGGGTCGTTCCTGCCACCGAACGGCTCGAAGTCCGAGGCCCCGCCCCAGGCGGCCGAGTAGGTCAGGTAGCCGCTGTCGCCCAGGTGGAACGCGACCGGAACACCCGCCTCGGCGAGCAACGACCAGACCGGGTCGTTGGCCGGATGACCGAACGACCGGGGACCGTCCGCCGCCGGGATCGGAGCCGGCCGCAGGTGCACCGCCCTGGCCCCCCGGGCCAGGAGCGACTCGATCTCGACGAGCGCCGCGTCCGGGTCGGCCAGCGAGATCATCGGAGCGCCGAAGATCCGGTTCTGGTAGGCGAAGCCCCAGTCGTCCTCCAGCCAGCGGTTGAAGGCGGTCAACGCCACCGCCGTCGCCTCGGGGTCGTGGCGCAGGCCCTGCTCGACGCCGACGCCGAGCGTCGGGAACATCAGGACGGCGGCGAGGCCCTGCGCGTCCATCACCTTCAGCCGCTCCTCGCGGTCCCGGTACTCCGGATGGATCGGCTCCACCGCCGTCAACGACTTCGGGTCGACTCCGTCCGGAATCTCGCCACGGAAGAGCAACTCGGTGCAGCCGGGCACGATCACCGGGTCGAAGGTCGGGTTCGGGATGAAGCGGTTGATCTTCCCGGCGATCACGATGTAAGCGCGCTTGCCGTCCTGGAGGACCTGCACGCCCCGACGCTTCATCTTGGGGTCCTGGTAGCGCAGGAACGCGTCCAGCGGCTCGTAGTAGTGGTTGTCGGCGTCGAACGGCCGATAGCCCAGATCCACGGATCACCTCTCGGTCCAGCGTGCGGAGTCTGCCAACCCCGCAACTCCTGCGACCAGGAACTTAAAACTGAAGTTCAGTTCTAGTCAAGACCTCGCGGGACAGCCTGCCCGCCGCGGCCGGCGCTGACGAGCCGGGCCCGTGGACACGATGACGTGGCGGCCCGGTCCGGCCGGGCCGCCCCCGCTCTCTGTCGCCTGGCGGTTCTCAGCCCACTGGCCGCCCGCAGCCCA
>NZ_JADWYU010000141.1:15598-80046 GCF_016786325.1 Frankia nepalensis | reverse complement strand
CGGCCCGCCGCCCCCCGCCGGGCCGCGCCCCCCCGGCCGGGCGGCGCCCCGCCCCCCCCCCCCCCCCACGTCTCTCTGTCGACTGCCTGTACTCAGCACAGTGCCATCACTCAGCACAGTGCCGTCCGCGCGATTCCCGCGGTTGTCACGTCGCGGCCTGGCTCACGGCCGTTCCGGCGGCCCGCGGTCGTCAGCCCCCGGCCGGCCGGCCCGTCCAGGAGCGGGCGTCGCGCAGTACCTCGCGAAACGGCTTGCCGCTGTCGAACGAGGGCTCCCGGGGCAGGCCGAGCACCCGCTCGCCGATGCCGTTGCGCTGCACCTCGTTCGTGCCGCCGGCGATGGACATGAAGCGGCTGTTGAGGAAGCCGTTTGCCGTTCGCGCACCGGCCTCGTCGCCGTCGTCCCAGGCCACCGCGTCCGAGCCGCCGATGCGCATGGCGAGGTTCGCGCGCGGCGGGTCGAAGACCCCCGAGGCGAGCTTGGCGTAGGACGCCAGGTGCATCGCCTGACCGGGTTCGGCCCGCATCCGCCCACCGAGCCGGGCCAGCAGCGCCCGGCGCGCGACGTCGTCGACGTGTGCCCGCGCGATCAGGTCGCGCGCGGTCGGGTCGTCCAGGCGGCCGACGGACCTGGCGAGCTCGACGAGGTCCGGCGCGATGCCCTTCGGCGCCTGGCGGGCGGGGCCGCCGTGGCCGAACCCGCCACCGCGCTCGTAGATCAGCATGGTCTGGGTGACCGTCCAGCCGTCGCCCACGCCGCCGATGATGTCGTCGTCGGTGAGCTCGACGTCGTCGAAGAACTCCTGGCAGAACTCGGCATCGCCGGTGATCTGCCGGATCCGCTGGACCGTCACCCCCTTGGCGGCGATCGGGACGGCGAACCAGGTCAGGCCGCGGTGTTTGGGGACGTCCCAGTTGGTGCGGGCCAGGCACATGCCCCAGTCGGCGTAGTAGGCGCCGCTGCTCCAGATCTTCGACCCGGACAGCACCCAGCGCTCGCCGTCGCGGACGGCCTGCGAGCGGACACCGGCAAGGTCCGAGCCGGCGTCCGGCTCGGAGAAGAACTCGACGAACAGCTCCTCGCCGGCCAGGATCTTCGGGATGTGCCGACGCAGGAACGCCGGCGCCGCGTGCGCGAGCATGGTCGGGACGACGACCCCGAAGGTCGTACCGCCGGCGATGCCGAAGTCGGGCAGCCGGTAGCCGCGGGCCTCCTCGTGGAAGGCCCGCTCATACTCCGGGCCCAGCCCCTGGCCGCCGTACGCACGCGCCACGGTGATCCCCACGTAGCCGGCGTCGTACAGCCGCCGCTGCAGAGCACGCGCCTCCGTCACGGCCTGCGGGGTCATGTCCCCGCCCCTGGCCGGCCTGGTCTGGGGGGCTCGTTCGAGATTCGCCTCGACCCAGGCCCGCGCCCGCGCGCGGTAGTCGTCGAGTGGCGGTGCATCGACGTGCCCGGCGGGCGACGGATCTGTCGACGGATCTGTCATCAGTCGGCTCCGATCTGCTCGGCCAGCCGGCCGCGGTGCCAGTCCGCCGACCCGAACGCCACCGCGTCCGCCGCGAGCCGTCTCATGAACAGGTGGTGGTCGTGCTCCCAGGTGTAGCCGATCCCGCCGAACACCTGGAAGCACGCGTGCGCGAGCTCCACGCCGCGCTCGGCGACGAACGCCTTCGCGGCGTGCGCGAGCTCGATCCCGTCTGGTCTGCCCTCTCCCAGCGCCTCGGCGGCGGCGGCCACGAGGCCCTTCGCCATCTCGAGCGACAGGCTGGTGTCCGCGAGCAGATGCTTGATCGCCTGAAAGGAGCCGATCGGCCGCCCGAAGGCGATGCGGGCCTTCGCGTACTCGAGCGCCGTCTCGAACTCGGTGTGCATCGCCCCGGCCGACTCGGCCGCGCAGAGCACGGCGGCCACCGCCAGTTGCTGACGCAGACGCGCCTCGGTGGGCGCTCCCGGGACGCCGACCACCGCGTCCGCTCGTGCCTGGACGCCGCGCAGCCGCACGGCGCACACGCGTCGGGTGACGTCCAGGCCTGAAAGCGCGCGCACCTCGACGCCGGCGGCATCGGCGCCTATCAGAACCTGCACCGGCCCGCCTGGGCCGAGCGCGCTCACCAGCAGCGTCTCGCAGCCCGCCACGTCATGCACGAGCCGGACCTCGCCGTCGACGACGTAGCCGTCACCATCGGACCGGGCGACGATCTCGCCTGGCCCCGGCGTCAGCCCGCCGACAGTGCCGGCCACCCAGGTGGCCCGCGTCTGTCCGGCGACCAGGCGCTCGAGCAGCGCGCCGTGGCGCGGGCCGTCGGCGGACAGCGCGTGGGCGACGACGTTCAGCCCGACGAACGGGCCTGGCTGCAGAACCGCGCCGCGCTCGGCGCCGACCGCGGCCGCGTCCAGCAGGCCGTTGCCCGACGCGCTCCCACCGCCATGGGCCTCGTCGACGAGCAGGCCGAACCAGCCAAGGGAGCTGGCGGTCTGGACGTAGTCCGTATCGGGGTTGCCCGCGCTCTCGGCCAGCTCCCGGACCTTCGCCAGGGGAAGCGTCTTCTCGATGAAGCGCGCGGTGGTGTCGACGAGCATCTCCTGCTCGGGCGTCGCGAACGCCAGCAGCTTCACGCTCATATGCCCGTGAACTCGGGGTCGCGGCGCTCGAGGAACGACCGGATCCCCTCCGCCATGTCCTTGGTCGTGTAGGCGATGTGCTGTGTCCGCGCCTCGTCCTCGACCGCCTGCTCGAACGTGCTCGATCCGCTCTCGTCGAGCAGCCGCTTGATCATGCTGAGCGCGGTCGTGGGGCCGCCAGCGAGCCGGCGCCCCCACGCGGTCGCGACCTTCGGCAGATCCTCGGCCGGCACCACCTCGTTGACCAGACCCCAGGCCAGCGCCTCCTGGGCGCCGACCCAGTCACCGAAGAAGGCCATCTGCTTCGCCCGGCGCAGCCCGACCTGGTGGGGCAGACTCCACGAGGTTCCGCCGTCGAGGCTCAGGCCGCGCCGGACGAACACCTCGTTGAACCGGGCGCGGTCGCTGGCGACGATGAGGTCACAGGCGAGGGCGAGCCCGAGCGCGACGCCGACAGCGACCCCGTCGACAGCCGCGATCGTCGGCTTCGGGAGCCGGTGCAGCCTGTTAATCAGGTCACCGACGACCCGCATCTCGTTCAGGATCGACTGCCGGCCATGCCCCGTCAGCCCGCTGTTCTCGTCGCCGCCGCCGGCCAGGTCGGCCCCCGACGAGAAGTTCCCGCCAGCGCCGATGAGCAGCAGGGCGCGGTCGGCGGGGTTGACCGCGACCTCAGCCAGGATCCGGTCGAGCGCGGCCCAGCTGGCCGCGTTCAACGCGTTCTTCCGCTCAGGACGATTGAAGACGACCGTGACCAGGCCGTCACTTCGTTCGACGAGAGTTGAATCCATCACGAGTTCCCTTCCGGACCGAGGGCGTCGCCACAGCTACCAGATCTGAAGATCCGACCGGCCTGCTGCCCTGACCAGGTTGTCGAGGGCCTCAGTCGGGTGGGGCATCGGAGTGAGGGCACCGCTGGACTCCTCGGAGACGCGGGTACCCGCCAGGGCAAGGCGACGAGACGTTACAGATCTGACAAGTCGTACTTGTTCGCCCGGGCCGCGACCTGGCCCAGGCGGATGCCTACCCCTACTGCCGGGCCAGGCTGGATCCCTTTGCCAGGCGCCGCAGGATGGAACGCCCCTCCCCCGACAGGGCGAGACGCTCGTCGACCCACTCGTGCCACTCCCGCGACCGACCCAGGCCGAGCCCACCGAGACAGAACACGGACAGGTCGATCACGTCGGACACCCGGACCCCGTACTCGTTCCCGAGCGTGCTCGACATCACGAACGACGTCCGCGCCGCGGCCAGGAAGAAAGTGGCCGCCTCAGTATCGAGCGTGCGCTCCGGCGCCGCGGCCATGGCGTCCTCGACCAGTTCACCGAGCAGCGACGTCACAGGCGCCTGGGCACGCGCGAGCAACTCAGGGTCGGCCTGGCCGAGCTGTAGCCGCAGCTGCGACAGGCCCCGGTCGAAACCCGAGCGGTCGTGCAGCGCCGGTACCCGGGCCGCCGCGATGAGGGTGCCGGCCAGCCGCTCAACCGGATCGTCGAAGCCTTCGACCGCCGTCCTGATCAGCTGTACGTAGAGCCGGACCGCCTCCTCGAACACGGCCAGGAGCAGGTCCTCTTTGCTCGAGAAGTACTGGTACAGCGTCCGCAGAGACTGGCCGGCCTCATCAGCCACCTCCTGCACCGTGAGCGACTGGCCATTCGAGCGCTCGAGCACGACCGCCGCGGCCCGGACCAGCCGGCCACCTTGATCAATCGACCGACGCTGGGCACCACGCAACGACCGCCCGACCACCCGCCGCTGCCAGTCCGCCCCCAGGTCCCCCTGGCCCCACTCGGCCGGTTCACCCGTCATCGCGTGCACGCCACCGCCCGGATCGGGGCGAGCCCTCGACAGGACGCGTCAGCGGAACCTCGCGTCCCTCGGTCCTCGGCGCCTCGACGAACTCGCCTGGTCTCGGCCGCGACGCGCTGTTCGGACGAGGATGCGCGCACCCAAGAACTACCCGACATGCCGTCATCGTACAGTCAGACTTTCCATTACCGACAGTCCGAAATCACACACGACCGACATCACGTAACGATCATGGCCGATCTCGGCGGCAAAGCCGCTGACCGCCGGCCGGCGGCGAGCGTCAACGCCGACGCCGGGCCGGTGCGGGTGGGTCGCCGACCCGGCGAAGGGGTCAGCGCGCCAGTGGGTCGCGGGGCAGACCGAGGATGCGTTCCGCGATCTGGTTGCGGGCGATCTCCGAGGTGCCGCCAGCGATCGTGGCCGCCCGGGAGATCAGCAGGCGCCAGCCGACGCCACCGAGGGTGTCGGTGAAGGCGGTCTGTTCGCCCGCGAGCTCACTGGCCAGGGTGGCGGTGCGCTGCGCGTGCTCGGCCACCACCAGCTTGGTGATGTTGCCCTCCGGCCCTGGCCCGCCGCCCGCGACGGCCCGCTCGGCGCGGCGCAGGTTGAGCTGGCGCAGCGCGAGATTCTCGGCCAGGTGCGCACCGATCCGGGCCTCGGCGCCGGGCAGCCGATGGCCGTGCTCCCGGTACATCCCGAAAAGGTCGACCGAGCCCATCATGTCGACGCTTCCACCGAGGCTCACCCGCTCGTTGCCGAGCGTCGCGCGGGCCACCGCCCAGCCCGCCCCGGGCGCCCCCACGACGTCCGCGTCCGGGACGAAGACGTCGGTAAGGAACACCTCGTTGAACATGCTGTCCCCCGTGCTCTGGCGCAGCGGGCGGACCTCCACACCGGGCGCGGACATGTCGATCACCATCGTGGTGATGCCGTCATGCTTCCCGGCCGCCGGGTCCGTGCGAACCGTGGCCAGGCCCCAACGAGACAGGTGCGCGTCAGAGGTCCAGACCTTCTGACCACTCACCACCCAGCCGCCATCGGCCCGGGTGGCCGACGTCCGCACGGCCGCGGCGTCGGAGCCGGCACCGGGCTCGCTGAACAGCTGGCACCAGATCTCCTCACCGGCCAGCGCGGGCCGGACCCAACGATCCACCTGGCCCGCGCTGCCGTGCTGGACCAAGGTGAGGATCACCCAACCGGTGATCGACAGGTTCACCCGCCCGACCCCGGCAGCCCGGAACTCCTCCTCGATCACCAGCTGAAGCCCGGCGGGCGCCTCGATCCCCCACGGCTTGGGCCAGTGCGGCTGCACATAGCCGGTCTCGATCAGCCGCCGGCGCTGCTCGGCCACGGGAAGCGCGGAAAGCTGCGCGGCCAGCTCCCGGACGGCCGGGCGCGCCGCCTCAGCCTCCGGAGGCAGATCGAGAGCGGTCGTGCGCGCCACCCCGGCCAGGCCGAGCCGGGTGACGTCAGCCGCCGCCGCGAACGGAGGAAACAACGCCTTCAGCGCCAGCGACCGCCGCTGCAACAGGTGCGCGTCGTGCTCCCAGGTGAACCCGATGCCGCCGTGCAACTGGATGTTGCGCTCGGCGTTGTCGACGAACGCCGGCACGGCGAGCGCCGCCGCGACCGCGGCGGCCAGCGCGAACTCGTCCCGGGGCCCCGCGGCAGCCCGCGCGGCGTCCCAGGCCGCGGCGGTACCGAGCTCGGCCGCGACCAGCATGTTCGCCAGGTGGTGCTTGACCGCCTGGAAGCTGCCGATCGTGCGGCCGAACTGCTCCCGGACCTTCGCGTACTCGGTCGCCGCCGTCACGCACTCATGGGCACCGCCGACCGCCTCGGCCGCGACCAGCGTGCGCAGGACCGCCTCGGCATAGGAACGGGCACCGACAAGGATGGCGTCAGGGGTCACCGGGACGCCGTCGAGACGCAGCCGCGCCGAGGGCCGCGACCGGTCCAGGTTCGACGACGGCACCTCGATCGCGACGCCCGGCGCCGCGGTCGACACCACCACCACGTCGTCGCCGACGGCGAGCAGCACGACCTCGGCGAGAGCGCCGCCGAGCACGGCACCCGCGTCACCGGACAGCGTGTCGCCGTCACGGGCCAACGCCCCGCCAAGCCCGAGCGCGGCCACCGTCACGCCGCCGGCGAGACCAGGCAGCAGCCGCGCGCGTAGGTCCGGACCACCCTGAGCCGCGATCACGGCCGAGGCCGCCATCGTCGGCAGGAACGGGCCCGGCGCGACCGCCCGGCCAAGCTCCTCGACCACGACGACGAGCTCCGGCAACCCGCCGCCACCGCCCCCGAACTCCTCCGGCAGGTGCAGACCGAGCAGGCCGAGCTCGGCGAGCTCCTTCCAGAACTGCGGCACCGCCGTCGGCGGCGCGGCCAGCAGCTCGCGCCCCGCGGCCCGCGCCTGGTGGCCATCCAGGAACGCCCGGGTGGTCCGGGCGACCTCCTGGTGTTCCTCGCCGATGGCGATCGTCATGACGCCTCCCTCTGCCTCGCCGACGGGTGCGGCGACCGTGTCCGACGACGCGTCACGGGCGGCCAGGGCGCCGCCCAGTCCTCTGCCTGCGAGAACAGAACTCTACGATGGAAAAAGTCATACTTTCCAGTTCGGTGCCCGCGGCTGGTCGTCGCCCGGCGTGGCGGGACCGCCGGGCGACGACCAATGCCGGGACGGGCCATGGGTGCGGTGGTGATCGCCGCCGGTCAGCCGGCCGGTTCGGTCCTGCGCTCGCCGCGCAGCAGCCGCTCCCGGACGTCGGCGTCGCCCGCGGCGTCGATGGCGGTCCAGGCCAGGGCCGTGGCGGCGTGGAGGAGGGTGGCGTCGGCGTCGGAGGTGGCGCAGGCGCGGGTGAAGTCGGCGTGGTGCGGGAAGCCCCGCGCGTGGGCGATGCCGACGCCGGGGTGGATGGCCGGCAGGGCGAGTGACACGTTCGCCATGTCGGTGGACGCGCCGGCGCTCGTCCGCGCGCTCGACGGGACCTCGAGGACGTCGCGGCCCAGCGCCGCGGCGTTGCGCCCGTAGAACCGGGTGAGGTCGACGTCGGCCTCCATGTGCGAATAGGTGCGCGAGGTGGAGCGGATCTCCACCTCGCAGCCGGTCGCGAGCGCGCCTGCCTCGAAGCAGCGCCGGATCTTCGCGTCCAGCGCCTCGGCCCGGTCGATCGTCAGGGATCGGACGTAGTAGCTCAGCACCGTCCGCTCGGGAATGATGTTCGGGGCGTCGCCGCCGTGGGTGACGATGCCGTGAACGAGGTCGCCGATCGGGAGCTGCTGACGCAGCAAGCCGATGGCGGTCTGCGCGACGGTGACCGCGTCGAGCGCGTTGATGCCGAGGCTCGGGCCGCCGGCGGCGTGGGAGGCCCGGCCCCGGAACTCGACCTCGAACTGCACCGAGGCCAGCATCGTGTTCGTCATGTCGAGGATGTCGGCGTCCCCCGGGAAGGGGTGCGTCATCATCGCCGCGTGCACGCCGTCGAACACCCCGGCGTCCAGCATGATGATCTTTCCACCGCCGCCTTCCTCCGCAGGCGTGCCGATCACCTTGACGGTGAGGCCGAGGTCGTCGGCGACGGTGGCCAGTCCGAGCCCGGCGCCGACACTCGAGGCGCAGATGATGTTGTGTCCGCAGGCGTGTCCGATGGTGGGGAGCGCGTCGTACTCGGCGCAGATGCCGAGCACGAGCGGGCCGGTTCCGTAGCTTGCCACGAAGGCGGTTTCCAGGTCGGCCACCCCGCGCTCGATGGCGAAGCCGTGGCGTTCGAGCAGCTCGGAGGCCCAGGCGGTCGCCTTGAGCTCGGTGAAGCGGGTCTCAGGATTGGCGTGCACGTCGTGGCTGAGCCTGCGCAGTCGTGCGTCGGCCCGGCGGATCGCCGCTCCGGCGGCGGACTTGGGCAGGTCCAGGTCCGTCGTCGCGGCGGGCAGGTCCGTCGTGTCGCTCATGGTGGCTCCTCGGGAGGCTCATTCGGCGGGGACGCCGTCGCGGGCATCGGGCGCGTCGGCGCGCCGCGGGCGCTCGTCCGGCGTGGGGTACTCGCCGCACCGGTCCGTGGCCGGCCGCGCTGGCGCGTGGGTGTGGTGCCGCGCAGCACCAGGTCGACGAGCTGGTCGACGTCGCGCAGGTCCCGGATTCGTCCGGTGGAATAGATCTGGTAGGCCGGCACGCCGGCGAAGATGTCGAGAATCAGTTCGGTGTCCGCGTTGGGCGGCAGGTCGCCGCGGCGGACCGCGCGTTCGAGGATCGCGCGGCCCATCTGGCGGCGTGGCACCACGAAGCGTTCGTGCAGCTGGGCCATCGCGGCCGGGCTGTCGGCGGCGAGCTGCTGCATCACCCGGCCGGCGGCGCTGGCCTGGTTGCGGAAGTTCACCGCGCTGAACTCGGCGAGGTCGCGCCGGGTGTCGCCGGTGTCGGGGACCTCTCCCCACTCGAACCAGCGGTCGACGAGCAGCTCGACCGCCAGGTGCGCCCGCGACGGCCACCAGCGGTAGACGGTCGACTTGCCGACGCCCGCCCGGGCGGCGATCTCCTCGATCGTCAGCGCCGGGTAGCCGCGCTCGAGCACGAGCGCCTCCGTCGCGTCGAGGATCGCCTGGTGGGCGGCGGCGTCGCGGTTGCGGCCGCGGCGGGGGCGGGACGGTTCCGAAGGTGGGGCGTCGGCGGTCACGAGCGCCATTGTGCTGGGCGACGCGACTGTGCTGGGCGACGCGACGACGGCCGCCGCGTTGTCGGCGATGCTCATGCACGGTCGCGCCCGGCCCGCTCCCCCGCGCCCGCGGGCCGCCCGAAGCCGTCCTCGTGGGAGCCATCCCCGGAGGTGCTGTCGGGAAGCGGATCGACGAGCGGGAAGTGGCAGGCGACGTGGTGGTCGGGGCCGACCGCCCGCGGCAGCGGACGCTCGGCGGCGCACCGGTCGGCGGCCCGCGGGCAGCGCGTCCGGAAAGGGCAGCCCGACGGCGGGGCGAGTGGCGACGGCAGCTCGCCGGTCAGCGACGGCGCCTGCTCCGGGTCGACCGCCGGGTCGGGGACCGGCACGGCGTCGAGCAGCGCGCGGGTGTATGGATGGGCCGGGGTGTCGTACACCGCGTCGACCGGACCGATCTCGGCGATGGTGCCCAGGTACATCACCGCGACGCGGTCGACGACGGCGCGCACGACGGCGAGGTCGTGGGCGACGAAGAGCAGGGCCAAGCGGTGCTCGGCGCGCAGCCGGGCCAGCAGGGTGAGGACCTGGGCCTGCACCGAGACATCGAGCGAGGCCACCGGCTCGTCGCAGACGAGCACGTCCGGGCCGACGGCCAGGGCGCGCGCGATCGCTACCCGCTGGCACTGGCCGCCGGACAGCTCGTGCGGGCGCCGGTCGCCGACCAGTTCGGGGTCGAGGCCCACGTCGCGCAGCAGCGCGTCTGCCCGGGCAGCGCGCTCACCGCCGGGCAGCTGACGCTGGATGTCGAGACCCTCGACGACCAGGTCGCGCACCCTGCGCCGCGGGTTGAGCGCGGCCACCGGATCCTGGAAGATCATCTGAAGGCGGTGCCGCCGGTGCCGCAGCCGCCGCCGGTCCAGGGCGCAGAGGTCCTCGCCGTCGAGGACGACCCGCCCGGCGGTGGGTCGGGGCAGCTGGAGGATCGCGCGCCCCGTCGTCGACTTCCCGCACCCGGACTCGCCGACCAGGCCGAGGCACTCGCCGGGCAGCAGGTCGAAGCTCACGTCGGAGACCGCGTGCACGACCGCGCCCCTGGCGCGGTAGCGCTGCACGAGATGCTCCACGCGCAGCAGCGCGCCGGGGCGCGCCGGGGCCTGTGCCATGGCCGGTTGCGTCACCGCCGGCTGTGTCACCGCCGCGTGTGCCGTCGTCGTCTGGGTCACCGCCGCTCCGCCTTGGTCGTGGGGATCGGATGCAGGCACGCGTACGCGTGGGTCGGGTCGGCTCCCGGCCGCGGCGCGGGCGCGGCGCGGTGGCAGTCGTCCTCGGCCGACGGGCAGCGCGGGGCGAACCGGCAGCCCGGCGGCGCGAGGACGAGGTCCGGTGGCGTGCCGGGGATCGTCCGCGGGGCCGCGCCCGCGGGGCGGTCCAGCCGCGGCACCGCGGCGAGCAGCGCCTGGCTGTAGGGATGGCGGTGGCCGGCGAACAGCACCCGGGTGCTGGCGCGCTCGGCGACGCGGCCGCCGTAGAGCACGGCGATGTCGTCGGTGCGGCCCGCGACGACGCCGAGGTCGTGGCTCACCAGGATCAGCGCCAGGCCCCGTTCCCGCTGGATCCCGGCGATCAGGTCGAGGATCTGCTTCTGCACCGTGACGTCCAGCGCGGTGGTCGCCTCGTCGGCGATGAGCAGGTCGGGATCGCAGGCCAGCGCCATCGCGATGGTGACCCGCTGGCGCATCCCGCCGGACAGCTCGTGCGGGTACTGGCGCAGCCGTCGCCGCGGCTCCGGAATGCTGACCAGGTCGAGCAGCTCGACGGCGCGCTCTGTGGCCCGCGCGCGGCCGAGACCCAGATGGGCCCGCGTCGCCTCGGTCAGCTGGCGACCGACGGTGAGCACCGGGTTGAGCGAGGTGGTCGGGTCCTGGAACACCATCGCGATCCGCCGGCCCCAGTACGACCGCGCGGCGCGGCGCGGAAGGCTGGTCAGCTCCACGCCGTCGAACCGGACCGAGCCGGTGACCGTCGACCGGGCCGGGGAGATTCCCATGATCGTGCGGACCAGCATCGACTTGCCCGACCCGGACTCGCCGACCAGCCCGAGCGTCCGGTGCGGGGCCAGCTCGAAGGACACGTCGTCCAGCGCCCGCAGCGGGCCGCGCGGCGTGGGGATGTCGACGGTCAGCCCCGACACCCGCAGCAGCGGCTCACCAGGCGGCGCGGAGGCGCCGACCACCGCGGTGTCCGCGAGGGCGGCCACGGCTAGCCGTCGGTCCGGCCGAGCGCGTCGACGCGCATCGTGCCCTCGTTGAAGAACTCGACGCCCGCGACGTCGTCGCCGTGGATCGCGCCGACCACCGACTGCTGGTAGAGCCAGAACGGCACGTCCCGGCTGAACACCGTCTGGACCTCGGTCAGGGCCGCGAGGCGTTCGGGGCCGTCCGCGGTGGCGCGTTCCCTGTCGAGCGCGGCGTCCATCGCCGGGCTGTGGTACCCGACGTAGTTGTCGGTCCGGTCGGAGTGGAGCCGGTTCCACAGGACGGGCTCCGGGTCGTCGAACCGGATGGTCAGGAAGCTCAGGTCGTAGTCCCGGTTGAACAGCACCTTGACCTGGTAGCTGACGAAGTCGACCGTCTTGAGCCCGACCTCGATGTTGCGCAGCCCGCCAAGCGCCGCCTGGAGGTACTCCCCCAACGCCCGCGCCAGCGGCGACGACGGGATCAGGATGTCGAACCGCAACGGCTTGCCGTCCGCGGCGAGCTCGTCCAGCAGCCGCTGCGCCCGGGCGGTGTCACCGTCCACCGCGGCGAGACCCGGGACGTGGAACGGCGAGTTCTCGCGGAACAGGTCGCCGCCTGGCAGTCCCTTCCCGCCGAACACCACCTGGTCGAGCCGTTCCCGGGACAGCGCCGCCGCGACTGCCTGGCGAGCCCGGACATCGTCGAAGGGCGCCCGATCGTTGTTGAACAGGAGCGCGTCCCCTCCGTTGAGCTCATGGAGGTCCACGACGGTGCCGGCCGCGTTGGCTCGCTCGATCGTCTCGGCCGTCTGGGTCAGCATGAGGTCCGTCTGGCCGGCGACGAAGGCGTTGTAACGCTGCTGCTCGTCGGTGTTGACGACGAAGGTCAGCTCGTCGAGATTCGGCGCCGGAGCGTTCCAGTAGGTCGGGTTTCGCCGCAGGGTGAGATGGTCGTCGCGCACCCATTCCTCGACGACGAACGGCCCGGCACCCACCGGATTCTTCGAGAACTCCGCGAGACCCTTGCGCATCGCGGTGGGAGAGCCGATGTAGGGCACGCTCCGGGCGATCAGCTTGTCAAAGTGCGCGTTCGGCTCGGGCAGCGTGATCCGCAGGGTCAGCGGGTCGACCACAGTGAACGAGTCACCCTTGAGCGCGGCGCTCTGCAGCGACCCGTTCTCGGGGACGCCGTGCTGCTCCCAGGTGTACTTCACGGCCTCGGCGTCGAACGGCGTCCCGTCGCTGAACGTGACGCCTTCGCGCAGCTTAAGCGTCCACGTCAGGTTGTCCTCGCTGGTGGCGCCGGTCGCGAGTCCCGGCTCGATCTTCCCGGCCTTCGGGTCGAAACGCAGCAGTACATCGTAGATCGCCATCAGGCGGTTGCCGTCCGCCGCGCCCTGCGGGCTTGCCACGAAGGGGTCGAGGCCACGCGCCTCGGTGGCCAGCGAGACGGTGAGCGAGCCACCCCGCCCGGGCTTCACGGACGACGAGCCCGACCCGGACGACGAGCCGCCGGACCCGCCGCAGGCGGTGAGGGACACGGCGGCCAGACAGACGACAACGGCCGCGAGCACCGCGGCGGCACGACGTTTCACGGAAACCTCTTCACATCGGATCTGGGCTCGGTGAGCCACGGTCGGGACGAGGACCGAAGATGTCGCGGTCTCTCGGCTGCACGGTCCCGGCGGCTACGCGGTCCCGCGAATGCGCTGCCCTATGAATGCGCTGCCGCGTGGCGCGGTGTCACAACATCGACTCCCGCACGTCCAGACGGCGCCCCAGAAGATCGGCCATCGTGTTGAGAGCCAGAACGGTGAGGAACATCGCCGCGCACGGGACGAACACGAACGCCGGATGGTCGGCGAGATCGTCCTTGCCTGCCGCGATCATGCCTCCCCAGCTGGGGCTCGGCGGGGGGATCCCGAGCCCCAGGAAGCTCAGCGAGCCCTCGGCGACGATCAGCGCGGCCATGCCCACGAACGCGAACGAGACCAGCGGCGGCACCACGTTCGGGATCAGCTCGCGCGCCACGACGCGCCGCCGGCGCGCCCCCAGCGCCTCGGCGACCAGCACATACTCCCGGCGGGCCGCGCTGGCCACGTTCGCCTTGGCCAGCCGGACGCTCGGCGGTACCGCGAGCAGGGCGAGGCCCGCGGCCAGCGTCCACAGGGTGGGCGACACGACGCTGGCGAGCGCCAGCAGCATGATCAGAGGCGGGAAGGCGAGCAGGGTGTTCGCCAGCACGTCCACGACCGCCTCGACCCAGCCGCGCAGGTAGCCGGCGAGCACCCCGATGAGCCCGCCTACCAGGAGCCCGAGCGCGGCCGCGCCGACGCTGACCACGAGGGAGGCCCGCGCGCCGTACACCAGCCGGGACAGCGCGTCGCGGCCGATGCCGTCGGTTCCCAACGGGTGCGACCAGTCCGCGAACGGCGCGACGCCGGGATCGCCGACCAGCGTGTCGTAGTCGTCGAGGGGCAGCCACTGTGCGGTCACCGCCGCGACCACCAGCAGCCCCAGCCATCCGACCGCCAGACAGCCGCCGACGCCGATACGCCGGCCCGCCCGGGTCCGCCGGCCTTTCGTCACCACACTCGCCGCGGCGCCGGCCGAGTCGTCCGGGACGGCCGTGCCAGCGAGGTCAGCCGGGGCGGCGAGCGCGGCCGAGACGGCGGAGGCCATGGTGCTCTGGTCGCTCACGCGGTACGCGTCCTCGGGTCGATCGCGGAGTTGAGCAGGTCCACCAGCGCGTTCACGGCGACATAGCTGAGCGCCACGACGAGCACCACGCCCTGGATCACCGGCAGGTCCTTGCCGTAGATCGCCTGGGTCGCCAGGTTGCCGAGGCCGGGCAGGGCGAACAGCGATTCGATGATCACAGTTCCGCCGATCAGCCGCCCGGCGGCCAGGCCCGCGAGGGTGACGAGCGACGGCGACGCCGGTCGCAGCGCGTGCCGCAGGAGCACGTGGGGCGTCGAGAAGCCCTTCGTCCGCGCGGTGAGGATGAAGTCCTGGCGCAGCACCGTCAGCAGGTCGCCACGCAGGATGCGGACGAAGATCGGGATCTCGGCGAGCGCCAGCGAGAACACGGGCAGCGCCACGTGGCGCAGGTTGTCGGCCGGACTGTCCTCGAAGGGCACCCATCCGGACACCGGGAACACGTGCGTATTGACCGCCAGCAGGTAGGCGAGCACCAGCGCGACCGCGAACGAAGGGATCGACAGCGTCGCCGACGTCAGCGCGGACACCACCCGGTCGGCCAGTCCCCCGGGCCGCGCGGCGACCCACAGCGCGAGCGGCACCGCCACCGCCACCGAGAGCAGCAGCGCGAGCAGCGCGATCTCGAAGGTGACCGGAAGGCGCTCGCCGATCAGGTCGGTGACCGGCTGGCGGTTGCTGACCGAGCTGCCGAGGTCGCCGGTGAGCGCGTGGCCGAGCCAGGACAGGTAGCGCTGGGGCAGCGGGTCGTCGAAGCCGTGCTGGGCGTCGAGGGCGGCGACCGCCTCCGGGCTCGCGTCGGGCCCGAGGATGGCGCGCCCCGGGGATCCCGGCATCAGGTCGACGAGCGCGGTCGTAGCCACGGTGACCAGGACGAGCACCGGTAGGAGCTGGAGAAGCTTGTGCGCCAGGGCGCGAGTCATAGGCCATCCCGGACGTGGCGGGGGTTCGACACCTCGCATGGGACACCCCAGCCATGACGCCTGTCAAGACGCTACGTATCGTTTTACATTGCGTTTCCCCATGTAGAGCGGGCGTTACAAGCGATCACCGCGAATTTTCGGGTCTCGGAGGGCTTGCCTGCTGGCCCGCCGCCGGCGCACACTCGGCCGCATGCCACCTGGGACCGCGCTGGGCACGCCCAGCGTTCTCGACCTGTTCTCGATCGGGCTCGGCCCGTCGAGCTCGCACACCGTGGGGCCCATGCGCGCGGCGCGCCGCTTCGCCGAGCACCTCGCCGAGGAGGTCGGCGCGAACGCCGTCGAGCTCGTCGGCGCGGATGCTGGCGAGGTTCGTGCCGCGGCCCGGATCGAGGTGACGCTCTACGGGTCGCTCGCCCTCACCGGTACCGGCCACGGCACGGACGCCGCGGTCCTCGCCGGTCTCGAAGGGCTGCGCCCGCACGACTGCGACCCGGACGACGTGCCGGCGCGCGCTCTCGCGGTCCGCGCCCACCGCCGGGTGCGCCTGCTCGGCGTCCACGAGGTGGCCTTCGACCTCGACCACGACCTGCGCCGCGAGCCGGACCCACTGCCCCGGCACCCCAACGCGCTGCGGTTCACCGCCTACGCCACCTCCGGCGCGGTGCTCCTCACACGGACGTACTACTCGGTTGGCGGCGGCGCCATCGTCGACGACGCGGCGCCGGGCGGCGAGGCCGCCGGACCGGACCGGGACGGCGCCGGCGCCGGCGAGCGAGCAGCTCGCGGAGACGGGCCGTACTCCTTCTCGTCAGCGGCCGACCTGCTCGCCCGGTGCGCGGAGCACGAACTGCGGATCAGCGACGTCATGCTGGTCAACGAGGCCGCCCGCCACGGCGTCCGGCAGGTCCGCGCCGGGCTGCTGGCCCGCTGGCGGGTGATGGCCGACTGCATCGAACGCGGCTGGCGCGCCGACGGGACACTGCCAGGCGGGCTGCGGGTACGGCGGCGAGCCCGCCAGCTGCGCGACTCCCTGGCCGGCGCCGCGGTCGCGGCGGGCGGACGGGACGCGCTGCGCGCGCTCGACTGGGCCGCGGCCGCCGCGCTCGCCGTCAACGAGGAGAACGCGGCGGGCGGACGGGTGGTCACCGCGCCGACCAACGGGGCGGCCGGCATCGTCCCCGCGGTGCTCTACTACCACCGCCGCTTCGTCGCCGGCGGCGACGGGCCGCGCGCCGACGCCGACACCGTCCGCTTCCTGCTGACCGCCGGCGCCTTCGGGCTGGTGATCCGGCGCGCCGCGTCCCTGTCGGGCGCGGAGGTCGGCTGCCAGGGCGAGATCGGCTCGGCCTGCGCGATGGCGGCGGCCGGCCTGTGCGAGGTGCTCGGCGGCACACCGGAGCAGGTCGAGAACGCCGCCGAGATCGCGATGGAGCACAACCTCGGCCTGACCTGCGACCCGGTCGGCGGCCTGGTACAGGTTCCGTGCATCGAGCGCAACGCCATCGGGACGACCAAGGCGATCGCCGCGGCGCGCCTCGCGCTCGCCGGCGACGGCCGCCACCGGGTGTCCTTCGACCAGGTCGTCGCGACGATGCGCGCGACCGGCCTCGACATGAAGGCCGAGTACCGGGAGACCGCCCGGGGCGGCCTGTCGGTCGCTGTCGCCGAATGCTGACCGACCCAACCCCCTGACCGGTCACCGACCGCGGCACCGGGACTCGCCGGATGAACGTCGCGACGAGCAAGGAGCGGCATGAACGTGCCCGACCACCTCGGATACACCGCCGAGCATGAGTGGCTGGAGATCGACGGCGACCTCGCCCGGGTCGGGATCACCGCGTACGCCACGGACGCCCTCGGTGACATCGTCTTCGTCGAGCTGCCCGAAGCCGGCGCCATGCTCGCCGCGGGAGCGCCCTGCGGCGAGGTGGAGTCGACGAAGTCGGTGAGCGACCTGTACGCGCCCGCCGACGGGGAGGTCCTGGAGCGCAACGAGGCCGTCCTGGCCGACCCCGGTCTGCTCAACGCGGACCCGTTCGGCTCCGGCTGGCTGTTCCGGATGCGAGTCGTTGGATCCCCGGACCTGCTCGACGCCGCCGGCTACGCCGCGCTCACCACGGGGCCCGCCACCGACGGATGAGAGGGCGCGCTGCCCGCGCCATGGTGGTCCCCTGTTCGGGTAGGCCGGCCCGATGTCGTTGGTTGCCGCGTTGACCGTGGCGGTCGCCCGGGTCACCTGCCGTCCGAAAGATCCACAATCTGTTGCAATCGATCACCAATACATGTAGATATCTTGGCTCGCATCAGGTAGAACCTGGTCGGGGATGCCGCGTCGAGTCCGGCGGGAACGCCGGCCTCCGGGAGCGGACCAGCCAGCTCCGGCACTCCGCATGCCGGACGAGAGCGGCCCACCGCGCTCGTGCCTGACGTGTGTCCTGATCCCAAGAAGCCCTGTCGATCTCAAGCTGAAGGGGGCGGTCACATGCCCTTGCGGCTCTCCTTCGAGGTGCCCACCCATCGCGCATCGGAGCCGGCCGAGTTCGCGACAGACGCTGCCGTCTCCGGCCGCGGCGTCCTCGCGGCGGCGGTATCCGGCTGATGCGCGTCGTCGTGGTGGGAGCGTCCAGCGGCCTGGGACGCAGTATCGGACTGGCGCTGGCCGGGCAGGGAGCGCGGGTGGCGTTGCTCGCCCGCCGCCGCGAGCGGCTGGAGAAGGCCGCGGCGGAGGCCGGCGAGCATGCCGTGCCGATCGTCTGCGATGTCACCGACCCGGCCTCCTGCCAGGCCGCGGTCGCCGCGGCGGCCGATGCGCTTGGAGGCATCGACGGCCTCGTCTACGCCTCCGCTACCTGGACGGCCGCGCCGATCGAGCAGACCGACGCCGACACCTGGGCTCGGCTGTTCGCGACCAACGTCACCGGCGCCGCGCTGGTCACCGCCGCGGCGCTGCCGCACCTGGCCAAGGCCGGGGGCGCCGCCGTCTATCTGTCGTCGGTCAGCGCGTCGATGGGCCCGCCATGGCCGCTGATCGGCGCGTACGCGACGAGCAAGGCGGCGCTGGACAAGCTGGTCGAGGCCTGGCGGACCGAGCATCCCGCCGTCGGCTTCACCCGGCTCTCGATCGGGGACTGCCTCGGCGGCGACGGCCACTCCGCGACAGGCATCATCGCCGGCGCCGACCAGGAGGTGCTCGGCCAGGCCGTCAAGGAGTGGACCCGGCTTGGCTACTTCACAGGGAATTTCATCGACGTCGAGCACCTCGTCGAGGTGACGTCATCGGTGCTGCGCTGCGGGAAGAGCAGCTCGATCCCGTCCATCACGCTTGTACCGCGCGTCTTGGCGACTCACGCCAGCTGATCGCCGAGCACGCCGCCTCCGCCGCGTACTTCTCTGTCCACCAGTCAGATCCCTGTGACGCGAGCAGGGGCCGGGCGGCGTGGTCATCCGCGTCGCCCGGCCCCTGTTCGTCGGGCCGGTGTTCAGAGCGACTCGACGCCGAGTAGTTCGAGGGCGTTGTCGCGCATGATCCGGCGGACGGCGGCGTCGTCGAAGCCGTGCAGCTCCTTGACGAAGTCGGTCGGCTCGGCGAGCCCTTCACCGTGCGGCCAGTCGGAGCCGAACAGGATCCGCTCGACACCGACCAGCTCGGCCAGGGCCTGGATGTCCTCCTCGTAGTACGGCGTGACCCAGACGTTGCGCCGCACCACCTCCAGCGGGTCCTCCGGGAAGTCCCACGGCGTCTGGTTCGCCTGCTTACGCAGCCGCCTGACCAGCAGCGACACCCAGTCCGAACCGTTCTCGATACTCGCCACCCGCAGGCCCGGGAAACGAGTGAACACACCGTCCACCACCAGCGAGGCGACAGTGTCGTGGATCGCCCGGTCAGATACCAGGATCTTGCTCAACGAGCTGACCTTGCCAAAACCCTGGAAGGTCGAGGTGCCGCCCCAGGCCGCGGTGAAGGCGTTGTAGCCGCTGTCCCCCAGGTGGAAGGCCACCGGGATCGAGGCCTCCGCGAGCCGGGCCCAGACCGGGTCGTGCGCCCGGTCGCCCAGCGAACGGGACGTCCCGTGCTCGCCGGGAACCGGCGCGGGCCGCACATGCACGATCCGGGCACCACGGTCCAGGACGCGGTCGATCTCGGCGACCGCCGCCGCCGGGTCGGCCAGCGAGATCATCGGCGCGGAGACGAGGCGGTGCCGGTAGACGTAGCCCCAGTCGTCTTCCAGCCACTTGTTGAAGGCCGACAGGCTCGCCATCGTCGCGTCGACGTCGTGCTTGAGCGCCTCCTCCACGCCGCAGCCCAGCGTGGGGAACAGCAGGATCGCGTCGAGACCCTGACGCTCGGCCAGCGCGGCGCGGTCGTCGCGGTTCTGGTACTCCGACCTCAGCGGCTCGACCGCCATCAGCGACCGCGGGTCGACACCGTCGGGGATCTGACCACGAAACAGCGAGTCAAGGCAGCCCGGCACGATGATCGGATCGAACGTCGGGTTCGGAATGAACCGGTTGACCTTCCCACCGATCAGCAGATGCGTACGCCTGCCCTCGGTGACCACCTTCACACCCCGCTCCTTGAACGCACGGTCAAGATGCCGGGTGAACGCGTCGAGTGGCTCGTAGTAGTGGTTGTCCGCATCGATCGGCTCGAAATCGAACTCCATCGCATCTCCCCGCGTCAGTCGAGGTAAAGTCTCGCTTTACACAGGCGATAGTACAGCTCTCCACAGAAGGGCGTGGAGGTCGGCTTGTCGATCGGCCAGCCAGCCGGGCCGCGCCGGCGATCCGCGCGGCGCGGCGGCCGGCGCCCAGGATCCGCCATCTGACGTGGTCGCCGGGATGCGACCCGTCACACGACTCGCATCGGCCCGACCTGCTCGGCTGGCGCTGTCACGGCCGGCACGTGACAGTGATCACAGCCCTCCCGGCCACGCCGCCGGTGGCGCGGAGGGAGCCTTTCATCCTCCGCTAGCCTTGGTTTCACCGAAACCCATGCGAGGCGAATCACAATGACGGCAAGAAGACTTGACTTCCTGCTTTCAACGCTGATCACCCTCCCTAGGAGAGGGATGAGGCATTCACCAGGCACCTGCCGAAACGGCACGAGGATCTCTTCCGATCCATCGAGCTGACCGGCCGCAGGAAGCTGGTCGCGCGCAACCTACGGACCGAGTTCATCGCGAACCCGACCATCGAGGTGGTCGCCACCCCGGGGTCGGTCCTCGGTCGACACCCAGGAGAGGGCCTCGACCCGTTCGTCGATCAGTAGCGCTCGGTCAGGTCCACCACGGCGTCGGCGCGGTCACCGAGCACGAGCTTGCCGATGAGGATCATGTGCGAGCGCCAGTGTGCCTCGGCCGCCGGGCCGTCGCCGGCCTCGATGAGCTCGACCAGCCTGCGCTGGGACCGGACGCCGCGGCGACGGTTCGGAAGCGGACCGAGGATCGCCTCGTCCTGGCTCGCCGCGGCGACCGCCCTGGCCACGATCTCCGCCAGCATCTCGGCGACGATCACGAGCGTCTGGTTCTCCGCCAATGCCAGCAGCCGCTGATGGAACTCGGCGTTGGCCAGGGTGAACGCCTCCGGGTCGGCTATCGACTCCTCCTGCTCGTCGACAATCGCGGCAAGCTCGGCGGCGGCGGCCCGCCGGGTGGGCGACTCGGCGACCCGGCGGGCCGCCAACGGCTCGAGATGGCTGCGCGCGACATGGACATCCGACAGCGCCACGTTGCGCGCCTGGAGCACCAGCGCCGCGGTGTGCGCGGCGAGCCGCTCGTCAGGGTGCCGAACGAAGACGCCGCCGAGGACGCCGCGCTCCACCGAGATCAGCCCCTGGACCTCGAGGATGCGCAGTGCCTCCCGCAGCGAAGGCCGGGACACGCCGAACCGCTCCACCAGCTCCAGCTCGCGGCCGAGCAGGTCGCCGTCGGCGAGCCGCCCCTCGACGATGAGCGTGCGGATCTCGTCGGCGATCTGCTGCGGTTTCTCCCGGGGCGGGCGCGCACCCTTCCTCGCGACCACTGACCCTCCCGGCTACGCGCACGGTCCGTGAGTCGACCGTGCCCCTGTTCCGTCTACATCGTGGCACGCCGCGGGCTGGGCGCGCGCCGGCCGCCGCGACCCGCGGTGGCCGGCGCCACACCCGGTAGGGCACGGGGTCGAGTCGTGAGGGAAGCCGCGGGTTCGGCCGGGGCCTCGGCCGCGTCGTGGCGCCGCGGGTGCTCGCGCGGCGGGGCGGGGTGGCGCCCCCGGACCCGCTCGTCCGGGCTTCGCCTACCGGCCGGTCCAGACCGGCGGTCGCCGCTCGGCGAACGCGATCGCGCCCTCTCGCGCGTCCGCGCTCTGGAAGATCGGCCCGATCGACTTGTTGAACCGGCCCAGCTCGTCGGCGTCGGTGCCCCCGGCCACCGCGCGCATCTGCTCCTTGGTGAACCGGACCGCGAGCGGAGCGTTGGCGGCGATCCGCTCGGCCAGGCGCAGCGCCTCGGCGCGCACCTCGGACGCCGGCACGACCCGGTTGACCAGCCCGAGCGCGTGGGCGCGTGCCGCGTCGACCGGGTCCCCGGTCAGCCCCAGCTCGAGGGCGAGCGCGAGCGGCAGGCGCCGCGGCAGGTTCAGGATGCCCCCGCCGGCGGCGACCAGGCCGCGCTTCACCTCCGGCAGCCCGAACCGGGCGCCCTCCGCGGCCACCACCAGGTCACAGGCCAGCAGCAGCTCGAAGCCACCGGCGACGGCGGAGCCGTTGGCCGCGCCGATGATCGGCTTCGGGTACAGCCGCTGAGTGAAGACCTCCAGCCCCGGGCCGTCCTGCGCGAACTGCGTGCCACTCGACGCGAACGCCTTCAGGTCCATGCCGGCGCAGAAGACCTCGCCGGCGCCGGTCAGCACGACCACCGCGACCGAGTCGTCCCGCTCGGCGTCGGCCAGCGCCCGGCCAACGCCGGACATCGTCGCGCCGTCCAACGCGTTGCGCTGCTCGGGACGGTTCAGCGTGACGACCACCACGGCGCCCTGCCGTTCGACGAGGACACTCACCAGCTCGCTCCTTCAGCGTTCCCGACGCCGCGTGCCCGGCCTCGCGGGCTCGCGGCGGGTGCGGCGTCGCCGACCCGCTCCCTTCTTATACCTCTAGATCTATCGGCGCCGCGAGTTGATACATCTAGATTTTTAGCTACGATCCACTCGTGATCACCTCGATCGGGCCGCGCACGCCGGCGACGCCCCAAGCGCCGCGGCGCGTCAGGTGGGAGGCCGCTGGGACGCGTCACCCGGCCGCGGTCGCCCAGGGCGAGGGGCCTCGTTTCGCTCCCGCCAGAACCGCGACCAGCTCGGCCAGACGTCCGGGAGCTGGCCGATGGCCAGGCCGCGGTCGTCGCCCGGCACCCCCGCCCCGTGCCAGGGTGTCTCCGCCGCGTCGACGGCGTACCACCGCTGCACCCGGCGTTCCCTGAAGTACCAGCGGCCGCTCCGACGGACATACACGTCCCAGTACTGGAGCATGCCGACCTGCCATCGTTCGCCCTTCTCGAGCTCGTCACGGCAGTAGACGACCCCGCGCGCCGTGTCCGGTCCGTCCAGGTCGATGACGTGGTTGCCGACGAGGTGGATGCTGTCGCCGAACCGGGAGAACGTCTGGGCGAACCAGTCGCGCAGCGCGGCGCGGCCGCGCCGGTCCCGGCCGACCCGTACGTCGTCCACGAAGAGCTCGACGAGGTCGTCGAGGTTGCGCGAGTCGACCCCGGACGCGTAGCGGAACGCCAACTGGCGGATCTGGTCGAGGGATTCGAGTCGGTCGATCCGCTGATCGAGCGACTCAGGCAGCCAGCTCTCGTCATACCGCATTCACTGGCCTCCAGATCCGCGTTCCATCGGCTTGGTCATGAACCAGGGCACCCACTCGGTAGAATGGCGTCGGATCATCACACGCCATATAAATCAGCGCACCGCGAAGCATCCGGAGGTCGGTTTGGACGTCGCGGTTCAGGTACCACACACGGGTGATTTCGCGGCGCCGGGTTTCGTCCGGGACTACTGTCAGGCGGCGGAGGCCGCCGGGTTCACCGCGGTGTGGACCGTCGATCACCTGGTCGTGCCCGACCGGGTGGAGTCCAGATACCCGCTCGCGGCAACGCCGCAGGTGGTGTCGGGTGACGCGATGCGCGACACCATGGGCGCGAACCTGGAGCAGAACACCGTCCTCGCGGTCGCCGCGGCGGTGACGTCGACCATTGAGCTCGGCACCGCGGTCTCCGTGGTGACCAACCGGCACCCGGTACTGAATGCCCGACAGCTCGCCACGATCGACCTGTTCGCGGGCGGACGGCTCGTCTACGGTGTCGGGGTCGGCTGGCTCCGCGAGGAGGGCGAGACCATGGGCGCCGACTGGCGGCGGCGCGGCGCCCAGGCGGAGGAACACGTCCGCATTCTTCGGAGAATCTGGTCGGCCGACGGCCGGAGCGTCGATTTCGACGGCGATTTCTGGGCCATTCCCGCCATGGACCCCCGGCCGCTCCCGCCGCGCGGCACGATCCCGGTGCTGATCGGCGGTTACAGCCCCGCCGCCCTCGACCGTGTCGCCCGCCTGGGCGACGGATGGGTCACCGCCCGGATCTCCCCGGAACGCTTCACCCGCCTTCGTGAGGACATAGCCCGGGCGTGCGAACGTCACGGCCGAGATCTCGAGGCGCTGCGGCTGGTGGCCTGGGCGTCCACCGCCCGGCTGCGTTCGGAGGCCCGCGACGTTCTGCGCGGCGACCCCGGCGAGGTGCGCGCCGAACTGCGCAGGTACGCGGCGGCCGGCGTGACGCAGCTGCGTGTCGGTGGCGACGTCAGCTCGCCCGACGAGTCCATCGCCTGGCTCGAGGAGTTCGGCCGGCTCTTCCTGACGGAGGACGGCGCCTGACCTGTCCGGCTCGACATGCTGACCTGTCCACCTCGGCATATGGAGTACCCGCCAGAGTCACCGCGGTCCGAATGCCTCCGCGGAGCGGTGCAGGTGCGGCGGCTGAATCACCGGCAGGTCCAGGTGGGTCCGAAGGCCGGGCGGCGCGGCGACGACGGCGGGGATCGCGTTGACCACCGCCATCGCCGTCCAGATCCGGCCCCAGTAACCGATGTCGCCGTCCGGCCCGGGCTCGGTCGGCTCGTAGTTCACCCGGAACGAGGGCAGCCCGGTGAAGTACAGGGCGTACTTGGCGTTCTCGTACCCCCAGTCGGGGTCGGTGGTGTCGTCCATCCGCCAGTAGGACCGGAAGATCACCACTGGCTTGCCGCCGTTCCAGACACGCCATTCGAGGCGCATCCCGGCGACATGCCCCTTCTTGATCGAGCCGGCCCGCACGGTGACGTCCCGGACCGCGACCGCCGTGTCCCACACGAAGTCGTAGTCCTCGACCTCGATACCCAGGCCCGCGGCGAGCAGGTAGATCGACTCCTTGAAGGTCCGGTCCATGGTGGCGAACATCCGCGGCGGGTTGGCCTTCAGGTCCGCGGGACCGCGGCCGAAGCCGAGGCCGTCGAACATCATCGCCGCCGAGGGATGGTTGCGGAAGTCGCCGACCTCCTGCACGACGAGCTCGTCGATGCGCGACGTCAGCCGGGCGAACGTCAGCGGCAGCAGGTCGCCGGCGAACCCCGGATGAATCCCGGAACCGAACAGCGACACCCCACCCTCCTGGCACGCCGCCTCGAGCCGCTCCCGCAGGTCGGCGTTCAGCGCCTCGGGGAACGTGAAGCCGGACGGCGTCACCAGGTTCTTGCCGCCGCGCAGGATCCGGACGATCTCGTCGACGTCCACGTACAGCGGCGCGTAGTTGACGCAGTCGGCGTCCAGCGCCAGCAGCGCCTCGGCGTCGCGCGTCGCGAGCACGCCGATCGGGTCGATCCCGGCGAGCTCGCCGACGTCCCTGCCGTCCTTCTCGTCCGACGTGACGTAACAGCCGACCACCTCGAACGCGGGGTTGTCGACCAGGTGCCGGACCGCGATCTGCCCGATGCTGCCCATCGCCCACTGGATGACCCGCAGCGGTGGTGAGGTCGCCATGGTCGAGCTCCTAGTCTCTAGACGTTTCGGGCGCTGGGGCCGTGGCCTGGGCACCGGCCCCGCGCCCGCGCGGCGCGGTGGGGCGGGGCGGAGGTCCGGCGACCGGCGCCCCGCCCGCTATACAGATCCCACATAGCTCTATATGTTTCGGACGTGACGAGCGCAAGACTCCACCATGTCGTCTACTGCGTCCAGCCCGAGAACCAGGAGCGGGCCGCCGACTTCTGGCGCGATCTCGGGCTGACGTTCCACGAGGTGCCGCTGGCCGAGGAAGGCATCCGGGTGCTCCTCGACTGGTCCGCCGGCGTCGAGATCGTCTCGCCCGCCGAGCCCGCGGGCACGGAGACGGCTCGCTTCCGGGCGTTCCTCGACGAGCGGGCCGAGGGCGTCTACTCGGTGGTGGTCCGCGCCGCCGACGTCGAGGGCCCCATCTCGGTCGCCGCCCGGCACGGCGCCCGGGTCCGCTACCAACAGCACCGGGAGGTGGGCGACGTGGTGGTCGACGAGGCCGACCTCGAGCCGGTGTGCGGCATGGCGGTGACGCTGCTGGCGACCAACCTGCCCGACTGACCGGACGGCGTCGTCCAGGTATCGGGCAGCGGCAGGTATCGGGCAGCGTCGTCGCCAGGTGACGAGCGCCGACGTCTCGCCGGGCTCGCCGATGCCTGTGCCGCCGCCGGGGCGCTCGGCAAAGGAGCCTGGCCGCGGGACGGCAGCCTGGTACCTGGCCATCAGAAGATCTATATGTATAGATGCCTTTGGCGAGGCGCCAGGGCAGGAGCGCGGAGCCGTGTCGGGCCGGCGGGCCGACGGGCTCCCCCGAGTCGGAGGTGTGGCGATGCGCTTTCCCCGCGGGCACGGAGATCGGCCTCGACAGGCGCGGTCGACGGCCTTCTTAGACGCGAAGGACGGTGGTTCACGATGACCTGGCCGAGGCTGACCGACAGGGATCTGGCGCGGACGGACGGCGGCGGGCCGTCGCCGACGCCCCGCGCCGGCGGCGGGCGATCGTCCGGTAACGGCAGCGGGTTCGAGGCCGGCAGCGGATGCGACGCCGGCGGCGGGTTCGAGGCCGGCAGCGGGTTCGGGGCCGGCGGCGTGCGCGCTGGGGCCGCCGCGTGAAGCGCGTCGTCGTGGTCGGGGCTTCGAGCGGCCTGGGGCGCAGCATCGCGCTCGGCCTCGCCAGGCAGGGAAAGCAGGTGGCGATGCTCGCCCGCCGCCGTGAGCGTCTCGACGCGGCGGCTCGGGAGGCCGGTGGCGGGGCCGTCGCGGTCACCTGCGACGTCACCGACGAGACGTCCTGCCACGACGCGGTGGCCGAGGCCGCCGCCGCGCTCGGCGGCATCGACGGCCTCGTGTACTCCACCGGCCTCATCACGATCATGCCGCTCGAGCAGATCAGCGCGGCCAAGTGGGCCCAGTTGTTCGCGACCAACGTCACCGGCGCCGCGCTGGTCACCGCGGCCGCCCTGCCTCACCTGGCCCGCGCGGGCGGCTCCGCCGTCTACCTGTCGTCGATCAGCGCGTCGCAGGGCCCGCCGTGGCCGTTCGTCGGCGGGTACGCCGCGAGCAAGGCGGCGCTCGACAAGCTCATCGAGGCCTGGCGCGTCGAGCACCCCCACGTCGGCTTCACGCGCCTCGCGATGGGCGACTGCCTCGGCGGCGAGGGTGACTCGGCCACCGGCTCGCTCGCCGGCAACGACCCCGAGCACATCGGCCAGGCGGTCACCGAGTGGCAGCGGCTTGGCTACCTGACCGGTCACTTCATCGACGTCGACCACCTGGTCGATATCACGGCGGCCACCCTTCACTGCGGGGCGAGCAGCTCGATCCCGTCCTTGACGCTCGTGCCGCGCATTCCCGCGACGTCAGCCGGTACCGCGGCCGCGCCCGTCGCCGTCCCGATCTCCATCCCGGCGATCCCCGCCCCCGCCCCCGCGCCCGCGACGCAGGCCTCCCTGGAGGACCGAGGCCCAGGCGGCGCTCGCTGATCAACGGCAGGCTCGACGCCGTCGAGGGCGGCCGCGCCCTCGACGGCGTCAGCCCACCGGCGGCTGGTGCCTGTGGTGGCTACTGGCCAGGTGGGATCTCGTAGAACTGGGTGGCCCAGCGACGGTAGGCCATGTAGGGCTTGGCGTCCTGGGTGGCCAGTTTGGGCTGGTCGATGTAGGCCTGGTACCGCCAGATCTCGAGGTCGTCCTCGAGCGTGGAGAGGAACTCCTTCTCGATGCGTTCCAGGACGTCCGGCGGCGGGGTGTCGGAGGTGTCGCCGGGCAGGCGGGGCCACCAGATCGAGTAGAACATGTCCGAGCAGCCGTCCTCGACCGGCGTGGTCGCGAAGATGAGACGGTAGTTGTCGACGCCGTCGAAGGCACTGATCGCGCCGCCGAGGCCGAACAGGTAGCTGTAGATCCGCAGCGCCATCGCGTCCGGTTCGGTGCTGCGCCTGTTGGGCCAGCCGGTCTCGAACAGCCATCCGTGGTCGTCGTGCTCCCAGTTGAGCAGGACCGGGGTGACGCTGGCGTGGTGGACGTACTGGAAGTGCATGCTGTCGGCGGCGTTCTCGCCCGGGATCTGCGGGTGCACCGGCTCGCGTTCCTGCTTGCGGGACATGGCCGGCGAGGGCGGGTAGTAGGCGGCCGGGTCGGTCTCGAACTGCGGGAACACCGTGAAGATGTCGGGCATCTCCCAGCGGGGCTCCTCGCCGTGGGGCTGGTGCCAGACGAACACGCAGCCGTGCTGCTCGCGCACGGGCCAGACGCGTAGCTGGGCGCCGCGGTTGGGCTGGTCCTGGTACGGGATGTAGCGGTTGCGGCCGTCGGGGCCCCAGCCCCAGCCGTGGAACGGGCACTCGATGCAGTCGCCGTTGACCTTGCCGCCGTGGCCGAGGTGCGCGCCGAGGTGGCGGCAGTGGGCCGCCAGGACGTGGAGTTCGCCGTTGTCGTCGCGGTAGGCGACGAGGTCCTCGCCGAAGTACCGCAGCGAGCGCACCTGGCCGGTGGGGAAGTCGAGCGACCAGCCGATCATGAACCAGCCGGTGGGCTTCCAGGTGAACGGAACCTTCATGTGACGTCCCTCGCTAAAGCTCTAGATTTATCCAGGGCCAGGTCGAAGTGGCGGCAAGGGTGGTGGGTGGCCACGGCCGGCGGCCGGGCACGCGGTCTGGGTGGGTCCCCCGGGCTGGCACCGGTGCGTTGGCTGCTCGGACGGGTCACGGAAGACGGGATACCGACGCCGAATAATATATATATATCGAAGGACGGCGGTGGGCCAGACGGCCTCCGCCGTCCCAGCCGAACAGCGGTCGAGCCCCGGGGAGACGTGGATGGACCTGTCGTTGGACGAGGTGTCACGGGCGACGCGGGAGCTGGCGCTGGCGGTGCTCGCTCGCAACCCCGGGCTTTCGGCGGCGCGGTCGGCGGAGCCGCTGGGGCACGATCCGGCCCTGTGGGCGGCGCTGTGCGCGGCCGGGCTGCCGGGGCTCGCCGTCGCCGAGGAACACGGGGGCGGCGGTACCGGGCTGCACGCGCCGGTCGTCGCGGCGGTCGAGCTCGGCCGGGTGCTCGCGCCGGTGCCGTTCGCCGAGCACGTCGCGGCCGCGCGGCTGCTCGCCGCCGTCGCGCCGGAGCACCCCGACCTGCCCGCCGTCGTCGCCGGCGAGCTCGTCGCGACGCTGGCGCCCCGGGTGCGCGCCGCCACCGGCGTCGCCGTGCCCGCGGGGGCCGTGGCCGGTCTGGTGCTGGCGGTCGTCGACGGCGAGCTGGTCGCGGCCCGGTCAGCTCCGCCCGCCTCCGCCACGGCCAACCAGGGCGACCTGCCGGTCGCCGACCGCGACCTGCGCGGCGCCGCGGTACTGGGCGGTTCGGCGGCGCTGGGCGGCTCGGCGGCGGTGGCCGCGTTCGCGCGGGCGCGGGCGGAGTGGCTGACACTGGTCGCGGGCTGGCTCGCCGGGCTGGCCGACGGCGCGCTGACGCTCGCGACCCGGTGGGTGAAGGAACGCGTCCAGTTCGGCGTGCCGATCGGCTCGTTCCAGGGGGTGCAGCACGGCCTGGCGGACCTGCCAGGACTGGTGGACGCGTCCACGCTGCTGGCGCGGGAGGCGGCCTGGAGCCTGGACACCGGGCGGCGGTCGGTCACCGGGGCCGACGGTGGCCAGCTCGCGGCGATGGCCGCCCTGTTCGCCGCGGACGCCGCCCGGGCGGCGGCGGACCGCGCCGTCCAGTACCACGGCGGCCTCGGGGTCGCCGTCGAGCACGACGCGCAGCTGTTCTTCCGCCGCGCCCGCGCCTATCCCGCGCTCGCCGGCGCCCCCCGCGCCCTGGCCCGCGAGCTCGGCCGCGACCTCGTCGACAGCCCGGCCGTCCCCCCTGCCGGCGCTGTTGACCCCACCGACCCCACCGGTCGCCAGGCCCCGGCGGCCGGCGGGCCACCCCAGCCCGGCGCGGACGCCACCGACGAAGCGGACGCCGCCAGCGGGACGGACTTCGCCTACAGCCAGCCGGTCGGCGCGTTCGCCGCCGAGGTGCGGACGTTCGTCCGGTCCTGGCTGACCGACGAGGTCCGCCACGAGGCGCGCTGGACGGGCACCGTGCACGTGCCCGCGCTGCACCGGGCCCTGGCCGAACAGGGCTGGCTCGCCGCCTCGGCGCCCGGCGGGCGCGCCGCCCGCGACCCGTACGAGCTGGCCGCGCTGTTTCGCGAGCTGGAGCTCGCCGACGCCCCCTACCACGGCATCGGCACGACCATGATCGTCGCCGGGGTGCTCGACCAGATCGGCGGCCCGAAGCTGCGGACCGAGGTGCTGCCGCGGCTGCTGGCCGGCGAGGCGACCGCGGTGCTCGGCTACTCCGAGCCGGGCGCGGGCTCCGACGTCGCGGCCGCGCGCACCCGGGCCACTCCCACCGACGACGCGCACACCGCCTGGCGGATCAACGGCCAGAAGATGTGGACCACCCTGGCCCACACCGCCGCGCACTGCCTGCTGCTGACCCGCACGGACCCCGACCTGCCCAAGCACCGCGGCCTGACGATGTTCCTGGTGCCGATGGACACCCCGGGGATCACCATCCAGCCCATCCACACGATCGCCGACGAGCGGACCAACATCGTCTTCTACGACGACGTGATCGTCCCGGACTCCTGCCGCGTCGGCGAGGTGAACGAGGGCTGGCGGGTCATGGCGATCGGACTAAGCCTGGAACGCGGCGTCATGGGCAGCACCGCGATGCTCGAACCGCTGCTCGCCGCCGTCACGGCCTGGGCACGGGTGCCCGGGCCCGCGGGGCACTGGCCCGACGGGGAACGCCCCGCCGACGACCCGGCCGTACTGACGGCGATCGCCCGAGCCCGGGCCGACGCCGAGGCCGCCTTCCTGCTCACCCAACAGACCGCCTGGCTGAATATCTCCGGTCAGCCCGCGGCGGTCGCGGGCACCATCGCGAAACTGTTCGCCTCCACCGCCTACCAGCGCGCCAGCCGCGAGCTCCAGGACGCCGCCGGCCTCGGCGGCATCCTGCGCGCCCCGGCCGGCGAGGGCATGGTCCCGCCGGCCGCCGACGGCGAGATCGAGCGCGCCGCCCGCCACTCCTGCGTCGTGACCATCCAGGGCGGCACCACCGAGATCGCCCGCAACCTCGTCGCCGAACAACGCCTCGGCCTCCCCAAGACCCGCCGGGGAACCCGATCCGCGACCACAACAGGCGGCGAGGCCGCCAGCTGAAAGGACGCCAGCTCGACTCGGCCGCGCGGCCTACGTTCGCGGGCGCGGCTGGCCACACTCATCGAGCAGGGCGACGCGGCGGCGGCGGAGACGCACTGGGCGGAGCACACGCGGATCGTCGGGCGGGTCATGCTCGCGCGGCGCGCGAAGACCGTCATCGGTCTGCTGCGCCACGACTACTGAGGAACGGGCTCCCGCAACTCCGGAGACCCGTGCCGCGACCACGCCCACGTGGCGGTCCAGTGTGACTTGCACGATCCGGTAACGTCATGGCAATGGATGTAGACGCTGTCGGCGAGCGTGCCCAGACCGACGACGACGCCACAGCGGACTGGCAACGACGCGTGGTCACGCGGTCGCTGCAGGAGGCCCAGCGACGCTCGATCGACCGGGGGAACCGCTTCATCCGCGCCGCGGCGAAGGTGCTCGAGCGCTCGAACGGCGAGTCGCTGACCGTCCAGGAAGTGGCCGACGAGGCCGGCCAGTCGCTGCGGACCCTCTACCAGTACTTCGCGAGCAAGGACGATCTGCTGCTCGCGGTGTTCGAGGAGGCGATGCACACGAACGCGCGGATCATCCGGGCCGCGATCGCCGGCCTGGACGACCCGCTCGAACGGCTGGCCGGCGCGATCCTCGCGGCCGCGCATCTTCCCGCCATGCACAACAAGGCCGGCGTCGACCGCGGCCTCGTGCACCTGCGCCGGCAGCTCAGCCAGGCCGATCCCGACCTCATCGCGCGCTCCCAGGTGCCGGTGATGTCGCTGTACCGCGAGCTGATCGAGGCGGCCACGGCCGACGCCTCGCTGACCGCCCTCGACATCGAGCCGGCGACCTACTTCGTGGTCTCCGCACGAACGTCGCTGCTGACCTCGATGACCATCGGAAACGAGTACGGGGTCCGCTCACCCGACGCGGTCGATCTCTCGGTGTTCTGCCTGGGCGGCCTCGGCGCCCACCGCCCACGCGAGTGGCACCAGCAGGTGAACGAACGCCTCGAGCTGTCTGGCGACGGACGCTCGATCCTGCGCCGCCTCGCCAGGGCGTCGAACTCCGCGCAGACCTGAAAGCGCGGGCCTCACTGGCCTCCCCGGAGGAGGCGACAGGATCCTTTTATTCAATATCCCGTCAGCCAAACACCCCCGAAATAGGGTGTCAACACCGCCCCAGGCCGTTGGAATACCAACCGGTCCCGGCCGGCGCGCTTCGCGCGGTCGTTGTCCCGCGGAAGCTTGACGCTGGCGCGGCTGTGGAGGGCGACCGCGACATCGGTATTGGGAGAACGTCTCAATCCAGGACGGCCCTCTCCGTTCGTGGACTTGTCTCGGACGAGACGCCGGCCGTATTGTGCCGGAATGGCGGATCGATCAGTCTCCCGAAATGGACAAGCTCCTGGTGACCGTCCGTCCGGGTGGGTGGAGACGACGCCCGGGGATCTCGCGGACCTCGTCGGCGGCCAGCCGGGCACCTGCCGCGCGGCGGTGAGACCCGATCGTGCCAACCAGTTGTCGAACCGGCGATTTTCCGCCGCTTCGCGTTGGGTACCAGCTGGTGCGGGCACGACTCCAATAGTTCGGCCACGTCCGCTGGAACGCTCCGGCCAGTCCTGTTCGGCGGCTCTTCTGTCCGCGTCCCGCGGACCGATGGTGGGGGGATCTTCGAGGAGGAAGAATGCTACCAGAGTTTCCCTGCGACCCCGGGGTCGACGAGTTCCTCGCCAAGACCACGTCCAGGCTTCGGGAACGTACCGGCACCGATTTCGCGCTCGGTGGCTGGGTGCATCCGCGTACCAGGGTGGTGACCATTCGATGCGCCGACGGCGTGGAGAATGAACAGATCATGGGAGCGACCGCGGCCCCGGCGCAGAATATCGGAGGCAGGGCGGTGGCGCGCGGACGGCACGTGGTCGTCGAGCGCGGCAGCCTGAATGTCCGGGCTGGTACCGACGGGCCGAGCTTCGGCGACTGCCGTGAGGACATCCACTCCGTGCTCGCCGTCCCCCTGCGGCTGGACGGCCGCGTGCTGTTCGTACATTACCTGCCGCTACGGCCGGACAAGTCGATGGCCAGCGCGACGACCAGGACCGCGCTGGCGTTCATACGGAATCTCGAAGCCTTCGTCGCCCGTGCCGCGCAGGCCCACCGGGTTGACGGTCTGGAGCGGTGGAACATGGACGCGCAGGCGTTGCGCCAGATCGACGACGAGCTGGAACAGCTGGCAATCGAGGTCACGACCCCGATTGCCCGGGCGAGGATCGCCGTCATCAAGAACCTGTTCGAAAACAGCATTCTGGAGTCGTTGTCGAGGGCCGATTCCACCTACGCGCTCACCCGGCGCGAGCTGGACGTCCTCGGTCTGGTCGCCGAGGGACTTTCCAACGCGGAGGCCGCCGAGCGGCTGTTCGTCAGCCCGGAGACCGTCAAGGCATACCTGCGCACCATCCGGAGCAAGCTCGGAGTGCGCAACCGGACCGCGGCCGTACACGTGGCCCGACAGTCCGGCCTGTTGCGGTAAACACCGGCCACCACGTTTGGGGCCATGGCCGGAATCAGACCGCGTGACGGCTGTTCGGCGGTCCACCGACGTCACCGGAAGGATTCGAGATCACCCGCCGAGCGCCGGCCATCCTGATGCTGGCTCCCGGCTCCGCGGGGTGCCGTCCGGCAATGGCACGATCGTGGGTGTGCGGCCGAGTCGACGGACCATCCTGCTGGCGGTTCCGACCGCCGTGGCCGGTGCCATCGGTGGCGCCTGGTGGGCAAGAGGTTCCGGCGACGCCGCGGCACCCGCGCCGATCCCTTCCGAGGGCGGCGGACCGGCCGGCCCGACGGGCGGAGTCACGACGCCGACGGGCGCCGGCGCGGCGGTGGTACCGGACGGGCCGGCGGCGGTGACGCGGACGACGTTCCACAGCGCCGCTCGAGGTCAGGTCGTGTCGATGGTGGTCGTCTCACCGGTCGTGGGCTCCGTCGACGGTCTGCCGTTGTGTCTCGTCCTGCATGGCCGGGGCGACGACGCGCCGCGCGCCGTGACGCTCCTCGGCCTGGACACCGCGTTGGCGGACGCCGCGCGGACGGGAACCGCGCCGCCGTTCGTGGCCGTCACCGTCGACGGCAGCGAGGCCTACTGGCATCCCCGCGCGTCCGGCGACGACCCGGAACGGATGATCCTCACGGAGATCCTGCCCCGCCTCGCGGACCAGGGGCTGCGCACCACCCGGTTCGCGGCGATCGGGTGGTCGATGGGCGGCTACGGCGCGCTGCTGCTCGCCCAGCGCCACCCCGACCTGGTCACCGCCGTGGCGGCGAGCAGCCCGGCGCTGTGGCGGGCCTACGGCGCCAGCGCGCCGGGCGCGTTCGACTCCGCCACCGACTTCGCCGCCCACCAGGTCCTGGGCGAGCCGCCGGCCCCGGGCGTGACCTACCGGATCGACTGCGGGCAGAGCGACCCGTTCTACGCCGTCTCCCGCCAGGCCGCCAGCGAGCTCGCGGCCACCGAGCAGGGCTTCGGCCCGGGCGGGCACGACCCCGTGTACTGGCGCGCCGCCCTGCCCGCCCAGCTCGCCTTCGTCGGCCGCGCCCTGGCGCCCACCGCGCCCCCACCCCGGCCGACCGCCGGATAACCAGGAGTCACCTCGCCGCTTTGCCCGCCGCCCAGGCCGAACCGCGACGCCGTTCCACTGACCCGCTGGGGACGGTCCTCGCGGACCGTCAAAGAGGTTCCAGGACTTACGAGGCATCCGTCGTGCGCTGACCGCTGGCTCCGAGAGTGGAGACTCGGTCCTCGGCGAACGCGACGCGGGTCTTCGCCCGGTCGAACAGGACCTTCTCGTCGGCGATGACGGCGGCGACCAGCTCGGGGCGCTGGCGCGCATCCCGCTGCTCGTCGGTGAACGCCGCCAGGTCGTCGTACCAGATCTCCGTGACGACGTCGTACTCCGGCTCCAGGGGTTCCCCACCGTCGACGATGTTCCCCATCGGGTGCAGGAAGTGCCGCTCGTAGTGCCTGGCCCTGGTCGCGAGCTTCTCGACGAGCGGAACGTGAACCTTCTCGTAGTGCTCGACGAACTCGGCCAGCGAAAGCCCGGGCTTTCGCTTCAACAGCATGATCACTTTGATCATGGCGGGTTCCGTCCTTCAGTTGAGTCGGTCGTCCGACGACAACCTATGGAGGAGTGGTCAGCTGGCGCCGGCACGGCGGCGGCCACGGAGACCGTGGACGAAGAACCGGCCGGCTGGTCAGGGGTGGGCGGGCGCCCGCTCCCGCCCGGTCGCGTAGCGGTACGAGGCGTCGAGCACGGAATGTGCCACATCGAGCTCCTCGGCCGTCCGAGGGGCGTAGAGCATCACCACGTTGACACTCGGCGAATACAGCGGGTGGCGCTCGCCCCATCCCTTGGCCAGCAGTTCTGCCTGGTCGGCCAACGGCAGCGCCAGGTGCAGGCTCCCGTCGACATGCACGTGGCCGAGCTCCGCGTCCAGCCGCGGCGGCAGCAGCACGGCACCCTCGGCGCAGGGGAACTCGTCCAGGAAGACGGCCACCGCCCCGGGCAGCGAGATCTCGCTCTCGCCGGTCCTGGTCCCGGGCAGCTGCGTGGACATCCACCGCACCAGCTGCTCCCGCACGTGCGGCGGGCTGGGCTGCGTCAACTGCTCGTGTGGCACCGCCGGCCCGGTGCGAGGACGTGGGCCCGTCCGAGGTGGAAGCGCGGGCATGGTCATAGGTGCTCCGTAGGTCCGCCACCGACGCGACCGGCGGTGGCTCGTGGCGGCGCGCCCGGCCGCGCGGCGGCCGGTTGCCCTGGTCAGGCCGCCGTTTCTGGCGACGACGCAGACGAAGCTAACACCCGCCGTATAGTAGGTTCCTAAAGGAAAGCGACTTCCCAGAGGGATCCAATCAAGAGCGAAGCCTGAGGGAGGGTGTCGTGGCCAAGCGGGCGATCGTCAGCCAGTCGCTGGACTCCTGTCCGATCAACCCGGTGGTGGACCTGGTCTTCAGCCGGTGGACCACGCCGATCCTGTGGGTGCTGCGGCTCCACGGCCGACAGCGGTTCAACGAGATCGAGCGGCGCCTTCCCACGATCAGCCCCAAGGTGCTCACCCAGCGGCTGCGCCAGCTTGAGCGGGACGGTCTGGTCGCCCGCACCTACTACGCCGAGATCCCGCCCCGGGTCGAGTACGAGATGACGCAGCTCGCGCTCTCCCTGGTGCCGGTCTTCGAGACGCTGGTGGACTGGTCAGAGGCACACCTGCACGAGGTGGAGCAGGCCCGGCACGCCTACGACGAGGCGATCTAGAGTCTGGTGCCGGCGCCGCGATGGTTCGCCGCGGTCCAAAGCGGCGCGCGAGATGGTTGATCGTTAGTTGCCCGCGGAGACGGCGAGGACACCGGTTGTCCGTCGAGCCGTTTCCGCGGGCATTCGGCGATCATGCCGGCGGTCGGACGCGTGCTGGTCGGACGAATGTTGCCGGGAGCGGCGCCGGCCTGGGCACATGGTCAGGCGACGGTCTGCTGTCGCCCTCGTCCGCCGCTCCCGGACTCGAAGCTCGCCAGGTCCGCCTCCCGCCCAAGGCGATCGTGCTGCTGGTCTCCGAGGATCTCGCGGCGGCGGACCGTGCCGTGGGATCGCCTCGATGGCCTCCTGCTCGGCGTCGGAGAGAAGGCGCGTGGGCGCGCTCGCGCCGGTGGTTACCGCCCGTCCACCTTCGTCGCGGTGTCGCCGAAGACGAACGAGCTGGGCTCGCACTCCGCGATGAAGTCGCCGGGGAAGCCGAGCTGGAACTCGACGGCGGATTCCAGCCGCCGGATCGCGTCCGGCGGCAGAACGAGGCCGAGCGCGCCCAGGTTCTCGGCGAGTTGCTCGGTGTTGTTGATGCCCATGATCGGGTGCACCGCCGCGGATCTGGCACGCGTCCAGGCGAGCGCCACCTGGGCGGGGGTGGCACCCAGCTCCTCGGCGACCGCGCGGACGGCCGCCGCGGCGGCCCGGTCCCGCGCGGTGAGCGCCCGTGGGTCGACCCGCGCCGAGCGCCCGGGGCCGTCGGGCGCGTCGACGACACCGGAGAGCACGCCGCCGGCGAGCGGCGACCAGGCGGCCACGGTCAGCCCGAGCGACTCCGCCATCGGCAGCAGTTCCCGCTCGATGTCGCGGGTCAGCAGGTTGTAGGGCACCTGCACGCCGGCGAACGGCGACCAGTCGCGCCACTGCGCGAGGGTGTTCGCCCGGGCGACGATCCAGGCCGGAGCGTCGGAGATGCCGACGTAGAGGACCTTCCCCGCGCGGACGATGTCGTCCAGCGCGCGCATGGTCTCCTCGATCGGGGTGTGCCGGTCCCAGAGGTGCACCCAATAGATGTCGATGTAGTCGGTGCGCAGCCGGCGCAGGCTCTGTTCCAGCGAGAGCACCAGGTTCTTGCGGTGGTTGCCCGAGGCGTTGGGGTCGCCGGCGTCCCTCGACAGCGTGTACTTCGTGGCGAGGAGAAAGCGGTCACGCCGGTCGATGACCGAGCCGAGCATGGTCTCGCTCTCGCCGTACGCCGACGCGGTGTCGAGAACGTTGCCGCCCGCGTCGGCATAGGCCTCGACGACACGGCGGCACGCGGCCGCGTCGGGAATGGTCATCGTTCCGAGGAAGAGCTCCGAGACCCGTAGGCCGGTCTGGCCGAAGAGCCGGTACCGCATCGTCAGACCATTTGTCGGTGTGCGAATGGCGCTGCCCATGTGCCGCATCGTGCAACGGCGCGCCCGGCGCAGGGAGGCCGTGACAGGGCCACCCTCGGCCTGGGCCGCCCAGGCTCAGGAACGCCCGGGTGGTCGACCAGGTGGGGACTGGGCTCCCACAGCTCTGCGCGGGCGGCCCGGTCGTAGGCCCGCGGATGAGCCCGGACGTCGCGGTCGCGGCCGAAGACGACGAGGCAGTGATGCCTCCGTGCCGTCATCCGGTTCGGCGGATGACGACGGAGGCCGGCTGGCGGCCACGGGCCGACATCGTCCGGTATTTGCGCCCACAAACGCGGGGTCACGGGGCGCGTTTATGTCACCGTGAGGCCGGGAAGGTAGAGCGCGCGGGAGCCCGGTGATTCTTTTCCCCGCGGTTCGTAGGCGACACGTTCCACCAGGCAGGCTTCGGGCTGTTCACGAGGTCGAAGGGGAAGGTGCCACATGCGTCGCAGGGTTTCGGGACTCGCGCTCGCAGCCGCGCTGATGGTCGCTCCCGTGGCAGTCGCGGGAACAGCCCAGGCGAGGGGAAATCCTCGAGGACCGGCGCTCGGCGGAACCTCGGACACGACCACCTGCCCGCTCCTCGAGGAGGTCAGCGGAAGCTCGGGCGAGGACATCTACCAAATCTCGAGCTCTCTGCTGAGCCGCGGAGCCGTGCTGACCATCATATTCTGCGACCTCGAGCCGAAGTACGACCCCCGGCGGGTGCCGACGACGGGCGTCGAAATCAGCCTCGTCACCGACGACCCGCGGCTCGACTGGAACAAGGCCGCGCTCGGGCGCGTGGACCCGGACTCCAGGGGCAACTTCGCCACCTCGGTCACGATTCCGTATACCGGAAACTCCGGCCCCCTCATGCCCGGAGATTATCTGGTCCACGTGGCCAGCGGGGCGGCAATCTACATGGAGGCACAGGTCACGATCACGGGCTGACCTGGGAGCCGACATTCCCGCGTATTTCCTCGACGGAGCTCGGATCGTCCAGGTAACCGAGAGGGGACGCCGGGAGAACCTTTTCGTTCTCCGGTCGCGGCACGCGACAGGGCCGTGTTCGGCGGGGCGCGCCCGCCCGCCGCGCGCCCCGCCTAACTGGGTGCCCAGGACGAACTGGTGTACCGCGCGCGCCGCCGGGCCTGGCCCCGGCGCCGCCGCGGGCGGCGGCGGACGGCGGCGGCGGACGGCGGTCAGACTGGTCAGCTCGCGGGGGCCGGCACCTCCGGCGCGGAGCCGGGCTCGCTGCTGTCCTTGTCCTGCTTCTTCGGCTGCTGGGGCACCCCGTGGACGCGCTCCAGCTCGATCTCGTCCGCGTCCGGCACCCGCGGCGCCGGCTTGGTCAGGGCGAAGGCGACGCAGACCGCGGCCAGGATCAGGTAGCCCAGGGCCACCTGGCCGTTGGCGTCCCACTCGACCTTCTCGCCATGGATCAGGCCGATGAACGACAGCACCGCGCCGACCACCGAGAAGATCGCCGCGGGGACGAACCGTTTGTCGATGATGAAGGCGACGATCGAGCCGAGCACCAGGCCGGCCAGGATCGCCCCCTGACCAAAGATCATCAGACCTTCGTAGACGACCCCAGCCTGATTGATCTTGTCGTAGCCCACCTGGGTCGCCGTGGTGCCGGCGGCCGCCAGCGCGTTGTCCATCAGCCCGACCGCCCACGAGGCGATGTTGGGCAACAGGGCCGCGACCACCGCGGCCGCGTGCGCCCTGGGCGAGACCTGGAAGGCCTGGGCGCCGATCAGCAGGCCGATGTAGAGCAGGATCGGCACGATCGCCGGCAGCGGGAGTACCGCGCCGAGGAGACTGAACAGGCCAAAGAAGCACAGGACCGCGATCATCACTCCGGTGGCCAGCGAATAGCCGGTGCGGCCGCCGGCGCCCTTCCAGCCCGGGTGGCCGATGTAGACGGCGGGCGGGAACGGCGAGCCCAGGCAGGAACCGACCACGGCGCCGAAGCCGTCGGCGAGCAGGACCGCGCGCAGGTTGTAGTTGTCACCGGCCGACGCGGCGCTCTCCACGTTGGTCATGGCCTCGGTGAAGTTGTAGACGCCGAGCGGGATGGCCGTCGCCAGCAGCGGCGAGAGGTCCGCCAGCCCCGAGAAGAGCATGTCGAACCGGAAGTCGGGTACCGCCAGCGCGATGTCCTTGGCCGCCGAGCTCACGTCCGGGGCGTCCATGAAACCGCCGATCCAGCCGATCGCGGTGCCCACCAGCAGCGCGACCGCCCCGATCGGCAGATTCCAGGGGAGCTTGATGTCGGTGAGCAGTCCGACGAGGAGCAGGGCGAAGACCGGCAGCGAGATCCAGGCCGCCTCCCACATCTGCCCTGCCGGCCGCATCGAGATGAAGGCGATCGAGATGCCCGCCAGCGTGCCCAGCATGGCCGCCCGGGGGGCGTAGCGGCGGATCGTGGGCCCGACGAACGCGCCGAGCATGACGATCACGCCGATGATGAAGGCCCATGCCATGCCGGCTTCCCACGCCTTGAACGGGTCCTTCGTCTTGAGGTAGATCGGCAGCATGATGACGAACGTGACGATGAACATGTGCGGCACGCTGGGGCCGTAGGGCATCGCCGTGACGTCCGACCGGCCCTCTTTCACCGCGAGCCGGCGGGCCAGGTAGGTGTAGTACAGGTTTCCCAGGATCAGTGCGATCCCGAGAGCGGGCAGAATCGTGCCGAGCACGTCTCCCTTGGGAATGGCGACGACGCCGATACACAGCCCGGTCAGCACCAGGACGTTGACCAGCACGTTGATGCCGAGCCCGAAGAACGCGTTGAGGTCGCCCCGGACCCACAGCGGCGGACCGGCGGTGGCTGTGCCGCCCGTCCCTGGGAACTTCACCATGACAGACTCCTCGATGACGGTGGGCACAGCCGCGACGCGGCTGCCCGGGCGCTCGCCGCGGCCGCGGGCCGGTCGTGGCCGGCCCGGCGCGCGGCGGCCGGATTCCTGAATCACCGCCGGCGGTCACCGGCCGGCGGTCACTCGGCGCTTCGGCGCCCGCTACTGGGCGCCTGGGCGCCGGTTACTGGGCGGCCGACGCCGCCGAGAGGGGCGCGAGCGCGTCGATGAACGCGGCCGACGGCGCGACCCAGCCGAAGATGCCGCCCTGGGCGGCGATCATTTCGAGCGCGACCCGCTGGAACTCCGGGAAGTAGCTGCCGACGCAGTCGGAAAGGACCAGGCACTCGTAACCGCGGTCGTTGGCCTCCCGGACCGTCGTGTGCACGCACACCTCGGTCGTGACCCCGGTGACGACGAGGCTCTTTATGCCCTTCTCCGCCAGGACGTCGCCGAACGAGGTGGCGTAGAAAGCACCCTTCCCCGGCTTGTCGATGACGATCTCGCCCTCGACCGGCGCGAGTTCGTCGATGATGTCCTGGCCGTATTCGCCGCGAATGAGAATTCGCCCCTTCGGGCCCACGTCGCCGATCTTCAGGGCCGCGTCCCCCCGGTTCAGCTTGGCCGGGGGCAGGTCCGAGAGGTCCGGCAGGTGGCCTTCTCGGGTGTGGATGACGGTCAGGCCGGCGGCGCGGACCGCGGCGAGAACCGCCGCCAGCGGCTCGATGGTGCTCCGCAGTTGGGACACGTCGTTACCGAGGCTTTCACCGAAACCGCCCGGCTCCATGAAGTCGCGCTGCATGTCGATGACGACGAGCGCGGTCGTGGCCGGGTCGAAGGTGAAGTCGTATGGACGTGCCAGGAGGGTGAGTGGTGCGCTTGTCATGCCAGAGTCCTGTCGTCGGCGGAGACGGGGACGGTATGCGGCGACCTGGAAGTACCGAACCGGCCAGTACGGCCGTCGGCTCATTGCTCGGATCGCTGTACGGGGACGAGGACCGGGACAGGGGCAAGCCGGCCGGATACCCGGACTCGGGAGACCTCATACGTGCGATTCGGTCGGGGTTTGGGCCTGGATACCGCGGGCGCTAGCTGCCTGGCGATGACTGTCGGGCCGCCTGGTTTCGGGCCGCGTGTCGCTGTGTAACGCAGCAGTAAATGATGTATACGGCCTCGTATCCTATGCCGTATACAGAACCACGGAACGGCCGTCAGCGACACTATGTAGCCAAGCCATGACTTTCCGCCGTTCTGGCTGGAGCGGCTTCGGCTCCCTCGGCCGCGGGCGCGCTGGTCACGTCGACGACCGCGTCGAGGACGGCCGCCGCCGGGTCCGGCCGGCCGCCCGCGCAGCCCTGTCAACTCGTGGCCGGCAGCCACGACGCCGGCCGCGAAGGCCCCGCCGGCAGCCGCGTCCCCTCGTCCCCGAACGCCACATCCACCTGCCCCGCGCCCGCTCGAGCGCGTCGGTCGGGTTCGCCCTGGCCAGCACGGTACCGGTCAGGTCCGCCCGGTCCAGCCGGGCACCGGTCGGGTCCGCGGCGTCGAGGCCGACCCCGCGGAGGTCGGCGCCGCCAAGGGTGCGGCTGGCCAGGTCGAACAGGTCCATCAACTGTCCGTCGCCAACGCCGGTCTGGTGCCGTCCTGACGGCCGCCGTCTGCCTCGGGCGGAGGGGCGGGTCAGAGGTGGTGAGTCGCGAGAAAGCCGGCGATGGCGGCGTTGAAGGCGTCCGGGCGTTCCATATTCGGGTAGTGGGCGGTGCCGTCGATGGTCACGAGGCTCCCGTGCGGGACGGAGTCGGCGAGCCGCCGGCCCATCCGCAGGTGGTCGTCGCCGTCCAGCGCCCCGACCGCCGCGAGCACCGGCACGCCGATCCGCGGCACGCGCGCCCACGTGTCGGTGACCGGGGTCGGCGGGTGCGGGGGCACCGGCGCTCCTCCGGGCCCGCGCAGGAGGTGGGTGGCCAGCGTGCCCCGCACCATCGTGTCGACGAGGCGGGTCACGTCGGGCTCGACGGCGTTGGCGCCGCGACGAGGTCCGGGCACGAACCGCATGAACGCCTCGATCCAGCCCTCGAGGTCGCCGGCTTCCTCCGTACGCCGCCAGGTCTCCTGGATGTCGAGCACCCAGGGCTCCTGGAAGTCCGGCTCGCTGGTGCCGGTACCACTCACCACGAGGCCGGCCACCCGGTCGGGGTGTTCGAGGGCGGTGTCCACGGCGGTGCCCCCACCCATCGACACGCCCACCAGGACTGCCCGGTCGATCTCCAGCGCGTCGAGGAGGGCGACGACGTCGTCGCAGAGACGGTAGGGCATCGACGGCGTCGAGGACCAGCCGTGCCCACGGGCATCCGGCACCAGGACGCGGCGCTCGGGGAACGCGTCGAGCTGGGCGGACCACATCCGGTGATCGACCCCGCCGCCGTGCAGGAGGACCAGCGGGATGCCGCCGGCGCCCAGGTCGCGGTCCAGATAGGCGATGCGCTGGTCGCCGAGGTCGAGGGTGCGCAGAGGAGCCAGCATCGCGGTCATGACACCCAAGGTGTCATGCCGTAACGAGGATTGACAACCCAGGTGTCATAACCTTGACCTGTGAGCTCCTCCCGGCCCAACCGCCTCTCGCCCGGCCCCGACGCGCCCAGCCCAGAGGCGCAGCTCGCGCCCGACGACCTGGCGAACCGACTGGCCGAGGTCTACCTCGTCGTCGGCCCGCTGTACCGCAAGGTCCTGCGCGTGGTCGAACGCAGCCAACCAGCGATGGGCATGTCCGTCGGCGTCCGCGCCGTGCTGGACCAGTTGCGCCGGCGCGGCACGCTGACCGTTCCCCAGCTGGCCCGCGACCAGGACCTCAGCCGCCAGTTCGTGCAGCGGATGGTCAACGACGCCCGGGCCGCTGGCTGGGTCGAGACCGTCGACAATCCCGCCCACCGCCGTTCCCACCACGTCCGGCTCACGCCCACCGGTGGCCAGGCGATCGGCGCCGTGGCCGCGCGCGAGCACGACCTGCTGCGCCAGGTCGCCGGGACCATCACCGGCGCCGACGTCGACGCGACCCTACGCGTGCTCACCGCGATGCTCGACGCCCTCGACGACCGCGACCGCGACGGTGACCGGGACGGCGACGCCGACCGCGGCGGGAGCAGCCGCGACCGGTCCGACGACTGAACCATCGCCGGCCAGATGACCAGGCAGGCCTCGGGTCGCGGGTCGCCGCGGATCCGCGGGTGGACGGGTGCCCGCCGATGGTGACCTCGAGCGGAGGCCTCATCCGGTTGCTGAACATGCCCTGCTTTCTGTATGGACGGCGCCGGGCGGCAGGCGCCGGCGCGGGCAGACAGCGGCTCCTCGTCGGTCTGTTCCGTCGGCCAGGGCCAGCGGACATGACCGCGGTTTCTTACGATCAGGCGTTCCGGTCGCCTGGCTGCCCGTCCTCAAAGGTGCCGCCGGCCCGCCGTGAGGTCTCGGGAATGAACGATTTGTGGTCAAGATCGAATGTTTTCGCCCGACGTGGTGGTCCCCGAACACGTACTGAACGCTCTTCCGTCAGGAGTAGTCTGGTTCTTGCGACATGTTTCGGCCAGACGACGGGGGCCGCATGCGGACGCGGGGTTTCTTCGGCGCGGGGTTTCTTCGCCGCGCAGGGTTTCTTCGGCGCGCCGGGGTCTCTCGACCCGCTGGTCGGCTGAAGCCATGACGCGGGTTGGGGACTGGGAACCGGGCGACGTGGTGCTCGGCCTGTACGAGGTGCTCGACGTGGTGCACAGCGGCGGCATGGGCGTCGTTCACCGGGTGCGTCATCGCGGCTGGCGGGTCGACATGGCCGTGAAGACGCCGCGCTCGAAGACGGTCCGCACGCCGACGGGCCGCGCCCGTTTCGAGGCCGAGGCCGCCACCTGGGTGAAACTCGGGCTGCACCCGCACACGGTCGCCTGCGCGTACGTCCGCACCATCGACGACATCCCCCGGGTGTTCGCCGAGTGGGTGGACGGCGGAAGCCTCGCGCAGGCCGTGAGCGGCCGGGGCCTTTACGCGGGCGGCGGGCGGGCCGCTCTCGGCCGGATTCTCGACACGGCCGTCCAGATGGCGTGGGGCCTCGCCCACGCGCACGAGGCCGGGCTCGTCCACATGGACGTCAAACCCGCCAACGTGATGCTGGAACCGGACGGCACGGCCAAGGTGACCGACTTCGGCGTGGCCAAGGCGCGGGCGGCCGCCGACGAGAGCGCCCCCGCCCGGCCACCGGACGGTCCGGTGGGAGTCAGCTTCGGCGGGATGACGCCCGCCTACTGCTCGCCGGAACAGGCCAGCGCCGCCGTGGACCGGAGCGTCCGGCTGACCACCGCGACGGACGTGTGGTCCTGGGCGGTGACCGTCCTGGAGATGTTCGCGGGCGGCCGGCCGTGGCGCCACGGCCCGGCGGCCGGGGACGCGCTCGACGCGTTCGGGCGCGACGGCGGCGCCCGCGACCCGCGGATCCCGCCGATGCCCGCGGACGTGGCGGTCCTGCTGCGCGAGTGCTTCGCCGCCGACCCGGCCGCCCGCCCCGCGAGCCTCGCCGACGTGGCGGCACGGCTGTGCGGGCTGTACCCCGAGCTCGTCGGCGCCGCCTACGAACGGCCCGTGCCCAGGCCGGCGCGCCTGCTGGCGGACGGCCTGTCGAACCAGGCCCTGTCGTTCCTGGACCTGGGCCTGATCGAGGAGGCCGAACAGCTGTGGTCGCGGGCTCTCGACACCGACCCGTACCACCTTCCCTCGGTCTACAACCTCGGCCTGCACCGCTGGCGGTCGGGCCGGCAGACCGGCGAGGAGCTCGTCACGGACGTCGAGGCGGCGCTCGCCGCCGACGGCGGCGGGCCGGCGGGGCACGGCGCCCTGCTCCTCGGCGCCGCGCAGCTGGAGCGGCACGAGGACGAGCGGGCCGGGGAACTGTTGCGGGAGGCGTCCGCCGCCGACCCGGACTCGGCGGACGTCGCCGCGGCGCTCACCGCGTGGGAGCATCGCCCGCCGCGGGTCCACGTGGGCCTCGACGACCACGACGCGGACGTGTCGGCCGTCGCGAGCAGCGCCGACGGCGGCCTCGTCCTGTCCGGCGACCGCGGGGGCAGGCTGCTGCTCTGGGCGCCGGCGCGCGGCAGGCGGCGGGTGCGGCGCACCCTCACGAAGCGCGGACAGCCCGTCACGGCCGTGGCGATGGACGCGGCCGGCACGGTCGGGCTCGCCGTCCGGGACGGCGCCGCCGAGGTGTGGGACCTCGGGCGCGGCCGGCGACGGGAGCTGGAGAAGATCGACGGGGATACCGCCGTGACAGCCGTGGCGGTGAGCGGCGACGGCCGGTACGTCGCGACGGGGTCCGCGAGCGGCGTGATCCGGATCTGGGAGTCGGGTACGCCCCGATACGTCGGCACGGTGGACCGCCACACGGGGGCGATCAGCGCGCTGGCGCTGAGCCACGACGGCGGCCGGGCACTGTCGGCGTCGTTCGGCGGGCTCATGGGAGACGGCGACGGAACCGTCCGTACCTGGGACGTGGCCAGCAGGACCTGTACCGCGACGCTGGTCGGGCCGCCGAGGGGAACGCTGGGCGGCAGTCCCGTGCGCAAGTACCCGATGGACATCGCGGCGGTGTCCCCCGACGCGCGGTGCGCCGTGGTCGCCTGGTGGCGCGGGCCGCTCACCTTGTGGGACGCGCGCCGACTCACTGTCGTGAGCGAGGTCGATCACACCTGGCGGTCCGTGGGGTCCCTGGCGGTGAGCTCGGTCGGCCCGACCGTCGTGACGGCGGGCGACGCCGGGGTGCCGGTTCAGGCGTGGGACGCCACGACCGGACGCTGCCTGCGCACGCTCGACCAGCAGCTGCCATCCCATGGCCGGTGGGTGCGCACCGCGACGGTCAGCGCCGACGGCCAGGTCGTCGTCCTCGGCATCGGCGGCGGCCACGTGGCGGTCCGATCACTGCCCGCCGCCGACTACCAGGCACCCTGGTGCTACGCGCGGCCGCGGTCAGCCCGTGAGGTCACCGGGGCGCGGGACGTGTTCGGCGAGCTGATGGACCGGGTGGATGGCCTGACGGCACAGGGTCGACTCTCCGCCGCCGCCGAGGCCCTGCGGTCCGCCCAGGAGATGCCGGGTTTCGCCCGCCACCCGGATCTGCGGGCGGCGTGGGCGCGGGTCGGCGCGCACGGCCGCAGGTCCGCCCTGCTCGGCGCGTGGCCGCTGTACGCGTTCGACGGGAACGGGGTGTTCACGCGGCCGTTGGCCCTGGCCATGACCGGGGACGGCCTGGTCTCGGCGACCGGCCGGTGGACCGGCGAGGTGGAGGTCTGGGACTTCGCCGCCGGGGAGCGGCTGCATGTCTTCGACCGTGGCACCGGCGGGGGTGCCCAGGACATCCAGTTCGCCCTCGACGAGCGCCTGCTCGTGGTCCTGACCGCTCAGGGCACGGTGCGGTTGTTGAGTCTCACCGACGGCAACATGTACTTGTTCACCACCGAGCTGGGCGCGATCTCCGCGTTCGCGCTCACGCCCACGGACGATCGCGTCCTGATGGGTTACGAGTCCGGCGACCTGCGCCTGCTCCGGCTGACCACGGGCGAGATCCTGCGCGAGGTGCGGGCACACGACGGCGCGGTGCACACGGTCGCGCTCAGCCCTGACGGCCGGCATGCGGCCACGCTCGGCGGCATCCGCCCGGACGTCGACCTGTCTGGCAACCCCTTCGTCGACCACGACGTCAAGCTGTGGTCGCTCGACGCGGACCGTCCCAGGTGGGCGCTGGGGTCGCGCGCCCGATACGAGCGCCTCGACTTCAGCGCCGACAGCCGGACCCTCTTCGTGTCCGGAGGCCGGTCGGTCGGCGCCTGGGACGTCGGCGACGGCGCGCTCCGCTTCTCCGTGGACCGCGCGGGCGGCACCCATGTTCCCGGCGAGCCCGCCATCGCCTTCAGCGCGGACGGCGCGCTGGCCGCGACGCCTGATCACGACGTGCTGCGGGTGTGGGCCACCGACACTGGACAGACGCGCCAGACCCTGCGGCTGCCGAAAACGCCACAGGCCTTCGCCCTCAGTGCCGACGGGACGTTCGCGATCACCGGCGACTGGGACCGCCAGGTGCGGGTGTGGGACGTCTCGTCCGGGCGCTGCCTGCGCACGTTGGAGAGCCACCGGGCACCGGTCTACCAGGCGACCCTGAACCGGGACGGCACGCTGCTGGCGACCGCCGACATGGACTCCCGGCTGTGCGCCTGGGAGCTTGCCTGGGACTACACATTCCCGCCCGAGTCCCCGGAGTGACCAGCGACCTGCCGGCCTCCTCGGCCTCGGATTCCGGATCGGCGTAGGCGTCGACGACGAGGCGGCCGCCTACGGCTAACCGAACGGGTCGGGGCGTGGCGCCCGGGAGGGCGGAATCAGCGCGCCGACCACGCTCAGCACCATTCCGGCGGCGACCACCCACGGGCCAGCGCTGAACAGGTCGAGCTCGCCATCGGAAAGATCGTTGCATGCCACAAAATGGCAGATCACGGCGGCAACGCCGCCGACGCCGGCGATGATGGCCAGCGGCGTCCTCGTCGGGCTCGGGGTCAGCGCGGCGGCCAACGCGACGACAAGAAGGCCGAAAATGGCGAGATAGAGGCCGAACTCGAAGTAGGGACCGACGAAACCGGGTGGGTCGCCTTCCCACCCGATGGACGAGTCGACGATTTCGCGGATGTCGTTGGCCGAGACCTCCACCCCGTCCTCCGATATCCAGGGCACGGCGAACAGGCCGAGCAGCATCGCCAGGGCGCCGACCACGACCGTCACCACGGCGAACGGGTTCGGCCGCCCGCCGCCGGCACCCGGGACAGGCCGCGATTGCGGCGGCGCGGCGGATTCAGGGCCGTACCAGCCGCGGCCGTTGGTGACCTGGTCGGTCCATTGGGCGCCGTCGAAGTAGCGCTGGGCGAAGCGCGCGGCCGGGTCGGGGTACCAGCCGGGGGCGGCGGACCCGCCCCCTGGGGCGGTCACCGGCGGCGATCCAGGACGGCGCGCAGATCCATGAGGGCAGAGTATAGGAACGACTTCAACCAGTTACGACGTACTCGCGAGGGTTGACCACCGATTGTCCGCCAGTGTCGGGGCTGTTTTGTGGACGGTGTTTCCAGGGATTTGGTTCAGCATGTCTCGGCGAACGGCCGGCGGTCACAGAAAGTGATCGCAAGGCGTTGATCACGAGTTTCCAGCGAGCCGCCCGCCGGACGCGACTCGCGACTCGGACGATCATCTCGTCCACACGGACGGTGTATGTGGATGCCATACGCGGACGGATGCCATATGTGGACAACGGCTCACCGGAGTTGGTCCATGCCCGCGCCGCCGACCACCTCGCCGCGGCGGCGGACCGGCCACGTCCAGGCGGATCCGCGTCAGCCGACGGACATCCTGACAAGTGAGCGGCCGCTTCAGTGCCTCTCCTCGACGGGGCCGCCGACACCGGATCAGTCGAAGACGATTACCTGACGGCCGACGACGTCGCCGCGGGCGAGCGCTTCGAGGTTGTCGTTGATGTCCTCGAAGTTCACCGTGGTGACGGTGTGCCTGATCTGTCCCGCGGCGGCCAGGGCAAGGACTTCGGTGAGATCGTTGTGGTTTCCCCAGAACGAGCCGAAGTAGGAGAGCTCGGTGCCCACGATCACGTTCAGCGGCACCTCGACCTTGGTACCCATGAGGCCCACCGAGGCGACTGCTCCCTCGGCGGCGAGAATCTCGAAGTCGAGCGCGATCGACGCGGGGGCGCCGGCGCAGTCCAGGATCGCGTCGACCGTCCGGCGACCGGTGAGCCGCTCCAGTTCGTCCTGTACCTGGCGGGAGCTCAGGTCACGGGTGTTCACGGTGTGATCGGCGCCGCCCTGCCGGGCGACCGCCAGCTTCTCGTCGGTGCGGGAGAACGCGACCACGGTGGCGCCGCCGCCGAGCAGCTTTGCGTACTGCACGGCGTAGCTGCCGAGTCCGCCGATGCCGACGACCACCACGGTGCGCCCTGGTCCAAGCTTTCCGGCTGCTACCAGCTTCTTCACGCCGCGGTAGGGAGTCAGCCCGGCATCGGTCAACGGCGCGAGGTGCTCCGCCTTCTGGTCGCCACCGGGCACCTGGACCAGGTGCCGATGCGGGACGGCCACGTATTCCGCGAAGCCGCCAGGCGGGCCGAATCCGATCCATCCACCGGTCCCGGTGCACAGTTGCTCATTGCCCTCATGGCATTGCCGGCACGTGCCGTCTCCCCACCCCGCGCTGACCAGCACCAGCTCGCCTTCGGCCAGGCCCGCCGAACGCGGTACGGCGGAGCCGGTCCCGGCCACGTGGCCCGCGACCTCGTGCCCGGGAACGGCCGGGAACTCCATCGGCGCGGCCCGCTGGAAGTAGCCCTCGAGCAACTGGTGGTCGCTGCGGCACATCCCGGTCGCCGCCACCTTGACCAGGACCTCGTCCGGCCCGGGAGCGGGAACCGGAATCTCCTCGAGCCGCAGCGGCTGGTGGTACCCGTACATCCGGGCCGCCCTCATCAGCACAGCGATCTCCTTCGCTCTACTGGAACACGCGGTGCCCTACCCCGAGTCGCCAGGCCCAAGACCCGGGTTGCCAGATCCAATCCCGCGCGTCCCGCCAAATCACGCATTTTCGGAACACGGCGGAAGACCGGACCTGACAGGTAGTGGACTGCCGGTGTTCTCAGCGCTCTCCGGGTACCCGCCGGGCGGTGCGTGGCTCGGCGGGTGTGCCGGAGATGTGCCCAGGTGCGCCGGAGACGTCAGGTGCCGCGGGTCGCCGGCCGCGTCTTCCTGCGGACGGGACGGCGGGGGAAACCACGGGTGTCGCGCGGCTGGGTGTACGGCTCGGCGCCGGGCGGATAGCCACCGGCGATGGCCCGCTGACGGGCCAGCTCCGCGTCGAACTCCAGTCCGAGCAGGATCGCGAGGTTGGTCAGCCATAGCCACACCAGGAAGATGATGATCCCGGCCAGGGCGCCGTAGGTCTTGTTGTACGAGCCGAAATTGGCCACGTAGAACGCGAAGGCGCCGGAGGCGATCATCCAGATCGCCAGCGCGAGGATGCTGCCCGGCGTCAGCCAGCGGAAGCCCTGATGCCGAACGTTCGGCGCCGCCCAGTACAGGATCGCGATCATCAGGATGACGAGGACGACGAGCACCGGCCATTTTGCGTACGACCACACCTCGACCGCCGTCTGGCCAAAGCCGAGCGCCGCCCCGGCCTGGCGAGCCACGCCACCGCTGAACACCACGATCACGGCGCTCAGGGCGAGAAGCAGCATCAGCGCGACGGTCACCGCTATCCGCAACGGCGCGATCTTCCAGACCGGTCGGCCCTCCGGAATGTCGTACACCGCGTTGGCGGCTCGGATGAACGCGGCCACGTAGCCCGACGCCGACCACATCGCTCCGGCCAGGCCAAGGATCGCGATGACCCCACCCGCGCCGGCGCTGTCGCGGACGCCGTTCACCGCGTTGGTCACCACGTCCCGCGCGGAGCTCGGGGTCAGGTGCTGGAGGTTGTCGAGGATCGTCGCGGTCGCGGACCTGCCGATCACACCCAGCAGCGACACCAGGACCAGCAGGGCGGGGAAGATCGACTGTATCGAGTAGTACGTCAGCGCCGCGGCCCGGTCGGACAGCGCGTCGTCGTTGAACTCGGTGATCGTCCTGCGCAGCACCGCCCACCACGACGCCAGCCGCAGCTCTCCCGGCCGGTCCGGCTGGGCCTCCTGGACGGCCTCGTCCGGGCCCGTGCCCACCGCGAGTTCCGTGGGCTGGCGCTTCCGCCTGATCGACACCATGCCGCCGCATCTACCCCGGCACAACCGCGATAACGCCGCTGGCCTGGGCCGGGCACCGGGATTCATTCCGGATGGCGGCATTGCCGATGACGCCGCGCTGGCCAGATCGCCGGGCTGGTCAGAACCCTCGGGCTGGCCGGCGGCGTCGGCGACGGGACGCGTGAGCCTCGAGGAGGTTTTCAGTCGCTCGGCGGCGGAGCGCCGTCGGCTCCCGCGCGGGTCTCCGCCTGGGCGGGTAGCTGGCCCCCACCGACGCCCGCGGCCAGCAGGTCACGGATCTCGGTCAGCAGCCGCGCCTCGTCGCTGATCGAGGGAGCCTCGACCTCGTCGGTCTGCCCTCGCCGGCGCAGTTCGTTGAACCTGGCCAACGGGAAGACGACGACGAAGTAGATCACCGCGGCCACACTCAGGAAGGTGATCACATCGTTGAGGAACGTGCCGTAGTGGAAGACGCTGTGGTGCACGTGGAAGGTAAGGCTGGAGAAGTCCGGCTTCCCGAAGATCGCCGCGATCAACGGCGTGAAGATGTTCTTGACCAGCGACTGGACCACCGCGGTGAACGCGGTGCCGACCACGACGGCGACGGCCAGGTCGACGACGTTTCCCCTGGTGATGAACTGCCGGAACCCCACCAGCGGCGACCGGACGGCCTTCGCCGCCACCACCGCGTCGCCGATCACCTCACGCCGACCCGGCAACCGGACCCAGCCCCAGCCCGACAACCTCTTCCAACGCATATCCGCCCGCCCTCCGGTCCGATCATGCCGCCGGGCGATCTGTTTCCCGCTACGCGTGTTTAATTCCTCCCGCCGCGTCCGTAGCCGGCCGCCGGCAGACGCGCAGTCCGCGGCGGTGCTCGACATTGAGCTCCCGGCCTCGTCGCCCGGGGAGTTCGCCGTCGCCCGGGAGTTCGCCGCCGCGCACGCCCGGGGCGGCCTTTGGGGTGTGGCTCCGCCGTCAGGGACGCCGAGGCGGGCGAACACCAGGTCGCGGTCAGGACGGGTTACGGCGTCAATTCGACGGTCGTTCGTCGCCCTCGCGCGAGGACCGGAAGGCGCGCTCGAGACGTCGATGACGATGCGCGAACAGCCCCGACACGACCGACGCCACCACGGCGCCAAGGCCCGGCACCAGCGCGAGCGGCCGCCGTAGCTCAAAGACGATCCGATCGTGGACCACGGTCCGGCCACCGGTGCCAGTACCGGCGTCACACGGCTTGAGGATTCGCTCGTGCTCCCACCGCCGCATCGACAGCATCGTCGAGCGCTCGAGGAATCGCCGCCCTGGCTCGCGCTCCGCGATGACGAGGTCGTCGTAGTCGAACGGAACAAGGCCGAACAGCAGCAGCCAGCTCCGCCCGGCCAGGACGCCCAGCGGCAGGTCGTCCAGGCTGGCCCCGCGCAGCGCACGCGGCACCGTCATCCGCATCCAGGGCCTGAACTCGTCGTTCACGCCGTCCATACGGCTGACCCGAGCCCAGATCTCCCCCGCCGGGGCGGGCACCTCGCTTCGCCGCTCGATGAGCCGCGGCCGCCCGGCCTCCCGTCGACCACCGGTCACCCCCGTGAACCTAGCAAGCGGGGAATCCGCCCCGCGCGCCGGGAACGGTGATACTCGCCGATGCTTTCGCCCCGTCTGCTACCAGTGGTCGCGGTGCAGCACCTGGTCCAGGGGAACTCTGGGGGCCGGCCGGAATTCGGTGCCAACGGTGTAGGCGAGTGGAATGAAGGCGGCCAGCATCACCCGGTCGGCCGGGACGCCCAGCAGCGTGGCCATCTCACGTTCGAGGGGCGCCTGCGCGGTCGTCCACACCGTTCCCAACCCCCGCGCGCGGGCGGCGAGCATGAAACTCCACACGGCTGGCAGGATCGAGCCCCAGGTCATCGACTGCGCGAGGACGGAAGCGTCGTCGGTTCGCCCTTCGACGCAAGGGACCACGAGCGCGGGCACGCGGTGGATGTTGTCGTACAGGTGCTGGAAGCCGCTGCGCATCCTGGACAACGACGACGGGTAGGCGTTCATCCGCTCGGCGTCGCGCCGCGTCAGCGGGCTGGCGTGCGGGTCGGCCGCCGCGACCGCCCGCCGAAAGACGTCCGCGAGCGCGTGGCGTCGCTCCGGGTCGGTGACCACGACGAAATGCCACCGCTGCCGGTTACGGCCGGTGGGCGCCTGCACCGCGAGCTCGACGCACTCCTGGATGAGCTCCCATGGCACTGGCCGGGTCAGGTCCAACCGGTGGCGTACCGCCCGGGTGGTGGACAACAGCTCGTCGGGCGACAGGTCCAGCAGCATGCGCTTGCCTCTCGTGGCCTCTACGGATCGGGGAACCACAGGGTGCCGGCCAGGGACGTGAGGGCGGTAGCGTCCGGTTTCACCAGGTGAAAGTGCCGCGGGTGACCGCGGGACAGGGCGCGGTGATCACGGATTTTCCAGGATCATGCGCTGGCTGGGATGGCGCGATGTCCGGAAGGCGATGGCATGTCGACGGTAGGCAGGGCGCTGTCCCTCCTGGACGCGTTCTCCGACGGCTCGGCCAGCCTGCGGTTGACCACCATCGCGGCGCGCAGCGGCCTGCCGTTGCCTACGACGCTGCGGCTCGCGCGGGAACTCGTGGCGTGGGGAGGCCTGGAACGCCAGGCCGACGGGTCGTACCGGCTGGGAACCCGGCTGTGGGTGCTGGGCGGCCAGGTTCCGTGCCAGCGACGGCTCGCCGACGCCGGACGGCCCTACCTGCGCGGACTGCGCACGGCGACAGGCCGTGCCGTGGCGCTGACCTCCCTCGACGGCGATCGCCTGCTCATCATCGACGAACTGGACGCACCCGTGTCGAGGGGGTCGCACCTGCCGCTGCACGCGACGGCCGCGGGCAAACTCTTTCTGGCCCACGGTCCCGACGCGCTGCGACAGCGGGTTTTGAGCGACCTGACGCGGCTCACGCCGTATACCGTCACCGCGCCGGGGCTGCTCCACCGCCAGTTCGCCGACATTCGCGGCGGCTCGCTCGCGATTGCCAAGGAAGAAAGGCACCTGGGCGGGACCGAGATCGCCGCACCGGTGGGTCCGACAGGCGACGGCGGTCCAGCGGCGGCGCTCTCGGTGATAGCGCCATCCGTCCCGGCGGCGCGGCGAGCCGTGCCGTTGCTCGCCGCGGCCGCCGCTGCGCTCACCGCCCACCTCACCCCGTCCCTCTCGGCCTGAGGACGTTCCCGGCCGGATTCGGGCCGGCGTTGAGCGCGTATCGGGGGATTGGGGCCGCCATGCGGCGGGCGCGCTCAGGTCAGGCGGGCCCGCAGGAGGCAGAATTCGTTGCCCTCGGGGTCAGCCAGGACATGCCAGCTCACCTGGTCGCTCTGGCCGATGTCGACCGGGCGGGCGCCAACGGCCAGCAGGCGCTGAAGTTCGGCGTCCTGGTCGCGGTCGGTGGCGTTGACGTCGATATGCAGCCGCAGCTTGCCCGTCTTGGGCTCGGTGCTGGGGCTGAAGATCAGGGTCGGCTGCAAGCCGCCGAACCCTTCCGGCGGCCCGATCTCCACCACGCCGTCGTCGTCGTCCAGCACGCTGAACCCCAGTACCTCGCACCAGAACGCCGCCAGGGTCCGCGGGTCCCGGCAATCGATCACCAGCTCGGAAATTCGACAGGCCATGACCGGCACCCTAGGGGAAGGGCCGGGGGCGAAGAAGAAGCCGCGACGCCCCCGCGGGAGCGGGCCAGCCTGGCACACGTTTTCAATCGCGCCCTCACCGTCGCGGCGATCAAGACGTGGCTCCGCCACACCGTCCAAGCGCCATCAGAAACGACCCAGTGCCGTTATCCAGCAACGTTCGCCGCACCAGAACGGCCGTCGAGAGATCAGTCAGACGTTCCGCGTCATGGACGTCATGCCTCTTAATCACTACAATTGGTGCTATGGGTGGACGTAGGCAGGCGGGTCGGCTGGTCGTCACGCGGGCGGATGTCCGTTCGGCGTTGATCTACGCGCGTCGGTCTGTGTTGGACGACGGGAAGTCGGTCAGTGACCAGGAGTCCGAGGGCCGAGAGGACTGCGCCGAGCTCGGGTGGGACGTCGCCGATGTCTACACGGACAACGGCCGGTCGGCGTCGGAGTTCGCGAAGCGGGACCGGGAGGAGTGGTCCCGGCTGCTGGCCGACTTGGAGGCGGGCCGGGGTGATGCGCTGTGGTTGTGGGAGGCGTCGCGTGGGGACCGGAAGCTGACGGAGTGGTCGCAGCTTTTGGACTACTGCCACGACCACGGGATCCTGATCCGGGTTGCGTCGCATGACCGGACCTATGACATGGCCAACGCCCGTGACTGGGAGACGTTGGCCGAGGAGGGTATCCGGTCGGCAGCCGAGACGAAAAAGATCTCTCTACGGGTCCGGCGCGGCGTGGCCGGGGGCATCCGCAAGGGACGCCCGCAAGGTCCGGTGCCGTACGGCTATCGGCGTGAGTACGACCCGGAGACGAAGCGGCTGGTCGTCCAGAACCCGGACCCGGTCACGGCGCCGATCGTGCGGCGGATCGTGAAGGAGGTGGGTGAGGCGCGGTCGCTGCGTTCGATCGTCGCCGCGCTCAACGCCGAGGGGATCCCGTCGCCGAAGGGAGCCACGTGGACGGCGGGCACGGTGCGCCGGATCGCGACCGCCGAGGTGTACGTCGCGCGGCGGACCCATGGTGGTCGGGTCTATCCGGGTACGTGGCCCGCGCTGGTCGATGACCTGGCGTTTGCCGCCGCCGGTCGGGCGATGGCCGAGCGGACCGTCGGCGGACGGCCGGCAGCGGCATCGCGGCCGGGGCGGCAGCGCTACGAGTGGTCGGGGATCGCGGCCTGCGCGGTCTGCGGTGCTGGACTGTCGGTGAACCCGGGCGGGGCGCGTCGGCCGCATTACTGGTGTTCGACGGGGGCCCGCCATGTGTCGATCATGTTGGTCGAGTTCGACGCGCACCTGCTCACGTTGACGGTGCGCAGACTGGCCAGGCCGGACATCCTGGCACGGCTATCACGGCCTGACGATTCCCGGGCGGTGGCAGCCCGGCGCACCGTGGGGGAGCTTCAGGCCCGGCTATCCGGGTTCTACAAGGCCGCCGCGACGGGGAAGCTCAGCCCGCAGGGGCTGGCCGAGGTCGAGGCGGAGTTGTTGCCGCAGATCGCGGCGGCGCAGGTCGAGGCGGACACGGTCGCGGTGCCGCTGTACGTCGTGCGCCTGGTCGAGGGCCAGCCTTCTGAGTCCGAGATCCGTGCCCGGGTGGAGGCGTTGCCGGTCACGACCCGCCGCACGCTGTACCGCCTGTTGTTCGCGTCGGTGAAGGTCAAGCCCGCCGGACGCCGCCACGGCCCCGCGGGCACCATCGACGTCACCCGGCTCGACGTCCGCTGGCGCCAGTTCCGCCCGACGAGCCCGGCCGCGACCCAGCCCGAGCAGGAAGAGGAGGACTCAACCCGCACGTCGGCCGCCTGACCACCCGGCCCGACCTACCGACGGGCCGCCGAGCAGGGTGACGATCTGTTCCGCGGTCGCGTCATCGAGCGGCGGAGCCGCCGCGACCATCGCGTCAATCCACGCATCCGCCGCCGCCTGCGCACACAGCCGAGCCGCCTGCGACGCCCGCCCACCCGCACGAGCCCGACCACCAGGGCCAGCAGCAGGAGCAGGCCCGACCGCCGCGCCTGACGCGCCGCGCCCGACGTCAGCCGAGCGGCCCGCAGCGGTATCTGGTGCCGTTCGGGGGTCCCACCCGCCCACCCCCGCCAACGGTGGGCACGCCGCCGCAGAATCCTCCCGACCAGCAGAAGACAAGGCGAAAGACGAGTCGGGACCTTCGGTGCCCGCTTCTTCGGCGACCACCCGCCCCGCAAGGTCCGCACCGCCCGACGCGTCATCCTCGGCAAGGTCGAACAGCGCGATCTCCCCGGCCAACCGCACCGGCCCCCGACGCCTCACAGCCAGTCCCCGGGACGGTTGCCCGCCACAGGATCACGGCCACGTCCGGCATACCGCCAGGAGCCGACAACCAGCGTCGCCGGATCACCGTCCGGACGGCCGAACTCGTCGAGGACCACCAGCCCACCGCCATCGACGCCCAGGGGACGGCCCGCGAACGCCGCCGCCAACACCCGCGCGTAGCGCCGCCGCACCGTCCGCAGCGCGCAGAACGTCGTGGAGTACGCCCGGGACTTGGTCAGCGCGTGGCCGCCGAAGCCGAAACTGTGCGACCAGCGGATCAGCCCCGGCACCCGGCCGGGCGGACGGCCCGCCGCCGCATCCAACGCCGCCGTGAACGCGGTGTCCGAGCCCAGCCGCCAGCACGCCTCGACCAGCCGCCGGGCATGCTCACGCAACCCAAGTCGGGCCAACTGTCGCAGCGAACGCACCGGCGCGTCGAGTGCCCCGCCGTCAGTCGTCGACTTGGTCAGATACTTCGCCAGGTAGTTCCCGACCCGGGCCGCATCCATCTCCGACCCGAGCCGAATACGCCGGATGTCGACCTGCCCGCCCCAGCGCACCGCCCACCCGCCGGCCGACGCCGCGACCGGCAGCGCCCTCGACGCGTCGAGCAGCGCCACCCCCGCAGGATCCGGCGCGGCGACCGCCACCGACGCCACCACGTCCCGCAGGCAGTCCGCGACCAGCTCACCCGCGGCCCACTCCGGTACGCCGGTCAGCCCGCCCGACGAGTCGCGGCCGTCGACCCGCACCACGACATGCAGATGCACCAACCCGCGGCGCTGCACCTCCGCGACCCGCACGAACGACACCCGCACCTGCCGACGCAGCCCGGCGACGGTCAGCCCGGCTGCGGCCGCGATGGCCGATTCCAACGCGTCGCGGGTGGCCTTCCACAATGCCGAGACCATCGCGTTCCACACCACCGCCCGGCCATAGTCGAAACACGCCGAGCAGATCGGCTCCCCGAGCCGCCGGTCATCCGCCGCGTGGCGCAGGAGACACGACAACGCCCGGCCGTGTTCGCAGGTCCCGCGCCGCTGCCGACAGATCCGACTATCGGCACCCGTGCCCGCCCGGCGGGAATGCACCGCCCCGAAGCTCGGAGCCGTCAGCGTGATGAACCATGCCGGAGACCCCGCCGGCCCGGCCGAGCCACCGGCCGCGGCCTCCAGCCCGCCGACCACGATCCGCCGCGCATCCCGCTGATACAGCTTCGAGCAGTCCGGACACGCGCTGGCCCGCCGGTTGTTGCACCGCACATGTACCGTTGGCGGCGCCGCGGTCGCGCGGATCTCACCGGTCGCCAGGTCTACATGATCGCTGCGGCCCGAAAGCCTGATCGGCTGTACACAGCCACCCGCCGCCACGACCGGCGACACCACGTCGTCCACCATCGGGAACCGCTGCCTCCACCCCGGGACAGCAGGCCCGACCACACCCCACAGCAGTGCCCACCATGACCACGCCGACGACAGCGGCGCAGATCAGAAAGCGGGCACGGCGAAAAGGGACTACGGCCGTGACCTGCATAGCCACCCGCCCGAAAGCGGGGAGCGCCCGGGATACCCCGACACCGCCGAAGCGGCGTTGGGGTCACTCCAAACGCGGAGGTGGTGACACCGAAGCCCTGCCGAACCGCACCTGGCGAGCTCCCCTATAGATGGCGGCACCCGTACAAAGAAAGAGTAGGGAATATTGACACGCGCCTACCCGATGACCTTGCCCCTTAAGATACCCAGCCAACGCAAGCAAACACAGCCAAACAAACGCAAAGGACCAAAGACCCGCCGCTGCTAGTCCTGTCGGGTCAGCCGTCCCAGCCCGGGGCCAGCGAGCCGACCACCGCCGACAGCAGCGCGCGTCGCGACGGCTGACCCGACGCCGGCCCGAACACCAACACCGGACTCTCGTCCCCGAAGGCCTCCACGAACACGTACCCGGCCGGGACCTGCGCCAGTTGCGCCGCCAGCAGTTCGACACCCGTTCCCGGACGCGCCGACACCGTCGCCAGCGACGTTCTCCCTTCCTTCGCCCCGCCGCCGTCGCCGGCCGCGAACTCTGCCGCACTCCGCGCCAGGCAGGTCGGGCACCCGTCATGCGGACGGCCTTGCGCCGCGTCAATGCCACCGATCGGCGCCGCCGTGTCGTCGACCTCCCGACCGAGCAGCACCCGGGCAAGGTGGCCATCCGGCCAGCCCAACGCCCGACACAGCAACGTCAACGTCTCCGCGGTGACGTTGCGCCGGCCGTCGCCTCGCTGCACGATCCTGATCGTCGATACCGACACCCCCGACAACGCCGCCAACCGCGACTGGCCCACCAGGCACGCCGCCATCCGGCCGTTGAGCGCCCCCGCGACCGCCCGCCAGTCCTGGCCCGTCACTACCGAGCCGCTCACGCCGCCACCGCCCGCATCGCCCCGGACAGGCACACGCCCCGGGCGGGCACGACCAGTTCCCACACCACCAACGAAACGGCACACCCGTCGAGATCTGCTCGCACGTCGTGACAACGCGCCAGCCTGCTACGACGCATCGGCGGTCGAACCGCACACACCACCGGCGCCACCAACCCGACAGGCCGCACACCAACCAGCAGCCCACCAACCGCGCACGCCACCGCCGTCAACTCCACCGCCACACCGAGCGGCCACAGCACGACCGGCCCGGCCTCCGGATAGTGCCGGGCGAACTCGAACGCCAAGCGCACCAGATACGGCCGAGACAGGTACTCCACCGTCGCCCACCCGCACCCGCCGCCATCGACCGGATCCGAGCCCGGCGATCGACCCAGGACCAACCCGTCCGCCTTCAACGCCCGTAGCTCCGGCAACTCGACCGTCACCGGCCCACCTACCTCACCCAGAATGATCGTCACCGCAGTCACGGTTCCTACCTCCATCGAGCCGACGACGTCCGCACCCGCGGACCGTTACAGCCGGCCCTGACCAGGAATGGCGCCCTGCTGACCGGGGTCCGGTAGCCGCAACTATCGGCAACCGATCAGCTTCCGTAAGTGGCGACGCGAGGGGAATCTTCGGGGCGTCTCCGGACCCGATAGGCGCATCGCCGGGGGCATCTGAGGCTCATCCACCCCGACCCCGCTGACACCACGCCCCCCGGGCACGACGATCCGACAGGACAGCACCACACACCCAAGGGAAAGCCATGCCCCCGAGCCCGAACCCGCGCACCCTGCTCGGCCTGCTCCTGGTCCAACGCCGCTGGACCGTCGACCAGTTCTGCCGCGAATACGCCACCACCGCCGCCCGCCTCGACGACGTCACCACCCGCACCATCGACTACAGCACCGCCAAACGCTGGGTAGCCGGAAAAGTCACCCGACCCGTCCCCGCCTCCCGCCGCGTCCTCGAAGAACTCTTCGGCATCACCGCAGACCGCCTCCTGACCCCACCCCAGGGACCACCGCCCAGGACCGAACTCGCCCCACCCACCCGAGCGGGTCACCCAGCGACACGACCCGCGGCCAACAGTGAAGAAGCGTCGGGAAACGGTCCCATCTCCCCGTCCGTAGGAGGGCTACTCATGGCCGCAGAAGAAGCAGCCAACTTCCTACTCCGCGCCCACAGCGCCACCACCTCCGCCGACGTCGTCACCCTCCTCACCAACGAGGTACGCCGCATCGCCCACGCCTTCCCCACCGAAGGCGGCCCCACCCTGATCCCCGGCCTCGCCGCCGCGCAGCGCTTCGCCTTCCGCCACCTCGACGCACCCACCGACCCCAACCAAGCCCGCGACGTCTACTTCCTCGCCGCAGCCGCCAGCGGAATGCTCGCCCACGCCGCCCGCGACACCGGCCAACTCGACGCCGCCATGACCCAAACCCGCACAGCACTACTCTGCGCCGACCGCGCCGGCAGCCCCGCCCTACGCGTCTGGCTCCGCAACCGCCAGGCATCCAACGCCCGATGGGCCGGCTGGCACCACGACGCACTCCGCTACACCCAACTCGCCGACGCCGACGCCACCACAACCCGCGGAAGCGCCGCCGTCGAACACGCCTACTTGCAGGCCCGCGCCTACGCCACCGTCGGCGACATCGACCAAGCACACGCCGCCCTACGTGCCGCCGCAGAGGCACGCGACCGCGCCCAACCCGACGACCTCAGCGACCTCGGCGGATGGCTCACCATCAACGACGCCGACACCCTCTACATCGCCGCCGACGCCCACTCATTCCTGCCCGACCCAACCACAGCCGAAGCCGCCGCCACCACAGCCGTAGCCTCATTTGAGGCCACAACCGAGGCGCGTCACGGCAACACCAACGGGTCCTACGAAGCACTCGCGTTGGCAAGAGCCCGCGCCGGCAACGTCGAAGGCGTGCGCGAGGCCCTACAACCGATCCTCCATCTGCCCCCGCAGCACCGCGTCTACGGCCTCCTTGCAGACATCCAGCGCATCCACGATGTCCTGACCACACCCCGTTACCACAACACAACAGCCATCCGCGACCTCACGACCGAACTCGAGCAGTTCATGCAAGACAGGCCGCAGCCCGCCCTACCCCAGTAGCAAGTAGCGTCAAACGCGAGCACTCACGGCGTTACCGAATCCGTGTGTCGATGATCAAGGAAGCGTCGATGCAAGGATCGCGCCGCGCGACGACTGCTCACGGCGCTGACGCACCGTGCTCGAGAGCCGTCGCGGATCCAGGTCTTGATCGTACGGCGAGCCTCGAGTAGTAAGGTGCTCGTGTGAGCGAGACCTCAGATGAAGCGTTGTCCATCGTTGAGGACGAGGAACCGGGCCTTGGACTCGACGATGTTTACGAGCTGCGAGAAGTGGATCCTGATCCGGCGCAGATCAGCTACAGCGGCACCGACTTTGATATTGAGGGTCTCGTTAGGCGCCACAATAGAGGCGATATTGTAGTCCCTAGTTTTGGAAACAATGACGCTACCGTTGAAACGGCGGGATTCCAGAGAAGATTCGTTTGGCGACGCCCACAGATGGATCGCTTCATCGAATCACTACTGTTGGGGTATCCGATTCCGGGCATCTTTCTCGTCCAGCAGCAGGACCGCAGGTACCTAGTGCTAGACGGACAGCAGCGCATCAAGACTATGAGCGCCTTCTACGATGGGATATTTGCTGGACGAGAGTTTGCGCTACAGAATGTGGCGCCGAGGTTTCAAGACTTGACGTACCGTACACTAACCCCGGAACAGCGGCGAACTCTCGATAACACGTTCATCCAAGCCACCGTGGTGAAGACGGATGGCACCCGAGAATCTCTCGACGCGGTGTATCAGATTTTTGAGAGACTCAATTCCGGTGGCACTCAACTCACGCCCCATGAGATCCGGGTGGCTCTGTACGCGGGAGAGCTAATTGAATTCCTGACAGCCTTGAATGAGAAGCCTTCGTGGCGGGCTTTGTATGGCCCGGCCTCACCTCGTTTGCGTGATCAGGAGATCGTGCTGAGATTTATCGCACTCTACACGTCTCCCGGCAACTATAAGCGACCCTTGAAGAAGTATCTCAATGACTTCGTAGGCGCTCATCGGAACCTGGAAGACCTTCCGGTTGAAATTCTAGAGTCGAGGTTTGAGCGAGCAACTGAGCTTATACTCGCGCGAGCAGGGAGGCGCGCACTTAGGGCCAGAGGAAGTCAACTTAACGCGGCGTTGACGGAGGCGCTTCTCGTGGGGATCGCTCGACGTCTGGATGCGGGTACGGAGCCCACACCAGAGGATATCGACGAGCAGATACGGAGGCTCCTGGAAGAGCCGGAGCTTGAACAGGTCACCGCTAGGGCGACGGCGGACGAGGAGAGTGTTCGAACGCGTCTCGCCCTCGCGACCAAAGCGTTTGCTCGCATATAGATGTCGACGACGCGCAGCCCGATAGACGTCTGGCCACCCGCAGAAGTAACATTTATCCTGAAACGGCTTTCCGAGCTTGCTTCTATAGTGGAAGAGCAGGCTCGTTCGTCGAATGATCAGGAGATCGTCTCATGGCTGGCGCGCCTCCTAGTCATTCGCAGCTGCGGATACCTAGAACAAACAGTCGCCGAGACCGCGCGAGCTTACACGAGGCATAAATCCTATGGACTCGTACGCTCCTTTTCCCTTGGCTGGTTAGAGAGAACACACAACCCGACTCCGGATGCACTGGAGACATTCACCGGTCGTTTTGATGCTGGAATGCAGGAAGAACTCGGCGAATTCTTGAACGCAAACGACGAGGAGTTGCGGCGCGAGCTCGCATTTCTGGTCGATCGGCGCAACAGGATTGCACACGGCTTGAACGAGGGGATCGGGGTCGTCAAAGCGCTAGCACTTAAGGATGTAGCATGTCAGGTTGCGGACTGGTTCATACTTCGGTTCCGTCCTACCTGAGGTCGTAGGCAGTATCGGTAGAGATTCGACCTCGCTCGTCGCGCGAGACCGTCGACGGCGGATGTCTGTGGACGGTTCCAGGTGGCAGTCACCGCGACAGCTAAGCCCGCGAACGCGAGCGGACTACCACGGATCTTGATGAAGAAAGATGATCTTTGTCGCAGCAAATCTATGAGGTTTTTGCACAGGGATCGCATCGCGCGAAGGTCGGCCGGAGGTGCCGCGGATCCGTCGCACGCACCGTTCAACAACCAGGTAGAGAACCTTCGCCTGAGATCTGCACGTCTCTTCTCGGATCAAGATTCTGACCGGGATTCGAAAGCGGCACAGCTCGCTCGGGCGGCTGCCCGGGCGTCAACCGCCAGTAGGTGTCAGCAGCAACATCCCGCACCACCAGCGTCGTCGCCGTATAGATACGACCGGAGCCCCCGCCCGAGCCCCGGTATTTTTCAACTTCCACCGCCCGTTGCAGGGCAGAGACAAAGAGTTCATTGGCGGAGTCCTCAGACATTTGAGCGGTGACTACCGTGCACGGGCTGAGTAGTTTCTCAATGCGAAGTATCGATGTTTTGCGGGGCGCGGGGCCAGCAGATGCCGCCCGTTCGTCGAGACCAGAGATGTACATGTTGACTTCGAGGTGGTACAGATAAAAGCCTCGCGGGGAGTTATTCTCGAACTCAAGATCTCTCATTTCAAAAGCAAATCGCGGCTCGATTGAGTTGAATCTGATCCTCAGTAGATTTAACAGCTGCCCATCTTCTTCGGAGGCCCGTGAATCTAGAAGCGCCTCATTTGCGATGTCCACGGAGTCTCGCGCCGCAACAATCGCTAACCAGCCAAAGATCGATGACGTGATTAGAGTAAGTGCGGCAATTGAAATACCGACGATCTCAAAGATGTGGCGACTGCGCCCACCGCCGGGATCGGGATCGTCCGGCCCACCGCCGGGATCGGGATCGTCCGGCCCACCGCCGGGATCGGGATCGTCCGGCCCACCGCCGGGATCGGGATCG
>NZ_JADWYU010000141.1:9452-15498 GCF_016786325.1 Frankia nepalensis | reverse complement strand
TCCGGCCCACCGCCGGGATCGGGCTGGGTTCCCATCTTCCATCCGATCTCGCGCTGACCGTCACTTGAAGCAGCTGTATAGGCCCGGGTGTGACGCCCACATCGGGGCCTGACAGTGGGGCAGGGTAGGAACAAAGTACCCGAAGATCGCCATCGCGGAAATTCTGTGAGGTTTCAAGGCGCCCCGTCGGGGCGCGCGCCGTGCCGCCGCACGCGCCATGCACGGGCGGGACCCCGTCAGCCCGCCACGCCCCGGGGCCCCGCCTCGCTTCGCTCGGCACCCCGGGCGTGTCGGCCTGCCACCCCACCCGCGCCCGTCGGAGCGTCGGCCCGTCGCTACTCCGAGGGGCCGACTGTCGTCCGACCTCAGCCGGCGCACCTTCGACCGGCTTCCTCATGCGCGTCGCGAGCGGCCTACGACCGCGGCCGAAGGGACTCTTTGCACCGCCTGCCGCGGGGCCGATAGTGATCGTATGACCACAGGTGAGTCGGAACCCCCAATGGCCGCCGTTCCCGTCGGGCAGGCTCCTGCGGGCCCTGTGCCGCACTGGCCGACCAACGCCGCCGGTGAGACCTACGGGTCGGCCCTTGACGGCCAGTTCCCCGGCGACGAGCCCGACCTCATCAGCGCATGGACCACCGAATGGACCGTGGGCTACGTGCGGCGGACCGAACTCGACATCGCGACCGGCGCATCCGTGGTGAGAAACCCCGCCGACGCTCTCGCCTGGAACGCGAAAGTAGCCGCGATGATCGCAGCCGGAGAGCGTGTGTTCGTCCCGGTCTACGAGCAGGACGGCGTGACGGTCATCGGCCAGCACGAGATCCAGCTCGGCGGCGGAAGTACCGGCCAGCACGGCGACGGCAGCCCCCCGCCGACGACGATTCCACACGGTGGTGTCGCCGACGATTCCACGCCGTGGTACTACGGCCTCAGCCCCGAGACCACGAAAGGCATGGACCCCCCGCCACCCCCCGAGCGCGGACCCAAACCGCCCCCTATCATGCCTACGCCCCCAGCCCCGTGACTCCCCGCGCTCCGGCCGCGGACCCGCGCGACCGCTCGCTTTTCGAGCTACCTCGTAGCATGCACGCCGTGATACGTACTGACTGGTCAGATGTGCGTGACTTGCTCGCCCGGCTGGCCGCCGAGCCGAGCGCCGAGAAGATCTTCGGCGCCAGCGGTCACCAGTGGCTGCTGGAACCGCCTCTCACCGCCGCCGAACTGGCCGAAGTCGAGGCGCAGGTGCGGGTGGAGTTGCCGAGCGAATACCGCTCATTTCTGCTGGAAGCGGGACGGGGCGGGGCCGGGCCCGCCTACGGCCTGTTCCCACTCCGGCGCGTGGAAGGGCGATGGCGGTGGGAGGGCGACGGCGCCACGCTGACCGGCTTGGACACGCTTGCCCAGCCCTTCCCACATGTGGAGGCGTTCAACCCAGCCGAGGGGCTGCCCGAGCCGCCTGACGAGGATGATTACGACTCGGAGGAGGCGTTCTTCGAGGCTGCGGAGGCCTACTTTGAGCAGCACGATGCCGTCGTGTTTCGTCCTGAGCATTCGGTCGGGCTGCTGTACCTGTGCCATCTCGGTTGCGCGCTGCGGGAGGCGCTCGTGGTCAGCGGCCCCGCGAGAGGACAGATGTGGGCGGACAACACCGCCGACGACGCCGGGTTCGCGCCGCTACTCGGCGATGCCGGGCGACCGCTGGGCTTCGCCCAGTGGTATCGGCGGTGGTTGGACCGCGCGGCAGCCCAACTACCCGCCGGCCTCGACGCCTGACACAGGGCTTCGGCATGTGCAATGCGGCGGTGATAAGACCCAGGGGCTCTGCCCCTGGACCCCGGCCAGCTTCCAAAGGAGGGGAAGAGCGCGAACGTCCGCGTGTCCCCTCCGCAGAGCCGGCGCCCGAGGGCTACCGCCGGAACCCCGACCGTGCAAGACCCGCACGGCCCACGAGCGGTGAAGGCGACGACGGCGGATCTTGCACGGCCGAGAACCCGACGGTAGGGGACAAGCCCGCCGGCCCTCCGAAGGAGACACGCTCGCCCCAGCCATGAGGACACAGTCCTCAGCGGGCGTCCCGTCGGCTGTCATCAGGTTGGCGTGCTGTGGCTGTCTGTTGTTGGCGTCAGTTTGTAGTGCTTACCGCGCGCCCTCTGGGCCGTGCACCACGTCTGGCTGATCTTGGTTCTACGCGTGCGGCCGGCGGGGCGAACGTTCGCCGAGGTGGCACCAGACCCAGCGGCACCCGGCGACGAGGGCGCGGACAACGCGATCATTGAGGATGGGGCAGGCACCGGCCGAGATTTTCCAGTATAACGATCGGACAAATGAACAACTCACCTGAAGCCATCGGTGACGGCCACGGGGGCGAAGGAGCGGACATGACGACGCCGGCGGTGGTCGTGACCGGCGCGGCCGCCGGCATCGGACGGGCAACCGTGGAACTGTTCGCCGAGCGCGGCTACGGCGTGGTCGCCGTCGACCCCGATGCCGCGCGGCTCACCGAGCTGGAGACCATCACGAACGTCGTGACGCTGGTCGGCGACGTCTCGACGGAGGAGACGAACGTCGCGGCGGTACGGCTCGCCCTCGACACGTTCGGCCAGCTGGCGGCGTCCGTGCTCAACGCGGGCATCGGCGGCGCCCCACCGATCGAGGCGCCGGGCGCGATCGAGCAGCTCGACCGCATCCACGCCGTCAACGTGCGCGGCGCCGCGCTCGGGATCCGGGCGGCGGCCCCCGCGCTGCGGGCCGCCGGCGGCGGCGCGATCGTCGTGACGGCCTCCGGGGCCGGGCTGCGCGGCGACCCCTACACCTGGGCCTACAACACCACCAAGGCCGCGGCGATCAACCTCGTACGCTCCGCCGCCCTCGACTACGGATACCAAGGCATCCGGATCAACGCGATCGCGCCGGGCATGACCATCACCCCGCGCACCGCGGCCGTGCGCGCCGACCCGGCGCTGCACGCCTCGATCACCCGGCGGATCCCGCTCGGCCGCTGGGGCGACCCCCGCGAGCAGGCCAAGGTGATCTACTTCCTCGCCTCGCCCGAGTCGTCGTACATCACCGGAGCGGTGATCCCCAGCGACGGCGGTCTCACCGCGAGCAACGGCTTCCTGCTCCCGCCGACCTACGACGGCGAACCCATGCGCTGACACGCTTCCCATGGATCCCGACGGTCCACCGGACCGCGGAGCATGATCCACGGGAAGCGTCCCGACCGCCGCCGCTTACCGCCGGCCGGTCGCGGCACATTCTTCATCTGTCCGACCGGAATAGACGACAGTCGGAGACGCTTGAGGAGGAAGAGCCCACGACCAGTACGAGCCTTCGCCAACAGCGGCCAGGAGAGGGAGCTCATGCCCCAGGTCACGGACGTCTCCCAGACCACCACGCCGGTGTACGCAAGCCCCACCGACGTCCAGACCTACGGCGCGTACACGATCAGGCGGGATCCCGGGGACACCCGGCCGCTGTACCGGTTCACCGGGCGGATCACCGCGGATGGGTCGAGCGGCCACCGGGCCGAGCCGGGGCGGTACCACATCTACTCCGGCTGGTTCTGCCCGTGGGCGCACCGGGTCACCCTGCAGATCGCGCTGAACGGGCTGGAGGACGTCGTCAGCGTCTCCTATGTCGACAACAGCCGTGACGCCCGCGGCTGGGCGTTCCGCGAGGCCAACGGCCCGGATCCGGTGAACGGGTTCGCGCTGCTACGCGAGGCCTACGAGGTGACCGAGCCCGGGTTCGACGGCCACGTCTCCGTGCCGACGCTGTGGGACCGTGAGACCGGTCGGGTCCTGTCCAACGACTACGTCTCCATGGGGATCGACCTGGCCACCCAGTTCGGCCAGTGGTCCACCGGCGCCGCCACCTATCCCGAGCACCTGCGTGCCGAGATCGACGAGCTCGACGTCTGGATCGGCCCCGAGGTGAACCGCGGCGTCCACCGGGCCGCCCACGACGAGGAGGTCCGCGCCGCGCTGCTCGACGCGTTCGCCCGGCTCGACGGCCACCTGGCCGACGCTCGCTTCCTGGTCGGCGGCCAGCTCACCGAGGCCGACCTCCGGCTGTGGGTCTCCCTGGTCCGCTACCGCGGCCGCGCCCACGACCTGGACCGCCTCCCACCGCTGTCCGACTACCCGAACCTGTGGGCCTACGCCCGCCGCCTCTACCGGCTGCGCGCCTTCCAGGAGACGACCGACTTCACCACGTTCACCGACCCCGCGGCCGTCCTCCCGGGCTGGCGCGCCGCCCCGGTCACGTAACCGCCAAGCTCCCGCGCCCGCGCCGCGTGCCGACCGCGCTTGCCTCGGATGCAGGGACGGCTCGGATACAGGGACGGCACAGCCCCGTCAGGCCGGCGCGGCGCGCCTGGCACACCGCTTCGGGCAGTTCCCGGTCGTGGTCATCCTGGTGCCTCGGCGTCGCCGCTGGTCGGGCGGTACACGACCGTCGCCGGCACCGACGCCCGGCCGGCACCGACAGCCAGCCCCGCGTGGCGGGCCAGCCCGGCGCCGCGGGGCCACCCGCGACGTGCCCCGGCGGGCGGCCGGCCGTCGGGGCAGGTCAGCGGCGGCCCCATTCCTCGGCGAGCAACTGGTAGGACCGCACGCGGTCGGCGTGCTGGTGGGTGATCGTGGTGATGGCGAGCTCGTCGGCGCCGGTCGCCGCCCGCAGCTGCTCCAGCCGGTCGACGACGGTGCGCGGCGAGCCGACCAGCTGGGTGCGCACCCGGTCGGCGACCAGCGCTCGTTCCTCGTCGGTCCAGACCCGGGCGAGCGCGTCCTCGGGGGTGGGGAACGGGATCGCGCCCGTACCCGCGCGGATGCTGAGCACCCACTCGCCGTAGCCCGCCGCCAGGTGCGCGGCGGTCACGTCGTTCTCGGCGACGACGACGTCGGCCGAGACCGCGACCAGCGGCCGGTCGAGCCGCGCGGACGGGCGGAACGCGGCCCGGTAGGCCTGGACCGCGTCGAGCACCGTGCTCGGGCTGTGATGGTAGGAGGCGGCGAACGGCAGCCCGCGCTCACCGGCGACCGTCGCGCTCACGCCGCCGGACGCGCCCAGGATCCAGACCTCGACGTCGGCGCCCTCGCCCGGGGACGCGTGCGCCGGCAGACCGGCCGGTGTGCGGTAGGTCCCCGCGAGAAAGGCGAGCACGTCGTCGATCTGCTCGGCGTAGCCCGGGGCGTACGCGCCGGGCTGCTGCAGCAGCGACACCATGAGTCCGAGCAGGTCGGAGGCGAGCAGCTTGCTGATGTCGAACCGCTTCGGCAGCAGCAGGCCGTCCGCGGTGTACTCGTCGGCGGCGTGGCTGCCGCCGCCGGACGAGGCCACATAGCTCGCCGCGGCGCCGGAGGTGGCGAGCGCCGCTCCCGTTGGCGCCGACGCTCCCACCAGAGGCGTCGGGACGGCGGATGACGGCGGCACGGCGGACAGCGACGGCGCGGCGGTGGGCGCCGGCCCGTCGTCTCCCTTCGGCTCGGGCCGGCTCAGCGACCGGCCGATGCCCAGGTCAAGCCGGCCGGGGAAGGCCGCGTTCAGCAGCCCGCACTCCTCGACGACGGACAGCGGGGTGCGGTGACCGATCTGGACCCCGGCCGAGCCGAGCCGGATCGTCCTCGTCGCGCCACCCGCCAACGCGATGGCGACCGCCGTCGAGGCGCCGATCACGCCGCTGGCGAGGTGATGCTCGGCGAACCAGTAGCGCCCATAGCCGAAGGCCTCGGCCTGCCGCGCCAGGTCGACCGAGTTCCGCAGCGCCTCGGCGTGCGTAGCGCCGGCGCTGACCGGGATGAGGTCGAGGACGGAAAGCGGGACGTCGGACATGCGATACCTCCTGTGGTTGCGCCCTGCTCGATCCCTCACGGCGCGCTCGTGGTGACGTTTCAGCCTCCGTGGTCAAGCCCGATCCATCCGGCCCGCCGACCTGGGGATTACCTGCCGGCGACCCCGCACCCACAGCGCGCTCGTGGTGACGTTTCAGCCTCCGTGGTCAAGCCCGATCCATCCGGCCCGCCGACCTGGGGATTACCTGCCG
>NZ_JADWYU010000141.1:0-9352 GCF_016786325.1 Frankia nepalensis | reverse complement strand
GCGACTCCGCACCCACAGCGCGCTCGTGGTGACGTTTCAGCCTCCGTGGTCAAGCCCGATCCGTCCGGGCCGGGCCGATCCTCCGAGTCGGCCCGGCCCGGTCCGGGGCTGTGCGCCGAGACCGCGCGGGTGTGGTCAGGCGTCGCACGGCGACGGCGCCGGCGTGGGAGCGGCCGGGACCGCGCTCGCCCAGCCGGGCAGCCGGCGGTCGTCGGGGCTGGGCATCCACCCACCGGCCCCACGGACGTAGCGCCACCGGGGCCCGGCCGTCAGGTAGGAGTCGAGGGCGGCCAGCAGCCGGTCGACGTCCGCGGCGGTGGAGCCGACGCCCACGCTCGCCCGCAGCGCGCCGTCGGCGGCGCCGAGGCGGTCGAGCAGCGGATGGGCGCAGAACCGGCCAGCGCGCAGGCTGATGCCGTGCTCGGCGGACAGGTACGCGGCGAGCGCGTCGGGCTCACGGCCGGCGACGGTGAAGGCGACCACCCCCACCGGCGCCGTGTCGCCCGCCTTGGTCGCGGCATCGGGCCAGAGGCGCAGGACCCGGACCCCGGGCAGGCCGGCGAGGCCGGCTTCGAGCCGGGCCCGCAGTGCCTCGTCGTGCGCGGCCAGCGCGCCGTCGGGCAGCGCGGCCAGCGCCCGGCAGGCGGCGGCGAGCGCCGCCGCGCCGGGAAGGTTGGGGGTGCCTGCCTCGTGTCGGGCGGGAGCGTCCGCCCAGGTCACCTCGAGCCCGGCCGACGGGCGCGTGAAGGCGTTCTCCTCGCCCGCCCGCGCGGGGCCCAGATGGCGCAGCGCGACGTTGCGCACGGCGCCGCCGCCGGCCAGGTAGGGCGGCGCGAGGTGCAGCCAGTCGGCGCGGCCGACGAGCACGCCCGCCCCGAACGGCGCGTAGAGCTTGTGCCCCGACAGCGCCAGGTAGTCGATGCCGAGCGCGGCCAGGTCGATCCGGCGGTGCGGGGCGAGCTGGGCGGCGTCGACGAACACGCGGGCGCCCGCGCCGTGGGCGATCCGGACGACGTCCGCGAGCGGCAGCCGCTCGCCGGTGACGTTGGACGCGCCGGTGACGGCCACGAGCGCCGCCGGCTGGGCGCGCAGCGCGGCGGCGAGCGCGTCGAGGGTCTCCGCCTGGGTCGGACGGGCCGCCAGCACCGTCAGGTTCGGCCCGGACCAGGGCAGCAGGTTCGCGTGATGCTCCAGGTCGAGCACCACGACCCGCGGGCCTGCCGGCGGACCTCCCAGGTCGCTGCCCGGCAGGTGCGCGACGGCGCGGGCCAGGAGGTTCACCGCGTCGGTGGTGTTACGGGTGAAGATCACGGCGTCGTCGGGCCGGGCGCCGAGGAAACGGGCGACCTCGGCGCGGGCGCCCTCGTACACGGACGTACAGACCTGGGAGGCGAACCCGGCACCGCGGTGCACGCTCGCCGAGTACGGCAGCAGCCGCGCGACCTCGGCGGCCACGGTGACCAGGCTTGGCGCGCTCGCCGCATAGTCGAGGTTGGCGTGCCGGGCCTGGCTGCCGCCGACCAGCGGGATGTCGAGGTCGCCGCCGACGACCGGCAGCAGCGGCGCCGGCCCCACGCCGATGGGTACGCGCCCCGCCGCGGGGGCAGGGGATCGATCGAGGACGGATTGCGGGCGCGCCACAGCCACGACTCCTTGGGTCCGGGACCCGGGAAGGGTCCGCGCTTGCCCGCCGGACTTCCCGGCGCGGCCTGGTCTCGACCCGGGGGGCACCCCACCGCGGAGGAGGGTTGCCGGCCAGCAAGCCCGGGCTTGGCGCTGGCGCTCTTGACCTGGTTGGAACTTTACCTACGTGCAACCGCCCGCCGTGATACCACGGCGACACCGGGTCGCACACCGCCTGGGGTCGCGCACTGCCTGCGTCCTTGGTGGCGCTCTCACGCTAACAGATTTCCCACTGGTTTTGTAGGGATTACGCCGACCGGCTGGCCACCCCCAATTGGCGAGGTCTCCGGACGCGCCTCCGGAGACCTCGCCGACCGGAGACGTCGCCGATTGGAGACGTCGTCAACCGGGGAGATCGGCGACCGGCGACCCGGCGGCCTCCTGACTACCCGCCGCTGGCAGGTCGAAGCCGGCCGCCGGTGCCGCGCCGCTGGCGGCGCGGCTCAGCTCGTCGGGCCGGCCAGAAATCGGCTGATCGCGGCGGCCAGCGCGGCCGGCTGCTGTTCCTGGACGTTGTGGCCCGACTCGATCTCGAGGATCTCGGCTCGCGGCACGCGGGCGCGGAACTCGTCGACCACCTCCGGCGAGAGGAACCCGTACGTGCCACGGACCAGTAGCACCGGGACCGCCGAGGTCTCCAGGGCTGGCCACAGGTCACGGAAGTCGATGGTGAACCCGGCATCGGGCGGCGGGCTGGCGAAGTGGTGCTTGAACACGACCGTGCCGTCGTCACGGACCCGGGTGTTGAGCGCGACGCCGCGGGTGAGCGCGCGGTGCGACGACCCGATCCCGGCGGCGAGCGCCTTCTCCACGATCTCCTCGCGGGAGCCGAACACCTGCGGCCCGGCGAGGAAGTCGGTCACCTGGGCCGCGTCCTCGAGGCGCTGGCCGGGGCTGGCGTCCACGAGGACCAGCCGGCCGACCAGGTCCGGGCGCGTCTCGGCCAGGGCGATCGCGGTGTGGGCTCCCAGCGACTGCCCGACGACGGTCTGGGGCGTGCCCGGCGCCACCGCGTCGAGGACCTCGGCCGCGGCCCGCGCGTTGCGCCGCGGGGAGTAGTCGAAGTCGTCGCGCCACGCCGAGTCGCCGTGGCCTGGCAGGTCCAGGGCGAGGGCCGGCCGGCCGAGCGCGAGAATCGTCGCGTCCCAGGTATGGGCGTTCAGCCCGCCGCCGTGCAGCAGGGTGAGTTCGGGCGCCGCGCCCCACAGCAGCGCGCTGAGCGCGCCGTCCGGGGCCGGGACCTCGACGCGGCGCACCGGCGGAAGCTCGGGCGAAGCGCCGACCTCGGCCGCCTCCTCCGCGAGGAAATCGAACTCGGCAGGGTCGTGACCCATCGTCATCCTTCCTGTCGCGGGCTGGTGCCCCGATCCGCGTTCCATCCGCCGGAGACCGGCTGTCCGGCTGTGACGAGCCTCGCCACGGTTTCCTTTTCCGCGCCGGCGTCGGCGTCAGCGGGTGTGGGCGCGCCGGCGCCGGCGATGACGGCCGCGGCGTCGGCGACCTGGTTGCCGGCGAACGCCGGACGGCCACCGTAGGGGTCCTGGTCGGTCCACAGCGTGGTCGGCGCCGCCCGCCGGACGACGGGGATCACCTCGGTGGCGAGGCGTTCGAGCATCTCCAGCTGCTGCTCGTGCGGAATCATCGTGGGCAGGCTGAACGCCTGCAGGTCGTGGCCGAACCCGGCGTGAAAGTACATGATCTTGTCGATGATCTGTTGAGGGCTGCCGACCAGCACCGGGCCTTCCGCGATGGCGTGGTCGATGTCGCGGAAGGTCATCTCGTTGCCCGGGGTGTGGTTGCCGGGCCGGTTGAAGAACTCGACCATCTTCTCGTACACCGGGCCGAAGTGCTCCCGCGCCTCGGCGGTGGTGTCGGCCAGGAAGAGGAATCCCGCTCCCGCGGCGACGTAGGCATAGCGCGGATCGTGCCCGTGCCGGGCGTACTCGGCGCGGTAGTGCTCGAGGAAGACCGTGTAGTTGTCGCGGGGCTGGATGGCGTTGGCGCTGAACAGCGGGTCGCCCCACCGGGCGGCCAGCGCGGCCGACGTGTGGGTGGTCGCCGAGCCGTGCCAGACGCGGGGCGCGCCGGCGTAGGGCCGCGGCAGGGTGGTCGCCTCGCGCAGCGGTGGGCGAAACCGGCCCGACCAGGTGACGTTCTCCTCGCGCCACAGCCGGCGCAGCAGCTCGTACTTCTCGGCGAGCGCCTCCCACTGCTGCCCCGGCTCGATGCCGAACAGGGGCAGCTGGCGGGCCTCGTTCCCCTTCCCGATGACCAGTTCGAGCCGGCCGCGGGAGAGCTGGTCGATGGTGGCGTAGTCCTCGGCCACCCGCACCGGGTCGAGGATGGACAGCACGCTGACCCCGGTCTGCAGACGCACCCGCGTGGTGGCCGCGGCGATCGCCCCGAGCAGCACCGTCACCCCGGAGGAGAGGAACGGCCCGGCGTGCCGCTCGCCGAGCGCGACCGCGTCCAGGCCCAGCTCCTCGGCGCGCCGGGCGGACGCCAGCGCCTGCGCGTACCGCTCCGCCGTGGTGACGAGCCGCCCGGAAACCGGGTTCTGGATGTGCGGAAGGATGTCGAGCACCTGGAATCTCACGTGCACCTCACGAGAAGTCGCGACCGGTCATGCCCCGCCCGCGGGGTCAGCCGCCGATGACCTTGCGATAGCCGCGCGGGCCGTCGTAGTCGTTGACGGCGAAGTGCCACGTGGCCTGGTTGTCCCAGATCACGAAGTCTCCCGGCTTCCAGCCGAAGCTCACGGTGTAGTTGGGCGACGAGGCGTGCGACAGGAGGAACGGCAGGAGGGCTTCGCCCTCGGCCTGGCCGATGCCGGTCAGCCGCAGCGCCGACGAGCTGAGGAAGAGTCCCTTGCGGCCGGTGTGGCGGTGGGTGCGCACGACCGGGTGCTCGACGGTCTCGGTCACCGGCGGCCGGTCGTAGGTCCCGTCCCCGGGGTCGGCGCTGTACACGGCGCTGACCGATTCCAGCAGCTGCTTGAACGGCTCGGACAGGCCGTCGTACGCGGCCTGCAGGTCGGCCCACAGCGTGTGGCCGCCGATCTCCGGCACGACCTGGTAGGTCAGCGACTCGATGGTGAACGGCGGGTTGCGCCAGGTGCCGCCGACGTGCCACGTCGAGGCACCGCCCGCCTTCTCGAGGTTGAAGACGTACACCAGCCGGTTGTCCTCGTGGCGGTACAGCCACAGGGGGTGGTCGAACGGCTCGTCGAAGATCTGCACGGCCCGCACGTGCGCGTCCGGCGAGAGGTCCTGGTCCCGGAACACCAGCACCTTGTGCTTCCAGAAGTCGGCGCGCAGGGCCTCGGCGGTGGCGTCGTCGACGCCGCCCGCCAGGTCGACGCCGACGATCTCGGCTCCAAGGACGGGGCTGGCCTGGCGGACTTCGTAGGGCGCGGTGCTGGTGGCGGTCACCGTGACCTCCTCTGCGTCGGATGTGCCATTAACTTTACTTAGTCGATCGATTTTATGAACTAGTATCCGTGGATTCGGGACTCGCCACTCCCCCGGCCGCCGGGTGCCGCGGGGCGGCGAGGAGTGAGGCGGCCCCCTACCGCCATTTCCGCTGACCGGGCACACGTTCGGGATGAACTGGCGTCATGAGCGCGTCCGTGGCCGGGCGGTGGACCATCGGCTGGGCGGGCGCGGCAGGCCGAGGTTCTCGCGCAGCGTGCGGCCGGAGTACTCGGCGCGGAACAGGCCGCGGCGGCGGAGCTCCGGGATCACCAGCGTGGCGAAGTCGTCGAGCGTGTCCGGCAGGTAGGGGAACACGACGTTGAATCCGTCGGCGCCGCGGCCCTCGAACCACTCCTGGATGTGGTCGGCGATCGACGCGGGCGTGCCGACGACGGTCCTGGAGTCCCGGGTGAGCTGCGCGGCGAGCTGGCGGATGGTCAGGCCGCCGGCTCTTGCCCGGTCGACGATGTGCCGCTGGGCGCTCTGGCTCTGGTTCGACAGCGGCAGCTCGGGCAGCGGGCCGTCCAGCGGGTGAGCGGTCAGGTCGACGCCGCCCAGCCAGTAGGCGAGGTCCGCGAGCGCCACCCGCGGGTCGAGCAGCCTGGTCAGCCGGTCGAGCTTGTCCTCAGCCTCCGCGAGGGTGCGGCCGACGACCGTCGCGAGGCCGGGCAGCACGACCACCTCGTCCGGGTCGCGACCGGCCGCCCGGGCCCGCGCCTTGAGATCGGCGTAGAACACCTGCGCCTCGGCGAGGCTCGGATGGTGGGTGAAGACGACGTCGGCCACGGCGGCGGCCAGGTTCTTGCCGGTCTCGGACGAGCCCGCCTGCACGATCACCGGCCGGCCCTGCGGCGGGCGCGGGATGTTCAGCGGCCCGGTCACCCGGAAGTGGGCGCCGCGGTGGTCGAGACGGTGCAGCCTGGTCTCGTCGAAGTAGCGGCCGGTCTTCTGGTCGTAGAGGAACGCGTCGTCGTCGAAGCTGTCCCACAGGCCGGTGACGACGGCGAAGAACTCGGCGGCCCGCTCGTAGCGCAGCTCATGGTCGACGTGCTGGTCCAGACCGAAGTTCTGCGCCTCGGCGTCGTTGAGCGAGGTCACCAGGTTCCAGCCGGCCCGGCCGCCGCTGATGTGGTCGATCGAGGCGAACGTGCGGGCCAGGTGGTACGGCTCGTTGTAGGTCGTCGAGGCAGTGGCGATCAGCCCGATCCGGCTGGTCGCGGTCGCCAGCGCCGCGAGCAGCGTCGTCGGTTCGAACGAGTCGTTGACGACCGAGACCCGGCGCAGCACCTCCTGATCGGCGAACGGCACGCCGACCAGGTCCGCGAAGAAGATCGCGTCGAACTTCGCCCGCTCGGCGGTGCGCGCGAGCTCGATGACGTGGCGGATGTTCACCCCGGCGTCGGGCGCCGCGTGGGGGTGCCGCCAGGCGGCGAGGTACTCCCCCGGTGGCTTGAGGAACGCGTTCAGGTGAAGCTCGCGACGCCTCGGCGCGTCGGCTGGCGTCACCGTCTCGGCTGGCGTCACCGTCTCGGCTGGGGTGGCCGTCATCGCGTGCCTGCCTCGGCGTCGACGCGGGAAGACACAGGAGACACAGGAGACACGGAAGGCTCGGAAAGCTCGGAAGGCGTGAAGGGACGGCCGGCGGGGCGGGGAAGGCCGAGGTGTCCGCGCAGGGTGCTCTCCTCGTATTCGGCGCGGAACAGGCCGCGGCGGCGCAGCTCGGGGACGACCTGGTCGACGAAGTCCTCGGCCGAGCCGGGCAGGTACGGAAAGCTGATGTTGAAGCCGTCCGCGACGCGGCGACGGAACCAGCTCTCGATGTGGTCGGCGACCGTCGCCGGCGTGCCGACGACCGAGCCGACGGTGGCGAACCGCAGCGCGAGCTGCCGGATCGTCAGGTTCTCCCGGCGGGCGAGGTCGAGCAGCAGGTCCTGGCGGCTCCTGCTGCGGTTGGTGGCGCCGATCTCGGGCACCGGCCCGTCCAGCGGGTAGCCGGTCAGGTCCAGGTCGCCGATGTTGTCCTGCACCAGCCGGCGCGCCACGTCGTCGTGCACCAGGTCCTGCAGCTCGTCGAGCCGGGCGCGCGCCTCGCGCTCGGTGCTCGCGACGTAGGGCGTGAGCACCGGCCAGACGAGCACCTCGCCGCCGCGCCGGCCGTGCGCGGCGGCCCGCGTCTTCAGGTCCGTGTAGAAGGCCTGAGCACCTTCCAGCGACGTCTGCGCGGTGAAGACGACCTCGCCGTGGCGGGCGGCGAAGTCCTTGCCGGTCTCCGACGACCCGGCCTGGAAGAGGACCGGGTTGCCCTGCGGCGGCCGGGAGATGTTGAGCGGCCCCCGGACCGTGAAGTGCTCCCCCGCGTGCCGCGCGGGGCGCAGCCCGGCCGGGTCGTAGTACAGGCCGCTCGCCTGGTCCCGGGTCACCGAGCCGTCGGCGAAGCTGTCCCAGAGCGCCCGCACGACGTGGACGAACTCCTCGGCCCGCCGGTAGCGCGACGTGTGCTCGAGGTGCGTGTCCCGGCCGAAGTTGCCGGCTTCCAGCGGGACGACGGAGGTCACCACGTTCCAGCCGGCCCGACCGCCGGACAGGTGGTCGAGCGAGGCGAACTTGCGGGCGATGTGGAACGGCTCGTTGTAGGTGGTGGTCGCGGTCGCGACCAGCCCGATCCGCTCGGTGACGGTCGACAGCGCGGCGAGCAGCGTGAGCGGCTCGAAGTGGTCGGCGCGGGCGGTCCGCTTCAGCGAGTCCAGATCATGACCCCAGATCGCCACGACGTCCGCGATGAACAGGGCGTCGAAGGTGCCGCGCTCCAGCGTCTGGGCGATCCGGACGTGATGCGCCAGGTCCAGCTGCCCGTCCGGCGGGGACAGCGGATGGCGCCAGCCAGCGATGTGCCCGCCGGAACCATGCAGCAACGCCCCGAGTGTCAGCCGCCGTGGCTTCTCAGTGGTCACAACGCCACCCCGACCGGATCTGCCACACCGACAGGGCTTGCCGGGCGCCAGCCCAGCTCGGGGGCGATGTGGGTGGCGATGACCTCCAGGCGGCGCAGGGTGGCGTCGAAGTCGGCGGCTCCGCCGGCCTCGCCCTGGATGGCGGCGATGAAGGTGGAGACGGCCCGAGGACCGACCGCGTTCGTCGCGAGGCTGTCGATGATGGTCTCGACCGGGCCGTGGTGGACGTTCATCGCGTCCAGCGTGGTCAGGTCGTCCGCGTCCGCCGGGAGCCCGAAGTGGGTCAGGTATCCGCGGTAGCGCGCTATGTCGGCCGCCAGGTCGCGGGCCGCCGCGTGCCGATCCGGCCCTGGGAAGACGCCGTGCGCGACCGCGATCCGCGCCGGCGGCACGGTCAGCGACACCGCGGCCGACGCCGCCGCCGACGCCGCCACGCCTGGCCCCCAGTCGGACCGTTCGGCCAGGTGTTCGGCCTGCTCGGCGGCGCGCCGCTCGGCCTGGTGCGCCGCCAGGTAGACGTCGGCCAGCGGGCGCTGGGTCGACTCGGCCGGGCCGACGCCGAGAATCAGGCCGTCGCCGGCGTGGGCGGCCCGGCGGGCGCCGTCGGCGGTCGACGTCGAGTCCCACAGCCGGCTCGCCAGGGCCGGGGCCGGCGGCTGCACCCGCAGCCCGTCGGTCCCCGCGACCGGCTCCCCGCCGAGCAGCCCGCGCAGCCGGGCGAGCGCCTCGGCGAACAGCTCCCGGCGTGCCTCGGCGTCGCGGCCGAAGGCGCCGAACACCGGGCTGCTCGGCCCGCCCGTGCCAAGGCCCAGCTGCAGCCGCCCACCGCTGATCGCGTCGACGACCGCCGCGTCCTCGGCGAGCCGGATCGGGTCCTCCAGCGGCAGCACCACCACGGCCGTGCCCAGGTCGATGCGCCTGGTCGCCTGCGCCGCCGCGGCGAGCAGCACCAGCGGCGACGGCAACCGGCCGTACTCCCGCTGGAAGTGGTGCTGGGCGACCCAGCCGCTGTCGTAGCCGAGCTCGTCGGCCGCGACGAACAGCTCCACCAGCCGGCGGAACAGTTCGCGCGGCTCCTCCCGGCCGAAAACGTGGGTCAGGAACCCCAGCCGGAACGGGCGGCCGGTGCCATCCCCGGCGCCGGGACTCGGCGTGCTGGCCTCGGTCATGCGAGCAGCCCGAGCGAGCGGCGGCGCCGCTCCACGGCGGGGGGGGCGCGCCGCCGCCCCCCGCCCCCGGCGGGGT
>NZ_JADWYU010000395.1 GCF_016786325.1 Frankia nepalensis | reverse complement strand
GCAAGCCCGTCGCCCGCTGGGCACCACGAACGACCACCGACAGCTAAACCCCGTCAAGATTCAGGACAGGCTCTGAGAACGAGAACATCGATCTCTGCGACCAGGCGATCGACAAGCTGAGGTTCTCCATTGCACAGGTGCAGAACTTGGATCCTAGGCATCTTACGGCAGTATTGAAACTGAACGAAGCGCTGCGGTGGCGGTATCGTCGTAGTGGCTCGGAAAGCGATCTGCGCGAAGCCATCGAGGTTCTCGAGCGGTCAGCATTCGGTTGGCCAGCCCGCGGCAATCTGCGCGCCGCCCTTTTGATCGCGTTGAGTTGTACTCTCCGTCAACGCGCAGAGCGCTCAGGCTCCAGGGAAGATCACGATGCGGCCGTCGCGGCAGCAGATGATGCAATCGTGTCGGCTGCCAATGGCGTAAACCACACCGAGGCATTGTCTACCGCTGCGGCGGCGTTCTTGCTTCGGTTCAACAGATACAAGGCACCGGACGACGCAGAGAACGCCGTGCGCCTGACACGTGCAGCGCTCGAGGCGAATCATGAGGGTGCCGCGGCTGCCTGTTTCTTCCTTGAGCGCCTTGGCAGTGCGTTGGCGAGCCGGTACAGCGTGAGCGGCGATCTCGCCGATCTGGATGAGGCGATACGACGAAGCCGCGAGTCAGCGGATCTCACTCCAGCGGGATCAATCGAACTCGTAATCCGTCTGGCGAACCTCTGTCATTTTCTTACACTTCGGTTCGAAGCCACCGGCTCCGGTGAAGATCTCGACGATTCGATCGCCTTGGGTCGCCAAGGCGCAACACTCCTATCGGCGAATGATCCGACCGGTCCGCTCGTGCTGACGAATCTGAGCAGTTCGTTCCTGATGAGATACCAGCGCGCACACGACTCCGACGACCTGAACGGTGCCGTGACGATAGGCCGAGAAGCACTGCGTATCAGCTCGCCAAATCATCCAGAACGCAGCCGTCAGTATGGCTGCTTAACGTCGGCTCTCATGTTGCGTGCGCAAAGGGACACGAATCCTGACGACCTGGAGGAGGCGTTGTCGCTTGCGCGTGAATCACTCCGATCGACCGACCCAGCCCATCCCGACTTCCCGAGATCGCTGTCACGGCTCGGCCATGCACTCCGAGCGGCATACCAGATGACGAACGACCTTGTCTACATTGACGAGGCCGTAGTCGTGCTAAGCGCAGGTGTCGCCGCCAGACCGAACACGCATCCTGACTATGGAAGCGACTTGTCAAACCTGGCTGGCGTTGTGCGCCTGAGGTGGGAGAAGACTCACCGAGCCGAGGACCTCAAGGCCGCGATCGCCTTGAATGAGCAGGCAGCGGCCAAGTACGGAGCGCAGCACCCTGAACGCGCGCGCTGTCTGTGCAACCTCGGCAACGACCTGCGTATTCGTTTCGCCGAATCCGGGAACCGCGCAGATTTCGACGCCAGCGTCGACGCGTTCCGACAAGCTTTCGAGGTCGAGTCGGCCATGCCGTCAACTCGCCTGCAGGCCGCGGTGGGTCGCGGACGGATGCTTGCCCGCGATCAACAATGGCGGGCGGCCACCGACGCATACACGGATGCGATCGATCTCCTCTACGTCGTCGTGTCCCCGACGCTGCGCCGATCGGACCAGGAGAACATACTTGGTACCGTCCACGGCCTCGCCGCCGACGCGGCCGCCTGCTGTCTCGCTAGCGGGGACCGAAGGCGGGCACTGGTTCTATGGGAACAGGCGCGGGGCGTCATATTTAACCAGGAACTTGGTTTCGCGGAGGAACTACGACGTCTGGCTGAACATGATTCCGATCTTGCGGAGGAGCTATCCAAGGCCTGGGAGGAAATTTCTCGGCAACCACCTCGGAGAACTATCGAATCTACGCTCTCCCTGGTTTCCCCTACGCCGGTCAGCGACAGCCAAGCAAATGAATATGAGAAAGAGTGGGGACGAACATCACAGGAGTTCACACGGCGCCTCACTCAGGTAAGACAAAAATCCGGATTCGAACGATTTCTGCGCCCGCTTCTTAGCGACGACGAACTCGCTCAAGCTGCGGAGGGAGGGTTCGTCGTCGCCGTCAACGTGTCACAGTTCGGCTCCCACGCTCTAATCATCACGCCGACTGAAGTTCTCGACCCCATTGCCCTGCCAGGTCTGACGCCTGATTCTGCGCGAGAACAGGTAATCGCGGTGCTCCAAGCCATGACCAACTCGGATGCCCCCGACAGGTCAGCTACCGGCCACAACGCGGGAGAGACGACTCTGAGTCACGCGCTGGCCTGGCTGTGGGATGTGATTGCTGGCCCCGTCCTAGCCAACCTGCCCGAGGTTGAGCACAACGGACCAGCGGGCCGCGCGCGACTATGGTGGTGCACCACCGGGCTACTCTCGTTCTTGCCTATTCACATGGCGGGGCATCACGACACCCGAGCCGCCGAGGTGCCCAAGACGGTGGTCGACCGGTACATCTGTTCCTATACGCCAACCATCCGAGCACTAGCGATCGCGAAGCGCCACGCATCCGCACTCCAGACGAGTGGCCGTACAAGCCACAACAGCCTACGGATCCTCGCCATCGCTATGCCATCTACCCCCGGAGAGAGCAATTTGCCGGGAGCCGAAGTTGAAGTCGAATCACTACAGGTGCAGTTCCCCGGCAGGGTCACCGTTCTCTCTGGAGAGGCGGCTACCCATGACGCCGTCCTCCGCGCTATACCAGCTGCCACGTGGTCACATTTCGCATGCCACGCCCACGTGGACCCACGTGTTCCGTCCCAGAGCCACCTGCTCCTGGCTGACCACCGGCAACGCCCGCTCACCGCGGCCCACGTCGCCGGCCTGCACCTGGAGCATGCGGAACTTGCCTACCTGTCCGCCTGCTCCACTGCCCAGACGACCGCCCAGCTGGCCGACGAAGTGATCCACGTGGCGTCCGCTTTCCAACTCGCCGGGTACAGACATGTCATCGCGACCCTCTGGCCGGTCGGTGACGCAGCCGCGATCCGTCACGCGCAGCACCTCTACCGCGCACTCACCGAACCCGACCCGGTCGATCCCGCGACAGCACTAAGCAATACCACTCGTCGGCTCCGAGACCGCCACCCGGACATACCTTCACTCTGGGCCTCCCACATTCATACAGGGGCCTAAAACCATTTGACTTTCGCTGGAAAGTATCGTTCTGAGGACCCAGGATACCGCCACTATCGTTCCACAGGCCCTGAGTTGGCGCGTGAAGGCGTGCCGCTGCACGACCCGCGTTGGTGATCGACAAGGTTTATTACTGCCCCAACTATCCAAGCTGCACCGTCGGACTTCACAATCTCGCTTAGTCTCCGGGCTACTCAGAAAAGGTCGCCGAGATACCACCGAGACGCCAGCTGGCACTGCAAATCTCCGACAACGGCGCCCCGGCTACTTGCGGCATCAGCCGACACCCGCACCGAGCAGGCCGCGCATCCGCTGTCCGGATCTGACGGCATCCAGCAGGATGGCACGTCCTCGAGGGTCACGCGTAAGCGTGACCCTCATATGTGCATCGCGGTTCGCGGTGACCCCCGAGGGGTTCGCAGTTCCACCCGCCGCCTCCGAGCCTACGCGCTGTGGCCGCTCTCCCGGCAATCGGCTAGAGATGGGGAATCCGAGGTATCAGTGGTTGAACCGGGTGACTGGAAAGCCTAAAGAAAAATACCGAACAAGCAAATTCTGACACAGATTCGCCGCGTTGGATCCCGGGCTCCAGACATTTTCTGATGACGTGCGTTATGACGACTGTCACCAACTCGCCACCGTCGCGCGTCGGATGACTGCCCGCGCGGTCGCCACCGCGCCGCTGTGTCCGCCGCGCAGATCGGCGCCGACGCGACCAGTGTCGTGGCGCTGCTCGCTGTCGCGGACCGCCACGCCCGCCTCCTGACGTCCCGTCTCGCCGCCGGCCAGGCCGCCCAAGGCTTGACCAGCCTGCTCACCAGGGTCCACACCGCCGTCCGTGATCTGCCACCCCTGGCGCAGACCGGTCTCACGCCACCAAGCGGAAGCTGGGCCGAGGGGTCACCAGCTCCCTCGCACCGCGAGGTCCGTCATGACCGGCTCCCGGTAGATCCGCCAGGACGGGGGCCTCGCCTCGACCCGCGGTGCGCGCCGGCGGGGCAAGGAGAGACCAGAGCGAGCGCGGCCAGGTCAAGCGCACCACGGCCTGCATGCGCGAGACGGTCGACGTCGAGGCCTGCGCGCGGTTCGACACCAGCGACTCGCTGGTCAGCAAGGTCTAGGTCCGCGACATCGCGGCCACCGAGCACGTGGTCACCGACTCAATCGCGGCCATTGCCCGACCGAGAATGGGCCTGAGCGTCCACCCGGGTGGCGTCCGCGTCCCTGGCCGCGGCGGCGGCCAGCTCACCGACAGCCCGTTCGAGCATGGCGCCCTCGAGGTCACGCCGCAGATCACGCTGCAGCCGAGGCGCGTTGTCGGCGAGAAGGTACAGGACCTTGATCGCTTCCGTGTACAGCATCAGGTCGGACAGCTCGCGATCACGCACCAGCCGCTGGAAGGCCAGGACGTAGTAGGCGACGCGCACCCGGGCCGGCATGAGCGGCGCTCGATCGAGCATCCGCGCGACCCGGCCGAAGTACAGATCAATGCCGGCGGCACCGCAAACGCGCCCGCGGCGAAGTCACTGACGCCACGGGGCGGCAGCGGCGGCCAGACGATCGTGGCCGCGACAGCAGGCGCCAACAGCACAAGCTGCCTGACGATCGGGATCACTACCCGGCGGCCGTGGTAGCGCCGTCGCAGCCAGCCGCGCGTCGACATCGACTTCGTCGTCCATGTTCTACCCCCGTGCTTCCGGTCCCGCGATGTCCACCACAGCGCCGTGGGCGTGACATTTGCCGCTCGGTCCCCACCATCGGGTCCGCCACCATCAACCCTAGTGGATCTTGATGGTGCGCGTCCTGGTTGTCTCACTGATCCGCTCGTGCCGCGGAGTGCGCACAAGGCGGGCGCGGATGGCCTCCAGGTCGTCGGCGTCGGTGAGGGCGTCGACCACCTGGTCGTCGAGCGTCAGGCGCAGCACCGGCACGACCTCCAGCACCGTGGAGCGGTCGACCAGCGGCGATGTTCTCCACGATGACCTCGGCGAGGTCATCGTGGATGCCCCGGCACCTCCCGACGCCCGCAACGGGCACCGCAAAGACATGTCGGGGACCGCAGGCGGGTTGCTCAGGCCCGTTGGTCTGGTTCGCCGCGTTGGCCCGGCGATCGAACGACAGCGGGAACGACAGCAGCGAGGGATGGGGCGCTCCACGGCCGGCTGGCGAAGCCCCGTGCGGCAGCGGCGATCCGCCCACTGGGCCGGACTTTCGGAGGGGAACCCAACCTTTGGGGCCTGTCGAACCCCTTATCGGTGTTACCTTCCCGGCCCCGGTGCGGCCGTCCCGGCCAAAGAGATGTGCCGCACCGGGATCCGGGATTCCACCGACCTCGGAAGGACCGGCTCAGGTGAGTCAAGCACGTCCTGCAGGCGCCGAACAGGAGAACGGCACCCCGCCAGCCGGTACGCGGCCACCGGGCCGTGCCCGCCGGTTCGCGCGAGCCGCGCGCAGACTTGTCGCCGGCAGCGCCGCGACGGTTCTCGCCAGCTACCCGGCCGAGGCCGCCTGGCACTGGCTCGGCCAGCAGATGCACTGGCCGCTGTTCTAGCTCAGAGCCACAGAGCTCTGCCTCGTGTCCAGACGTGCCGCGTCCAGACACGAGGGCAGCGCGTTGATCACGCAAAGCTATTTCAAGATTTTTTCGGCCGGACCCAACCTCCCAGCTGGCTGGCAGCCCTAAGGAGCGGCAGAGGAGGTGAACTACTGGGGCCGTCGCAAGGGCACCTGCAGGAACCGCGACCAGAAAGGTAGGGCCGTCAACGATGACATCGCTCGCTGGCGGAGCAGTTCGGTGAGCCAGTTGGAAGGGCCTGCGGCATCGGGTGACCGCCGCGACGCGACCTCGCCTGACGTCCAGAAGGACGAGCCAGACCGATCTCTCCTGGAGACGCTCTACACCGAGCACTGGGAGGGCCTGCACTGGTACCTGGTCTCGCAGGGGTGTCCCCCCGGCGAAGCCGAGGACTTCGTCCATGACGGCATCAAGATCCTCCTGGTGAACTGGGATACCCTCCAGTGCCCGGAAAACGCGAGGGCCTACTGGTACAAGACCTCGTTCCGTCTGATGCGGCGGAGCCTGAAGCTGCGGCGGGAGCGGCTCACGACTGACGACCCAGCGCACCGTCTTCAGGCGCTCCCTGATTCGGCGGACACCCTGGCGGATATCGACATTAGAAGGGCCGCGGTCGACATCGTCGGGAACCTGCCGTTGAGACAACGGCAGGTATTCTGGCTACGGGCCGTTGAGGATTTCAGCGTAGAAGAGACAGCCCGGGTGCTCCAGATAACCCCCGGAACGGTCAAATCCAACTACCACGACGCGAAGAAGAACGTAGAGAAACTCGTCAACGAGGCCGGGGGGCGCTCGGGAGGAGGTGCTAGCAGATGAACGACGAATCTCGATTCACAGAGGGAAGGCGTCCCGGACGGAGCTTCGCGGACCTCTGCCGGGAGATCGACCAGGACCCGAGGGAACGGCGCCGCATCCAGGACCTCAGCGCACTTCTCGATGCCGAGGATGCCCTCTACGAGGAAGGCGCCAAGCTACACGAGGCGGGCAGTCACCAAGCCGCCGCGCCGCTGCTGCGCCGCGCCGCCGACGCGGGCATCCTCGGTGCCGAGGACCTGCTCGCCGAGTCCGCGGTGGTGACGGATGACCTCACCGGTCAGCTGAACCGTCGAGGGCTGGCCGAGCGGCTGCGCGTCGCCGTCACGCGCGCGGCCGACACCAGGCAACCGCTCGCCCTGCTCGTGCTCGACCTTGACCGGTTCAAGTCCGTCAACGACACGGTCGGCCACCACTTCGGCGACAAGGTGCTCGTCGAGGTCAGCCGGCGCATCGCCACCGCGCTGCGCCCCGGGGACACGCTCGCGCGGCTCGGCGGCGACGAGTTCGCCGTACTGCTGGAACGGACCGACCGTGCCAGCGCCCAACTGGTCGTCGACCAGGTGCGCGCGGCGCTGCGCGACCACATGGAGATCGACACACTAACGATCCAAATGACAGCGAGTATCGGCGTAGCCGTCTACCCTGACCAGGCGGCCAGCGCCGACGAACTGCTGGCGCGCGCCGACATCGCGATGTACGCCGAGAAGCAGCGCATCGACGCCCCGAAGAAAGCCGTGGCAGGGATACAGCGGTTGACCGCCGACGATCTCCTCGACTTCCTCGTCGAGCAGGCAGGTCTTCTGCTGGAGGACCGCCCAGCTGACCTTCATGTCACCTTCTCTGACATCGGTCTGGACTCGCTGGCCTACCTGCAGCTCCAGTCCGAGATCTTCGGACGCTTCGACGTGGAGCTGCCGGCCTACCCGCCCGACGACTACACCCTGGCCGACATCCTCGCCGCCGTGAACGCGGTGCTGCTACCGCAAGATGTGTGAGCAGTCGGAACAATCAGGCACCAGGATGGGCGGTAGGCTGGCCGGCGAGCAGCCTTCTCGCGTACACGAGAAGGAGATCACGGTGGCGACCCAGGGAATACAGTCTCGCCGGCCCCGGCCGTGTGAGACCCACATTCGCACAGCGATGTGTCCCTGGGTCAGTCCGCTGCCTGGAAGCGAGGTGCGCTACCCGGTCCGGGGCCGCTGCGCAGGAGTTTGGTGACCGAGATACCGGTCTTCAGTTGTGCGTGATCGATTATGGCGTAGCGATCATGAATGGGGTGTGGCCTCCCCCTGTGGTCCGGTCCCCTGCCCCACGGCCGCCGAGTGAGAGACCGCGCCCCGTGCAGCCGGCGCACTTCGCTGACCGCGCCGTCGACCGCTGTCCTTGGCTGGTTCGTCTCCGAAGGGCTCGGCCAGCTTGAGGACCTTCAACCCGACCTGCCGCGCCCTTGCCGCCATGCCCGTGTCGTAGGTGACGACCGTGACCGGGAGACCCGCCAGCGCCTGTACCGTCGCGGCGCGGTCCACAATCTCGTCATCCATGATCGGTAGCCGGATATGGCCACGCGGGTCGCTGAACAGGCCGACGGTGACTGCTCCCGCAGCCGGGGCGCTGGTTGGGTTGTCGTGGGCTGGTGGTGCGTCACCGAGTTGGCCGAGTCGCGGGGTTCGGACGTCTCGCCAGACGCGTTCCAGAACGCCCAGCGTGTACACGGCTCGCCACCGCGCCTTGTCATGTCGCTTCAGGCCGTCCAGCTCGTCGACCACTGCCATCGGCACGATCAGATGGATGTCCTTGCCAGGCAGGCCGAGCAGGCGAGCGAAGTCGACGTCCTCGAGCTTCTTGTCGTCTTCGATGTAGAACGACGTGTCGAGCACCGCCAGGGCGCCGACGCGCCCCCAGTGGTCCACCTCCGCGCTCAGGGCGTCCCGGGCTTCCTCGAACAGCCGCGACTGCTCATCGAGCTCGCTCGACAGCAGAGCGTTGGCAACCGGGTGTTGGGAAACCACGCCCGGGCGGTTATAGGCCTCGGCGGTCGAACGCCGGAAGCGCTCACGCTCGTGCTGGGCTGTCATGGTCTCTGACAGGGCAAGCGTGAGCAGGTCGCGGTACCGGCCGCCGAACACAAGCCGCTGGATGTCGTCCGCAGACGCCAGGCCGCGCAGTTGCCGTGATGCTGTTTCCGCCCAGTCGAGGTAGGCGGTGAGGCGTTCGTAGCTGGTGCGGCCCGGACTACCACTGTGCAGGTTCGCCACATCGGTGGCGAGCGTGCCGAGGACGTCAACGAGCCGGGCGGGCTGAACACCGGGTCGCGGGACGGGGATCACACGATCATCGTCGCAGCGCTGTCAAAGCCGTTTCCACGGTCCGTCAGGATGCGTGACCTGGGCCTCGCAGTCGAGGTCGGGTTGGGGTAGGCCCGCGTCTCCAGGCTCAGGCCCAGGCACACGGCACGCCGCTGGGCCGGGCTTCCCAGCCGGAGGAAAGGAACCGGTGTTCTCCAGGCAGCTGGTGCTGGACTTCGAGACGACCGCGACGGGCGGGTAGCGACGTGGGTCCCGATGTCGTCAGCGAGCGCCGTGGGGTGCCCTGACCTGCCACGATGACCTTTGCGATGCCCTGTACGAGGGCCTTCGCGATGTCCCTGGCTGGCACCGTCCCGAGGGCTCGGCTGGACGGACCAGCCGAGCGGGACGGTGGCTGATGATCGCGACGGTGCGGGTGTTGCGGGTACGGCCGCGCGGGCCAGGGGAGGTCACCCGGGCGGTGCGCGCGGTGGTTGCCTATGTGGAGTCCGGGCAGCCGGGGGCGGCGGCCGGGTTGACGCGGTACTACGCCCGAGAGAAGGCCGCAGGCCGGGCGCGTGGGCGGGGTGCGGCGCTGGTCGGGCTGCACGGGGCGGTCTCCGGTGAAGCGCTGGGCCAGTTGTTGCGGGGGCGGCATGCGGTGACGGGCCGGCCGTTGCTGGCCGCGACCGGCTCGGCCGGCCGGGCCGCGCGGCCCGACGAGGCCGCCGTCGGCGATGAGGCCAGCCCGGCGGGATCGGGCATTCCCGCTGCCGGTCGAGGTGGCGCTACGGCGGCGGGGGACGTTCTCGCCGCTGGTGGGGAGTGGTTGACGTTGGCGCAGGCTGCGGTGGTGGCTGGGGTTGGCGCGGACTATCTGCGTCGGCTTGTCGGTCGCACCGCCAAACTCCTCGCCACAGACCAGGCCAGCCACCCACCGGCCACGAGCATCTTCGACAAGAGCACGGCCGGCGCGCAGGCCGACTCCGTCACCTCGACGAACGACAGCGAGTCCGGCCCGTCGGCGGCGTCACCGGGCGGTCAGCAGCGGGCCGACCTGCTGGTCGGGGTGCGCGGGCCGGATGGGCGGTGGCGGGTGCGCCGGTCCGAGTTGGAGCGGTGGCTTGTGCGGCGGACGCCGCCGGCGATGGTGCTGGGCTATGACGTGGTGTGCGCGGCGCCGAAGTCGGTGAGCCTGCTGTGGGCGTTCGGCGACGAGGCGCTGCGGGCCGACGTCGTAGCGGCGTTGGACGTCGCGGTGGATGCGACGATCGGCTACCTGGAACGCCACGCCGCGTTCGGCACGGTTCGCGAGACCAGCCGGCGCGCGCTGGGTCTGGCGGTGGCGTCGTATCTGCATGACGTGTCGCGCAGCGACGAGGCCCACCTGCATGTCCACAACGTCGTCGCCAACGTGGTCGCCGTCCCCGCCGACTCCGAGGACGCGGAGCTGGGTGGTTGGGAGTGGCGGACGGTCGACGGGGAGGTGCTGTTGCGCGACGTCAAGACCGCCGGTTACGTCGGCGCGGCGGTGCTGCGCCACGAGCTGTCGGCGCGCCGGGGCGTGGTCTGGGAGCCGGCGCGTAACGGGGTCGCCGAGATCGCCGGCTTCCCCACCGACCTGCTCGCCGTGTTCTCCACACGCCATGGTGAGGTGAGCGCCGAGTTCGCCCAACTCGTCGCCGCCGGTCTGGAGCCGTCCGGGGCGACCGCAGCGGCCGCCCAGCTCCGCTCCCGCGCCCCGAAGAAGATCCTCGCCGACGAGCAGGTCACCCAAGTCCAGCTCGGCCGGTTGACCGCCGCCGGCTGGACCCCGACGCAGGTCCGCGGGCTCGCTCCGACACTGGCCGAGCGTCCGGTGTTGCGGGCGAGCGTGGCCGGCGACGACATCGAAGCGCTGTTCACCCATCTGGCTGGCGCGTCCGGGCTGACCGCGAACGCCACCACGTTCACCCGCCGCGATGTGGTCCGCCACGTCGCCGGCTGGGCCGTCGACCGGCTCGACGCCGAGACCATCGAGACCCTGGCCGACCGGTTCCTCGGCGACCGCCGCGTCGTCGTCCTGCACGACACCGCCCGTGCCCGGCGCCGCCACGAACCCGAACCGCTCTACAGCACCGAGAACCTGCTCACTGCCGAGGACACCCTGCTCGCCCTGTACCGCCAGGGCCAGGTCGCCGCCGGCGGCCCGCCCCGCCTTCTGGTCGACGCGGATGTTGTCGAGACCCAGCTGACGGCCGCCACCCGTCCGCGGCCCGGCGCTTCGGGGCCGGCGTTGTCAGTGGAGCAGGCCGAGCTGGTGCGCCGGCTGCTGCGCGGCGGCGACCTGGTCCGTCTGGCGGTCGGCCCGGCCGGCACCGGCAAAACCGAAGCGATGCGCGTCCTGGCCCAGATCCTGGCCACCGCCGGCCACCCCGTCCTGGCGACCGCGCACGGTGGCCGTCAGGCCGAGGAGCTTGCCGACCGGATCGGTATCCCGGCGCGGGTCGTCGCGAGCTGGCTCACGCTCCTGGACAACGTCGAGGCCGCGGCCGAGGTGTGGCCGCCCGGCGCGGTGCTGATCGTCGACGAGGCCACCCAGGTGTCCACCCGCGACGCCGAACGGCTGCTGCGCTACGCCACCCGCACCAACACCATCATGATCGCGCTCGGTGACCCTGCCCAGCTCGGCTCCGTGGCCGCTGGCGGCTGGTTCTCCCACCTGGCCGCCCGCGCCGACGACCTCCCCGCGCTGACGACGGTGCACCGTCAGACCGGCGCGGCGATGGCCCCGGTTCGCGCCGCGCTGGCCGCGCTGCGCGCCGACACCGCGCCGGCCACCCGCGCCGCTCTCGACACGCTCGCCGCGGCCGGGCGCGTCCACCTCGCCGACGACGCCAACACCCTGCTCGAGCGCGCCGTCGCTGACTGGTACGCCGAACGCCAACAGGTACTACGCGCCGCCCGGGCCCAACCCGCGTCCGGCCGCGCCGACCGGGACGGCGCGAACCGCGCCACCACCGGCCCCGGCGCGGCCGGCCGCGCCGACCCACCC
>NZ_JADWYU010000394.1 GCF_016786325.1 Frankia nepalensis | reverse complement strand
CGTGCCGCCCGGGCGAGCGCCGGGCGGCACGGCCGCGTCGGTCGCTCAGTCGAAGAAGCCGTGGATCCGCTCGATCTGGCCGTCCTTCAGCCGGACGAAGTCCCGGCCGCTGGCGACCGGCGCGCCTCCGTCCGGGCCCGCGGTCCAGTCGAACAGCGCCGTGTCGTGGTGGAATTTGACGGCGCCGAGGACGAAGACCAACTGCGGGGCCTGCTTGCGGAACTGCCCGATGTACGCGTTGATCCTGTCCCGGCCCGGGACCTCGGCGGTCGGGTCGGTGTAGAGCGCGTCCTCGGTGAAGACCTCGGCGATGCCGACCGCGCGGGCGGCGTCGTCCGTCTCGTTGAAGACCTCGATGTACCTCTGCAGGATTTTGGTGACGGCGTCGCTCATTGCTCGTCCTTTCGGAGTCAAGGTGAGCGCGCAGCACAGGCAGCATTCCCAGGGAACAGCGTTCCCAGAGAACGGCCTTCACAGGGAATGCGTCATTCCCAGGGAGTGCACTGTTCACGGGGAACGCACGACTTACGGGGAACACACGACCGAGAGGGTCGCCGCAGCAGACGCCGCCTACTCTACACGCTCTGGGTACACCTCTGGTGACGGAACCGGTCAGCCGGCGGAGGTCAGCGCCACCGGGATCTCCCGGTAGCTGCGCTGGGTGATGGCGCCGTTGGTCGGCGGGTTGGGGTCCAGCAGCTCGGACCCGAAGCGCCCGAGCAGCACGTGCAGGCCCACCTCGCTGATCATCTTGGCGATCGGCGCGGCCACGCAGTAGTGGATGCCGAACCCGAAGCCCACGTTGCGCGGCCCGACCCGGGCCAGGTCCAGCGTGTGCGGGTTCTCGAAGGCCTCCGGGTCGCGGTTGGCGGCGGCGTTCAGCATGTAGATCTCGTCACCCGGCTCGAGCGCGACGCCGCCCACCTCGGCGGGCTCCAGGACCATCCGCTCCAGCAGGTGCACGGTGCCGTCGAAGCGCAGCAGCTCCTCCACCGACCGGTCGCCGTGCTCCGGGTGGGCCACGTAGTACGCGCGCTGGTCCGGGTGCTGCATCAGCGCGACCGCCGACAGGCCCAGCAGGGCCTGCGGGGCGGCCCAGCCGGCCAGGAAGACGTTGGCCACCGTGGTGATGATCTCGATCTCGTTGAGCCGGTCGCCGGCGTCCTCGACCCGGATCAGGTCCGTGACCAGGTCGTCCCTGGGGTTCGCCCGGCGGTCGGCGATCATCTCAAGGGTGATCTCCATGACGCCGTCGCGCACCGCGTTGCGCTGCGCCACCGCGTCAGGGGTGAGGGTGAAGCCCGGGTCGAGGCCGCGGCCGCCGTCCCGGCCGTAGCCGATGCATCGGTCCGTGTACTCGTCGGGCACGCCGACCAGCGAGTTGACCGACCGGACGGCCAGCGGGCGGGTGAACTCGGCGGCCAGGTCCCACCGCCCGTCGCCGTGCTTCTCCCGGGCGGTGGTGAGCAGCTTGACGGCGATCGCCTCGATCACCGGGCGCATCCGCTGCACCACCTTGGGGGTGAAGGCGCGGTTGACCAGTGCCCGCAGCCGGGTGTGGTCCGGCGGGTCCATGAACATGAGGGCGTCGCGCTCGCCCGCCGGGGTCGGGATCTTGGCGTCCTGCGCGCCCAGGCCGTCGCCGTGGCCGAAGCGCGGGTCACGCAGGACCCTGTTGACCTCCTTGTAGCTCACGACGGCGACGCCCGCGTCCGTCGGGTGCACCGCCCCCTGCTCCAGGAGCCTGGCGTACATCGGGTAGGGGTTGGCGAGGAACTCGGGGTCCATCGGGTCGTAGGGCAGGACCTTCGGCGGCCTGTTCTCGGCGGCCGGCGTGCCGGCCGACAGCACAGCCTCGGACATACGCGGGTCTCCTTGCGGATCAGGCCGCGAGCAGCTCGACCGGCAGGTCGAGCAGCACGGCGTGCTTGTTGTAGGGGGTACGGGCCACCGGGCCGGTCAGCCGGATCTCGGCCACCTGGCCGGCGAGCAGTTCGAGCAGCGGGCGCAGCACCAGCCGGCTCGCCTCGCCGCCCGCGCAGTCGTGGGCGCCGGAGCCGAAGGACAGGTGCGGGTTGGGGTCCCGGCGGATGTCGAAGGTGTCGGGGCGGGTGAAGACCGCCTCGTCGCGGTTGGCGGAGGGCCACCAGAGGGTGACCTTGTCGCCGGCCCGGATGGTCTGCCCGTACAGGTCGACGTCGCGGGTGGCGGTGCGCCGGTTGTACGGGTTGGGCGGCGCCCAGCGCAGCATCTCCTCGACCGCGCCGGGCAGCAGCGCGCGGTCCTCGCGCAGCGCCCGCCACTGCCCGGGGTGCTCGGCCATCGCCAGCAGCCCGCCGGCGAGGACGTTGCGGGTCTGCTCGTAGGCGTGCATGAGCAGGACGAGGTAGTTGTGTTCGCGCTCGTAGTCGGTCAGCGGCACCTCGCCGCTGTCGTCGGCGAGCCGGCCGTGCGCGAGCAGGGAGCCGAAGTCCCGGCCCGGGTCGCGCCGCTTGGCCGCCAGCAGGTCCTTGAAGTACCCGCCCATCGCCTGCACGGTGGCGAGCGAGGCGGCGTCCGTGAGGCCGGTGCGGCGGTCGGCCAGGCCGACGACGGCGTGCACCCAGGCCGACAGCCGGTCCAGGTCCCGCGCGGGAGCGCCGAAGAGCCCCGCGATCGCGCGCAGCGCGAGCGGCTCGGCCAGCTCGTCGACGAGGTCGCCGCGGCCGCGGGCGAGCAGCGGGCCGAGCAACTCGGCGGCGTGGCCGCGCAGCTCGTCCTCGCGCAGCAGCGTGGTGCCGCCGGTCAGCGACGGGGTGATCATGTCCTTGAGCGCCTGGTGGCGTGGGTCGTCCATCATGGGGAGCAGCACGCCGGCGTGCACGCCCCTCTCCATGTCCTCCAGGTGGGTGCCGCCGCCGCCGCGGCCGCCGCCGCCCTCGGCGGAGAAGGCCGGGTCGGCCCCCGCGGCCGCGATGTCCGCGTGGCGGCTGAGCACCCAGAAGCCCTCGCCGTCCGCGCTGTTCACGCCCGGCGGGTGGTAGAGCAGCGGGGCCTGCCGGCGCAGCCGGGCGAACAGCTCGTAGGGCAGGCCGTCGGCGAAGCGGGCATGGTCGGTCAGGTCGAAGGCGCCGAGGACGTCCGGCAGCTCGACCCCGGGCAGTGTCGTCACAGGGACTCCTTGGCGGTCAGCCAGGCGCGGCTGATCCTGGCGTAGTCGGGTGCGTCGGGCTCCTGCTCGGCGGCGAGCCGCCGGGTGAGGTCGGCGACGCGGAACCCGGCCGCCGTGGCGTACACGTCGGCCAGGTCCTGGGCGGCCGCGTCGCCCGACCGGGCCGCGCGGCCGAGCACCGCGCAGATGCCGAACAGCTCGGTGGCGAGCTCGCCGACGAGGATCACCGCCTCCTGCCGTTCCCCGGGCCCGGCGGGGGCGCCGCGGCGGTCGGTGAGCCGGCGGCAGGCGCGGTGCAGGTGCTGGAACACCCCGGCGGCGGCGGCCAGGTGCCGGCGGTTGGCCGCGGACAGGTCGGCGCCCGTGAGGTCGGGCAGCGAGATCCCGCCGTCGGCCCCCTTCTCACCCGGGCCCTGGTAGCGGGCGAGCACGAGCTGCCCGGCCCGCAGGTCGTTCACGTAGTCGACGTTGCCGACGGTGCGCAGGACGCGCGCGTCGCGGTGGTACCGCTCCACGGGGTGCGCCGTCGCGCCCCGGCGGCGCTTGCTCTGCGCGGTCTCGATGCCCTCGCCGCCGAGCAGCGCGACGGCGCGGTCGCTGGCCCGCCAGGCCAGGACGGTGGCGAGGTTCTTGGTGACGTAGAGCTCGAAGGCCCGGTCCTCGGGGCCGGGATCCACCATCGTCCAGCGCACCGCGCTCTCCACGGCGAACTCGGCGGCGAGGATGCCCGCGACGATCCGCTGGACCTTGTCGTACTCGGCCAGGCCGCGTCCGTCGATCCGGCGCCGGGCGAGGAACTCGGCGCAGTACTCCAGGCAGTTGCGGATGACGGCCAGGGAGCCGGACGCCGCGAGGGCGGCGCGGCCGTAGAGGCCCCGCAGGGCGATGGCCCGGGGCAGGCGCGCGGCGCCGTCACCGAGGATCGCGCGTTCCCTGGGCACCCGCGCGTCGGTCAGCCGGAACGAGGCCGACAGCCCACCCAGGCCGATGAAGTCGTTCGGCGCGACGACCTCGAACCCGGGGGTGTCGGTGGTGAGGAAGAAGACGCCCGCCCGCGGCCCGTCCGGCTCCGTCACGGTCGCGGAGACACCGAGCAGGTCGGCGATGCCGGCGTTGGCGATGAACAGCTTCTCGCCGCGCAGCAGATAGGCGGAGCCGTCGTCGGTGAGCGTCGCGGTCGTGCCCGCAAGTGTGTTGTTCTGGCCCGCGGGGTCGGTGTCGCCGAATCCCGACACGCTGCCGGCCGCGATCTCGGCGCGCAGGAAGTCGCGCAGCGGGCCGGCCGGCACCGCCGGGAGCAGGGCACTGGCGGCGATGCCGTTCTGCACGCACAGCATCTGCCCGACGCCCATGGACCGGCGGGCGGCCCGCACGACGACCCGGACGAGGTTGTAGGGCGACAGCCCACGGCCGCCGAGCTCCGCCGGGGCCGTCAGCTGGAAGTAGCCGCGGTCGCGCAGCTCCTTCAACAGCCCGTCCGGCCAGACGCGCGTGCGGTCGAGCTCGTCGCCGTCCACCCACGCGTCGATGAAGGGGCCGAACTGCGCGAGGAGCTCGTCTCCCGCGGCGGTCTCCCGCGGGCCCGGCTCCGGGAACGCGGCGAACAGCTCCCAGGGGAGCCGTCCCGAGGCGAGCGCCTCGATGAAGCTGCGCGGTGAGGTCTCGCCGGCGGTGGCGCTGCTCATGCCGGCTCCCCTCCTCTCTCGTCAGATCCGATGGGGCCAGGTCAGGCGGTCGCGGTCTCCGGAGCGGCGATCAGCTGGGTGAGCAGGCGTTCCAGGCGGTCGAGCCCGCCCGGTTGGGCGCCGGAGGCGGCGACGTAGCCGTCGGGGCGCAGCAGCAGGAACCCGGACGTGGTCCGCCGGCGGAAGTGCTCGTGGCGCACCGCCGTGCCGTGCGCCTGGGCCAGGCGGCGGCCGCGGCGCGCCAAGGCGGAGTCGGCGCGGCCGACGGTCAGCAGGCGGAAGCCGGGCTCGGCGCCAGGAGCGGCGCCAGGCACCCAGCGCGGCAGACGGGTGCCCGGCAGCGGCAGCCCGAGCAGGGCCAGCCCGAGCAGGGCGCGCAGCCGGCGCCCGGAGCCGCCGTCCCGCGCGAGCAGCAGGGCGTCCGGGTAGTCGACCCGACGGCCGGCGAGCAGCGGGACGAACCAGCGACGCAGCACCCCGGTGGCGCCGAGCAGGTTCCACGAGGCGTTCTGCACCCGGGAGGCGATCGGGCCGAGGGTGAACATCTTGATCATCCAGTGGGTGGTGCTGACGATCTGCCGGGCGGCCCGCAGGCGCTCCGGCTCGTAGGTGTCCAGGATCGCGGGGGCGTACCGGCCGTTGATGACGCCGGCCAGCTTCCAGGCCAGGTTGTGCACGTCCTGCAGGCCGAGGTTGAGCCCCTGGCCGCCGACCGGGGTGTGGGTGTGGGCGGCGTCGCCGACCAGGAACACCCGCCCCCTGCGCATGCCGGAGGCGATCCGTTCGGCGGTGGCGAAGGTGCCGAGCGTGTCCAGCTCGGCGACCCGCAGATCGCCACCGGTGCGCTCGTCCAGGAAGGCCTGCACCGCCTCGGCGGTGAGGGAGAAGCCGGGCGCCAGCACACCGGAGGCCCGGGTCCTGCCACCGGGCATCGGGCCGACGACGGCCGAGCCCGCGGGGCCGAGGTAGTAGTGCATGGTGCCGGGGCGCAGGTCGCTGTCGATCCGCCCCTCGGCGAGCAGGAAGTCGAGGGGCAGCCGGCTGCCGGGGAAGTCGATGCCGACCTGTTCGCGCACCACGCTGTGCACGCCGTCGGCGCCGATCAGCCAGTCGGCGTGGACCAGCTCCGTGACGCCGCTGGGGCCCTCGGCCTTCGCGGTCACGCCGGTGGCCGTCGGTTCGACGGCGGTCACCCGCGCACCGCGCTCAACCCGGCCGCCGAGGCGCTCCAGGGCGCCTTCGAGCAGCTCCATCGTCTGCTCCTGGGGCAGCATCAGCGGCTCGTGGTCCGCGCCCAGGGTCACGGTGAGCAGGCGGCCGCGCAGGTGGTAGATGTTGCTGTGGATGCGCACGCCGCGGCGCAGCGCCTCGTCCAGGACTCCGACGCTGCGCAGTACCTCGAGGCCGAGGGGCCACAGCTGCACGGCGCGGGAGCCGACGGCGCGGTCCTCCCTGGCCTCCAGGACCCGTACCGGGACCCCCTGTTGCAGCAGTTCGCAGGCCATGGCCAAGCCACACGGCCCGGCGCCGACGACCACGACGGAGCCGGCGGCGCGGTCGGGCGGGGGCGAGGTGCTTTCGGTCATGCGAGGTGCTCCTTCGTCTTGCCGGTCGCGGTGCCGACCGGGGCGGGGGCGGCCAGCCAGGGCCGGACCAGCCGGGCGGTCGCCGCGGCGTGCCGCGCGAGCAGGGAGAAACGGTCACCGGGCGCCCGGACGGCGCGGTGCGCGGCGGGCCACGGCGGACCGGCCGCGCGGCCCGCCGCGCGCACCAGCAGGGTGGGCGTGCGCAGCGGCGTGGGCGGGAGACCGGTGAGCAGCGGGACATAGGCGCCCAGGGCGGTGAGCCAGGCTTCGTCGTCCGGCTGCCCGAGGGATTCGCCGTCCGGGCGCGGCGCGTCGGGGAGATCCAGCTCGGCGGTGATCACCGGCGCGGTGTCCAGCAGGACGAGGCCGGCGGCCGGGCGGCCGGCCGCCTCCAGCCGGGCCGCGACGGCGTGCGCGAGCAGCCCGCCGGCGGCGTGGCCGACCAGGACCGCCGCGCCCGGTCGGGCCTGGCGGCCCAGCGCCGCCGCGGCGGCCTCGGCCACCGCGTCCAGCGTCCGCGGCACCCGCTCGCCGGCGCGGAAACCGGGCAGGGCGAACGCGGTGACGTCGTGGCCGCCGTCGAAGTGCGCGGCGAACCGGGTGAACTGCCCGGGCGCGGCGCCGCCCAGCGGGCTCGGGAAGCAGAACAGCGCCAGTGCTCCTTCGGCGCCGCGCGCCAGCCGGACCGTCCCCGGCAGGTCATGCTCCTCGGCCGGGTCGGCGAAGGACGGGCGGTAGCCGGCCAGGCCGGTCAGGAACCGGACGAACTCGGCGGTGCGGCCCTGCGCCCGGGCCCGCCGGAACAGCGGGCCGATCAGGCCGAGACCGACGGGCGCCTCCGGCGCGCCCTCGGCCGCGGCGGGCCCGGTACCCGGTCCGGCGGTGGGGCCGGCGGCGGAGGCCGGGAGCAGTTCGGCGCGCAGCCGGGCGGCCAGGGCGTCCGGGGTGCCGTGTTCCAGGATGGCGCGGGCGGTAAGCCGGGCCCCGGTGGCGGCGGCGAGCCGGTTGCGCAGCTCGACCGAGGTGAGGGAGTCGAACCCGAGCTCGGTGAACAGGCGCGCGGGGTCGACCGCGGTGGTGGCCGCGTGGCCCAGGACGGTGGCGATCTCGCGGGAGACGAGGCCGAGCAGCGCCTCCTGCTGCCGGGCGGGGGCGAGCTCGGCCAGGCCGGCGAGGAACGCGTCCGGAGCGGGCGGGCCGTCCGGCGCGCCGGGCCTGGCCACCTGGCGGCGGGCCGCCGCGACCTCGGGGATCTCCGCGAGGAGCGCGGCGGGCGCGGCGGCGCCGTGCGTGGCCAGGTAGTCCGGCCAGCGCACGTCGGCGACCAGTGCCGTGGTCTCGCCGCGGGCCAGCGCCGCGTCCAGGGTGGCCAGCGCGAGGTCGGGGTCGAGCGGCGGGATGCCGCGCCGGGTCAGCCGGGCGGCGCGGGCGGCCTCCTCCCGTTCGGGGGCGTCGGCGTCGGGCCACACGCCCCAGGCCACGGACAGCGCGGGCAGCCCCTGGGCGGCGCGGTGCGCCGCGAGCGCGTCCAGGTATGCGCCCGCGGCGCCGTATCCGCCGAGGCCGAGCGCGCTGCCGAGCGTTCCGGCGAGAGTGGAGAACAGCACGAAGGCGCGGATGTCGCGGTCGCGGGTGAGGTCGTGCAGCTGCCAGGCGGCGGCCGCCTTGGGCGCGAGTACCTGGGTGAGCTGCTCTGGCGTGACGTCTTCGAGCGTTCCCTCGCCGCGCGGGTCGGCGGTGTGGACGACGGTGGTCAGCGGCATGTCCGCGGGCGCGGCGGCCAGGGCGCGGGCCAGCGCCTCCCGGTCGGCCGGGTCGGCTTCGAGGAACGTCGAGCCGGCGCCCAGCGCGGCGAGCTCGGCCGCCAGCGCGGCGGCCCGGTCCGGATCCGGACGCCCGGTGCTGGTCAGGACGAGGTGCCGCGCGCCGGCGCGGGCCAGCCACCGGGCGACGTGCGGGCCGGCGGCCGTCAGGCCCTCGGTCACCAGCGCCGTGCCGCTCGTCGACCAGCCCGGCTGGGACCGCCCCGGGGCGCCGCGGCCGTCCGCCGCCGGCCCCGTCCGGTCCGCCGCCGCGCGCACCAGCCGGCGGGCGAACACCCCGGTACCCCGCACGGCGAGTTCGCGTTCCGCGCCCTCGGCGTGGCGAGCGGCGGCCAACAGCAGGGCCAGCCGGTTGCCCGCCCGTGCGTCCAGCCGCGCCGGCAGGTCGATCAGCCCGCCCCACAGCGCCGGGCTCTCCAGCGCGGCCGTCTGGCCCAGGCCCCAGATCTGCGCCTGGGCCGGGCTGCGCAGCGGGTCGCGCGGGCCCGTGGAGACCGCGCCGCGGGTGAGCGACCACAGCCGGGCCTCGGTGCCGAGGGCGGCCAGCGCGCGCAGCAGCGTCACCGTGCCGGCCACCGCGGCGCCCGGCACGCCACCGGCCGCGGGGTCGCGCGGATCCCCAGCCGTGGGCAGCAGCGACACCACGCCGGCGGCCCGCGCCGCGCCCGCTTCCTTGAGCCGGGTGGCGAGCCGGTGCGCGTCGGGATCGTACGGGTCGACGTCGACCCGCCGTATGCGGGCGCCGTGGCGGGTGAGCGCCGCCGCGACCGCGTCCGCCTCGCCGGCCGCCGCGGGGGCGACGAGCAGCCAGTCGCCCGTCAGCACCGCGGCGTCGGGCTCCGGCAGCGGGCGCCACGCGGTCCGGTAGCGCCAGGACGCCAGCGTGGCGCGGATCCGCTGGTCACGGCGCCACGCGGTGAGCGCGGGCAGCAGTTCGCGCAGCGCGCCGGCCCCGGATCCGCCGTCCAGCCGGAACGCCCGCGTCGCGCCGGCTTCGTCCCCGTCGTCGACGGCGTCCCACAGCGCGGTGAGCGCGGCCCCGTCCGCCACCCGTACGACGGCGGCGGGGGAGGGCTCGAACCAGTAGCGCCGCCGCCGGAAGGCGTACGTGGGCAGGTCGACGCGGCGAGCGGCGGCGCCGGCGAAGGCGGGTCGCCAGTCGACGGGCAGTCCGTTGGTCCAGGCCTCGGCGAGGGCGGTGTTGAGGCGCTCGGGGCCGCCGTCGCCGCGGCGCAGGGTGCCGAGAGTGCGGACGGGGGCCGGGGCGGGGCGCGATTCGGCGGTGTGCTCGATGGCCGCGGTGAGGACGGGGTGGGCGCTGATCTCGAGGTAGGTGTGGTGGCCCTGGTCGATCAGGGTGTGGATGGTGGGGGCGAAGGCCACGGGGTTGTGGCAGTTGTCGTACCAGTAGTCGGCGGTGAGCTCGGGCCCGGCCAGCAGGGTGTCGGGGCGGGTCGTCGAGTACTGGGGGATGGTGGCGGGCCGGGGCCTCAGGAAGGCGAGCTCGCGCAGGAGCCGGTCGCGCAGGGGTTCGACGCGGGGGCTGTGGGAGGCGACGGTGTCGGGGATGATCCGGGCCCGGATGCCCCGGGTGGTGAGGATGTCGACGAGGTGGGTGAGAGGTTCGAGGTCGCCGGCGACGGTGGTGGCGGTGGGGGAGTTGACGCCGGCGATCCACAACTGGTCGGGGTGATGGGCGAGGTGGCTGGCCAGGTCCTGGGCGGGCAGTTGGACCGAGGCGACGGCGCCGTGGCCGGCGAGGTGGTCGGCGAACAGCCGGGAGCGGATGATGATGATGCGGGCGGCGTCGTCGAGGGTGAGGGCGCCCGAGACGTGGGCGGCGGCGGCCTCGCCCTGGGAGTGGCCGATGACGGCGTCGGGGTGGATGCCGTGGTGTTGCCAGAGGCGCGCCAGCGCGATGTTCAGGGCGAAGGTGACGGGTTGCAGGACGTCGATGCGGGTGACGGGCGGGGCGCCGGGCGCGGCGCGCAGCACGGCCTCGACCTTCCAGGGCACGTGCTGTTCGATCACCGCGGCGCAGTCGCGCAGGTGCTGGGCGAAGACGGGGCTGGCGTCGAGCAGCCCCAGGGCCATGCCGGGCCACTGAGTGCCCTGGCCGGGGAACACGAACACGGTCTTGCCCCGGTCCCGCGCGGTCCCGACGACCACGTTCGGCGCTGACCCGTCCCGCGCCAGCACATCCAGGGCGGCGGTCAGCTCGGCGCGGTCCGCGCCGAGGACGACCGCGCGGTGGGCGAGGGCGGAGCGGGTGACCGCCAGCGACAGCCCGACGTCCGCGAGGGCCGGGGGCGGGTCGCCGGCCAGGAAGGCCCGCAGCCGGGCGGCCTGAGCCCGCAGGGCGGGCCCGCCGGCTCCGGACAGGCTCAGCGGAACGGAGACGGGCTGCCGCGGCGCCGCCGTCGCGGCCTCGGGCTCCCGATCCCGGCCCGGCGCCGGTTCGTCCGGGCCGTCCGGGCCGTCCGGGGCCTGCTCCAGGATGACGTGGGCGTTGGTGCCGGTGATCCCGAAGGCGGACACCCCCGCGCGGCGCGGCCGGCCGGTGCTCGGCCAGGGCGTGCGGCGGGTCAGCGGGGCCAACGGGCCGCCGTCCCAGTCGATCCGCGACGACGGCTGGCCGGCGTCGCGCAGGGTGGGCGGAAGTTCGCCGTGGCGCAGGGCCGTCACCGTCTGGATGACGCCGGCGAGGCCGGCCGCGGCCAGCGTGTGGCCGAGCCGGGACTTCACCGTCCCGACGAGCAGCGACCGGTCCGCCGGCCGGCCGGGACCGTACGCCGCCGCCAGCGCGGCGGCCTCGGCCAGGTCGCCGGACACGGTGGCGTCGCCGTGCGCCTCGACCGCGTCCACGTCGGCGGCGGTCAGCCGGGCGTCGGCCAGGGCCTGTTCGACGACGAGCCGGCGCGCCCGGCCGGCCGGCGCGCCGGGGCCGCCCTCCTGGTTGACCGCTGAACCGCGCGCCACGGCCAGCACGGGGTGGCCGTCCCGGCGGGCCGCGGAGAGCAGCTGGATCGCGATGACGCCCACCCCCTCGGCGAGCGCGGTCCCGTCGGCGCCGGCGGCGAACGCCCTGACCCGGCCGTCCGGGCTCAGCGCGCCGCGCCGCCCGAGATCGGTGAAGGCGCCGGGCGTGGCCAGCACCGTCGCGCCGCCGACCAGCGCGAGGGAGCACTCCCGGCGGCGCAGCGCTCCCAGCGCGAGGTGCAGCGCCACCAGGGACGTCGAGCAGGCGGTGTCCACGGTGACCGCCGGGCCCTCCAGGCCGAGGACGTACGACACCCGGCCGGACAGCACGCTGCCGGCGAGGCCGGTCAGCCGGTAGGGCTCGATCTCGTCGCTGGGGTCGGCGACCACGAGGCCGTAGTCCTCGGTGACGCGGCCGGCGAACACGCCGGTGTCGCTGCCGCGCAGGGACGTCGGGTCGATTCCGGCGCGTTCGAGCGCCTCCCAGGAGGTCTCCAGCAGGAGCCGCTGCTGCGGGTCCATCGCGAGCGCCTCGCGTGGTGAGATCCCGAAGAACTCGGCGTCGAACTCGGCCGCGTCCGGCAGGAACCCGCCCGCGCGGACGGCGGGCGGGCCGGGCCGCCCGGGCGGGCCGGCGGACGGCTCGGGCACCGCCCAGCCCCGGTCGGCGGGGAAGCCGGTGACCGCGTCATCGCCGGTCAGCAGGAAGTCCCACAGGTCCTCGGGCGACCGGACGCCACCGGGAAAGCGGCAGGCCATGCCGATGATCGCGATCGGCTCGGAGCGGGCCGCCTCGGCATCCTCCAGGCGCCTGCGCGCGTCGTGCAGCTCGACCGTCGCGCGTTTGAGGTACTCCCTGAGCTTCTGCTCGTCTGACATCTGCTCCGTGATCTTTCTGGGCGGTCCGGGTACCGGGGCTGGTTCGGGCCTGGCGGACGCGGCGCGGCCCCGCCCCGCCCCCCCCCCCCCCCCCCCCCCCCCC
>NZ_JADWYU010000393.1 GCF_016786325.1 Frankia nepalensis | reverse complement strand
CGGACGACCTGACGGTGCAGGCCACCGCGGTCAGCGAGCTGTCCGGGCGCACCGTCGACGAGGTGATCCGCGCCGTGGGGGGGGGGGGGGGGGGCCCCCCGCCGCGCCGTCGGTCGCCGTCGGTCAGGCCGACGGCGTCAGCTGGCGCCCTGGCCGCGGCGGCGGCTCGCGACGCCCGCGGTCAGCAGAAGGGCGCCCAGACCGACACCAGCCAGCGGGGCGAGCGGGACATCGCCGGCGGACATGCCGCCGCCACCCGCGGCGACGCCGCCGCCACCGACCCCGCCACCCACGACGCCGACGCCGACGCCAACACCGACGCCGACCGGGCAGTCCCTGTCCTTGTCCTTGTCGTCAAGGATGCCGCCGTCGAACCAGTCGTCGTCCTTGTCCCTGTCCTTATCGTCCTTGTCGTCGAACCAGCCGTCCTTGTCCTTGTCCCGGTCCCTGCACTCCTTGTCGTCGAACAGGCCGCCGTCCTTGTCGCCCTTGTCGTCGAGAATGCCGTTATCCCTCTGGTCGCCCTTGTCGCCCTCCAGGGCGTGGGCGACACCGAGGCCAGGTCCGAGGGTGAGGATGAGGCTCGCCGCGCCGGACAATCCCAGCAGGGCTGCGCTACGTCCCAGGCCCTTCATGAGGTCCCCTCTCTCACAGACTGTGACTGTCACATAACTGCGAGCGACAACATAGCCACTCCATGGCCGGATCCGGGGCAGCCCGCATGGGCGTGGTGAACCCACGTGAGCCACGGGCGGAAGAGCGCGGGCGGTTGTGGGCCACTGACGGTGGATTGCCCACGGCGGCGCGGTGTCCGGCGTTCCCGGCCGATTCTTCCCGGGCCGTTCGCGAACCCTCGGCGGCTATTCTCCAAAATTCGAGGCCACGGCGTTGCCCCGGTTGGTCTTCCGTGTTCTTCTCGTCCGTTTTCGCCGGCCGCGCGAATAGATTTCACGGGCTGGCGCCGGATACGGCGTCGTCAACCGGGAGAACGACCGCGGGCGCCTTAGCATCGCCGCGTCGGGGCAGGCCGGCCACGGGAGGGATCCGGTGGGGGAGATGCGCGGGCGACGCGAGCCAGAATCAGAGCCACGGCCCGGCCGGACCCGGCCCGGCCGTGGCTCTGGCGGGCCCGGCGGCGTCTTCCCCCACGCCACCGGGGGGAGCCGCGGCGGGCGCGCCCGCGCAGACGACCATGACCGCCGGGCCCCGAACCGGCGCGCCCAGGCGGGCCGCTACGAGCGCCACCGGCTCGAAGAACTCGAGCCCCTGGGACCGGCCGCGCCGGGTGTCCCCGGCGCCCCCGCCCCCGGTCGGGGCCGGTCCCGGCACCGGTTCGGCGGGCCGCTCCTGCTCGCCGGCGCGGTGCTCGTCGTCGGCAGCGGGTTTCGGCTCGCGGCGCCCGCGCTCTCGCCCGACGACGTGCCCGCCGGCCGGGCACTGCCGCCGCCGACGGTCGCGGCGACGCCCTCCGTGGCCGAGCCCTCCACGGCGGCGGCCCTCGCGGTCCCGCCGCCCGTCGTGCCCGACCCCGTCCGGCTGCGGATCGCGGCGATCGCGGTGGACGCGCCGGTCGTCGGCCTGGGGCTGACCCCGCAAGGGGCGATCGACGTGCCGACGAAGTGGGGGGACGTGGGCTGGTACCAGCAGGGGGTCGCGCCAGGGGCCGTCGGTCCGGCTGTGCTGGTGGGCCACTACGACTCGAAGAAGGGCCCGGCGGTCTTCTACCGGCTGCGCAACCTGCTGCCCGGCGACCAGATCGAGGTGGTCGGCGGGTCCGGGACAACGGCCGCGTTCGTCGTCGACCGGCTTGAGACAGTGTCGAAGGCGGCGTTCCCGGCCGAACGGGTCTATGGCCCCGTCACCCGCCCGGAGATCCGCCTCATCACCTGTGACGGCGGCTTCGACGAGCGGACCAACCACTATCTGGACAATCTCGTCGTCTATGGGCACGCCGTGAGCCCTCCGCCGCCGGCGCCAGCGTCCGTGCCAGTGCCAGTGCCAGCGTCCGTGCCGGCGCCCGCGTCAGCGTCCGTGTCCGTGCCAGCGCCAGCGCCCGCGCCCGCGTCCGCGTCCGTGCCGGCGCCAGGGATGGTGCCGGCGTCCGCGTCGGTGCCAGCGCCCGCGTCGGCATCCGCGTCCGTGCCGCCGCCCGCGGGCGGCGGCACGGCGGGCCCGACGCCGGCGCCCGCCGCGCCCGCGGCCCCGCCTCCGGCATCCGTGCCGGCGCCCGCCTCCGCGACCGCGCCGAGGCCCATACCCGCGTGATGCGCGATGGTCGGCGTGTGCCCGGCACCCGATGGCGCACGCTTGACCAAGCAATGTCGCGTGGCCGCCCGGAGAGCCCCCGGACCTCCTGGAATTTCGCCCGTAAGGACTTTGGTCCCTACGCGTTCTAGGGACCAAAGTCCCTGGCGCGCCACGCCTGGCGCGGGTGCGACTGGAGATTCCTCTCCGTGCCCACAACGAGAAGTCAACTTCCTTCGCGCGGGTACCGATCGGCGGGGCGGTCCACTGGTGCCCCGTACTTGTCGCCCCTGCTCGGGGTGCCCGAGCGGAACCTCGTCGACATGCGCCCGAAACCCCGGGAAGGTGTCCAACTGTTGTGTTTACGGTGGTTGGAGGCCCCGCTATGCCATCCACTAAGGTCAGCAATGCAACATTCTTCACCTAAGGCAACAATGCGTCGGGCCGAAACGCCGAGTCCTGCCCTTGGCCTGACGCTCCCTCCGACATGCCGGGCAGGAGCGGGGGACCCACAGGTTCCTCTGGACGAGGCCGTTAGTCCGGCCGGGTCCTCGGGGTGAAGCCGCCTAAGGGCGGCCGGGCGGCGGTGAGGCTGTCCGAACCCGACAGCTGACCTCGCAGGCGTCAGGGAAGGACGCGCGTTGTCCCGTCGTGGCATGGCCTGGCTCCCGGACGACTGGGACGAGCTTGTCCGCGGCCGGCATCGCACGGAGGGCGCCCCGGACGGGGCCCGCCGGCGGTCCGGCAACCAGCCGCGCCGGGTCAGCACCATCGCCGCGTTCACGACCGGCACGCTCGCCGTCTCGACCGCCGCGTTCGCCGCCACGGTTCCCTCCAGCTCCGACGCGCCGACGACCGTCGACCCCGCAAGCCCGCAGACGACGACCTACGAGGCCAACACCCTCGGCGCCGCGCTGGCCGGCGACGGTTCCGGCGGGTCAGGTGCCGCCGCCTCGGGCGGCTCGGCCGGTGGCGGCGGCCTCGCCGCCGCGGTGTCCAACCCGGACCCGGTCTTCACCGACCTGACACTCGCCGCCGACAAGACGACCGTCGAGCCGAACGCCCCGGTCGTGCTGACCGTGAAGGCCACCGAGGCGATGGGTGGCGCCCCGCTGGCGCACCAGCAAGTCAAGATCGTCGTCGTCGACGGGCCGAAGTGGACCGCCACCACGACGCTCACCACCGATGACCAGGGCAACGCGAGCATCACCGCGCGGCTGCTGAGCACCACCACGATCACCGCGGTCTTCGATGGCGGGAGCACGCTGCGCCCCTCGGTCGCCGACGCGGCCACCATCACCATCCAGCAGCGCCGGACGAACCAGGGCTACCTCGACAGCGGGATCCCCACGGTCGTGCCCGGCAGCACCATCGGCGAGAAGGCCGTCTACCTGGCCTCGCTGCAGAAGGGCAAGCCGTACGTCTACGGCGCGGCGGGCCCGTACTCGTTCGACTGCTCCGGCCTGGTCCAGTACGTCTTCAAGCAGCTGGGCCGCAGCCTGCCGCGCACCGCCGAGCAGCAGTACCGCGTCTCCACGAAGGTCTCGCAGGCGGGCAAGCAGCCGGGCGACCTCATCTTCTACGGCAAGCCGGGCGGCATCTACCACGTCGGCATCTACGCCGGGAACGGCTACATGTGGGCCGCCCCGCAGACCGGTGGTGTCGTGTCCCTGCGCCCGATCTACAGCTCGTCCTACCTCGTCGGCCGGATCATGTGACGGCCGCTCCAAGGCGCGCTGAGCGCGCCGCTCGCGGCTCGTCGTCGGACGCCCCGCGCCCGACTGGCCTGGTTTCGGGGTCGGTGTACATGGTGGTGCTCGGTCCTCATCCTGTTCGGTGACGTGGTCGGTCTCGCGGCCGGCGGCGCTGGTGGTCGCCGATGCCCGCGGGCACCGCGAGCGGGCGGGTGCCGACCGGCGCGGACTCCGTCGGGCCGGTCATCGCGGCCATCCGCTAGCGTCGTGCCGGTGAGGAGGCGTCGGCGCTGGCCGGCGACCCCGCGGCCGCGCCCGTGTCCGGTCGACCCGGCACGGACATCCGCGCGTCTCCTTGTGCCCGTAGTGTTGGCGCAGACCGCTGGCGAGGGGGAGGGGAGACCGCATGACTGGCGCAGCGCCTCCACCCGTTGGCCCGGCGCCCAGTGACCCGGCTCCCAGCGATCCCGTGCCCAACGCTCCGGCGACCGGCGACCCGGCGCCTGTCGACCCGGCGACCGCCTCCGAACGGGTCCTCACCGTACCCAATTTGCTCTCGGCGCTGCGCCTGCTCGGCGTACCGCTGTTCCTGTGGCTCGCGCTCGGACCGCGCGCCGACGGGTTCGCGCTCGCCGTGCTCGTCTTCGCCGGGGTCAGCGACTACCTCGACGGCCGGCTCGCCCGGGCGCTCAACCAGACCAGCCGGCTCGGCGCCCTGCTCGACCCGGCCGCGGACCGGCTCTACATCCTCGCCACGATCGCGGCGCTCACCATCAGGGGGATCATCCCCTGGTGGCTGGCGGCCCTCGTCGTCGGCCGGGACGTGTTCATCACCCTGCTGCTGATCCCGATGCGCCGCCTGGGGCTCGGCACCGCGCTGCCGGTGCACTACCTGGGCAAGGCGGCCACCTTCAACCTGCTCTACGCCTTCCCGCTGCTGCTGCTCGCCGGCGGCGACGGGTGGCTGGCGACCGCCGTGCGCCCGGTCGGCTGGGCGTTCGCCCTCTGGGGCACCGCGCTGTACTGGTGGGCCGGCCTGCTCTACACGTTCCAGGTCGCCGGCATCGCCCGCGGGCGCCGTGCCCGGCGCCGCCCCGCGACCGCCGGAGGCGGCCGGTGAGGGCCGTCGTCATGGCCGGCGGGGAGGGCACCCGGCTGCGGCCGCTCACCGCGAACGCGCCCAAGCCGCTGCTCCCGGTCGTCAACCGACCGATCATGGAGCACGTGCTGCGGCTGCTCAAGCGGCACGGGTTCGACGAGACCGTCGTGACGGTCCAGTTCCTCGCCGCGATGGTGCGTACCTACTTCGGCGACGGCGACGAGCTCGGCATGCACCTGTCGTACGCGACCGAGGCGACGCCGCTGGGCACCGCCGGCAGCGTGAAGAACGCCGAGTCGGCGCTGCGCGACGAGCAGTTCCTGGTCATCAGCGGCGACGCGCTCACCGACATCGACCTGTCCGAACTGGTCGCCGAGCACCGCAAGAACGGCGCCCTGGTGACGGTCGCCCTCAAATCGGTGCCCGACCCACTGGAGTTCGGCATCGTCATCGCCGGCGAGGACGGCCGGATCTCCCGGTTCCTGGAGAAACCGACCTGGGGGCAGGTGTTCTCCGACACCGTCAACACCGGCATCTACGTGATGGAGCCGGAGGTCTTCGACCACGTCCCCACCGGCGAGCCGGTCGACTGGTCCGCCGACGTGTTCCCCCGTCTCGTCGCCGCCGGCGCGCCGGTCTACGGGCACGTCGTGTCCGGCTACTGGGAGGACGTCGGCACGATCGCGAACTTCCTGCGGGTCCAGGCCGACGTGCTCAACCAGCAGGTCGACGTCGAGATCGGCGGGTTCGAGGTGTCGCCGGGGGTGTGGGTCGGCCAGGACACCGACGTGCACCCGGACGCGGTCCTCAAGGGTCCGCTGGTCGTCGGGGACTACACCAAGGTCGAGGCCGGCGCCGAGCTGCGCGAGTTCACCGTGCTCGGCAGCAACGTCGTCGTCAAGCAGGGTGCCTTCCTGCACCGGGCGGTCGTCGGCGACAACGCGCTGATCGGCCCGCGCACCAACCTGCGCGGCTGCGTGATCGGCAAGGGCACCGACGTGCGCCGCGCCGCCCGGGTCGAGGAGGGCGCCGTCGTCGCCGAGGCCTGCGTCGTCGAGGAGGAGGCGTTCGTCTCCCACGACGTGCGGGTCTACCCGTACAAGACGATCGAGGCCGGCGCGGTCGTCAACACCTCGGTCATCTGGGAGTCGCGCGGGCAGCGCTCGCTGTTCGGTCCGCGCGGCGTGTCCGGCCTGGTCAACGCCGAGATCACCCCGGAGCTCGCCGTCCGGCTCGCCGCCGCCTACGCGACCACCCTGCCCAAGGGCGCGACGGTCACCACCGTCCGCGACGGCTCGCGCGCCGCCCGCGCGCTCAAGCGAGCGGTGATCAGCGCGCTGACCACGGGCGCGATCGACGTCCGCGACCTGGAGGTCGCGCCGATGCCGGTCGCCCGGTTCGACGTGCGCACCTCCGACGCCGCCGGCGGGATCATGCTGCGCACCACCGACGGCGACCCGGAACGCATCGACATCGTGTTCCTCGACGCCGACGGCCACGACCTGTCGCCCGCCGCGGCGCGCAAGCTCGACCGGGTCTTCTCCCGCCAGGAGTTCCGCCGCGCCTTCCCTGGCGAGATCGGTGACCTGCGGCTGCCGGCGCGCACCGCCGACCGCTACACCCAGGACCTGCTCGACCGGATCGACACGTCCGGCGTGGCCGAGGCCGACCTCAAGGTGGTCGTCGACCCGTCCGGCGGCGCCGCGTCGCTGGTGCTCCCGACCCTGCTCGGCCGGCTCGGCGTCGACGTGCTCACCGTCAACGGCCGGCTCGACAACACCGTCACCACCCATTCCGAGGCGCAGCGCCGCGCGGCGGTGGCCCGCCTCGGCGAGCTGGTGGCCAGCTCCCGGGCGGCGTTCGGGGTCCGCTTCGACCAGGCGGGGGAGCGGATCACGATCGTCGACGAGCGGGGCGACCTCATCGACGACGACCGGGCGTTGCTGGTCTTCCTCGACCTGGTCGCGGCCGAGAACCGGGGGGCGGTCGTGGCCGTTCCGGTGACGACCACGCTCGTCGCCGACCAGGTCACCCGGTTCCACGGCCTGACGGTGCGCCGCACGTCGCTGTCCGCGGCCGACCTGCCCCGCGTGTCGCGCGACCCGCTGGTCGTGTTCGCCGCCGACGGGCGCGGTGGGTTCGTCGTCCCCGAGTTCGGCGCCGCCCTCGACGGGCTGGCCGCGTTCGTCCGGCTGCTCGCGCTGGTCGCCAGGACCCGGCTGACGCTGTCCGCGATCGACGCCCGGATCCCACCGGTGGCGGTGGTGCGCCGGTCGGTGCCGACGCCGTGGGCCGCGAAGGGCACGGTGATGCGCCGGGTCGTCGAACACGTCGACGCCGCCGGCGGCGACGTCATCGACACCACCGACGGGGTGCGGGTGGTCCGCCCGGACGGCGCCTGGGTGCTGGTGCTGCCCGACCCGGCCGAGGCCGTCACCCACCTGTGGGCCGAGGCCACCGACCGCGACGAGGCCCGCCTGCTCCTGCGCCGCTGGGCCGGCGTCGTCGAGGCCGACCACCGCGACTCCTTCGGCGGCCGCCGCTGACCGGGCCGGGCACGGCCACGCGCTCCTGACGCGGCCGGCCCACGTCGGGCCGCCCAGGCCCGCGGCGCCGTCGTGGCCCTCGCGTGCCTGGCCGCCGCCCGCGCGGGCCCGCGAGCGCGGGCCACGTCCTGGTGGGCGTCGGCCGGATCGGTGGCGGACGTCCACGACGGAGGCGATGCGGCCGGCCGTCTCGCTGCTCGGTACGGTGCCAACCGAGAGTGCCACGGCGGGCGTCACCGGGCCCATGTGGGGCGTGGCCCCACGGTCCGGGACGTGCGCCGCCACTCCCGCCGCCACGAGCCAACCCGGCCGGGTCGATCGGCTGGGCAGGCCGTCGGCGTCCCCGGGTGGGCGCGCGGCGGCGCGGGCAAGCGCGACTAGGTGAGTGACGACGACGCGGCGCGGCCGGCGGGCCGCGCCGGGGAACAGGCTGGAGGCGGTTGGCCCATGGAAGGCGAGTCGGTGTACCCGGAGGACCTGAAGTACTCGCGTGAGCACGAGTGGGCCCGAGTGGATGGCACGACGGTGCGTATCGGCATCACGTCGTACGCCCAGGAGGCGCTCGGCGACATCGTGTACGTGTCGCTGCCCGAGGTCGGGGCGCAGGTGAAGGCCGGTGAGCCGTTCGGCGAGGTGGAGTCGACCAAGAGCGTCTCGGACGTCTACGCGCCGGCCTCCGGCGAGGTGGTCGCCCGCAACGACGCGCTCGACAGCTCACCCGAACTGGTCAACGCGGACCCGTACGGGGAGGGCTGGCTGATCGAGGTCGCGGTGTCCGACCCGGCGGCGCTGGACGACCTGCTCGACGCCGGCGGATACCAGGAGCACGTCCAGGGCCACTGATCCGCTCTCCCGACTGTCAGTATGCCGACAGTCGGCGCCGGCGGGACCTCTCGGCGGGTGGCCGAAGGTCCCGCCGGCGCCGGTCCGTGGCCGCCTGGGCCCCCTTGGTGGCCACCTTCGGTCGCCGAGCGTGACCATCGTGCTCCTTGCGGTGGCGATCCGCGGCCACTCCGAGGTGGAAGCGCGTGACGCCACGCCGAGAACTGTTGTCGCACCCTTTTCACGAGCCTGCCCCTGATGCACTAGCCTCGGTGTGCATCATCGGTAGACGGCGACGGTGCTCGTCGACCAGTGGTCCGGTGACCCTGGTCCAGGCCGCGCTTGACGACGTGTTCTGGGGGTGGGCGGCGTGGTTCGACGGCCCCCTCGGATTGGGAAATCAACGTTCTCGCCACCAGGTCGGTGGCCCGAGCGGCCGGTGGCCCGCGCCCGCGGGCGTCGGCAGGAGGCGGACGCGACCGTGTTCTGCACGAGGTGCGGACAGCACAACCCACCCGACGCGCTGTACTGCGCGCGGTGTGGGTCACCCCTCGTACGCCCCGGCGAGCCGGTCGCGCCCGAGCGACCAGACCAGACCTCGGCGCTGAACCTGACGACCGCGGCCCTGCATCGGATCGAAGGCGACCACGTCGACGAGTCGACCGAGCGGGACGCGGTCGCGGCGGTGGACGCGCTCCCGCCGGGGTCGGCGCTCCTGGTGGTCAAGCGAGGCCCGAACGCGGGCAGCCGCTTCCTGCTCGACGCGGACCTGACCACCGCCGGGCGGCATCCGGAGAGCGACATCTTCCTCGACGACGTCACGGTCTCCCGCCGGCACGCCGAGTTCCTGCGCTCGCCCTACACCAAGGGCTTCACGGTGCGCGACGTCGGCAGCCTCAACGGCACCTACCTGAACCGGGAGCGCATCGACGCCGCGGACCTCACCAGCGGGGACGAGGTGCAGATCGGCAAGTTCAGGCTGGTGTTCCTGACCGGTGCCCCCTACCCGGGGGGTGGTCCGTTGTGACGTCGGTGAGGCCGCGGTGAGCTCCCGGCTGTCCGCCGCCGCGGCGGCCGCGGCGCCGGCCGCCCTCGGTTCCGGTCAGTCCCGTGTGGCCCGGCCCACCCGGCGGGTCGGGCACCCGTCCGCCGACGCCGAGGCCGACGCCCGGCTGACCGCGAAGGTCCTCAACATCGGCGAGGTGCTCGACCGCCTGCGTGTCGACTACCCGGACATCACCCTCTCCAAGATCCGTTATCTGGAGGCGGAGGGCCTCGTCGAGCCGGCCAGGACGAGCGCGAACTACCGCAAGTACTCGGCGGCTGATGTCGCCCGGCTCGCCTACGTCCTGCACGCCCAGCGGGAGCGGTATCTCCCACTGCGGGTGATCAAGGACGAGCTGGCGGCGGTGGATCGCGGCGAGCTGCCCGCGGCGGCGCCGCCCGGGCCGCGGGCGGTGCCCTCGAGCCCGCCGGCCACCGGCCTGGACGTGCTGCTCGGGGCCGAGCGGGTGCGGATGTCGCGCCGCGAGCTGCTCGCCGCCAGCGGGCTCGACGACGAGGCGCTCGCCGAGCTGGAGCGCCACGGCCTGCTGCGCGCGGTGTCCGGGGGCGGCTACTACGACGCGGACGCGCTCGTGGTGGCCCGGACCGTCGGCCTGCTCACCGCGCACGGCATCGAGGCCCGGCACCTGCGCGCCGCCCGGGCGGCGGCCGACCGGGAGGCCGGGCTCATCGAGGCCGCCGTCGCCCCGCTGCGCGCCCCGCGAGGCGGCGACGGGGACACCAGCCTGCCCCGCGACTCCGTCGACGAGCTGGCCCTGCTCCTGGTGCGCCTGCACGCCGCCCTGCTGCGGACCCGTCTCGGCTCCGGCCGGTAGGGGCGGAAGCGGACGGTCCCCCGCGGCGGCGCTCCCGGCGGCCGCCGGGCCCGTGACACCCGCCCCGGTGATCCTCCGGTGCCCACCCTCCCGTTTCGGCAACTGGGGCCGGCCGAACGGTCGGGCGCGCTGACGGGCGGGGCGCGGCGGAGATACTGTCTCCAGAGTGGGCTTTTGCGGGCCCGACGTGGTGGGCTCGTGAGAGTGCTGGGCGCTAGGGAGTACTGGGCGCTGGGTGGCTGTCCAGGGCAGAGGCGGGCTGTCGGCGGGGATCTCCCCGGGCCACCCGCGCGAGGAGGTAGATCGGTGCATCGGCTGGACATCGTCGGAGTGCGAGTCGAGCTTCCCTCGAAGCAGCCGATCGTCCTGCTCAAGGAGGTCGGGGGGGAGCGGTACCTGCCGATCTGGATCGGCGCGGTCGAGGCCACGGCGATCGCCTTCGCGCAGGAGGGGATAACCACCGCCCGCCCGATGACCCACGACCTCATGCGTGACGTGCTTCGAGCCCTGCAGACCGAGCTCACCCAGGTGACCATCACCGACCTGCAGGACGGTGTGTTCTTCGCCACCCTGCGGTTCGCCAACGGTGTCGAGGTCTCCGCTCGTCCGTCGGACGCGATCGCGTTGGCGATGCGGATGGGCGCGCCGGTCTACGGCGTCGAGGCGGTGCTGGCCGAGGCGGGCATCACCGTCCCGGAGGAGCAGGAACAGGAGCAGGAGAACGAGCTCGAGAAGTTCCGCGAGTTCCTCGACACGATCTCTCCCGAGGACTTCAACACCCCGGGCTCGTAGCCAGCCCGGGCGGTACGCGGCGGGCCGGTGAGACGCCAACCCAGGTTGGCCTCACCGGCCCGCCGCGTTTTCCGGGGCCGCGCGGCTGGGGCCGCCGGCTTGCCGATCGCGCCGCCCCGGGTGATCTGATGGCATTTCGCCGTGCGCCGGGGAGTGCTGGCGTAGGCTGAAAAAACGGTTGACGGAAGCTTGGCGGGCCCTGAAGCCGTTGGGTACCGATTGCGGTGGGTTTGCGAGCTGCTTGGTGGGTGTTTGGGGCGCATCCGTCCGTTAGACGAGCTTTGTCGGCTGGGCGGGAGACACGCCGAACTGGATCGTTGAAGCGACGGCGCGGCGCTCCTACGGTCGGGGAGTCCGCCTAGGAGCTCGCGTCTGCCGTGCGCCCGGTCGAGGGACCGGCCTTCGGCCGGGTTCGGTGGCCATGCCACGGGGGGAGGCCAGGTCACAGGGGAGCGCGTCCGGGTCCACCCGGGGGCGTCGATGGAGGCCAACGTCCGCCTGGGGCTCCAGGCCACAGAGGAGGCGCGGCATGTTCCCACACCGCGCCCGGGGCATTTCCGCCTTTGTCATCACTGGTGAGACGAAAGGTCGGGGGCGTGGCGACCGGAAACGGGACGGCGATGATCGAGCAGGGTGAGCTCTTCCCCGACGAGCTGCCCGGGCCGCCCGGCGACGACGTCGGCTACCGCGGCCCGACGGCCTGCGCGGCCGCCGGCATCACCTACCGCCAGCTCGACTACTGGGCGAGGACCGGGCTGGTGGTGCCCAGCGTGCGCGGCGCGTCCGGGTCCGGCAGCCAGCGGCTCTACTCCTTCCGCGACATCCTCGTGCTGCGGGTCGTGCGCAAACTGCTCGAGGCGGGGGTGTCGCTGCAGAACATTCGTTCCGCCGCGGAGCACGTCCGCTCCCGCGGCGTCGACGACCTCGCCGAACTGACGCTCATCAGCGACGGGTCGACGGTCTACGAATGCACCTCCGACGACCAGGTCATCGACCTGGTGCGCGGCGGACAGGGCGTGTTCGCGATCGCCGTCGGCCGGGCCGTGCAGGACATGCGCGGCCAGCTGGCCTCGCTGCCCTGCGAGCGCCCAGGCCAGCCATCCGAGACCCACCCGGGCGACGAGCTCGCCGGCCGCCGCGCCCGCCGCAGCTCCGCTTAGGGCGGTCGCCTCAAGGTCGCTAGCGCGCCCATCGGCGCTCCGCCGTGGGGGG
>NZ_JADWYU010000392.1 GCF_016786325.1 Frankia nepalensis | reverse complement strand
TCAACCACCAGATCCCACAGATCCTCAGGAGAACCAACCCCACCCGGAAAACGACACGCCATACCCACGATGGCGATGGGGTCCTCCGCGTCGCCCTGGACCGGGCGGCGCGCGGCCGGGGCGGGCCGCCGGTTGCCGCCCAGATGGCGGATCAGTGCTTCGGGGGTGGGGTGGTCGAACACCAGGGTGGGGGGCAGGGAGACGTCGAGGGCTTGGCCCAGCAGCTCGCGCAGTTCGACGGCGGCCAGCGAGTCGAAGCCGAGGTCCTTGAAGGTGCGCGCCCGGTCGACGCGCTCGGGTGAGCCGTGGCCGAGAACGGTGGCCACCTGGGCGAGGACGAGCGCGGCCAGCGAACGCTCGCGGTCGGCCTCGGGCAGCGCGGCGAGGCGGTCTCGCGCCGTGCCGTCGGCGGCCGGCTCGTCAGCGGTCGGCTTGTCGGCGACCGGCTCGACGGCGCGCGCGGTCGACGCCGGTTCGGCGGGTTCCATCGTCTCCGCGAGCCGCCCGGCGGCGCGCGGGGCCGGAACCGGCTGCGTGCCCGTCGCCGCGGCCAGCCAGTAGCTCTCCCGCTGGAAGGCGTATGTGGGCAGTGGAACGCGGCGCCCGCCCGTGCCCTCCAGGATCCGGTCCCAGGCGACGGCCACACCGCGTACATGCAGGCCGGCCACGGCCGCGGCGAGGGTGTCCCGTTCAGAGCGGCCGGCCCGGGTGGCGGGGAGGAAGACCGCGCCTTCGGTGACGCAGTCCCGGCCCATGGTCGCGAGCACGGCGTCCGGGCCGACTTCGAGGTGGACGGTGACGCCCAGGGCTTCGAGAGCACGCATGCCGTCCAGGAACCGAACGCTTCGGCGGGCGTGGCGCACCCAGTGGTCGGCGTCGAGCGGTTCCGAGGGCGTGACCGCGCGGCCGGTGAGGTTGGAGACGACGGGAAGGGCGGGGGGACGGTAGGTCAGGCCCTCGGCGACCCGGCGGAACTCGTCCAGCATGCCGTCCATGTGCGGCGAGTGGAACGCATGGCTGACCCGCAGCCGGCGGGTCTTGCGCCCGCGCGACCGCCAGGCGTCGGCGACTGTGTCGACGGCGTCGCGGTCCCCGGCGATCACGGTGGCGGCGGGGCCGTTGAGCGCGGCGATCTCCACGCGACCGGCGAAGTCGGCGAGCTGCGCGACGAGTTCCGCCTCCGACGCCTGGATGGACACCATCGCCCCGCCTTCCGGCAGGGCCTGCATCAGGCGGCCGCGCGCGGCGACGAGGGTGGCGGCGTCGGCCAGGGAGAACACGCCGGCGGCATATGCGGCGCTCAGCTCGCCGATGGAGTGGCCGAGCAGGGCGGCGGGAGTGATCCCCCAGTGCCGCAGGAGCCCGAAGAGGGCGGTCTCATAGGCGAACAGCGCCGCCTGGGTGTACACCGTCTGATCGAGCAGGGCGGCGTCCGGCGCGTCCGTGGGGCCGAGGACCAGGTCGCGGACTGACCGGTCGAGGTGCGCGTCCAGTTCGCGGCACGCGGCGTCGAAGGCGTTGGCGAACACGGGGTGGGCGGCGTGCAGGGCCGCGCCCATGCCGGGCCGCTGGCTGCCCTGGCCGGTGAAGAGGAACGCGAGGCGGTGCTCGGCCGGCCCGGCGGCGGCGCGGACGACGCGGGGCGAGGGGCGGCCGGCGGCGAGGTCACCGAGGGCCGCGGCGAGACCGTCGCGGTCGTCGGCGAGCAGCGCGGCCCGGTGTGTGAGGTGGCTGCGTGTCAGGGCGGTGGTGTGCGCGAGGTCGGGCAGGGTGAGGCCGGCATGGGCCGCGAGGTGTTCGCGCAGCCGCCGGGCCTGGGCGCGCAGCGCGGCGTCCACGTGTCCGGACAGCAGAACGGTCACCGGGCCGCCGCCGCTGCCACCGGTGCCGGCTCCGGTGTCGTCGCCGGCGTCGGTGTCGGTGCCGGCGGCTGGCGCGGGCAGCCCGGTGGCGTCGGACAGCACCAGGTGGCAGTTGGTGCCGGCCATTCCGAAGGAGCTGACGCCCGCGAACACCGGGCCGTCGGCGTCGTCCGCGGTCAGGTCGACGCGGGCGACGGCGACCTCGAGGCCCAGGGCGTCGAGCGGGATCGCCGGGTTCGGGCGCTGATAGTTGAGACTGGGCGGCAGAATGCGCTCGCGCAGGCTGAGCGCGGCCTTGAGGAAGCCGGCGACTCCCGCGGCACCTTCGAGGTGTCCGATGTTGGTCTTGACCGAGCCGACCAGGAGGGGCGACCCGACGGGCCGGGCCCGGCCGACGACCGCGCCGAGCGCGGCAGCCTCGACGGGATCGCCGACGGGTGTTCCGGTGCCGTGCAGCTCCACGAAGCGCGCGCGGGCCGGGTCCACTCCCGCGTCGTCATACGCCCGTCGCAGGACGTCGCGCTGCGCGCTCTGGCTGGGCGCGGTGAGCGTGTCGCCGCCGCCGTCGTTGTTGACCGCTCCGCCGTGGACGAGGCAGTACACGGTGTCGCCGTCCGCGAGGGCCTGGCTCAGGGCCTTGAGCACGACGACGCCGCCGCCCTCCCCCCGTACGTAGCCGTCAGCGCGGGCGTCGAACGTGTAGGCCCGGCCGGTCGGTGAGAGCGCGCCGAAGCGCTCGGCCACGGTGAAGCCTTCGGGCAGCAGGTTGAGGCTGACTCCGCCCGCCAGGGCCAGGTCGGTCTCGCCACGGCGCAGGCTCTCGCAGGCCAGCTGGATGGCGACGAGTGAGGAGGACTGGGCGGTGTCGACGACGACGCTTGGGCCCTGGAGACCGAGTGCGTACGAGACGCGGTTGGCGATGACGCCACGGCTCAGACCGGTGATCGTGCGGCCGTTGACGGCTCCGGGCCCGCGCGCGTGGGCGAGTTTGGCGTAGTCGTCCCAGATCGCGCCGAGGTAGACGCCGGTCCGGGTGCCCCGGCGGGTGGCGGGGACGATGCCGGCGTCCTCCAGGGCCTCCCAGGCGAGCTCGAGGGCGAGCCGCTGCTGGGGGTCCATGTCCACGGCCTCGCGTGGGGAGATGCCGAAGAACTCAGGATCGAAGCGGTCGACCCCGTCGATGAAGCCGGCGCGCGGCGGCCGCGCGCCCGCGGGCCGCGGGCCGAACCCGGGCCGGCCCGGCGGCACGTCCGTGACCGCCTCGGCGCCGGCGCGCAGCAGCTCCCAGAACGCGGCCGGGTCCGCGGCGCCGGGCAGCCGGCAGGCCAGACCGACGACCGCGACGGGCTCCGCCGGGACCGGCCGCCGCGCGGCGCTGTCGGAACGCAGTTCGTCGGTCATGGGGGCGTACCCTCACCTTTCCTTCCGGGCTTTTCTCAAGGCCGCGCGGCGCCCGGTCCTCCGGGAGGTTTCGTTTTCCGCTCCGGCGCCGGCCGCCGCGTCCGCGCGTCGGCCGTCACGCCCGTGGCTGGCTCATCGGGTATTCGATAATGATGAGGACCCGCGTTCGGGTGTTTACCGGCCACTTGAGACCGGCCGCGCCGGGACGGCGGAAGCGAAGGCGGTGACAGCACGGCGGGCGGGCCGTGGCGTGATTTCCCGATGAATTCGGACGAGCGAAACGCTACGTGCGATCCGGTCGGCGGCCAACCCTTAGTCTCGCTCGCCTGTCAGGGTTTCCGGTCCTTGCCGGCTAGGGGTGGCCTTGCGGTCGGCGGCGGCGCCCCGGTGGGGTGCGGCCGGCATGGCGGACGCCGTCCGGACGGATACCCCTATGCGCCGCCGGAGAGTAGGGGTTGACTCGTAGGGGTATTTCGAAGGCGCGCTCACGGTCCCGCCGCGCGCGAGGCGGCCGGCCGCTCGCCTGGGCGCCGAAAGCAACGTCACAGTCGCCTTACCGACACCGTGTATCGGGCGTCACGGCCGTCCTCCGCTGCGCGCGCCGTGGCTCGTATGACATGCTGTCGGGGACTTGTGACATGCCGTCACGACCGGACGAAGGCGTCCGGAAGCCACACTCGGTCACGCTTGGATACGCCGTGTCGTTCCCGCCGCTCCCGGGGCGTTGGAAATGGCCGGTGACCGCGGACGGACGCCGCTGGATTCGATTCCGTTCGCGCACGGATCGGGAGCCGCGAAGATCGCGACCGTAAGGCGCGCGCGATCTCCGGCCGGATCGCGGGCACCGCCCTCCCGGCGGAATACGTAATCCGCGCCACGCGGGCGGGGGAAACAGCGCCGAAGAAACAGAGGTTACTGGGGAGATCCAGCCGGCCGCTGGGCCGGGAGAGTGCGAACGGGGAGGCATTACATGCTACTCGTCGAACGTGCGGAAGAGCTACTCCTCCTGAAACGCAGCCTCGATGAGGCGGAAGGTGGCGCGGGGCAGGTCGTCTCCATCAGCGGCTCGGTTGGTTCGGGCAAGACCGAGCTCACCCGCCGGCTCGCCGACTGGGCCGCGGACCGGGGCGTACGGGTCGTGCAGACCTACGCCGCGCCGGCCGGGCGGGGCGCCAGCCCGGGCATCTTCGGTCAGCTCCTCGAGGCGTGCACATCCGCGGCCGAGCTACGGCGGGCAGTGACCGCGACCCCTGCCGCCGACCTCCTGCCACCCCAGCTGATGCTGCTCGTCTGCCATGATCTGCTGCGCTCGGCCGCCCAGACACCGCTGCTGCTGATCGTCGACGATGTCCACCAGAGCGACCCGGAGTCCCTGCGCGGCCTGCTCTACCTCGTCCGGCACTGCCGCACCGCGCCGGTCATGCTGGTGCTGATCACCGGTGAGTGCCTCCAGCAGAGCCTGCCGCTCTTCCAGGCGGAGCTGTCCCGCGAGCCGAACTACTGGCAGATCCAACTGCCGCTGCTGTCGGTGGCGGGCGTCGCCGGAGTGCTCGCCGAGCGGCTCGACGACGCCACCGCGCACCGGCTGGCCCCGGCCGCCCACGCGGCGAGCGGCGGCAACCCTCTGGTGGTCCGGGCGCTGCTGGCGGAGCACCTGCACGACCATCCGGCCGACGTCCGGCGGCCCCTGGCGCCGGGTGACGCCTCCGCGACGGCGGTGCTCGCCTGCCTGCACCGCATCGGACAGGCCGGCCTGGAGGTGGCCAGGGCCATCGCGCTGCTCGGCGAACACGCCGCCCCCGAGCTGATCTCCCGGCTGATCTCCCGGCCCCGCAACCTGGTCGAGCGGGCCAGCGCCAAACTGTCGGCGGCGGGCCTGCTCGGCCCCGACGGCCTGCTGTGCCACCCGGGGGCGCGTTCGGTCGTGCTGAGCGACCCGAATTTCGACGACGCGGCCGAGCTGCGATACGGCGCCGCCGAGTTGCTGCACGCCGAGGGCGAGGCGCCGCTGCGGGTCGCGGAGCACCTGATCGCCGCCGACCGGATCGGCCGCTCCTGCTATGTCCCGGTCCTGCGCCAGGCGGCCGAGGACGCGTTGGCCGACGGCCGGGCCGACGTGGCCCTGCAGTGCCTGGACCTGGCGCTGCGGGAGTGCCCCGACGGCGAGCAGCGCGCACTGATCACCGCCGCCCGGGTCCGGGTCGAGTGGCGGATGAACCCGGCCCGGGCCATGTCCCACTTCGCGGGGCTGCTCGACGCCTTCGAGCACGGGTGCCTTCCGGACCTGGAGGCCGTCATGCTGGGCCGCGCGCTGATGTGGCACGGGCGGGAGGAGGAGGCCGCGAGGATCCTGGACGCGATCCGCTCGCGCACGCACGCGCCGGAGGTCGGCGAGGCGCTGCTCAGCACCGACCAGTCGCTGCGCAGCACGCACCCCGGGTCCGCGGCGGTCCCGCGTGAAGGAGCGACGGCCCGCCCGTCCGACCGGGATCCCGCGGCAGGGCCGCTGCCCGACGCGGCGATGTGGCACCACCTGCGGGCCGGCGACCACGCGGCCGCCGCGCGGTTCGCCGAGGACGTGCTGCGCGACGAGAAGTCGCCGGACTACTGGCGCGGCCCGCACTGCAACGCGCTGCACGTCCTGATCTACGTGCACGAGCTCGACCGCGCCGAGTACTGGGCCACGCGGATCTACCGGGACGCCAAGTCGCATGGCTACCGGACCTGGCAGGCCCTGAGATCCGCGGTCCTGGCCGAGATCGCGCGCCGGCGCGGCGACCTGCCGGCGGCTGAGCGACTGGCCCGCGGCGCGCTTCAGCTCATGGGGCCACGCGCGTGGGGACCGCAGATCGACCTGCCGCTTTCGACCCTGATCTACGTGCTCACGGCGATGGGCCGGCACGGCGCGGTGACCGAGTGGCTGGCGTACCCGCGTCCCGCCGGCGCGCCGACGACCCGGTACGGCCTGCACTACCTGGACGCCCGCGCGCAGCACCAGCTGGCCATAGGCCGCCATCTGCAAGCCCTGCAGGAGTTCCTGGCCTGCGGACAGCTGATGGCCAGCTGGGACATGGACATCGTCGGCATCGCGCCCTGGAGGCTGGGCGTCGCGGAGGCGCTGCTGCAGCTCGGCCGCACCGAGCGGGCGGCCCGGACGCTGGACGAGCTGGGGGAGCAGCCCGGTGCCACGCACCCCCTGGTGCGCGGCGGACTGCTACGGCTGCGCGCGGCCATCGTGAAACCCCGTCAGGCGGTGGTGCTGCTGCGCGAGTGCGCGGACCTGCTCGAAAGCAGTGGGTCGCCGGCGGAGCTGCTGGCCGCGCTGATCGACCTGCACCGGGCGCACGTGGAGCTGGGCGACTCGCACCGGGCGCATTTCACCGCCCGGCAGATCTGGCGGGCGGCGACGCAGTGCGGCGCCGAGGCCCGCGTCCGGCGGATACTCGGCCCGGAGTTCGCCGCGCCGTGCCCTGACCACCCGACGCCTCCGGCGGCGCCGGACACCACGTACGCGGTGCTCAGCGACGCGGAGCTGCGGGTGGCGGCACTGGCCGCGCGCGGGCACACCAACCGGGAGATCGCCAGCCGCCTGTACATCACGGTCAGCACGGTCGAGCAACATCTCACGCGGGTGTACCGCAAACTGCAGGTGGGCGGCCGGATCGACCTGCAGACCCGGTTGAACCCGAAGGTGCTGGGCACCGCGTGACACGGCGATACTGAGCGCCTCCGCGGGCGGGCCCGCGCCGAGCGCATGGACGAAATGCCTTCCGGCCCGGTTGGCCCAAGGTCTTCGACAGACCTCGTGCTCTCCGGGCCGGAAGGCGTGCCGCCGCCGTCGGGGACCCGGATCAGGCCTTCGCGACCGACAGATTGAACTCGGGGGTCTGGAAGGCGTTGAACAGCCGGATGAACAGCAGCAGCGCGGCCTCGGTGGCGCGCGCACCGACCACGTCGCCGAGGTCTACGATCTGGGCCTCGGTCCAGCCGAAGGACTTCAGCAGCTCGGCGACCTCGGCCTTGGCCGCCGCGTCGTCGCCGTTGAGGAAGACCGTGTGGTGGCCCGGAATGCGGCCGGGGTCGACCATGACCTGGGCGGCCATGGTGTTCAGCGTCTTCACGATCCGGGCCCGCGGGAAGGCCTTCTGAAGTTGCTCGGCCACGCTGCCTCCGTCCGGGGTGGCGACCGCGACCACGCCGTTCCTGGACTCGATGCCGTTCGAGACGTCCACCACGACCTTGCCATCCAGGTTGTCGGTGCCGGCCGTGGTGAGCACGTCGAGGGAGGCGAGCCCCGGCGCGGTGTTCACCACGAGTTCGGCGGCCGCGGCGGCCTGCGCGAGCGTGGAGATCTCGGCGCCGTGCCGCGCGGCCCACTCCTTGGCGGGGGAGTTCTCCGGGTCGCGTGATCCCAGCGTGACCTCGTGCCCGAGGGAGCGCAATTTCGCGCCGACGACCTTTGCCACGTTGCCGGTGCCCAGTATGCCGATCTTCATCGTGTGTGGTCCGCCTCCGTGCGTGTGCGGGCACTGTTACCCGCCGAGTCCGGCCAGCACCGGAATCGACCGCGATATTCCCACGCCGGCCAAGGCGCCCCTAGCCGACCCCTAACCAGCCGAATGCGGGCCCCTGACGTGCGCGTCGAAGGGTTCACCGGCCTCGTGCCGGTCGAATAATCCGGTATCGGACCACTCGTCATCAGACAGCTCGTCATCAGACCGCTCGTCCGGGACAATCGTGGAGAACTGCCGTGGAAGATATCCTCGACGCCCTTCTCGACACTGCCACCACTGATTCCCTCGCCCGGCTGAAGATCCCGGAGGCCTACCGCGCGGTCACCGTCCGGCGGGATGAGGCCGACATGTTCGAGGGGGTGCCGGCCGCGGAGCGGGATCCGCGCAAGTCGCTGCACGTCGACGAGGTGCCCACGCCCACGCCGGGCCCGGGCGAGGCGCTGGTCGCCGTCATGGCCAGCTCGGTGAACTACAACTCGGTGTGGTCGGCGATCTTCGAGCCCGTGTCCACCTTCCCCTTCCTGAAGCGCTACGGCCGCCGCTCCGAGCAGGCCCGGCGGCACGACCTGCCTTACCACGCGATCGGCTCCGACCTGGCCGGCGTCGTGCTGCGCACCGGTCCCGGAGTGCACGCCTGGAAGCCGGGCGACGAGGTGGTCGCGCACTGCCTGTCCGTCGAGCTGGAAAGCCCCGACGGGCACTCCGACACGCTGCTCGACCCCGAGCAGCGCATCTGGGGCTACGAGACCAACTTCGGGGGCCTGGCCGAGCTGGCCCTGGTCAAGTCCAACCAGCTGATGCCCAAGCCGCGGCATCTGACCTGGGAGGAGGCGGCAAGCCTCGGGCTGGTCAACTCCACCGCCTACCGACAGCTGGTCTCCCGCAACGGCGCCGGGATGAAGCAGGGCGACACCGTCCTGATCTGGGGGGCCTCCGGCGGGATCGGCGCGTTCGCCACGCAGTACGCGCTGGCCGGCGGTGCCTTCCCGGTATGCGTGGTCTCCAGCCCGGACAAGGCGCGCATCTGCCGGGAGCTGGGCGCCGAGGCGGTGATCGACCGCCGGGCCGAGGGCTACGCCTTCTGGCGGCCGGACGGCGGGGGGCAGGATCCGGCCGAATGGCGGCGCTTCGGGGCCCGCATCCGGGAACTGACTGGGGGCGAGGACCCGGACATCGTCTTCGAGCACCCGGGCCGGGAGACCTTCGGCGCCTCGGTTTACGTCGCGCGTCGTGGCGGGACCGTCGTCACCTGCGCCTCCACTAGCGGCTACCTGCACGAATACGACAACCGGTACCTGTGGATGAACGTCAAGCGGATCATCGGCTCGCACTTCGCCAACTACCGCGAGGCATGGGAGGCCAACCGGCTCGTGCAGAAGGGCCGTATCCATCCGACGGTCCACCGCGCCTTCCCGCTGGAGGAGACCGGCCAGGCGGTGTACGAGGTGCACCGCAACACGCACCAGGGCAAGGTCGCCGTGCTCTGCCTCGCTCCCGACGAGGGGCTGGGAGTGCGCGACCCCGAGCTGCGCGCTCGGCACCTGCCGGCCATCACCCGGTTCCGCAGGCGCGTCGCCGACGCCGAGGCCGCGCCCCATGAGGCGGCGCGGCCGTGACCGAGATGTTGCCTGAACATTGCCCGCCATAGGCGTGGTCAGCCTCGGCGGTGTCGGTGCGGTGCCTCGCCGACACCCTCGGGGAACGGCTCATCGCTTGATCCAGCCGACAGACGCTGCTGGCTGACACCAGACGGAAGATCTGAGGAAAATCATGGTTGGGACGCTGCACCGATGACGGAACTGACCGCTCGCGCCTCCGTCACCGTCACCGAACAACGCCGAGCCTCGAACGACCCACGCGAAAGACTGGCCCGTCTGCTCGATCCGGGAACACTGAACGTCGTCTCCAATCCGGCCGGCAGCCGGGTCACCGTCGCGCGCGGCCGCATCAATGACATCGCTGTCATCGCCTACTGCACGGATGCCAGATCGCTGGGGGGCGCGATCGGTTCCCCGGGCGCGCGCCAGATAGCGGACGCCATCGACAGCGCGGTCGTCGACCATATTCCCGTCGTCGGGCTCTGGCACTCCGGCGGGGCGAGCCTCGGCGACGGTGTGGAAGCCCTGGACGGTATCGGACAGATGTTTGCCGCCATGATCGCGGCATCGGGCCGAGTGCCGCAGGTGTCCGTGGTGCTGGGTCCGGCGGCCGGTGGGGCCGCCTACGGGCCGGCGCTCACAGATGTGATCGTCATGGCACCCGAGGGCAGGGTGTTCGTAACCGGGCCCGACGTCGTTCGCCAGGTAACGGGGGAGCAGATCGACATGGCGGGGCTGGGCGGGTCGGATGCGCATGGCCGGCGGTCCGGCGTCGTGCATGTGAACGCCCAGTCGGAGACGGACGCGTATGCGCGGGCGCGGCGGATCACGACACTGCTGGCGAGGCCGGGCACCTTTGACACGGCCGAGGCGGACGGTGATGCCCGCGACCCCGGCTCCCTGCTGCCAGACCGTCCCCGTCGGGCATACGACATCCGTCCGGTCGTGCGCGCCATCCTCGACGATCCAGCTCAACGCCCCAACGCGACGGAGACAACCGGCGCGGCTGAGGACGATTACGAGGAGCTCCAGCCGCGGTGGGCACCCAATGTCGTCGTGGCACTCGGACGGCTGACCGGGCGGACCGTGGGCGTCATCGCCAACAATCCGCTGCGCAAGGGCGGTTGCCTCGACTCGCTGGCCGCCGAGAAGGCCGCCCGCTTCGTCCGGATGTGCGACTCGTTCGGCATCCCGCTCGTTGTCCTCGTGGATGTGCCCGGATACCTGCCGGGCGTGAGTCAGGAATGGGGCGGCGTCGTGCGGCGAGGCGCCAAACTTCTCTACGCGTTCTCCGAGGCGGTCGTGCCGCGGGTGACGGTGGTCCTGCGGAAGTCCTATGGGGGCGCTTACATCGCGATGAACTCCCGCTCGCTGGGAGCGACCAGCGTCCTGGCCTGGCCCCAGGCGGAGGTCGCGGTCATGGGCGCCGAGGCCGCTGTGGGAATCCTGCACCGACGGGCCCTCGCGGCGGCCGCGGCCGACGAGCGAGACGCGCTGCGTGCCGAGCTTGTCGACAGGCACACCCGCGAGGCGGGCGGGCTGCAGCGCGGTGTCTCGCTTGGAGTGATCAACAAGATCATCGACTCGGTCGACACGCGACGTGAGATCGTTCGTGTCCTGGCGGCGGCGCCTGGCCGCCAGGGTATCCACGGGAACATTCCGTTGTAACGGAGGCGCCGCATCGTCCAGAACGGCCCCGTCACCCTTGCCTGCCGCGACCTCGTGATGTTCCTGAGCCGCGTGCCCCGGGCTGGCGGTGGGCGCTCCGGCTGGCGGCTCGGAGGCCGCGGTCGTGATCATGGCTCGGCGGTACTCACTGAACCGGCGGTCTCGGCGGTCTAATATCCCCATCGCCCGGAACCGCGTTTGCGCGCCGTCGGATGCCGGCAGCACATCGAGACCCGCTGACCACGACGACCGCGCCGGGCTCATCCGCCATCCCAGCGGAACGCGCCGTCTTCCGCTTGGCCGGCCGCCCGGCGGTCAGCCCGAGCCGCCACGGAGGCACCCGTGTCCACAGACGCTCCCGAGGCCGCCACCGCGGATCCCGGCTCCTTATCCAACCGGGTCGCCCGGCTGCTCGGGGTCCGGATCCCGATCGTCCAGGCACCGATGACCTACATCGCCTGCGCGCAACTGGCCGCCGCCGTCTCGAACGCCGGTGGGCTGGGCATCATCGAGACCTCGTCGCCGCAGGGCCGGGCGGACCTGAAGCGGGTCCGTGACCTCACCGACCGGCCGGTGGGCGCCAACGTGGCGCTCGCGGTTCGCAGGGATCCCAGCGTCATCGAACTGTTGGTGGAGGCCGGGATCAGCACGGTGTTCACGTCGTCCGGCGACCCGGCCGTCATGACCGGGCTCCTGCACGACGCGGGCATGACGGTCGTTCATGTGGTCGGCAGCCTGCGCAACGCGCTCAAGGCGGCCGACGCCGGGGTGGACGGCCTCGTCGTGGAGGGCGTCGAGGGAGGCGGGTTCAAGAGCGCGCGGGCCGCGTCGACCCTCGTGCTGCTCCCGCTCGTCGCGTCCCGGGTGTCTCTCCCGATCATCGCGGCCGGTGGGATCTGCGACGGGCCGTCCATGGCCGCCGCGGTCGTGCTGGGAGCGGAAGGGGTGCAGATGGGCACCCGGATGCTGACGTCACGCGAGTCGCCGCTGCACGAGAACTTCAAGAACGCGGTGCTCGGGGCGGACGAGACCGGCACGGTCATGCTGTCCGTCCCGGGTCTGCCCACCATGCGGGTGCTGCGGACCGAGACCGCCGAGCGGGTGCTGGCCGCCGGCCGGCCGGAGGTCGGCCTGGACGGCATCCCGGCGCTCTATTTCGGCGGTGACATGACGGCCAGCCTGGCCAACACCGGGCAGGTAGCCGGCCGCATCGAACGCGTCGAGCGGGTGGCGGACATCGTCCACGAGACCTGGACCGGCTGCCGGCGCATCCTCGCCGAGGCCAGCTCCCGCGCCGACGGCTGGTAAGCCACGCCGGTCACGAGCGGTAGGTCACGAGCGGTAGGTCACGAACGGTGGGTCACGAGCGGGACCGCCGGCGCGCCGGGCGGACACGCTGCCGATGTTGACGATCGCGCCGCCGTCCTCC
>NZ_JADWYU010000391.1 GCF_016786325.1 Frankia nepalensis | reverse complement strand
GAGGACGGCGCGCGGAGGTCCCTTGGGAGCGAAGCGAGCAAGGGGCCGGAGCGCGCCGCCCGGACGGAGCGAACCAGGATTAATAGCCGCGGAAGCGGGTGGGGCGGCGTTCGACGAAGCTGGCGACGCCCTCGCCGGCGTCGACGGTGTTCGACATGACGTCGACGATCCAGGCCTCCTCCTGGGCGAGGCTGTGCCGGTCGGTGTCGAGCGAACGGTTGAGCAGCCACTTGTTGACGCTGTGCGCGCGGGTCGGGCCCTCGGCGAGCCGGCCGGCGATGCCCGCGACCGTGGCCGCGAACTCGTCGGCCGGCACCGCGCGGGTGATCAGCCCGATCTCGGCGGCCCGCGCGGCCGGGAGGTCCTCGGCGAGCAGGATCAGCTCGCGGGCCCGGGCGAGGCCGACCAGCCGCGGCAGCAGCCAGGTGCCCAGCCCGTCGGCGGCGAGGCCGCGGCGGGCGAAGACCTCGATGAACTTGGCCTTCTCGGTGGCGATGACGATGTCGCAGGCGAACGCGATGTGGGCGCCGATCCCGGCGGCGGTGCCGTTGACCGCGGCGACGACCGGCTTCTCGCAGTCCAGGATCGAGTGGATCAGCCGGATCGCGCCGCGGGTCATGTTGCGCCGCACGTCGCCGACCAGCTTCTCCGGTACGTCGTCCGGCCGGACCGGGCCGGCGGCCTGGTTGCGCAGGTCGGCGCCGGTGCAGAAGAACCGGCCGGTGGCGGTGAGGACGACGCAGCGGATCGTCGGGTCCTCGTTGAACTGGTCGAGCCAGCTGATGATCGACTCACGCTGGTCGCCGGTGAGCGCGTTGCCGGCGTCCGGCCGGTTCAGCGTGATGGTGGCGATCCCGTCGGTGATGTCGAGCGTGATCTCGCGCGGCGGGACGTCGGAACCCTCGACGCCCTCGGCGACGGCCGAGCTGGTCATGCGGCCTTCCTCTCGGAAAGAGAATGCGCGACCGTGTCGGCCGCCTCCTCGGGGGTGGTGAACGCGTTCTGGAGAACCCACGCGCGCTTCAGGAACAGGTGGATCGGGGTCTCCCAGGTGAAGCCCATCCCCCCGTGCACCTGGATCGCCGTCTTGGCGTTCTGGGACGCGGCCCTGGCCGCCAGCACCCGGGCGCCGGCGATCGCGCGGACGGGATTGAACGTCGGGTCGTCGTAACTCGCGAAGTCCTCGTCGCCGGCCGCGGCCTCGTCCAGGGCGACCGCGGCCGCGTCGACGGCGACGCTGGCGACCTCGGCGCGGGTGAACGCCTCGGCGAGCAGGTGTTTGACGGCCTGGAAGCCGCCGATGACCCGGCCGAACTGCTCGCGCTGCTTGGCGTACGCGGTGGCGAGCTCGACGGTGCGGCCCGCGTTGCCGGCGAGCAGCGCCGAGGCGAGGACCGAGCCGCGCAGCCGCCAGGCGCGCGCCAGCTCTGGCCCGCCGACCCGCTCGTCGGCAGGCACCTCGCCGGCGAGCCACATCGGTGTGGTCGGGTCGAGCGGGTTCGGCACCGGCGTGCCCTCGACCGCGCCCGCGGCCGCCTTCCAGACTCCCTCGTCGTCGACGACGTAGACGTCGGCGGCGAGGTCCAGGTGCGGGACGACCCACGGGCCGCCCGCGCGGGCGGGGCCGGAGCCGGCCGGCGGGCGGGTGACGACGGTCGCGAACGCCTCGCCGGCGCCGACCCGCTCGTCGACGTCGGCGACGAGCGCCGCCGCGACCAGCGGCCCGGGGACCAGCTCGGCGCCGAGCACCTGGAAGACCAGCCCCGCCTCGGCGACCCCCAGCTCCAGGCCGCCGCGCTCCTCCGGCTGGGTCAGCGTGAAGGTGCCGAGCTCGGCGAGCGCCCGCCAGGCGGCCCGGTCGAAGGTCGCCGCGTCGGTCCAGTCGCGGGTCGCCTCCAGCGGCAGCCGCCCGGCGCACAGGTCGCGCACGGTCGCCTGCAGGGCGAGCGCGTCCTCGTCAAGGTCGAAGTGCACCGCTCACCGCTCCCTGGGCAGGCCGAGGACGCGCTCGGCGAGGATGTTCTTCTGGATCTGCGAGGTGCCGGCGCCGATGCTGATCGCGAACGCGTGCAGGTGCTCGAGGATGTGTCGCCCGGCCGGCAGGCTGGAGCCGCCGCTCAGCGGCAGCGCGTCGAGGCTGATCGCGTAGCGCTCCAGCACCTTCATCGCGACCTCGCCGAAGTGGTGGATCGCCTCTGAGTAGGTCAGCTTGAACGCCGAGCCGCCCGCGGGCGGCACCCCGCCGCCGGCGGCGGCGCGGGTGACGTTGCGCCGGGTGAGCGCCCACATGGCGTCGAGCTCGGCGGCGACCTGGCCGATCTCGCGGCGGATCGCGTCGTCGTCCCAGGCGGTACGTCGCTGGCCCGCCTTTGGCCCGGAGTGATACTGCCCGTGCCCGAGCGACCTGGCCAGCGTCGCGAGCTCGTCGACCATCGTCATCGCGGTGAGCAGCTCGCGGACGAGCGCCGTCCCGCGTTCGAAGCTGAAGGTCACCATCGCGACCCGCCAGCCGTCGTTCTCCTTGCCGACGAGGTTCTCGACCGGGATGCGGACCTCGTCGAGGAACATCTCGGCGAACTCGCTCTCGCCCTGGATGGTGCGCAGCGGGCGGACGTCGATGCCGGGTGAGTCCATCGGCATGATCAGCCAGCTGATGCCGCGGTGCTTGCCGGCCTCCGGGTCGGTGCGGACCAGCAGCTCGCAGTAGTCGGCCGCGAAACCGTAGGACGTCCAGATCTTGCTGCCGGTCACGACGTAGTGGTCGCCGTCGCGCACTGCCCTGGTGCGCAGGCTCGCCAGGTCGCTGCCGGCGCCCGGCTCGGAGAAGCCCTGGCACCAGATCGACTCGCCACGCAGGATGCGCGGCAGGTGGAAGGCGCGCTGTTCGTCGGTCGCCTCGGCGATCAGCGTCGGGCCGGCGTGCAGTTGGCCGACGAAGTGCACCCCGAGGTCGGGCGCGCCGGCGGCGGCGCACTCGGCGAGGAAGATCAGCTGTTCGGACGCGGTCGCGCCGCGGCCGCCGTAGGCCGTCGGCCAGTCGATGCCGGCGTAGCCGGCGTCGAAGAGCATCTTCTGCCAGCGCTGGTCATAGGCCTTCTTGGCCGGCCAGTCGCCGTAGGCGGGCGGCTGGCCGAGGACGGGCAGGTTCTCGGCCAGCCAGGCACGCACCTCCTTGCGGAACCTCGCGTCGGACTCGGAGTCCCGCAGCCGCATGCTCCACCTCTGTCTCGTCCAGCCAGCCAGCCGCGCCCAGCCCGCGCCGGAGGGGACGGGGGCTACGCCCCCTCCGGCGCCGCACCCACCCGCGACGCCGGCCGATGGGCCGGCGCAATCGGTTGGCTGGGCAGATCGTATACATTATGCTAGCGCAGCGAGCCCTGCCGACACCAGCGATCGCCGGGATCAACCGACGATCGCTGGTCGTGGCGCGCGGTCGCGACGGTCGAACCGCGGGCGCCGCGGCGCGAGGGGAACAGGCAGTGACGAGCGGTACTCAGCCGGATCGGTGGTGTGTGCGGCCATGACAGACCTGACGACAGAGCAGCTCCCCGAGGTGGTCGGCGGGCCCGACGTCGACCCGTCGGTCCTGGCGAAGATCCCGGACATCATCGACATGGACGCCCACGTCGTCGAGCCACCGGACGTGTGGAGCTCCCGCCTGCCCGCGAAGTACCGCGAGCAGGGCCCGCGCGTCGTGCTGGCCCCGGCCGGCGAGGTGAAGCTCGTCGGCTCCAGCTACCTCGAGGCGCCCGGCACCGAGGGCCCGGACGTGGCCTGGTGGAGCTACGAGGGCCGGATGACGAGCCTCAAGCGCTACATCGCCGCCGCCGGCGTCCCCGCCGACGAGGTCACCATGGACGGCATCACGTTCGAGGACATGCGCCCCGGCTGCTGGAAGGTGGCCGACCGGATCGCCGACATGGACGTCAACGGGGTGGCCGCGCAGCTGGCCTTCCCGAACTACCCGCGCTTCTGCGGGCAGATCTTCCTGTGGGGCAAGGACAAGGAGCTGTCGAAGCTCTGCGTCGAGGCCTACAACGACTGGATGGTCGAACAGTGGTGCGGTACGTCGGGCGGGCGGCTGCTCCCGCTCTGCATCGTGCCGCTGTGGGACGTCCAGCTGGCCGCCGCCGAGGTGCGCCGTAACGCGGCCCGCGGCGTGCGCGCCGTCGCGTTCACCGAGCTTCCCGCCTACCTGGACCTGCCGAGCCTGCACTCGGGGTACTGGGACCCGTTCTTCGCCGCCTGCGCGGAGACCGGCACCGTCGTGTCGATGCACATCGGGTCCGGTACCAAGACCATGCAGACGGCACCGGACGCGCCCGAGGCCGTGCAGGCGACCGTCCTGTTCAGCAACAGCGCCGGCAGCCTCGTCGACTTCCTGTTCTCCGGCGTGCCGCACCGCTTCCCGGACCTCAAGCTCATGTACGCCGAGGCGCAGATCGGCTGGATCCCGTACGTGCTCGACCGGGCCGACGACGTGTGGCTGACCCACCGCGGCTGGGCGCACGGCCAGCTGCACTGCCCCGAGCCGCCGTCGACCTACTACCGCCGTCAGGTCTACAGCTGCTTCTTCAAGGACCCGGTGGGCGTCGGCCTGCTCGACCGGATCGGCGTCGACAACGTCGTCTTCGAGACCGACTACCCGCACCAGGACGGCACCTGGCCGCAGTCGAAGAAGGCCGCCGCCCAGCAGTTCGGCCACCTGCCGCAGGCGGACATCAACAAGATCGCCCGCGACAACGCGGCCCGGCTTTTGGGGCTGTGACATTGGTTCGCTCCGTGCGGGCGCGGCGCTCCGGCCCCTTGGGAGCGAAGCGAGCAAGGGACCTCCGCGCCGCGTCCTCCTCCGCTCACGTGCCCTCCGGCGACCTCCGCTGCGGCCCAACCCCTTCGCTTCGCTCGGGGCCGGGCCTCCGCGGAGGCACGCCTCCGGGCCAGCTCAGTCGCGAGACGCTTGAACGGTACGAACCATGGCTTGCCCCTGCGGGAGGGGCCACCTCGCTTCGCTCGTGGGAGGGCCTCCGCGGAGGCGCGCCTCCGGGCCAGCGCGGTTGCGAAACGCTCGAACGGTACGAACCAAGGCCGGCCCCCGCGGGCGCGCCCACCTCGCTTCGCTCGTGGTGGGCTTCCACGGAGGTGCGCCTCCGGGTCAGCGCGGTTGCTCGGTTCTGACCGTTACGACCTGGGTTTATCTGATTCACCGTCATAGCCGGCCGTAAGACCGAAAGGCGGCCCCATCCGTGGTCACGAATGCCAGCGATGCCACCGCGACCGATGACAAGCCCGAGGCCGTCGGCGAGACGAAGAGCGAGGCCGCGACGTCCGAGGGCAGGGCGCGCAGGCCCGGGGGGACGATCACCGATGAGGGGATCGCCCGGCTGCGCGCGCGGATCGGCGTTCCCGAGCCGCACACCGCGCCGCCGCAGTACCGGCGGCCGAACGTCGACGCGTTTCGCAACGTGGCCCGCTGCTACGGCGACGACAACCCGCTGTGGTGCGACGAGGACTACGCGGCCGCGTCGAGCTGGGGCGGGCCGATCGCCCCGCCGCCGCTCGTCGGCGGCGACACCCTCGTCGGCGAGGACGAGGTCACCCGCATCCCGGACCACCTGCGCGACCTGATGAAGGGCGACCCGCTGCGCGGGGTGCACGCCTTCTACTCCGCGGCGTCCCGGGAGTGGTGGGCGCCGCTGCGGCCAGGCCTGCGCGTGTTCCGCCGCAACGCCCTCGTCGGGGTGCACGACAAGGTGAGCGAGTTCGCCGGCCGCGCGGTCCATGAGTGGGGCGGCCAGGTCTTCATGGACGAGACCGGCACGCCGCTGTCGGGGCAGTACCGCAACATGGTCCGCACCGAGCGGCGCAAGGCGCGGGAACGCGGCAAGTACACGAAGATCGAGCCCCAGCGGTACACCGACGAGCAGATCGCCGAGATCGAGGCCGCCTACGACGCGGAGGTCTCCGCCCGGCGCGGCGGCGACCCGCGGTACTGGGAGGACGTCGAGGTCGGCGACCAGGTGGGGCCGATGGTGAAGGGCCCGCTGCGCGTCACCGACATGGTCTGCTGGCATGTCGGCATGGGCATGGGCCTCTACGGCGTCGCCCCGTTGCGCCTCGCGCTGACGAACCGCCGGCGCATCCCGTCGTTCTACTACCGCGACGACCTGAACATCCCGGACGTGCAGCAGCGGGTGCACTGGGACCCGGAGCTCGCCCGCCGCGCCGGCAACCCGACGACCTACGACTACGGCCGGATGCGCGAGACCTGGCTCATCCACCTGTGTACCGACTGGATGGGCGACGACGCCTGGCTGTGGAAGCTCTCCTGCGAGTTCCGCAAGTTCAACTACGTGGGCGACACGCAGTGGCTGCGCGGCACGGTCGTGCAGAAGTACCTGGCGACCGGCGGCCGGCCCGCCGTCGATCTGGAGCTTTCGGCGACCAACCAGCGCGGGGAGCTCACCACGCCCGGAACGGCGACGATCCTGCTGCCCAGCCGGGAGCGCGGCGCCGTCTCCCTGCCAGACCCGCCCGGAGGCACCGGCAACCTGCGGAACACCCTCGACGCCATCGTCGAGCAGTTCCGGTGAGCGCGAGCGAGGTCGCCGGGCCCGCCTACGAGAGCGTTCCGGGCCTGGACGTCGTCCTCGACGGCCCGGTGCTGCGGCTCACCCTGGACCGGCCAACGAAGCGCAACGCGATCAACGACACGATGATGTACGCGCTGATCGACGCGATCACCCAGGCCGGCACCGACGAGGCCGTCCGCGTCATCCTGCTGCGCGGCAACGGCGAGAACTTCTGCGGCGGCGCGGACATCGTCGCGCGCAACGCCGCCGGCGGCGCGAGGCCGCGGGCCGGCTCGATCCAGCGGCGGCTGCCCTACCAGGCGCACCGGCTGATCCCGCTGATCTGCTCCGTGCAGACCCCCGTGGTGTGCGCGGTGCAGGGCTGGACGACCGGGATCGGCCTGGCGCTGGCCGTCGCCGCCGACGTGACGGTCGCCGCCGCGGACACCCGGTTCTGGGCGCCGTTCGCCGAGCGCGGCTTCACCCCGGACAGCGGCCTGACCTGGCTGCTGCCGCGCCGGGTCGGCGAGGTGCGGGCCCGGCGGATGCTGCTGCTCGGCGAGCGGGTCGACGCGGCGACCGCCGTCGACTGGGGCCTCGTGCACGCCGCGGCCGCGGCCGAGGACCTCGACGCGGCCACGGGCGACGTCGTCGCCCGGCTCGCGGCCGGCCCGACGGTCGGGCTCGGCCTGACCAAGTGGCTGACGCACGTCGGCGCCTGGACGAACCTGGACGACCATCTGCGCAACGAGGCCTTCGGCATGGAGCTCTCGTCGCGCAGCGAGGACTTCCGGGAGGGCCTGGCCTCGTTCGCGGCCAAGCGCTCCCCGAACTTCAAGGGCCGGTGACAGCGATGTCGGTGACCACGACCCCGGGCGCGAGCGGCGCGCCGCGAGACCCGGACGCGGCGGCGCCGAGGGGCGCGGCCGAGGCCAAAGGCCCGGTCGGCCCGGACGGGCGGCTGCTGCTCGCGCCGGACGCCTCGACGGAGCAGGCCCGCGTCCTGGTGCGGGAGTGGGTGGAGGCGAACGTGCCGGTCGCCTGGCGCGAGGCCGCGGCGGCCGGCGGGCGGGCGGCGATCCGCGAGGTGCGCAGCCGGGCGGACTACGAGCGCTGGTACCCGGTGTTCGGCGTCTCCGGCCTGGTGGCGGCCCGCTGGGCGCCGGAGTACGGCGGCCTGGGGCTGTCCGGCGCGGCGGCGAAGGCGGCCGACGAGGAGCTGCGCCCTTACAACCTGGGCCGGCTCAACCCGCTGGGGCTCGCGAACGCCGCCGCGGCGCTGTTCGCGCACGGCACCGAGGAGCAGAAGCGCCGGTTCCTGCCGCCGATCGTGCGCAACGAGGAGGTCTGGTGCCAGCTGTTCTCCGAGCCGGGCGCTGGCTCGGACCTCGCCTCGATCGCCACGCGGGCGGTCCGCGAGGGTGACGACTGGATCGTCACCGGCCAGAAGGTCTGGACGACCTGGGGCTTCCTCGCCGACTACGGCGTGCTGCTGGCCCGCACCGACCCCGACGTGCCCAAGCGCAACGGGCTGACGTACTTCCTGATCGACATGCGCCAGCCCGGCGTCGAGGTCCGCTCACTGCGGCACGTCACCGGCGAGGTCGACTTCTGCGAGGTGTTCCTCGACGAGGCGGTCGTACCGGACAGCCAGCGCCTCGGCGCGGTCGGCGACGGCTGGCGGGTCGGCGGCGCGACGCTGTCCGGCGAGCGGCAGATGGTGTCCGGCTCCGGCTCGGGCGGCGTCGACCGGATCGGCGGCTCGGGCGCTCTGCACCTGGTCCGGCTCGCCAGGCAGGTCAGCGCCGCGAACCGGCCCGGCGGCTGGGACGAGCCAGGCGTCCGGCAGGAGATCGCCAGGCTCTACAGCGAGGAGCGCATCCGCGCCTGGACGAACGACCGGATCCGGGCGGCCGTCGCCGCCGGGCTCGCGCCCGGGCCTGAGAGCTCGATCGGCAAGGTCCACCAGGGCGACCTCAACCAGCGCACCCAGGCGCTCGCGGCCGACCTGCTCGGCGCGTACGGCGTGGCCTGGGAATCCGACCTGGCCCCCGGCGCCGAGGCCGCCGGGCCGGACGGCACCCCGCTGGACCCGGCCGAGATCTACGCCGAGTCGCTCCCGCACGAGGTGAAGGGCATGCTGCGCAGCCGGGCCAACACGATCGAGGGCGGCACGACCGAGGTCAACAAGAACATCCTGGCCGAACGGGTGCTGGGCCTGCCCCGCGAGCCCGACCCCTACCGCGGCAAGCCCTGGAAGGACGTCCCGCGCAGCTAGGCGGCCGGGCGACCTGTCGGGCGCCCCCAGTCGGGCCACATCACGGAGCCGGAGCACATGTCCGAGGAGTACCAGACCCTGCGGGTCACCCACGACGGGCCAGTCGGCTGGCTGGAGCTGAACCGGCCGCGGGCCGGCAACGCCATGGACGGCGTCATGTTCGAGGAACTGCCCCGGGCGTGGGCGGAGCTCGACAGCGACCCGGCGGTACGGGTCATCGTCAACGTCGCCGCCGGCCGGGACTTCTGCACCGGGCTGGACGTCGTCCAGCTCAACCGCGACCCGGCGGCCCTGCGTGAGCAGTCACGGCGCACCAAGCGCTCCGAGCTGCGGATCACCGCCTGGCACTGCGGCGTCGTCAAGCCGGTGATCGCCGCGTTGCAGGGGCGCGTCGTCGGCGGCGGGCTGCACTTCGTCGCCGACGCGGACGTCGTGATCGCCGCGTCGGACGTCCGCTTCATCGACTCACACGTCTCCGTCGGCCAGGCGACGGCGTTCGAGGGCATCGCGCTGGCCCGCAAGCTGGCCGCCGAAACCGTCATGCGCCTCGCGCTCGCGGGCCGGCACGAGCCGCTCGGCGCGGCCCGCGCCCACCAGCTGGGCATGGTCAGCGAGGTCGTCGACCCGCCGGAGGACCTGCGCGAGCGGGCAGCGGCGCTCGCCGCGACGATCGCCCGCAACTCGCCGGCGGCGATGGCCGCGACCAAGCGCGCGCTGTACCGGGCGCTGGAGGCGGGCCTGACCGAGGCCTGCCGGGCGGCGGCCGCGGACCTCGTCGGGCTGTGGGGCCACCCCGACCAGGTCGAGGGCCCGGCGGCGTTCGTCGAGAAGCGCGCGGCGCACTGGGCGCCGCTCGACCGGGACAGCGAACACGAGAAGGTGCTCGCCTCGCGGACACCGGGGCACGCGCCGAACCTGCCGGTTACGGAGGCATAGGGAGATGAGCGTGACGGACTCGCCGGCGCAGGCCGACGCGACCGGGTCGACGGCTTCGGGCGCGCCGGGCACGCCCGCCACGGCCGCCGACTTCGACCATGTCTACCCGGGCTACGACACGCTGCTGGTGGCGCGGCGCGGCCGGGCCGGCTGGCTGATCTTCAACCGGCCCAAGCAGCTGAACGCGATGAACAACCGGATGCGCGACGAGCTCGCCAAGGCCTGGCTGGAGCTGGACGGCGACCCGGAGGTCCGGGTCATCGTGCACACCGGCGAGGGCCGGGCGTTCCAGACCGGCGTCGACGTCGCCGAGATCGCCACCGACGGGCTCGGGATGGAGCGCTACCGGGCCGAGGCGGAGATCTTCGACCTGCACTTCACCGCCTGGCACCAGAAGGTCGAGAAGCCGGTGATCGCGGCGGTGAACGGGCTGTGCGGCGGCGGCGGGTTCCACTTCGTCGCCGACGCGGACATCGTCATCGCGGCCGCGGACGCGAAGTTCTTCGACCCGCACGTCTCCGTCGGCCAGGTCGTCTCGTTCGAGCTGATGGCGCTGCTGCGCAAGATGCCGTTCGAGCCGGTGATGCGGATGGCGCTCGTCGGCGCGCACGAGCGGATGCCGGCGGCGCGTGCCTACGAGCTGGGCATGGTCAGCGAGGTCGTCGACCCGCCGGCCCGGCTGCGCGAACGGGCCGCCGAGATCGCCGAGCTGGTCGCCCGCAACTCGCCCGTCGCGATGCGCGCGACCAAGCGCGCGCTGTGGGGCGCGCTCGAGGACGGCCTGACCGCCGCCTGCAAGGCGGGTGCCGCGCACCTGGTCTCCGTCTGGGGCCACCCCGACCAGCTGGAGGGCCCGGCCGCGTTCGTCGAGAAGCGCCCGGCCGGTTGGGCCGAGCTGGAACCGGAGCCGAAGCCGGAATCGGTGATCGCCGCCGCGAAGCGGGCCGACGAGACGGCGGTGGACGCGCCCGCCCCGGCCGCGTCAGCGGGGTCGGCGGCATCGGCGGGGTCGGAGGACTCGGCGTGAGGCTCGTCGACCTGCTGGAACCGCGCGAGGACGACGAGGCGACGCCGGCGGTCTTCGTCGAGGAGCGCGAGGTCAGCCGCGCGGCGCTGCGCCGCGGCGCCGCCGCGCTGGCCGACGTGCTGCGCGCCGTGGGCGTGCGCCCCGGCCACCCGGTCGCGGTGATGCTGCCCGGCGGGGCCGAGGTCGTGGCGGCGATGTTCGGCGTGTGGACCGCCGAGGCCGTCTACGTGCCGCTCAACCCACGCTCCGCCGACGCCGAGATCGCCTACCTGGTCGAGGCCGTCCGCCCGGCCGCGATCGTCACCCTGGCGCAGTGGGCCGACCGGCACGCCGGCGGGGCGCTGCCGGTCGTCGTCGCCGGCGGCGGCGCGGACGCCGCCGAGCCGACGTGGGCCGAGGCCGTGCCGGGCCGGCGGACGCCGGCGGACGTGCCGGCGCACGACGCCGACATCGCGCTGGTGCAGTTCACCTCCGGCACCACCGGCCGACCGAAGCCCGTGCTGCTGCGGCACTCGGGGTACCTGGCACTGCTGGAGCCGGTGCTGGCGAAGCTGGTCGGCGACGCGGCCAAGGACAGGCTCGCCCAGCGGCGGGCGCCCATGCCGAACCTCATCCCGACGTCGATGGCGCTCTCGGCCGGCATCTACAACGTGCTGTTCGCGTTCCGGGTCGGCGCGCCCGCCGTCATCATGCCGACGTTCACGGCGAAGGCGTTCGCCACCGCCGTCGCGCGCCACCAGATCCGCTCGACCGTGCTGCCGCCGGCCGCGATGAACATGCTGACCGACGACGAGTCGATCACCTCGCTCGCGCCGCTGCGCATCGTCCGCGGGATCACCGCGCCGCTGTCCCCGCTGCGGGCGCGGATGTTCAAGGACAAGTTCGACGTGACGGTGCTCAACTGCTACGGCCAGACGGAGATCGGCGGCGAGATCGTCGGCTGGAACGCGGCCGACGCGCGAGCGTTCGGCGACTCCAAGCTGGGCTCGATCGGCCGGCCACACGCGGGCGTCGTCCCGCGGATCGTCGGCCCGGACGGCGCCGACGTCGAGCCGGGCGGGTCGGGCGAGCTCTACGTCCGCACGCCGGCGGTGTCGGCCGGCTACGCCGACGGCCAGGCGCTCGGTGACCGGCTCACCCCGGACGGCTGGTTCCGCACCGGCGACATCGCCCGGATCGACGCCGACGGCTTCCTCTGGATCGAGGGCCGCGTCTCCGACATGATCAACCGTGGCGGCCTCAAGGTCTTCCCCGGCGAGGTCGAGGAGGTCATCCGGCTGTCGCCCGAGGTGGCCGACGCAGCGGTCGTCGGCGTCCCGGACGACCGGCTCGGCGAGGTCCCGTGGGCGTTCGTCGTGACCCACCCGGGCGCGGCGTTCGACCCGGCGGCGCTGACGGCGGCGGCCCGGGAGAAGCTCCTGCCCTACAAGGTCCCGGCCCGCTTCGTCCAGCTTCCCGAACTCCCCCGCACCGAGGTCGGCAAGGTCCGCGCCGCCGACCTCGTCCGCCTGGCCACCCAGCCCTCCACGGCCGGCGGCTAGCCGCCGGCCCGGCCGGGACGACCCCGGCCGCCGGCCCAGCGGGAAGGCCCGAAGGGGCTGGACGGCGCCGGGCACGCTCGGCCTGTTCGCCGCGGCGGTCGCGGGGTTCGCGCTGTGGATCTGGATCGAG
>NZ_JADWYU010000390.1 GCF_016786325.1 Frankia nepalensis | reverse complement strand
CCCGATCCTCCCAGCTCAGGAGCACTTTCCCATTTCCGACACACCCACCAGACGATCACCGTCATGAAAGCCCTGGGCTAGCGGCCGCTGCCGGCGTAGACGACGGCCTGGTTGTCCGGGTCGCCGAGCTCGAAGGCGTCGTGCACGGCCTTGACGGCGCCGGGCAGGTCGGTGTCCCGGACGACGACCGAGATGCGGATCTCGGACGTCGAGATGATCTCGACGTTGACGCCCGCGTCCGCGAGCGCGCCGAAGAACCGGGCGGACACGCCGGGGTGCGACTTCATCCCCGCGCCGATCAGCGACAGCTTGCCGATGTGGTCGTCGTACAGGGTGCGGTCGAAGCCGATCTCGGCGCGCACCTTGTCCAGCGCGGCGAGCGCCGTGCGGCCGTCGGTCTTCGGCAGGGTGAAGGAGATGTCGGTGCGGCCGGTGCCGGCGATGGACCCGACCTGGACGATCATGTCGAGGTTGACGTCCGCGTCGGCGACCGCGCGGAAAACGGCCGCGGCGACGCCAGGCTTGTCCGGGCAGCCGACGACCGTCACCTTCGCCTCGCTGCTGTCATGCGCGACGCCGCGGATGATGGCCTGTTCCACGAGCTCAGCCTCCGGTAGTTCGGTGACCCAGGTGCCCGGCTTCGTCGAGAACGACGACCGGACGTGCACGGGGACGCTGTAGCGGCGGGCGTACTCCACGCAGCGCAGCATGAGGACCTTGGCGCCGCTGGCGGCGAGCTCCAGCATCTCCTCATAGGAGATCTTGTCGATCTTCCGTGCGTTCGGCACGATCCGCGGGTCGGCGGTGAACACGCCGTCCACGTCCGTGTAGATCTCGCAGACGTCGGCGTGCAGCGCCGCGGCGAGCGCGACCGCGGTGGTGTCCGAGCCGCCGCGGCCCAGCGTCGTGACGTCCTTGGTGTCCTGGCTCACGCCCTGGAAGCCGGCGACGATCGCGATCGCCCCCTCGTCGAGGGCGCCGCGGATCCGGCCCGGCGTGACGTCGATGATCCGCGCCTTGCCGTGCGTGGAGGTCGTGATCACGCCGGCCTGCGAGCCGGTGAACGAACGCGCCTCCGCGCCCAGCTTCGAGATCGCCATCGCCAGCAGCGCCATCGAGATGCGCTCGCCCGAGGTGAGCAGCATGTCCAGCTCGCGGGCCGGCGGCAGCGGGGACACCTGCTCGGCGAGTTCGAGCAGCTCGTCGGTGGTGTCACCCATCGCGCTCACGACGACGCAGACCTCGTTGCCCGCGCGGCGCTGCTCGACGACTCGTTCGGCCACCCTTTTGATCTTGTCAGCGTCCGCTACGGAGGAGCCGCCGAACTTCGCCACCACCAACGCCATGGCACCCAGGCTACAGAGCGCGGCCCCGCTGCCTCGGGTGATGTTGCCCTGTGTCGCCGCCACAGCCGGCCTTTCAGCGGACCGCCGCGGCTGGCGCCGGCCGGGCTGCCGCGGCGGACGCAGGGCGAGCGGGCACCGCGCCCGCGGGCACCCGCGCCCGTCGGGTGCGTCGGCGATGACGCGCTTGGTCTACTGGCCGCGAGTGCCGATGCTCGACCGCGGCTGGCGCCGGCCGGGCTGCCGCGGCGGACGCATGGCGAGTGGGCACCGCGAGCGGGCACCCGCGCCCGTCGGGTGCGTTTCGGTGGCGACCGGGTGTGTCGGCGATGACGCGCCTGGCCTGCTGGCCGCGGGTGCCGGCCTCGACGGGGACCTCGATGGCCCGGCCTGGCTCCGCCTGGGGCAGACCTTCAGCCATCTCCTCGTGGCGTGTTTGTTGTTTTCTCCGCGCGACTTCAGTGGTCTGATGTCGTGGAAGGTGCCTGGTCGTGGTACTGGTGGTCGCTTGCGCTGTCCGGCGCGCGACGGGCCCGCCGGCTGCTTGGGCGGGCTGTGCGAAGGTGGTCGCGACTAGAGGCAGTTCACCGTCATGGCCGTCGACGCTCGATGAAGAGCGGCCAGGAAGGACTCAACATGGCCATCAGCCTCGCCAAGGGTGGAAACGTCAGTCTGACGAAGACAGCAGCGGACGCTGGCACCCCGCAGCTGACCCAGCTCACCGTAGGTCTGGGCTGGGACGCCCGCACCACAACCGGCACCGAGTTCGACCTGGACGCCTCCGCGATCGGCGTGAACGCCAGCGACAAGGTCGTCTCGGACGGCCACTTCGTCTTCTTCAACAACCTGCGGTCGCCCGACGGCGCGATCACGCTGTCCGGCGACAACCGGACCGGTGAGGGCGAAGGCGACGACGAGTCGGTCGTGATCAACCTGGGTGTCATCCCGGCTGACGTGGCCAAGATCGTGGTCCCGGTGTCGATCTACGACGCCGTCAACCGCAGCCAGAACTTCGGCCAGGTCCGCAACGCCTACATCCGGGTCGTCGACCAGACCGGCACCGAACTGGTCCGTTACGACCTGTCCGAGGACTACTCGACCGAGACCGTCGTCATCTTCGGCGAGGTGTACCGCAGCGGCGCCGACTGGAAGTTCCGCGCCGTCGGCCAGGGCCACAACGACCTTGCCGGTCTCGCCCGCGACTACGGCGTCAACGTCTGAGCGCCTCGAAGGTCGCTGGCGCGACCGCTCGGCGCTCAGACTGTCGGGCGCTGAGCGCCCTCCCTGCCCCGATCCCGGGTCGGCCTGGAAAGTGCGGGGTCGGGCCTGGTCCGGGGTCGGGTTCGGGGCTGGGTTGCGCTGTCGGGCGGCGGGCGTTCGGGTGAGTGGCGTCGTTTGCCATCGCCGGGCGGTCGTCCGGCGATGGGTGCTCTCCCTGCCCTGATCCCGGGTCGGCCTGGAAAGTGCTCTGAGCGCCTCGGAGGTCGCTGGCGCGACCGCTCGGCGCTCAGACTGTCGGGCGCTGAGCGCCCTCCCTGCCCCGATCCCGGGTCGGCCTGGAAAGTACGGGGTCGGGCCTGGTCCGGGTCGGGTTCGGGGCTGGGTCGCGCTGTCGGGCGGCGGTCGTTCGGGTGAGTGCCATCGTTCGTCGGCGTCGTACGTCGCCTCCTATGCCGAGGCGCCGCCGTCCGCCCGGGTGTGGCCGCGCGTTCGTCCTGTCCGACGTCACGGGCAACCGTGTCAGACGCCAGCGCCATGAGAAGCACCGTTTCGTGGCGCTGGCGTCTGACAAGACGCCCGGATCCGCTCGGGTGTTTGCCACGACGTGGGAGAGGCGCGGCTGGGCGGACGCCGACGTGCCGCGGTGAGAACCTGTGGTCATGGGGGCGGGTACGACGGCGCAGACGATGACGGGTTGGCAGGTGGCACGGCCGGGCCCGGCGGCCGGCGGGCCGCTGCGGCGGGTCGAGCTGCCGGTGCCTGAGCCGGGTCCCGGCCAGGTGCGGCTGCGCGTGCTCGCCTGCGGGGTGTGCCGGACGGACCTGCACCTCGCCGAGGGTGACCTGGCGCCCCGCCGCCCGTTCACCATTCCCGGCCACGAGGTCGTCGGCCGGCTCGACCTGGCCGGCCCCGGCGTGGACGCCGAGGCCCGCTGGCCGGGCCTGTCACCTGACAGCCGGCTCGGCATCGCCTGGCTCGCCGGCACGGACGGCTCCTGCCTCTACTGCCGTCGCGGCGCGGAGAACCTGTGCCCCGCGTCCACCTACACCGGCTGGGACGTGGACGGCGGGTATGCCGAGTACGCCGTCGTGAACGCCGACTACGCCTACCGGCTCCCGGGCGGATACGGCGACGGCGAGCTGGCCCCGCTGCTGTGCGCCGGCATCGTCGGCTACCGGGCGCTGCGCCGGGCGGAGCTGCCGCCACGCGGGCGCCTCGGCATCTACGGCTTCGGCGCCTCCGCGCACCTGGCCGCCCAGGTGGCGCTCGCCGAGGGCGCCACCGTGCACGTCATGACCCGCTCGCCGGCCGCCCAGCGGCTCGCCCTCGACCTCGGCGCCTCGTCGGTCACCGGCGCCTACGACGCCCCGCCCGAGCCGTTGGACGCCGCGGTGCTGTTCGCCCCGGTGGGTGATCTGGTGCCCGTCGCCCTCGCGGCGCTCGACCGCGGCGGCACGCTGTCGATCGCGGGGATCCACCTGACCGACATCCCCGTCCTCGACTACCAGCGGCATCTTTTCCAGGAACGGTCGGTGCGCAGCACCACGGCCAACACCCGCGCCGACGGCGCCGAGTTCCTCGAGATCGCGGCCCGGCACCGGCTGGAGGTCACGGTGGCCCCCTACCCGCTCGCCGCCGCCGACCATGCCCTGGCCGACCTTGCCGCCGACCGCGTCACCGGCGCCGCCGTCCTCTTCCCGGACGACCCCACCTTCCCCGACCATCCCACCCGGCCCGGTTCCGAGGCGTCAGCCGAGACACGCGCTGTCTGACGCCGAACGACGGACCCCGACACCGCCGCGAACTCAGCTGCCGACGGCTCTCCCAGGCGCTTCTCGCGAACCGTGGGCCGTGCGGGTGCCCTTCCGTGCCGCCACACCGGTTCCGGCCGCCAGGACTGGCCCTCTCGCGTCTGGTCCTGGGAACTGTCCATGGGTTGTGGCGCCGATCAGGATGGTTTTCGGCACCACAGCACATGGGATCACCAGTCGGACGCCTTGATCCAGGAAGGATCTAGTCCGCCGGGCGGAGCCTGGCCAGGTCGCGCAGGGCGGCCGCCGTCGCGGCGGCGACGTCGTGGGGGTCTCCGAGGGCTCGTTCCCGGGCCGCGGCCGCCTCACCCAGGGCCGACCTCGTCCATCGGTCCACCTCGACGAGCCGGGCGGCCTCGTCGCCGTAGCTCGGCTTTGGCGCGTCCGCGCCCACGCCGACGGCGCCGAGCAGCCGGGCCGCGGCGGCCGGCGCGTCGAGCCGCCGGAAAAGCACCGGCAGGTTGCGCAGCGCGGTGAGCAGATGCGTGCGGTCGCGTTGCGCCAGCCAGTGGCCGAGCACCGCCTCGAAGGCGCTGACGGCGGCGGCCGGGTCGCCGCGGCGCGCCCGCACCGAGACGGCCGACACCCGGGCCACCCCGCCCAGGAACCGGTTGTCCACCCGGTCGGCGAGGGCGATCGCCCGGTCCAGCAGCCCCAGGCAACGCGCCGGGTCGGCGTCGAGCACCAGCTCGGCCTCGGCGTAGGCGAGCCAGCCGGCGTCCGACGGCGCCAGCCCCGTGAGCGGCGGCGCGTCCGCCAGCGCCGCGCGCGCCGCGTCGCCTCGGCCGCCATAGCTGCTCGTCGTCACCAGTGCCGCGATGCCCAGGGCCTCGTAGTGCCGGTCGCCGATGGCGCGGGCCGTCGCGACCAGCGCGGTGGCGGCCTCGATCGAGGCGTCGATCCGGCCCGCGTACATCTGGGCGTCGGCGAGCACGTCGAGGGCGTGGCAGCGCTGCGGCCGTGTGCCCGCTACCGCGACCGCGCGCTCGGCGAGCGTGGCGGCCCGTGCCAGTTCCCCACGGTTCGCGAGCCCCGCCGCCACGGTCGCGAGCAGCGCGGCGAACGAGCCGCGATCCACCTCCTCAGGCACCTCCGTCTCGCGGGCCACCTCCGCCTCGCCGGGCGGGTTTGCCTCGCGGGTCCCCTCCGCTTCGCGGGTCCCCTCCGCTTCGCGGGCCCCTTCCGCTTCGCCGGGCGCCTCCGCCTGGCCGGCCACGTCCGCCTCGCCGGGCAGGTCCTGGCCCGGCTGGGCTGGTTCGGAGCCTGGCCCGCCGGGACGCGGGCCCGGCGGCGACGTCAGCGACGCCGGGCACACGGCGGCCAGTACGTCGACCGCCCACGTCAGCGGGTCCACGCGTGCCCGGGACACCGCGAACACGTGCAGCGCGGCGGCCAGGTCGACGGCGAGCGCCGGGCGCGTCCGCAGCGCCCAGCGCTGGGCGGCGCGGATCTCGGGAAGCAGGTCGACGATGCGCTGGTGCGCCCACGGCTCGTCGGGGGTGCGCAGCATCGCGTCCGCCTCGCGTAGTGCCGCCAGCACGTGCTCGGCATGCCGGGCCGCCGCCGGGTGGCCGCCGGCGGGTGACGCGGAGGGCTGGGCGGGCGCCTCCAGGCGCAGCCGAGCGTACTCGCGGACGATCTCCAGAAGGTGGTAGCGCGACGGGCGGCGCGCGGCGTCGACGTCGACCAGCGACCGGTCCGCCAGGCCGTCGAGGAGATCCAGCGTGACGGCTTCGCCGAGGCCCGCGACCGCGGCCACGTCCATGGCGGCGACCGGCCCGGCGAACACGGACAGCAGGCCGAGCAACGCGCGCTGGCCGTCGTCGAGCAGCGAGACCGACCAGTCGATCACGTCTTCGAGTGTTCGGTGCCGGTCGGCCGTCGTCCGCCGGGGGTCGCGCAGCAGGCCGAACCGCCCGCCGGCGGCTGGTCTGGCCTGCTGCCCGGGGCGCCCCGGGAGCCCGCCCCCGTCACCGGGACCACCAGCACGACCGTCAGCGCTCGTCTCGCCGGCGCTCGTCTCGCCGGTCTCCACCTCGCCGGTCTCCACCTCGCCGGTCTCCACCTCGTCGGCCTCGCCGTCGAGCCGGTCGGCGAGCTCGCCAGGGGACATTCCGCGCAGCCGCGCCGCCGCCATCTCGATCGCCAGCGGCAGTCCGTCGAGCCGGCGCACGATCCGGCCGACGGCGGCCAGCTCCGCGTCGCCGAACGGCAGCCCGGGGCAGGCGGCGCGGGCGCGGTCGAGGAAGAGCGCCTGCGCGGACCCGTCGCCGCCGGAGATCGTCAGGGGGGTGACCCGCCAGCAGTGCTCACCGTCGACCCCGAGGCGTTCCCGGGAGGTGGCCAGCACCCGAGTCCCGGCGCCATGCTCGACCAGCATGGCGACGACGGCCGCGACGTCGGCGACGACGTGCTCACAGTTGTCCAGGACGAGCAGCAGGTCCAGGTCGGCGGCGCCTGCCAGGGCGGCCTCGGCGTCGCCGTCCGAGACGGCGACGCCGAGCGCGTCGGCGACCATCGCGGCGATCGGCGCGCCCGCGGGCACAGGGGCGAGCTCCACGACCCGCACACCCGCGGTGAACCTCGCGGCGAGCCGGTCCGCGAGGTGCAGGGAGAGCCGTGTCTTGCCGACGCCGCCCGGCCCGACGAGGCTGACCACCCGCGCCTCGGCCATCAGCCGGGTCAGCGTGGCGAGATCGTCCTCCCGCCCGACGAGCGAGGTCACCGGCCGCCGAAGCCGTCCCGACACGGGCGACGGGCCGGCTGTCGCCGAACCGCGGGGCGTGGCGGCCGTCGACGCGTCCTGTCCCGCCCGGCCGGCCAGGCCGGGCGGGCGTGCGGACGTGGGGAGCGGGGCGCCCGACAGGACCAGAGCTGGGACGTCCGGAGCCGGGGCACCCGGGGCTGGCTCGTCCGGAGCCGGGGCGCCCGAAGCTGAGCTGCCCGGAGCCGGACCGGTCGGTATCGGACGGGTCGAGGGCGGGCCCGCGGGCGGGCTCGAGGGCGGGCCCGCGGGCGTTGGACCGGGCTGGCCCGGCGTCGCGGGCGACGCCGGGTCGTCGGCGCGCAGCGCCTCCCGCTGGGCGGCGCGCAGCCTGCCGCCTGGGCGAAGACCCAGCTCGTCGAGCCGGTCGCTCGCCCGCCGGTAGGCCGCGAGGGCGTCCGCCGACCGGCCAACCGCGCGCAGCGCCAGCACCAGCGTGGCCCAGGCGCCCTCCCGCCACGGTTGCTGGGCGAGCAGCTCCTCGGAGGCGGCCACGGCGTCGGCCGGCCGGTCGGCGGCCAGCAGCAGCTCCGCTCGCCGTTCCAGCGCCGCGTCGCGGGCCTCGGCGAGTCGGACGACGGTCGGGCGCAGGGCCGGGCTGTCGGCGAACTCGCCGAAGGCCGGCCCGCGCCAGGACGCGAGCGCCCGCTCGACGATCGCCAGCTCCTCGACCGGCCGCGCGGTCCCGCGCGCCTGGTCGAGCAGGTCCTCGAACACGGCGACGTCGACGCGGTCACGGTCCAGCGTGAGCGACCAGCCGCCCGGGTGACTGCGGACCAGGTCACTGGGCCGCGCGGCGTTCGTGGGCTGGAGGGACGCGGGCTGGCTCGCCGGGCGCGGGCGGGCCTGGCCGAGGGCTCCGCGCAACCGGGAGACGTGCGAGCGCAGCGACGCCTGCGCCGTCGGCGGCGGTTCGTCGTCCCAGATCGCGTCGACGAGACGGGCGAACGGCACCACGTCGCCCACCCGGGCGCCGAGGATCGCGAGCACGAGCCGCTGGGTGGGACTGCCGAGCGGCACCTGCCGGCCGGCGTCGTCCACCACCTCCACAGGCCCGAGCAGGCGCACACGCACCAGGTGATCGTAGGAACCCGGCCGCGTGGCGGGCGCCGGCCGGTCGCGTTCCGGTCGGTCGCCTTCCGGACACGGCGGGACGTCCGCGCTGGTCATGGGGCCGCCGCGACCCGGCCGCCATCCGGGTGCCAACGAGCGGCAATCCCGCCGCAAGCGCCGCTGGCGACGCTGACCTTCGTGGCGGCGGCCAGCCAGGCGCTGTGCCGGTGACGCGGACGACGGCGGCGTGGACGACGACGCGGACGACGACGCGAAACCACGCCGCGGACAGAGACGACACGAACAGGTGTGATCACAATGAGTACCGAGACCATCCAGGGCCAGGTGGCCGACGACGCGGTTTCCGGCGACGCGGTCCACGGCGACGCGGTCCACGGCGACGCGGTCCATGAGGACGCGGTCGGCGCCTTCGCCGAACGGGTCTTCGAAGCGGCGCTGGGCGCGATGGAGCTGCAGGCCATGTACCTCGGCGATCGGCTCGGCTGGTACGCGGCGCTCGCCGAGCGCGGGCCGATGACCGCGCCGGAGCTCGCCGCCGCGACCGGCACCGCGCCGCGCTACGCCCGCGAGTGGCTGGAGCACCAGGCCGTCAGCGGCTATCTGACCGTCGACGACCAGACCGCCCCGGCGACCGCGCCGTCGGTTTCGCCGGCGACCGTGCCCGCGCCGCCGGTTTCGCCGGCGACCGTGCCCGCGCCGCCGGCTTCGCCGGCGGACACCCGCCGGTTCCGGCTGCCGCCGGCCCACGCCGAGGTGCTCGCCAACCCCGACAGCCTCTACTACCTCTCCCCGCTGGCCCGTTTCCTGAGCGCGACGGGCCGCCAGGCGCCGGCGCTGCTGGACGCCTACCGTGGCGGAGGCGGCGTGAGCTGGGAACAGTACGGCGCCGACGCGCGCGAGGCGCAGGCGGCGCTCAACCGGCCCCTGTTCCTGCGCGCCCTCTGTCAGGAGCTGCTGCCGGCGGCGCCCGACGTGCACGCCCGGCTGCTGGCCGGCGGGCGGGTCGCCGACATCGGCTGTGGCTTCGGCTGGTCGTCGATCGGGCTGGCCCGCGGCTACCCGGGCATCACCGTCGACGGGTACGACCCGGACACGCCGTCCATCGTGGACGCGGAGCGCAACGCCGATCGCTACGGCGTCGGGGACCGCGTCTCGTTCCACGACGTCGACGCGGCCTCGGTCGTCGGCAAGGTCGCCGACGCGGGCGAGTATGACGTCGCGTTCGCGTTCGAGTGCGTCCATGACATGTCCGACCCGGTGAGCGTGCTGGCCGCCGCCCGGCGGCTGCTGCGCCCCGACGGCTTCCTGGTCGTCATGGACGAGCGGACCGAGGAGACGTTCACCGCGCCCGGGTCACCGATCGAGCGGCTGTTCTATGGCTTCTCGGTGGGCGGCTGCCTTCCGGACGGGCTGTCCCGGGCGCCTTCCGTCGGGACCGGCACGGTGATGCGCCCGGCGACCCTGGCCGGCTACGCGGCCGAGGCCGGGTTCTCGTCGACCGAGATCCTGCCGATCGAGCATGAGATGTTCCGCTTCTACCGGCTGCTGCCCTGACCGTGGCCCGGGCGCCGTGGCCCCGACCAGGGCGTCCGGGAACACGGTTCTCGGAAACAAGGCATCCGCTGACGATCTCGTCTCCCTGACGATCTCGTCCGCTGGGAGGTCCGCGGGGAGGTAAGCGGTCGGGGAGGCCGGCGGTCGGGCAGGCCGAAAGCCGATCCGGAGGCCGGCATCCGGGGGATCCCCTGGGAGGCCGGTGATTCAGGAGGTCTGCCTGGCGGACCAGATTCGTAGCGCGGCCAGGCTGACCGCGGTCAGCGCGGCGGCGGTGGCGACCTCGCGGGGGAGGCGATGCCGGGCCTCGTTCTGGATCGCCTCGTGGAACCGGTCGAACCGGGCCGGCCAGGGGCTGCGTCCGACGAAGAACCGGCCGATCTTGTCGGTGTCGGGCAGGCAGGCGCCGGTCATTCCGGCGAGCACCGCGAGCCGGGCGGTGGCCGGCGCGGACGCGGTGAGCAGCGCCATCGCGGCCAGCCCCGCGACGCCGTCCTTCTTCGCGATCGGCAGCCACTCGGGCTCGGTGTTCGGCCCGGTGCCCCAGTGCGGCAGGGCGTCCATGGCGAGGTGCGACAGGAAGCCCGCGACCAGCGCGACCTCCGGCCGGCGCGTGGCCATGCCGACCAGGGCGCCCGCTCCGACGTGCGAACTAATGATCATTTGACCCGCCTCCGACCAGACCCGTCCCGGACCTCCCGGATCGCCGACCTCCCAGATCGGCGATCCGGTCCTGCCTGATCGGCGGAGCCAATCGGGCAGGGACCCCGGATCGGGCAGGAGCCCTGTCACCGATCCAGGAGGGAGACCCGGAGGCCGGCGGACTCTCGGGGCCGGCCACGTAGCCCACGCTGCCATCCGCCCGCCGCCGAGCCGCCACCGGGGTGGGAGTCGGCGCCGACGTTCCCGACGACCGGGCCCATCCACCGAATGTCGCGATAGCGCCCGAGATGTACGCGTATTGCGAAGCGTGAGGGCTGGATGGCAGACTGTTCAACCGCTGGAAACAGAGCGTGGTTCCCGCCCGACGCCAGGCTTCCGCGTGGGTGGGACGCCGCGGGCTCCCGGCGCCCGAGCGGCGCGTTGGGCCGGCGAGGACAGAGGCGTCCAGGACAGAGGCCTCCGGGCCAGAGGCGTCCGGGACGGAGGCGGCGGGGACAGGAGGCGAGGGGACATGGTCGGGCTGACGGAGCCCTGGACGACCGCCGGCGGCGTCGCCCCGCTGCGCATGCTGCGCATGCTGCCCCTGCGCGCCGCCGTCGCCAGCGCCCCGCGCGACAGCCGCCCGCTGCCAGGTCTGCCGTCCAGCGCGGTCGTGTCGGTCGCCTGGCGGCTGGACGGGGCCGGCCGAGTGGTCGGCGCGATGCTGCCATCCGGGCACCCCGACGGCGGTCCCCTCGGCGCCCGGGTCCTGGCCGGGGAGGGAATCTGGCTGGCGAAGATGTGGCCGGTCGGCCAGGAGGTCTCACCGGACGGCGCGCTGGTGGAACTCGCGGCCGAGCCGGTCCGGCTGGTCGTGCACGCCCCCGGTGGGGACATCGCCGGTACGCTCGACCAGCCGTGCCGGCCGCCGGTCGACGCCCGCGGGATGAGCGGGCTGGTCAGGGACCTGCGCCGGGACAGCCGGCAGGTGCGGATCAGGGTGGCCGACCGGGTGTGGTGGCTGCGCGCGGCCGGCGTCTTCGGGGTGCGGGTCAGCCGTGGGGGCCGCCCGGTCTACACGACCCGTGGGATGCTCGGGAACTTCGCGCCGGACGCCGACGAGCTCGACATCAGCGTCGTCCTGCTCACGCTCGCCTCCATCCCCAGCTCGACCTACGCCCCCATCCTCGGTTTCTAGTTCCGTACCCAGCGACGCCCACCCGGCCGCTGGCCACCCGGTCCCGCGAGTGGCCGCCCCGAAGTGTCCGCCAGAACGCGAGCCAGACGTCATGTCGGTTACTACCTACAATTATCAGTATGGGTACTGGTAGGCAAGCAGTCTCGGTGGTCGTCGCGCGCGCGGATGTGCGGTCCGCGTTGATCTATGCCCGTCGGTCGGTGTTGGACGACGGGAAGTCGGTCAGTGACCAGGAGTCCGAGGGCCGGGAGGACTGCGCCGACCTTGGGTGGGACGTGGTCGATGTCTACACCGACAACGGCCGTTCCGCGTCGGAGTTCGCCCGCCGGGACCGGGAGGACTGGGCGCGGCTGTTGGCCGATCTGCGCGCCGGCCGGGGGGACGCCCTGTGGCTGTGGGAGGCCAGCCGTGGTGATCGGAAGCTGACCGAGTGGTCGCAGTTGTTGGACTACTGCCAGGACCACGGCGTGCTGATCAGGGTTGCCAGCCATGACCGGACCTACGACATGGCCAACGCCCGTGACTGGGAGACGCTCGCCGAAGAAGGCATCCGGTCGGCAGCGGAGACCAAGAAGATCTCTTTGCGGGTCCGTCGGGGCGTGGCCGGAGGCATCCGCAAGGGCCGCCCGCAGGGGTCGGCGCCGTATGGCTATCGGCGGGAGTACGACCCGGAGACCAAGAAGCTGGTCGCGCAGTACCCGGACCCGGTAACGGCGCCGGTAGTCGCCCGGATCATCCGGGAGGTAGGCGAGGCCACGCCGTTGACCAGGATCGCGAACGCACTCAACGACGAGGGCATCCCGTCACCGAAGGGCGCCGAGTGGGCAGCGGTCACGGTCCGCCGGATCGCGACGAACGAGGCGTATGTAGCCCGCCGGACCCACGGGGGCAGGGTGCATCCGGGCAACTGGGCGCCGCTGGTCGATGACATCGCGTTCGCCGCCGCCGGCCGCGTGCTGTCCGA
>NZ_JADWYU010000389.1 GCF_016786325.1 Frankia nepalensis | reverse complement strand
GCGACCCACTCGCCGCCGATGAACAGTTTTTCCTGTACCTGCATGGTGCTTCCTCCGGTGGCTGTCCGGCCGGGGCGGTGGCCGGGCGAGAGCGGGACGGCCTGCGGTGGGAGGTGCCGGGGCTGCGTGACCATTCCGAAGGCCCGGGCGCCCGGCGGCATTCCGGGCCCGGGCCAGGCCTCGTCAGGTCTCAGGCGTCGTCGAGTGTCAGGCCTTGTCGGGTGTCAGGCCTTGTCGATCAGCCCGGCGAGTGCCGCCCGGTGCAGCGTGTTGGCGGCCAGCCGCATGTGGGCGGCGTCGACGAGCCGGCCGTCGCGGCCGATCGCGCCCACGCCCTCGGCCTCGGAGGCGCGGTAGACCTCGATCGAGTCGCGGGCCTCGGCGATCTGCGCCTCGGTCGGCGCGAACACCTCGTTGGCGATGGTGATCTGCGACGGGTGGATCGCCCACTTGCCGTCGAACCCGAGCAGGCTCGCGTGCGTCGCCGCCCGCCGGTACCCCTCGGGGTCCTTGTAGGCCGGGTAGGGGGCGTCGATCGCGTCGATGCCGGCGCCGCGGGCCGCCGCGAGCACCTGCACCCGGGCGAAGTGCCAGAAGTCGCCGGGATAGTCGCCGACCGGGTCGAAGTTGCCGTCGACCCGGGCGTGCAACGACGCGGACAGGTCGCCGGCGCCGAAGATGATGGCCTCCAGCCGCGGGCTCGCCCTGGCGATCTCGGCCGCGTTGGCCAGGCCCTCGGCCTCCTCGATGAGGACCTCCAAGCCGATCCGCTTGCGCAGGCCGAGCTTCGTCTCGAGCTGGGTGAGCAGGACGTCGAACCACCAGACGTCGCGGGCCGAGCGGGCCTTCGGGACGATCAGCACGTCCACCGCCTCGCGGGCGCCGGTGACGACCTCGACGACGTCGCCGTGGCACCAGGGCGTCTCCAGGCCGTTGACCCGGACCGCGCGGACGGTGTGCCCCCAGTCCTGCCCGGTCAGCGCCTTCACGGCGATGCCGCGGGCGGACTCCTTGGCCGCGGGGGCGCAGGCGTCCTCCAGGTCGAGGAAGACAAGGTCGGCCCCGGACGTGGCCGCCTTCATGCACATCTTCTCGCTGCTGGCCGGGGTGGCCAGCTCCGAGCGGCGGGCGCGCGGTTCGCGCACGGGTCCTCCTCTACAAGCTGTTCCTGGGTCCTGCGAAGTCTGCCGCTCCGGCCGCCGCACGTGGGCCGCCGTGAGACCTCGATGACGGGCCCGGCCAGCCGGCGAACTGCGGTGGGTGGCTACTTGTCGGTCAGCTGGGCGGCGATGGGCTGGAAGGACTCGACCTGCGCCTGCTGGATGCTGATGTAGTTGATGCCGTAGGTCTCGCGGCGCTCGATCAGCGTCTCGGCGATCTCGTCGGCGGTTCCGATGAGCACGTTCGGATGCGCGGCGACGACCTCTCGAGTGGTCTTCATCCAGCCGGCGATCCGTTCGGTCGCCTCGGCGCGGTCCGCGGTGATCTCGAGGAAGTTGGGCGAGCCCTCGAGGTCGAGCACGCCCCTGCGCTCGGGGGCCGCGTCGTGGACGTAGCCGACGCGGCGGGCGAGTTCCTCGGCCGGGGTGAGACCGGCCTCGTTGACCGCGACGAACGGGACGCTCGAGATGCTGACGATGTCGCCCTCGCGGGCCGCGAACGACAGGACCCGCTTCTTCGCCCCGCCGATCATGATCGGCGGGTGCGGCTGCTGCACGGGGAGCGGCAGGCCCCGGTAGCCGGACACGTTGACGTGCTCGCCCCGCACCTCGATCGGCTCACCCGACCAGTGGGCCTTGGCGAGGGCGACGACCTCGACGAGCTTGTCGATCCGGCGCGGCGCCGGCGGGTACTCCAGGCCCATCGCGGCGTACTCCGGGCCGCTCCAGCCGCCGCCGATGCCGAACTCCAGCCGGCCGTCGGAGAGCAGGTCGATCGTCGCCGCCTCCTTCACCAGGGCGGCGGGAACGTGGTAGTCGACGCAGAACACCCGGCTGCCGACCCGCAGCGTCGTCGTGACGGCGGCGGCCGTGGCCATCGCGGCGATCGGCGCGAGCAGCGTCGGCGGCAGGTTGGCGGCCCGCCCGGCCGGGCCAGGGCCGAGGTAGTGGTCCGCCACGAAGAGGGTGGAGTAGCCGAGGTCCTCGACCTTGCGGGCCAGGTCCCGCCACTCGGCGCCCGACCCGGCCTTGCCCTTGTGCGTCGCGAAGGTCCCCTGGACGGCGAAGCGGAACGGGCGGACCATTGTCATGATCCGAACATAGCATGCTCGCCTGGCGGAAGCTCGTCTGTGCAGGACGGTAGCGCTGTTCTCAAATGTGTGGAATGATGGTTCTCGCACCGGAGACCGGCGTTCCCGCCGCCTAGGCTGTCGGGTCTCTACCCGGACAACCCGACGCGACGGTCCCCGCCGTGGGCCGCCCTGGTGGCGGGGCGTCTGGTCTCCCTCGCGGCACGAAAGGCACACCGCATGCACGCGCTTGACGGAGTCAAGGTCCTCGACCTCGGGACGTTCCTCGCCGGACCGTTCTGCGCCACCGTGCTCGGCGAGTTCGGCGCGGAGGTCGTCAAGGTCGAGCGGCCCGGCGGCGGCGACAACCTGCGCCGCTTCGGCACCGACACCGAGTGCGGCGACACCCTCGTCTGGCTCTCCGAGGCCCGCAACAAGCGATCCGTCACCATCGACTTCGCCGACCCGCGCGGCCTGGAGCTGGTCAAGGAGCTCATCGCCTGGGCTGACGTCGTCATCGAGAACTTCCGCCCAGGCGTCCTGGAGAAGTGGGGCCTGGGCCCGGACACGATCGAGGAGATCAACCCACGGGCGGTCCTGCTGCGGGTGTCGGCCTACGGTCAGTCCGGGCCGCTGCGCAACCTTCCGGGCTTCGCCCGGATCGCGCACGCCTTCTCCGGGCTCGCCTACCTGGCCGGCGAGCCGGACCGGGTGCCCGTCACCCCCGGCTCGACGTCGCTCGCCGACTACATGACGGGGATGTACGGCGTCATCGGCGTGCTGATGGCGCTGCGGGCCCGCGAGACCACCGGGCGCGGCCAGGTGGTCGACATCGCGCTGTTCGAGACGATCTTCCGGGCGCTGGACGAGCTCGCGCCCGCCTACCAGAAGTTCGGCTACGTGCGGGAGCGGATGGGCGCGGACACGGTGAACGTCGTCCCGCACAGCCACTACCGCACCGCCGACGACCACTACGTGGCGATCGCCTGCTCGCACGACGACATGTTCACGCGGCTGTCGCGGGCGATGGAGCGCCCCGAGCTGTCCGCGCCCGAGCGGTTCGGCCCCAAGCAGAACCGGCTCGCGGCCCGCGACGAGGTCAACGGCATCGTCTCCGACTGGGTCCGCTCGCTGCCCTGCGACGAGGTCCTCGCCCGCTGCCGCGCGGCCGGGGTCCCGGCCGGCAAGCTCTACTCGATCGAGGACATCTTCGCCGACGAGCAGTACCAGCACCGCGGGACGATCACGACCCAGGACTCGCGGATCGGCCCGCTCGCGGTGCCCGGCGTGGTGCCGACCCTGTCCGAGACCCCGGGGGAGATCCGCTGGCTGGGCCCCGAGCTCGGCGAGCACACCGACGACGTCCTCACCAGGATCCTCGGCCGGTCGGCCGAGATCATCGCGAAGCTCCGCGCCGACGGCGTCGTCTGACCGACGGATGGCAGCCGACGGCTGACGGCCTCGGCCGCGCCTTCCGACAGCCCGACGGCGTCGCCCGCGACGTCACCCTGTAACCGCTTTCGGCACCGGAGATCCGTCCGGTCCGAGCTCATCCCGAGAAGGGGGTGGAGAGATGTCCAGCATCCAGAAGCTGGCGACCGGTCGAGACAAGTACACGCTGGATTACCCGGAGCTTGGCACCGGTCCGGTCAGCTACGAGGACTCGTACTCCGAGGAGTTCTACCAGGCCGAGAAGGAGGCGATCTTCAAGCGGACCTGGCTGAAGGTCGGCCGGGTCGAGCAGCTGCCGCGCAACGGCACCTTCTTCACCCGCGAGCTCAAGGGCCTCGGCTCGATCGTCGTCACCCGGCACACCGACGGCGAGATCTACGCGCTGTACAACGTCTGCGCGCACCGCGGGAACAAGGTCGTCTGGCAGGAGCACCCGGCCGAGGAGTCCAAGGGCTCCGCCCGGCAGTTCCAGTGCAAGTACCACGGCTGGCGGTACGGCCTCGACGGCAAGTGCTCCTACGTCACCAAGCGCGACCAGTTCTTCGACTCGCTGCCCGACGACAAACTCGCCATGCCGCAGGTGCGCTGCGAGGTCTTCGCCGGGTTCATCTTCGTGAACTTCAGCAAGGACGCCCCGCCGCTGCGCGAGTTCCTCGGCGAGAAGCTGGTCACGGAGATCGAGGCCTGGCCCTTCGAGAAGTTCACCAACCACTGGAGCTTCCGGACCTACGTCAAGGGCAACTGGAAGATCGGCATCGACGCCCTGCTCGAGTGGTACCACCCGGCCTACGTCCACGGCCGGTTCCTCGACACCGACGTGTCGCAGGCCGAGAAGCTCGTCCCGCCGATGGACTCCTACCACTACGACCTGTTCACCCCGCACATGCTGACCTCGGTGCCCGGCCCGCCGCCGCTGAAGAAGAAGCAGGGCTCGGTCGGCCCGGCCGCCCGGGACATGAACTGGGTGTACAAGCTGTTCCGCGCCGGCCTGTTCGGCCCGGACGACGTGCGCGACGACCTCGGGCACCTCACCCCGGAGCGCAACCCGGGTGAGGTCAAGTACTGGAGCAACGACCAGTACTGGGCGTTCCCGAACCTGTCGATCCAGCTGTGGGGCCGGGGCTACTACATCACCTACCAGTACATCCCGGACTCCGTCGGCGGCCACAACTACGAGGTCGACATCTACTTCCCGGAGCCGAAGACCGTGTCCGAGCGGCTCGCCCAGGAACTGGTCGTCGACAGCACCATCGAGTTCGCCATGCAGGACACGAACACGGTGGAGGCCACCTACTCGGCCATCAGCCAGCAGGCGCTTTCCGAGTACCACCTGTCCGACATGGAGCTGATGATCCGCCAGTTCCACCACGTCGTCCGGAGCGCGGTCGCCGCACGACCTCCCAGATCGGCTTCGCCGATCCGGCAGGAACCCCGTCAGGCCGGCACCGAGAAGTAAGGGAGCGGAAGACGATGACCACCACGGGCACCCTCCCGGAGAAGTTCAGCGCGCTGGAGCCCTGGGTCGAGGACTGGGCGCTGGCCACCCGGCCGGAGCGGTACGAGAAGCGGCTGTCGAAGACCATCGACGAGCTGCAGGAGTTCTACGACGCGATCGCGCCGGTCGCCGAGGAGGCGATCGAGTACCTCGACGGGTTCGACGTGAACGACCTGCCGGAGGCCGAGACCCGACTGATGCACCTGCTCTATTCGATGATCATGGTGTCGTACCCGGTGAACATCTTCAAGCAGCCGCGCATCCCCGACTCGGGCGCCGCGTTCTTCAACACGGCCGTCGAGCCGGCCATCTAGGGCCGGCGGGGGAGACCGAGACACCCATGGCCATCACCACCACCCCGATCACGCCGACCACGGGCGTCGAGATCACCGGGCTCGCCGGCTCCGCGCTGGTGGACAAGGCGGTCGCGGCCGACACCGTGGCCGCGCTCGACGAGCGTGGCGTCGTGATCTACCGCGAGGCGGACGTCGCCGACGAGGACCTCGTCGCGTTCAGCCGGATGCTCGGCGAGGTCGTGCCGCCGCGGCATGGCTCTGTCAAGGGCCACCCGGAGGTTCAGGCGATCACCCGGGACGCGTCGAAGAGCAAGATGGCGGCGTATCGCGAGGCGACGTTCTGGTGGCACTTCGACGGTTCCACCGACGTGTTTCCGGACAAGTACACGCTGCTCACCGCGCGGGCGGTCTCCGTCGACGACGACGGCGACACCGAGTTCGCCAACACCTATGCCGCGTACGACGCCCTCTCCGACGAGGAGAAGGCCGAGCTCGCGGGCCAGCGAGTGGTGCACAGCTTCGCCGCGTCCCAGCTGAAGGTCTACCCGGACCCCGCCCCCCAGGAGAGGGCGGCCTGGGACCGCATCCCGTCCAGGGAGCATCCGCTCGTCTGGAGCCGGCGCAGCGGCCGTACGTCGATGCTGCTGGGCTCGACCGCCGGCGAGGTCGTCGGCAGGCCCGCGGACGAGGGGCTGGCGTTGCTCGACCGGCTGCTCGCCGCCTCGACCCAGCCGGAGTTTGTGGTTCGCCACAAGTGGCGGCGCGGTGACCTTGTCATCTGGGACAACACGGGGATGCTGCACCGGGCGCTGCCCTACGGTGAGAGCTCCCACCGGCTGATGCACCGCACGTCCATCGCCGGCGACGAGGCGATCGCCTAGCACGGCGACGAGGCGGCTGTCTCGCGCGACGTCGTCTCCTACGACGTCGTCTTCTACAGCGTCACCTCGTACAACGTTGGCCCATACGACGCCGTCTCGGGCAGCATCGCCTCGGGCAGCAGGTCATCGGGGCCCGGGCCCGTGCCCGCCGCGCCTTGCGGCGCGGCCCGCGGGCCCGGGCCCCAGGGCCGATCATCGGCAACCCAGGACCAAGGGAGGTTCGGCACAGTGACCGAGCGAAAGACGGCGGTCGTCACCGGCGGTGGATCGGGCATCGGGCGGGCCGTCGCGCACCGGCTCGCCGCGGACGGCTTCGCCGTCGCGGTGCTGGACCTCAACGCCGACACGGCCAAGCAGGTCGTGGAGGAGATCACCGAGGCGGGCAACGAGGCGGTTGCCTTCGGCGACGTCGACGTGTCCGACCGGGGGCAGGTGAACGCCGCCATCGAGAGCATCCGGCAGACCCTCGGCCCGGTGCTCGTGCTGGTCAACAACGCGGGCGTCACCGGCTTCCGGGAGTTCCTGAAGATCAGCGACGCGTCCTGGAACAAGACGCTCGCGGTCAACCTGTCCGGGCCGTTCTACCTCAGCCAGGCGGTGCTGCCGGACATGATCGCGGCCCACTGGGGCCGGATCGTGAACATCTCGTCGTCCAGCGCCCAGGGCGGCCAGCAGTACATGGCGCACTATGTCTCCTCCAAGGCCGGCCTGATCGGCATGACCAAGTCGCTGGCGCTGGAGTTCGGCGAGCACGGGGTCACGGTGAACACGATCCCGCCGGGCTTCGTCGACACGCCGATGCTGCGCGAGTCGGAGCGGCGCGGAATGCTCGGCGGGAGCGTCGACATCCACGCCGAGCGCACCCCGGTCCGCCGCCCCGGCAAGCCCGAGGACATCGCCGCGGCCACCTCGTTCCTGTGCCGGGAGGAGGCCGGGTACATCACCGGCCAGATCATCGGCGTCAACGGCGGCCGCAACACCTGAGCGGCCCGGGCGGGCCGGCGGCCGCCGGCCCGCCCGCTCGTCGCCTTCGAACATCGACCGTTCGGACATCGACGTCGTGGGAGGAACCGTGGGAAGGCTGGACGGGAAGGTCGCGATCGTCACCGGTGCCGGCTCCGGCATCGGCAAGGCCTCGGCGCTGCTGTTCGCCCAGGAGGGCGCCAAGGTCGTCTGCGCCGACCTCAACGGCTCGGAGAAGGAGACTGCGGCCGAGATCGGCGCGAACGCGGTGCCGGTCCAGGTGGACGTCGCCGTCGGCGCCGAGGTCGAGAACATGGTCGGCACGGCGGTGCGCGAGTTCGGCAAGCTCGACGTGCTCTTCAGTAACGCCGGCATCTCCGGCCCGTTCGGCCCGGTTCACGAACTCGACGAGGAGACGCTCGACCGGCTGCTCGCGGTGAACATCAAGGGCGTCTTCTTCGGCATCAAGTACGCCGTTCCCGAGATGCTCCGCAACGGGGGCGGCTCGATCATCAACACCGCGTCGAACGCCGGCATGGTCGGTTGGAAGGACAAGGCGGGCTACTCGGCGGCCAAGGGCGGCGTCGTCCTGCTCACCAAGTCCGCGGCCTTGGACTACGCGAAGTCCGGCATCCGGGTCAACGCGGTCTGCCCGGGGATGACCTGGACGGGCATGGCCGCCGCGCAGGCGTCCGCGCCGCCGGAGAACATCAAGGTGCCGAACCCGATGGCCCGCTTCGCGATGCCCAGCGAGCTCGCCGCCGCGGCGCTGTTCCTGGCCAGCGACGAGTCCTCGTTCATGACCGGCGTCGCGATGCCGGTCGACGGCGGCTACGTCGCCCGCTAGCCCAGTCGCCTGAGGTCCCTCGCCTGATCTTGCCGGGGCCACTTGACCGCCGATTCGCGCACACATCTGATGATCACTGGCTCGCGGGGTGCCTGGCTCCTTCCTTGATCGTCGGATGTGTGCGCTGTTCGGCGGTTTCTGCACGTTTTGTCCCGGAACTTCGTACGGATCTGGTGATCTGCCTGGGAGACCGGACCGGGGCGGGCCTCACTGCCGGTTGTGTACGCGGATCGGCGTCCGGGGCGGCGGAAGCTGATCCGCGGGAAGCCTCGTAGCCCGGTCGCCGGCCCCGTGCGCCCAGGGCCTGGTATCTCAACGTGGCGTACTCGGCGCAATCCGGCGAGACTCGTGCCAGAACGGCCCGAAAACCCCCGGAGGTTCGCGATGCCGCGCGAGGCGCCGACCGTCCTGACCAGCCATGGCGCCGTGCGGGGCGCGCGGACCGCCGACGGCATCCACGTCTTCAAGGGCATCCCGTACGCCGCGCCGATCACCGGGGGAGCGCGGTTCGACGCGCCGCGCGCGCCGGAGCGCTGGGACGGGACGCGGGAGGCGACCCGGTTCAGCCCTGGCGTGCCGCAGCCGGCGTTCGTCGGCTCGGCCGAGCCGCTGTGGACGCCCGGCGACGGCGACGACTGCCTGAGCGTGAACGTCTGGACACCGGATCCGGGGGCCGCGGGCCTGCCGGTGCTCGTCTGGCTCCACGGCGGCGCGTTCATCCTCGGGTCGAGCACCCAGCCCGGTTACGCCGGCGCGGTGCTCGCCTGCGCCGGCGTCGTCGTCGTGAGCCTGAACTACCGGGTAGGCCTCGAGGGCTTCGGCCAGCTGCCCGGCAAGCCGGCCAATCGCTGGATGCGCGACCAACTGGCCGCGCTGCGCTGGGTCCAGGACAACGTCGCCCGCTTCGGCGGCGACCCGGGCAACGTCACGGTCTTCGGCCAGTCGGCCGGCGCCACCTCGACCGCCTGCCTCGTCGCCTCCGACGCCGGCCGTGGCCTGTTCCGCCGGGCCATCGCCCAGAGCGTCGCCGGCGTGGTGGTGGACGAGGCCACGGCGCTCGCGACCACCGCGCGGATCGCCGCCGCGCTGGGAGTGGAGCCCACGGCTGACGGTTTCGCGGGCATCCCGGCCGAGGCCATCCACGGCGCGCAGGCGGTCCCCGGCCAGGTCACGCCGTACGCGCCGGTCCTCGACGGCGAGCTGGTGCCGGCCCGGCCGTGGGAGCGGCTGCGCGGCGAGGTGGACCTCGTCGTCGGCTTCACCCGCGACGAGTTCCAGCTGTTCACCCTGCTGGAGGGCCGGGCGGAGGCGGACCCCGCCGCGACCGTGGCCGAGGTGGGACTGCCGCCCGCCGCCCTGGCCGCCTACCGGGCCGCCTACCCGGGCCTCGGCGACCTGGACCTGCATACGCTGATCATGACTGACGCGGTCTTCCGGATGCCGTCGCTGTGGTGCGCCCGACGCCACCCCGGGCGCGTTTTCTGCTACGAGTTCGCGTGGGCGTCGCCGGCGCTCGGCGGCGCGCTGCGCTCCTGCCACGGCCTCGACGTCCCGCTGACCTTCGGCAACCTGGCCGGCGGGATGGCGGACCTGCTGCTCGGCAGCCCGACACCGGCCGAGGCCGCCCCGCTGTCGAAGGAGATCCGCGCGGCCTGGGTCGGCTTCGCGACGGACGGCGACCCGGGCTGGCCCGAGTACCAGTCCGCGGGACCCGAGGGCCCCGAAGGGGGCCTGGCCCGCCGCTTCGACGTGCCAAGCTCGGTCGTCGCCGACCCCGTGGCCGCCTCCCGCCGCATCTGGGAGCCGGTGCTCGGCTGAGCCGGCCGCCCGGGCGCGGCCGTGGGCCTGCCCACCTCTCGATCGCCAGCCGTCGGCCGTCGGCCGCCAGCCGCCAGCCGCCAGCCGTCGGCCGCCGGTCGTCGGCCGCCAGCCGTTGGCGGCTGGTCCACGCCCGGCCGGCGTGACGCCGGCCGGGCGTGACTTAGGCCGATGTGACCTCGGCGCCGCGAGCCCGGCGCGGCGCCGTGGGGCATGGCGTCCCGACTCGGCATCCCTTGATCGGTCGTGGCCTGGGTGTTAGACATACCCGACCAGACCTGCTGGTCGATCGCTCAGCATGATCTTGGGTTGTCGCGTACGTCAGAAGGAGAGAGCTATGCCCGGACGGGTCGACGGCAAGGTCGCGTTCATCACCGGCGCCGCCCGCGGCCAGGGCCGCAGCCACGCCTTGACGCTGGCGCGGGAGGGCGCCGACATCATCGCCATCGACGTCTGCAAGCAGCTTGAGAACGCGGCGTTCCCGATGTCGACGCCGGAGGACCTGGCCGAGACGGTGCGCCTGGTCGAGAAGACCGGCCGGCGCATCTACGCGGTGGAGGGCGACGTCCGCGACTTCGACGTCCTGCAGGCCACCGTGGACGAGGGGGTGGCGAGGTTCGGCCGCCTCGACATCGTCTGCGCGAACGCGGGCCTGGGCAGCAACGGCGCCAAGCTCCACCGGATGAGCGAGCAGACCTGGCGTCAGATGATCGACGTCAACCTGACCGGTGTCTTCCTGACCACCAGGGTGGCGACCCCGCACATCATCGCGGGCGGCCGCGGTGGCTCGATCATCCTGACCAGTTCCGTCGGCGGGCTCCGGGCCCTCCCGAACGTCGGCCACTACACCGCCGCCAAGCACGGCGTGGTCGGCATCATGCGCACCCTGGCGATGGAGCTCGGCAAGTACAGCATCCGGGTCAACTCGCTGCACCCCACCCAGGTCAACACCCCGATGGCGATCAACGACGGCACCTTCCGCCTGTTCCGCCCCGACCTGGAGAACCCGACCGTCGAGGACTTCGCGCCCATCTCCCAGAGCATGCACATCCTGCCGACCCCGTGGGTCGAGCCCGAGGACATCAGCAACGCGGTTCTCTTCCTCGCCTCCGACGACAGCCGCTTCATCACCGGCGTCACCCTCCCCGTCGACGCTGGCACTCTGCTGAAGTAACCCGAAGGGTCTGGCCCGGCCGCCGCGCGCACGCGGGCGGCCGGCCCGGGTCGTCTCCTGGGTCTTCGGCCGTGGGACTGGCCACCCAGGACGGACGCCAAGGTCGTGGGGCCTGGGCCTGTCAGCCGACCAGCTCGCGGAGGAGGTCGGTGGTGCGGCGTACGGAGGCGGACCGGGCCTCGCGGGTGTCGCCGACGGGGAAGACCGCGGCCCAGATGTCGGTGGCACCGGCGTCGAGCAGGCCCTGGAGCTGGGTGGCCACGGTGGCCTCGGAGCCGACGATGGCCGCGCCGGCGGCGTCCTCGACGCCGCCCAGGGCGAGGACCCGCTGGTAGTTCGGCATCCCACCGTAGGAGACGGCGGACGCCGCGGCGGCGGCGCGCGCCTGCGCCAGGTCGTCGTGCACGGCGACCGGGAGCCCCGCGACGACCCGGGGGTCGGGCCGTCCGGCCGCGGCGGCCGCGGCGCGCAGCTTCGGGACGATGTGAGCCTCGATGGCCTTTGGCGGGGCCATCCAGAGCACGGCGCCGTCGGCGGTCTCGCCGGCGACGCGCAGCAGGCGCGGGCCCAGCGCCGCGAGCAGGACGGGGATCGGATGGGCGGGCGTGGTCATCCTTCCGCCCGCGCTGCGGGTCGACCAGTCCTCGCCCTTGACGTCGACGTCCGCACCGCGCAGCAGGGCGGTGAGGATGGTCAGGTACTCCTCGGTGCTGCGGCCGGGATGGTCGTAGGACAGGCCGTAGACGTCGCGGATCAGCGGCTCGTGGGACGGGCCGATGCCGAGCGTGAAACCGGGCCGGCCCATCGCCGCGACGACGGAGGCGGCCCGGTTGGCCTGCAGGAGCGGATGGCACGGGTAGGTCTGCAGGACGGCGGTTCCCAGCTCGATGGCCGATGTCTCCCGCCCGGCCAGCGCCATGGCGACCAGTGGGTCACCGGTGACGTTGCTCGCGTACCACAGGGCGCTGAAGCCGTCTGCCTCCGCCCGCCGCGCCTGCTCCACGATCTTGTCGGGCGTCGAGCCGCCGCCGGTCAGGCCGATCCGCACAGAATTCTCCTTCGGCTCCGGGACCGCTGCTGGAGGCAGACCGGCGCGGGCTACGCGCCGACGTCGCCGCCCCGCCAATTATACGATCGTATTGCGCTGTCGTCTCCGCTGCCGGCGGCGGCGATGTCGCCCCCGCGGTGGACCTGCTTGTGGCCGAGCGCCGCGGGCATGGTGGCGCGGGCATAGTGGCGCGAGCCACTGCGCGTGGACGAGCCTGGGCAACCCGGGTAATCACGCCGGGCAGGTCCGCTTGTCGCCGCCCCGCGATGGCCCGCGGCGCGTAGTATGCCGGAAAATTCGTTCACGGACAGCCGCCGGGTGTAAGGCGGCGGGCAGGCCACCGTCCCGAAAGGCCCCAGATGACGGCACCTCGGCGGGTCGGCGCCCAGACGTCGAAGACCCGCGCCACCTTGTTGGACCGGGCCGAACGGCTGATGCTCGACGAGGGGTACGCCGCGGTCACCTACCGCGCGCTGGCGGCCAGGGCG
>NZ_JADWYU010000388.1 GCF_016786325.1 Frankia nepalensis | reverse complement strand
CCCCCCGGGGGCCCGGCCCGGCGGGCGGGGGGCCCCACGGCCACCGAGGCCAGCCCGGCGACAGTGCTGGCCGCGTCGACCCCTGCCGTGCCAGCCCCTGCCGCGTCGGCCCCGCCCGCCCCCGCGTCGGCCCCGGTCGGGCTGATCGGGGTGGTCGCGTGGCCGCTGGCCAAGCGAGCCATCCCGATCCTGGCCGTGGCCGGGGTCGTCGTCCTGGCCGTCTACCTGGCGGTGCGCGCGTCCACCGGCTGAGACCGCCGCCCAGGCCGCCCGGGCCGGCCGCCGGACAGCCGCGGCCGCCGTCTCCTCCTCGGGGCGGACCGGGCGGCCGCCCCGTACCGCCCCGAGCCCTCTTCGGATCCTTTGCCGAGCCGCGACCGCCGGAGGTTGCCCCGTGACCACCACCAGCACCGCCGTGTACTGGGATCCCTACGACCCGGCGTTCGCCGCCGACCCGTACCCGACCTACCGGCGGCTGCGGGAGGAGGCCCCGCTCTACTACAACGAGAAGTACAACTTCTACGCCGTCAGCCGGTTCGCCGACTGTGAGCGCGGCCTGCCGGACTGGAAGACATTCTCCTCCGCCAAGGGTGGGATCCTGGAGCTCATCCAGTCGGGCATCGAGATTCCGCCCGGCACGCTCATCTTCGAGGACCCGCCGATCCACGACATCCACCGCAAGCTGCTGTCGCGCGTCTTCACTCCGCGGCGGATCGCGCAGCTGGAGCCCAAGGTGCGCGACTTCTGCGTGCGTGCCCTCGACCCCCTGGTCGGCGAGCGGCGGTTCGACCTCATCGAGGCCGTCGGCGCCGAGATGCCGATGCGGGTGATCGGCATGCTGCTCGGCATCCCGGAGGCAGACCAGGCCGGCATCCGGGACCTAGCGGACGGCAAGCTGCGCACCGAGGACGGCGGCCAGATGGACTTCTCGGAGGGCGCGATCCTGTCCGGCGAGACCTTCGGCGAGTACGTCGACTGGCGTCGCGAGAACCCGTCGGACGACCTGATGACCGACCTGCTCACCGCCGAGTTCACCGACGAGAACGGCCAGACCCGCACGCTCACCCGCGACGAGGTGCTGACCTACGTCACCGTCGTGGCGGGCGCGGGCAACGAGACGACCGGCCGGCTCATCGGCTGGATCGGCTCCACGCTGGCCCGCTTCCCCGCGGCGCGCGCCGAGCTGGTCGCCGACCCGTCGCTGATCCCGGGCGCCATCGAGGAGATCCTGCGGTTCGAGCCGCCCGGCCCCTTCATCGGCCGCTACGTGACCCAGGACGTGGAGTTCCACGGACAGACGGTTCCGGCGGGCTCCGCGATCCTGTTCGTCGCCGCCGCCGCCAACCGGGACGAGGAGCAGTATCCCGACCCGGACGCGTTCGACATCCGGCGCCGGATCAGCCAGCAGCTGACCTTCGGCCTCGGCGGCCACTACTGCCTGGGCGCGGCGCTCGCCCGGCTGGAGGGGCGGGTCGCCATGGACGAAATCCTCAGGCGGTTCCCGAGCTGGGAGGTCGACTGGGACAGCGCCAAGCTCGCCCAGACCTCGACGGTGCGCGGCTGGGAGACCCTGCCGCTCGTCGTCGGCTGACGGTCGCCCCGGCGTAGGAGAAGCGAACCCTCGATGACCCAGACCCCAATGGCAAGCACCGTGTGGAGGGCCGGATGAAGCCCGCGCCGTTCGAATATCACCGACCCGGCAGCCTCGACGAGGCGACCGCGCTGCTCGCCGAGCTCGGCGACGAGGCCAAGGTGCTCGCCGGCGGCCAGAGCCTCGTCCCGATGCTCTCGCTGCGGCTGGCCTACTTCGACCACGTCGTCGACATCTCCCGGCTCACCGAGCTGCGGGGCGTCACCGCGGCGGACGGCTACCTGCGGGTGGGCGCGGGCACGACGGAGACCGCCGTCGGGGCCGACCTCGACGTGGCCAGGGCCGTCCCGCTGCTCACGCGGGCCACGCCGCTGATCGGGCACTTCCAGATCCGCAACCGGGGGACGCTTGGCGGCTCCGTCGCGCACGCCGACCCGGCCGGCGAGTACCCGGTCGTCGCGCTCACGCTCGACGCCGAGATCGAGGCGGTCTCGGCCGCCGGCGGCCATCGGGTCATCCCCGCGGCCGACTTCTTCACCGGGCTGTGGAGCACGGCGCTGGAGCCCGACGAGCTGCTCGTCGGCGTCCGGTTCCCGGTGTGGGGCGCGCGCAGCGGGTTCGCGGTCGAGGAGTTCGCCCGGCGGTCCGGCGACTTCGCGGTCGCGGGCGCGGGCGGCGGCGTCGCGCTCGACGCCGACGAGCGGGTCGCGCGGGCCGCGATCGGCCTGCTCGGGCTCGGCTCGACCCCGCTGCGCGCCTCGGGGGCGGAAGCCGCCGCCGTCGGCCAGCGCGCCGACGAGCTCGACGCGGCGGAGCTCGGCCGCCTCGCGATGAGCGGGCTGGAGGACGTCCCCGCCGACCTGCAGGGCTCGGCGGACTACCGGATCCGGGTCGGCGCGGCGATGGTGGCGCGGGCCTGGGCGGCGGCGAGCAACGAGGCAATCGGACAACGAGCGGCAGTGGGGGCACGTCCATGACCGAGCTGACAGTCCGGCTGACCGTCAACGGCGAGACGGTCGAACAGACCGCCGAGCCGCGGATGACTTTGGCCGACTTCCTGCGCGAGCGCTGCGGCCTCACCGGCACCCACCTGGGCTGCGAGCACGGCGCCTGTGGTGCCTGCACGCTGCTGGTCGACGGTGTCGCGGTCCGGTCGTGCCTGATGTTCGCCGTCCAGGCCGACGGCCTGTCGGTGACGACGGTCGAGGGCATCGCCGCGGCCGACGGCACGCTCTCCCCGGTCCAGGCGGCGCTGCGCGACTGCCACGGCCTGCAGTGCGGCTTCTGCACGCCGGGCTTCGTCATGTCGATAACGGCGCTGCTGCGGGACAACCCCACGCCGACCGACGAGGAGATCCGCGAGGGCCTGTCCGGCAACTTCTGCCGCTGCACCGGCTACCAGGGCATCCTCGCCGCCGTCCGCGTGCCACTGCTTACTGCCGCGCCCGGCGACGTTCGCTCGTACGAGAACGGCGGTCGGGAGATCAGTCAGACGTTCCGCGTCACGGGCGGCACGTCTGACTGATCTTGTTTTATGGGCGGGGCCGGCGATTTTCCTGGGCGCGGCTGGCGAGGCGGACGTTCGCTGAGGCGGCGCGAGCGCGCCAGCCAGCGCCGCGTCGTGGCGAGGAAGGGGCGACGAGACGCTCCTTCCCGCGCTCCTTCCCGTGAGCTTTCCCGCGCGCGTTGCCGCCGACGACCGCGAGCGGCCAGCGTCCGTGCCGACCGCGGCCACCGAGCCAGCTGGGGCCGGATCGTTCGGCAACGTGACTACTGATTGTTATTCTCTTGCGACTTTCGGTCGATGTTGTATGGGGTATGGCTGATGGCCGGGCGCAGGGTGGTGGCCTGGTCGCCCGGATGGTGTGTGGGACCCGCGGGTTCGCGGGAAGGTTGACATCGCCCCAGTGAGAATGGTCTTCTCGTGCCCGGAGAGCACTGCTATCATGGCCACCTGTCCGGGTACGGAAAGGACCGCACGACATGGCGCACTTCCCGAAGCCAGCTGAGGGCAGCTGGACGCAGCACTACCCCGACCTGAGCACGGCGGACGCCTCGTACGAGGACTCGATCTCGCCCGAGCACTATGAGCTCGAGCGCAAGGCGATCTTCGGTAAGACGTGGCTGAACGTCGGCCGGGTCGAGCAGCTGCCGAAGGTGGGCAGCTACTTCACCAAGGAGATCGACGCCGCCCGATCCTCGGTGATCATCGTGCGGGCCGCCGACGGCATCAAGGCGTTCCACAACGTCTGCCGCCACCGCGGCAACAAGCTGGTGTGGCAGGACTTCCCGCGCGAGGAGGTCTCGGGCACGGCGCGGCAGTTCACCTGCAAGTACCACGCCTGGCGGTACGACCTCGGCGGCGCCTGCACGTTCGTGCAGCAGGAGTCCGAGTTCTTCGACCTCGACAAGGCGAAGTACAGCCTGGCCGACGTCCGTCTGGAGATCTGGCAGGGCTTCATCTTCATCAACTTCGACAAGGAGGGCACCGAGTCCCTCGTCGAGTACCTCGGCCCGCTCGCGGCCGGCCTCGAGGGCTACCCCTGGGGCGAGATGACGTCGGTCTTCAAGTACAAGTCCGACATCGGCGCCAACTGGAAGCTGTTCATCGACGCGTTCGCGGAGTTCTACCACGCGCCGGTGCTGCACAACCGCCAGGCGGTCGCCGAGGAGTCCCGCAAGCTGCAGCAGTACGGCTACGAGGCCCTGTACTACCAGATCGAGGGCCCGCACTCGATGGTCTCGAGCTGGGGCGGCATGTCCCCGCCGAAGGACCCGAATATGGTCAAGCCGATCGAGCGGGAGCTGCGCACCGGCCTGTTCGGCCCGTGGGACAAGCCGTTCGACATCGAGCTGCCGCCGTCGCTCAACCCCGCCCGGCACAAGGCCTGGGGCGTGGACTCGTTCGTGTTCTTCCCGAACTTCATGATCCTGGTCTGGGAGCCGGGCTGGTACCTCACGTACCACTACTGGCCGACCGCGGTGAACCGGCACACCTTCGAGGCGGCGCTGTACTTCGCCCCGCCGAAGAACGCGACCGAGCGGCTGCGCCAGGAGCTCGCGGCGGCGACGTTCAAGGAGTACGGCCTGCAGGACGCCAACACCCTGGAAGCGACCCAGACCATGCTCGAGTCGCGGGCGGTCAGCGAGTTCCCGCTGAACGACCAGGAGATCCTGCTGCGCCACCTGCACCAGACCGCGCGCGCGTTCTGCGCCGAGTACGTCAAGACGACCCCCGGCGCCAAGCCGTCCCCGGCGCTGGTCTGACGCCCGGCCGAGCTGAGAAGGAGAGACCCGTGGCCAAGCTGCCCGCGGACTTCGCGGACCTGGAGCCGTTCACCGACTGGTGCCTCGACACCGAGGACGCCCGGTTTGCCAAGCGGTACGCCTCGAACATGGACGAGATGCAGGCGTTCTATGACGCGGTCTTCCCGCGCATCCAGGACGCGCTGACCTACCTCGACAAGTTCGAGCTCGAAGAGCTTTCCGAGGATGCCTTCAACCTGCTCCTCCTCTACTACTCGCTGTGCACCATCTCGTTCCCGGTGGAGGCGTGGCGCCAGCCGCGCGTGCCGGACGCGGGTGCCGCGCACATCTCCAACGTGCTCGCCCCCGCGGTCTGAACCGGTCCCTGACGGGCCGTCGGACCTCGGGACCAGCCCCCGGCCCCTCGCGGGCCGACGAGGCCCTGGCCGGTGCCGGCGAAGCCATGTTGACCAGCCCCGTCGACATGGTGACGCCGGCACCGGCCGGGTCTGTCTGTCCCGATGACCGTGCCGTCCCCTGGCATGGCTTCGGTCGACGCGGCGACCCACCCCGCGAAAGACTGGGGAGGCCGACCTCGCCAGCTGGACGATCACGACACAGGGGACTTACCGATATGGCACGAATCGAGCCGCTCCCGCTGAAGCAGTGGCCCAAGGAGATGCGGCAGGTGCTGGCCGCGCTCGAGCCGCCGGGGGCGCCCGCGAAGCTGTCCCCCGAGGGCCGTTCCAAGGCCCTGAACACGCTCGGGATCTACGCGTACCACACGACGCTGGCCCAGGCGTTCTTCACTTTCAACGGCCACATCCTGTCGACGAGCACCCTGACGCCCCGCCAGCGCGAGCTGCTGGTGCTGCGGGTCGCCGCGGCCCGCGGGGCGGGCTACGAGTGGCTGCAGCACACCTTCCTCGGGCGCGACGCCGGCCTGTCCGACGAGGAGATCCAGCGGATCGCGCTCGGCCCGGACGCCCCGCTGTGGGACCCGCTGGACGCGGCGCTGCTGCGCTCCGTCGACGAGCTGGTCGGCGACGGCAAGATCGGTGACGAGACCTGGGCCGTCCTCGCGGACAAGCTCGAGGTGAAGCAGATCCTGGATGTGATCTTCACGGTCGGCGCGTACGAGTCGCTCGCGTACCTGCTGCGCTCGTTCGACGTCGACATCGACGACGACATGCTGGCGGCTGTGGCCCGCCGTCAGTCGACCACCGCCTAGTGTCGCGACCGCCGAGGTCGGCCTGCTGCGCATGATCGCCGATAGCGCGCTGGGGAGGTCGCGGACATGGTCAGGTCACGACCTCTCCGGGGCAGAAACGGCGATCATGCCCTGTGTCGAGACAGGGCGAACCTCGGCGGGCCGGCACCAGCCGCTGGCGCGGGGGCCGGCCCGCGCCCTGCTCGAGTGGGCACCCCGACCAGGGTCGGCTGCTTCCGCTGCCTGATACACCCCGTCACCCTCGTCGGCGAGGAGGCCGTCGCCCAGGGCCCGGCCGCCACCGACAGAGCCGTCACCCATCGAGCCCGCACCGAACCGAGCCCGCACCGAAGGGAACCACGCGCAGATGACCGCGGCAGCAAGCGACAGCCTGGCCGGCAAGGTCGCCATCGTCACCGGCGGCGGATCGGGTATCGGGCGCGGCTGCGCGCTGCGCCTCGCCGCCGACGGCGCGAAGGTCGGCATCTTCGACCTGAGCGACGCGAACGCCAAGGCGGTCGCCGAGGAGATCCGGGCCGCCGGCGGTGAGGCGCACGCGGTGACCGTCGACGTCTCCAGCCGGGAGCAGATCGACCGGGGCGTCGCCGAGATCAAAAGTCTGTTCGGCCCGGCCACGATCCTGGTGACCTCGGCCGGCAAGGAGGGCTTCCGCCGGTTCCTCGACATCACCGCCGAGCAGTGGCAGTCCCTGATCGACATCAACCTCACCGGCACGTTCCACTCCTGCCAGGCCGTCGTGCCCGACATGATCGAGGCCGGCTGGGGGCGGATCGTGACCATCTCGTCGTCCAGCGCCCAGGGTGGCCAGCCCCTCATGACGCACTACTCGGCCTCCAAGGGCGGCGTCATCACCTTCACGAAGTCCCTGGCGTTGGAGCTCGGCGAGCACGGGATCACCGTGAACACGATCCCGCCCGGATTCATCATCACCCCGATGACCGAGCGCAACGCCGCCAAGGGCCGCCTCGGCCCCGGCGGCCTCGACGCCGTCATCGCCCGCACCCCGGTCCGCCGCGGCGGCCAGTCCGAGGACATCGCCGCCGCCTGCGCCTTCCTCTGCCGCGACGAGGCGAGCTACGTCACCGGCCAGATCATCGGCGTCAACGGCGGCCGCAACACCACCTCCGCCGTCTTCTAGGCCTGGCGGGTCTGGGTCGTTCGCCGGATGAGGGCACCGCGTGTTCCGTGACCGCGGGGCCGCGTCACACCGGTGGTGGCGCGAGGGTGGGGCAGCGGTCGCGGAGGAACTCGTGGGGGTAGCCGAGGCGGATCTCGCTGGCCGCGTCGAGGGAGGCGAGCTGGGCCGGGGGCAGGACGAGGCGGGCGGCGCCGAGGCTGTCGCGCAGCTGCCGCGCGCTGCTCGCGCCGAGGACCGGGATGAGGCCGTGGGCCCTGACCCAGGCGATCGCCACCCGGGCCGGGGTCGTGTCCAGCTCGGCGGCCACCTCGGCCAACGCCTCGGCGGCCCGTGCCTGCGCGGCCGGCACCGCGACGCCGCCCGGCGCCCGCCTGGCGAGGCGGCCGCGCGCGAGCGGGCTCCAGGCCGCCACCGCCAGGCCGAGCTCGTCGGCCATCGGCAGCAGCTCCCGGTCGGCCGTCCGCGCCAGCAGCGAGTACTCCACCTGCACCGCCGCGAGCGGTGTCCAGCCACGCAGCGACGCCACCGTCGCGGCGCGCGCCACGACCCAGGCGGGCATGTTGCTCACGCCGACGGCGAGCACCTTGCCCGCGCGGACCAGGTCGTCGAGCGCCCGCAGCGTCTCCTCGACCGGCGTGTTGCGGTCCCAGGCGTGCGTCCAGAGCAGGTCGAGGTAGTCGGTGCCGAGGCGGCGCAGCGTGGTCTCGACCGTGTGCCGCAGGGTCTTGCGGCTGGACCCGCCCGAGTTCGGGTCCGCCGGGTTCGTCGGCAGGGTGAACTTCGAGGCGACGACGACGGCGTCGCGCTCGGACGCGACGAGCCGGCCGACGATCTGTTCGCTCTCGCCGGCGGCGTAGTTGTTCGCCGTGTCGACGAAGGTCCCGCCGGCTTCCCGGAAGGCGGCGTAGATCTCGCGGCAGACGCGTTCTTCCGATCCCCAGCCGGCCCGGGTGCCGAACGTCATCGTGCCGAGGGCCAGCTCGCTGACCCGGATGCCGGAGCGGCCGAGCACCCGTTGGCGCAGCGTCGTGGCGTCCCCGTGTACCCAGGCCGGTGGGGGCACCGCCGCAGCCGACGGCATCCCCTTCGGCGGTGCTTCCGGAGGGGATGCCATCGGGGCCGCGGGCGCGCTAGCTCCGCCTCCGGAACCGGCCTCGCCGACGGTCGCGCTAGGCGTCGTCATCGGCCACCCAGTTGACGAACCGGTGCAGCGGGTACATGCCGTCGTGCGGGTTGCCCATGGTGCCGGTCATGGCGCTGCCGAGCCTGACGACTCGCTGCACGCCCGCCGTGGCGAGCAGGTCGCGAATCTCGGCCTTGCGTTCCGGAGGGTAGACGCCGACGGTCTGCGTCGCCACGTTCGCGAACTGCGTCGCCTCCCGCAGCGAGGCGACCGGGACGACGTTGACGGTCTTGTTCGTCGGGTGGAAGTCGACCGGCTCGGGGGAGCGGACGACGAGGCCGGAGCCGTCGTACTCCCCCCAGATCCGGTAGTCCGGCTCCAGGAACCGCATGCCTTCGACGGCCTCCCGGATCTCACTGGGTGTGGCCGGCCCTATGGCGCTGGCGAACTCGCGGTCGACGTTCAGCCGCTCGCGCAGCAGCGCGCAGAACCGGTCGAGGCGTTCGAGCTGTTCGTCGTCGTCGGCGCACTCGACGGCGATGTGCCGGGCGGCGAGGCAGGCGTCCTGGTTGAACACCGTCGCGTCGGTCGCCGCGAGCTCGGCGACCTCGCGCATGGTCTCCTCGTCGGCGAGCGCCTCCCGGCCGATGATCGCCATGGAGACCTTCGGGTCGAAGGCGACCAGGTGGAAGCCCGGCCCGGTGTACTTGATGATGTTGTTGATCGCGGCGCCGCCACCCCAGCCGATGATCTTGTCGAAGTACTGGGCCCGGTAGAGGACGTTCTCCACCTTGGCGTCGCCGCCGCGCCAGTACACCGCCGACATCGAGCGCAGTACCGGGTGCTCCGGGTCGATGTCGGCCATCGTGCGCAGCACGGCGACGGCGGTGAACGGGTCGGCCGACGGCAGCTTGAACACGTTGATGGCCTTGACCAGCGCCGCGTCGGCGATGGAGGTCATGGCGCCGGACGGGGAGTTGCCGGCGAGCATGTGCACGAGCCGCGGCGGGAACGCGCGGATCCGAGTCGTCCGGCCGTGCGGGTCGGTGTGCGCCACCCAGCCGTCGAGGACCCGCGGGTCGCGGAACGTCTTCTCGAGGCGGAACTCCATCGACTGCCGGGTGAGGAACTGGCCCGGCCGGCGGAAGGTGTTCTCGATCATCCGCCGGGGCATCTGGCTGACCTGCGCGGTGAGCTCGAGGGACTCCTGCAGGTAGGGGTTGCGCTCCAGTTCCAGGTGCTGGGCGACCTCGACCAGGTAGTCGATGATGTCGGTCAGCGGGACGTCGAAGGCCGGGCCCTGCTCGGTGCGCGGGGTGATCAGCTCGTTGAAGTTGATCCGCGGCGTCACGAACGGGACGCCGAAGTCGCGCGAGGCGTACTCGACGTCCTCGCCCCAGACGACCCTGCCGCGCACGACGTGCGGGACCTTCAGCTTCTTCGGCCTGGCCGGCTCGGACGGGGCGAGGCCGGGCGAGGGAGACGCGGGGGAGGCGGTGGGTTCGGTGATGGTCATGTGCCGCTCCTTCAGTTGTCGATGAAGCCGCGGACGTAGGCGTCCATCGTGCCGGCGCAGGTGATCTTGTCGCCGTCCGGAAGGTCCTTGTAGCGGGTGATGTCCTCGAAGACGGTCGGCCCCTGCCTGCCGCACGGGCAGCCGCCGAAGTCGGCGACGATCTGGTCGCCGCTGATGGTCCCGCCCCAGCGGCCGTCGACCGAGAGGTCGAAGAAGGCGGCTCGGCCCTCGGCCTGGCCGTCGGAGGTCGGCGCGAGCGTCTCGCCGAACTTGTCGAGCACGAACAGGACCAGGCCCGCAGGCACGTGGTAGCGGCCCGCCAGGCACTTCACGCTGCGCAGGTTGACCTCCTGCATCGCGTAGTAGTGCAGGAAGCGGTTCGGCTGGATGTTGAGCAGCTCGAAGATCCGTTCGCGGTAGTCCGGTGGCAGGGTCATGCCCTTCAGCCCGCCCGCGACCTGCAAGCCGTTGGTGCCGGTGATGTCGCCGGGCGCAACGCCCTTCTCCCGCAGGATCTCGTTGAGGCGATATAGCAGCGGGAACATCGAGTTGAAGAAGATGTTCGCGTCCTTGTGGGCGATGACCTGCTCGGCCAGGTACTGGAGCCGCTCCTCGACGTCGGCCTGCCTGCGGGCCCCCTCGGCCTCGAAGGCGGCGACCTCGCCCGGGGAGGCGGTGCCGTCCGCGATCGCCCGGCGCATCGCGCCGAGCCGCGCCATGTACTTGTGGTGGTCGGTGACCGGCCTCGACTCCGGCAGGGGGAGCGCGTCGTCGCGGCGGTAGTTGTTCAGGAAGACGTCGCGGATGTACATCGCGGAGCTGATGCCGGTGTCCGGGCCGACCGGGACGACGTGCCACACCTTCGCCGGCGGCATGCCGAGCCAGGTCAGGCTGTCGAGCAGGTTCTGGCCGGATGCCTCGCGGTCGGCGACGGTCTTGTTGAGGAACGACGCCTTGCCGGACGTGCCCGACGAGCTGGAGACGAGGTGGCCGTGCTCCTCGAGCCGGGCGATCCAGCCGTCGAGATCCTCGACGCCCTCGACGTCGACGTCGACCCGGTAGGTCGAGACCGAGTCGAGCCAACGGCCCAACTGCTTCCACCGCCCCCGGGAGACGATCGACTCCGGGTAGCTCTTGTAGGTCGTGTGGGGGAAAAGCAGCCCGACCATGTCCTCGGCGGAGCGGATCTCCTCGATGCCCTCGGCCTTCGCGCGCTGCGCGAGCACCGGCACCTGCGCCCGGCGCTCCTGGAACCGGGCGTCGAGCGCCGCCGTGGTCGCCGGGGCGAGGCCGGCCTGCTGGCTGGTGGTCACGGACATGACGCCCCTCTTCTGCGATGGGTGCTGGGAGGTCTGTGGAGGTCGGCGCCCGGCGTGACGGGGCCGCCTCCTCACCTCGCGCGGCGGGCACGCGGCCCTCGGCGCTTTTACTACACCAGCCAGTCTAGTTTTAACCAGACTCCTGCGTCTAGTTGTTGCGCTGGTCTGCCAGACTGATGGTCATGACGTCGCCCGCTGAGACGAGGCCGCGCCGCGGTGGCCGGCCCACCCGGGAGCAGGCGGCCCGACTCGACCTGGACGTGCGCGAGCACGCGCTGCGGCTGTTCCTCGACCACGGCTACGAGGGCACGTCGATGGAGGCGATCGCCCAGGCGGCGGGCACCACGAAGGCGTCGCTCTACGCTCGCTACCCGAGCAAGGACGCGGTGTTCACCGCGGTCTTCGGCTGGGCGATGGGCCGGCCGGACTGGCCGGCGCCCGAGCCGGAGCCGCCCGACCTCGACGACCTGGAGGGCGCGCTGGCCGCGATCGGCCGGGCGGCGCTGCGCCGCGCGCTCGACCCGTCGATGGTGAAGATGAGCCGCATCGCGATCGCGCAGGCGGACCGCTTCCCCGAGCTCGCCCGCATGATCCAGAACTCCGGCACCGGCAACTGGTGGCGCCGGCGGCTGGTCGCCGACCTGCTGCGCCGGCACGCGGAGCGCGGCGCCATCGCGCTCGCCGACGACCCGGACCGGCTCGCCGACCTCTTCCTGGGGCTGGTGTCGGGCGGCCCCGCGCGGCTCGCCTCGTTCGGGATCGTGCGCGACCCGGACGAGCGGGAGCGCCACCTCCAGGCCGCCGTTCGCCTGTTCCTGCGGGCCGTCCGTCCCTGATCTGCCGGGTCGGACCACCGGAAGCTGGCCCGACCTGCCACTCGCTAGTGGCAGAAGTCGCATAGAACCGTTAATGTGACGCTGACATCAAAGTTAAGTGCTGGACACGGGGGCGGCGTGGCTCACGGTGTGGGGCCTGCCGGTCCGGTGACGTGTCCCGCGCGTGTCCGGAGCCGAGGGTCTCGTGTCCTTGGCCGGACGGCTCGCGGGGCTGACTTCACGCGGCGCCTGACCCCGCCGCGCGGTGTCCGGTGCCGGGCGGCGGAGGCGCGATCCGCTATGCCACGCCGCGGGTTGGTGCCGAGATCAGCCCCAGCCCGCGACGTCGACTGCCGCGAGCGCGGCATGGCGGGTGGCCCGCCTCGCGAGCCAGGCGTCCAGGCGCCGACTGGTGGGGTGTTCCGCGGGTGCCGGGTGGCCACCCGGCTCTGGGCACCGTCCGCTCTCGTCTCGCACGCCCTCGGCCATCCATGGAGGATGCAAGCCGCATGCTGCTCACTGTCGCGCAACGATTAGGCCGCAGCCTGTTGGTGGTGTTACTGGTCACCATGGGCTCGGTCGGGTTATTAAGCTTGGCGCCTGGTTCCGCCGCCGCCGTCATGCTGGGGGAGAACGCGACCCCGGACCAGGTCGCGGACCTCGAGCATCGGCTGGGCCTCGACAAGCCGGTGTGGGAGCAGTATCTGAGCTGGCTGGGGAACGCGGTT